>JASLAT010000024.1 GCA_030146915.1 Tissierellales bacterium
AGAGTCTAAAGAAGAAAGCTTAAGTTTTATAGAAAAGTTAGTAGATAAAGTAAAGGCAAATCCTTTTATAGCTGCAATAGTGGCTATAGGATTTATAGTTATAAACATGCTAATAGCTTTCTTTAGATTTAAAAATAAAAAAGATGATTAAAATATTACAATGCTTAGGTTTAAACCTAAGCATTGTAAATTATTTTAAGATATTAGGAGGATTGTATGCAAAAAGAAATAGAAAAGTACTCTAATGTATTGGAGGATATAGTTGATAATATTGGTAAGGTAATAATTGGAAAAGAAGAAACTATAAAATTAGTAGTTTTATCTTTGATTAGTGGAGGACATGTACTGTTAGAAGATATACCAGGGGTGGGGAAGACTAGTTTAGTATCAGCGTTAGCTAGAACAGTTATTTGTGACTTTAAAAGGATTCAATTTACTCCAGATATTTTACCTTCAGATATAACAGGATTTTCAGTTTACAATCAAAAAACCGGAGATTTTGATTTTAGGCCAGGTGCTGCAATGAGTAATTTTGTTTTAGCTGATGAAATTAACAGAGCATCTGCTAAGTCACAAGCAAGTTTACTAGAAGTGATGGAAGAGAAACAAGTTACTGTAGATTCAAAAACTTATAAATTAGAAGAGCCTTTTATGGTTTTAGCAACACAAAACCCAGTTGATAACTTGGGAACTTATAAATTACCAGAAGCACAGCTAGATAGGTTTCAAATAAAAATTTCTATAGGTTATCCAAGTCCGTCTGAGGAGGTAAAAATTATATCAATGAATCAAAATGATAAAAAATCGTTGCAGCCAGTTTCAACAGGAGAAGAAATAGTAAAAATTAAATCATTTTTAAAAAATATAAGAGTTGAAAAGTCAGTAGCAGAATACATTGTTAGAATAGTTACATCTACTAGAAGTAATGAAAATATAAAGTTAGGTGCAAGTCCTAGAGGGTCTATTGCTTTATATAAAATGGGGCAAGCCTATGCTTTATATCAGGGTAGAGACTATGTTATACCAGATGATATAAAATATTTATCTAAGTTTGTTCTTCCACATAGATTTATTTTATCTCATAAAGCAAGAGCAAATAATTTAAATGAATATGACATAATGAGTGAAATTTTAAATAATACAGAGGTGCTATAGTATATGTTAGGGGAATTATTAGATGAATTTTAGAAGAGGATTGTATATATTTATATTTTTAGTAAGTATATTATTTGCTTTCATATTAAAATCTCCTATTGGCTTAATGCCTATGATTTTTATGTTTTTATCTACATTATTTTCGTATATATACCTTATTCTAATAAAAAAAAGTTGTGAAGTTTTAGTAAATGATAAAGAAGATAATATCTATGAAAGGTTAAGTTATGAGAGTTATAGAATTACTGTAAGGAATAAAGGACCTTTAATATTTCCAAAGGCAGAAATGGATTTTACATTGTTAGATGATGAAGAGAATATAGTAAGGAATTTTTCTTATGAATTTATGATGGTAGGTCGAGAAAAAAAAGTATTTACTCCTAAGATAGTTTTTCCACATATTGGAAGTTACCAAATAAAAATTAATAGATTACAATTATTTGGAATTTTTGATCTTATGAGTGTCCTAGTTGAGACAAATTGGAAAGATAAGGTTTTTATTTCTCCTAAAAAATATAATATAAACAATATGAGAATTAAAACTATGAATCCTAATAAACCAATTGAATATAATGTTCCGGAAAAAATAGATGGAGAAATATATGATGATATTAGAGAATATATACCAGGAGATTCAATAAGGAATATCCATTGGAAGTTATCTGCTCATTCAGGAGAATTGATGACTAAAATTCTTACTACAGATGCTGTAAGTGCGGTTAATATATATGCTGATTTTAAACAAGTAAAAGATATGGACAGGGAAAAAGTTTTGGACATCAATGACTGTTTAATAGAGTCAGTATATGCTATAGGGCTTTATGCTTTTGATAATTATAGATTCGTTAATTTGATATATTCGGATAGTTCTGGATATTTAAATAAAAGCCCGATAGATAAAGAAAAGTTTTATTTAGATGTACTTTCATTGCCTAGTTATAATACTGATAAATATTATTCTATTGATACATTAATATCGAATAATACAATTGATATTAGAAAATTAGATAATATGTATGTTTTAACAAATAATATGA
This sequence comes from Tissierellales bacterium, assembly GCA_030146915.1. Classification (GTDB taxonomy): domain Bacteria; phylum Bacillota; class Clostridia; order Tissierellales; family Tissierellaceae; genus JASLAT01. Next base: position 2,193 of record JASLAT010000024.1, read on the forward strand.
CTGATGAATTATTATCAATAATTTCAGAGATAAATGAAAGAGGATTAGAGCCAACTTTATGTTATATAAGCTTTGATAAATCGGATAAATGGATTGAGAAACTTAAGTCTAAAGGAATAAACTTCTACACTTTTAGCTCTGCATTAGAATTTAAAGAGATATTAGGAGGTGCTAAGCTTGGAAAAAAGAAATAATATTTTTAAAAATTTTCTATGTATACTAATAGCTGTCCTAGTATCCTTTATGCAAATTCAACTTTTTGAAGATACTAGCATATATAATATTGCAAGTGTATTAGTTTTTTTATTAACTATACCAACAATATATTTATATTTTATACCAAAACATGAAACTATGATTTTAGTACTTTATAGTTTTGTACTTGTATTTATTTTAGATTTTCTTGGTAAAGATGTTAATATAGTACTTTTACTTGCAACACTTTTTTCTATTTTTTTATTGTTTACACATTCATTATATACTGCTAATGCTAAAAGGACTAAAATGGAAAATCCTGACTATCTAACATATTTAATACTTTTATTAGTTATTTTATTTTTGGTTTCTTTAATGAGCTTTTTTATATATGAAAAAATATTAAAACCTAATGTGAATGAAAAACAACAATTAGAGATTATGTTCTTAGATAAAGAAAGTAATGAGTCTGAGAATGAATTAGAGGAAGAAGATATTGATAGTTCAGGAGGAGCTTCTGGTGGTGGGTCTAGTGAACCAATAAACTTTATACAATTTTTTAAAATTATATTATTATTATTTTTAATTATTCTTATAATATGGTTATTGTATAAAATTATTAGATATATAAATTGGAAGTATAAGTTATCAAAAAGTTCAAAGGAAAATCAAGTAGAACTTATATATATGTATGTATTAAATAGTCTATGTATATTAAAAATGGGTAAACAAGCAGGTGAGACTCCTATAGAATATTTCAAATTTAATTCTAAGAATCTACCTATAAATAATGAGGGATTTAAACTTTTAACAAACGAATATATCAGGATTAAATATGGCAATAAAAGATTAAATGATAAACATTATAATATTATAATGATATTTTTTTCAAATATTTATAAAGATTTAGTTAAAAATATAGGAGTTAAAAGATATATTATATATTTGATTAAAAAGTAAAAGGGTAGAAATTTCTACCCTTTTATAATTTTTATATGTATTTTTCTAGTTCTAGGACCATCTGCCTCACAAAAATAAATACTTTGCCACACTCCTAGTATTGCTTTTCTATTATGAATTATAATATTTTCACTTGCCCCAATAAGAGTTGATAATAAATGGGCGTGAGAATTTCCTTCAAAATGGATGTATTCTTCTCTCTTAGGTGATAATATATTAAGAGCATAGGCTAAATCTTTCTTAACATCAGGATCACCATTTTCATTAATAGTTACACCCGCTGTAGTATGAGGTACAAATACTATTGCGATACCATCAACTATTTTAGATTTTTCAATTGTTTCATCTAAGAGCTTATCAATATTAATAAGTTCAATAGGATGATTTGTTTTTACTTCATATGTATAAATACTCATTATTATCCCCTTCCTTAGATTTATTATAGCATAATTAGTATGGTCATTTTTTGCTTTAAATAGGACTTTAAATAGGGTAATATAGAATAATAGGAGAGTGATAGGATGAAAATAGGTTTAGTAAGACATTTTAAGGTAAATACACCTTTTCCAGAAGGAAAAATTCATGCTAGAGATTTTTCACAGTGGATGAGGAATTATGACATATTAGATGTAACTCCAACAGAGGTTGATTTAAGAGGAGTAGATTGGAATAAATGCTACAGTAGTGATCTGCCAAGAGCTGTAATTACAGCAGAAGCTATTTATCCTGGGGATATTATAAAGACACCTCTAATAAGAGAAATATCTATGAAGTTTACAAAAGAGATGGAAGAAAAAATGGATAGAAAGGTATCCTTATATGAATGGTCGGTTTACAGTATGATAAACTGGGCAAAGAAAACAGAAATGGTTGAGGAACATCTAGGACATTGTGAGGATAGAGTAAATAAATTTTTAGATATAATGTTAAAGGAATCTGATGAAGATGATAACATTTTAGTAGTGTGTCACGGTATGATTATGACTGTTTTAGAATCAGAGTTAAAGAAAAGAGGATTTAAGGGTGAAACGGTTGTAGCTGCTGATAATGGTGAGCTATTTCTTTTAGAAAGGTAGGTTAAGCATTATGGCTAAAAAGAAAAAGGGTTTTTTATCCAAACTATTGTGGACAGGAATAGGAGTAGGCTTAGCAGCTTATAGCTTAAATAAGCTTAAGGAAGAAACAGAAGATGAGAAAATAATTAGTAAGGAAGATTATGAAGATGAGATGAAGAAAGATAAGGTTTATATAAACTTAGATGTTAATGATAAAATTGAATTTTTTAATAGGGATCTTATTGAGAATACTGCTAATGCAGATAAGCTTTTCCTTAAGCTTTTAGATAAAATAGAGGAGACATCTGAAATAGCGAATAAGGAATTTAAAATATCAGATATAGAAAAATTAATTCCATTTGAATCAACTAATATGTCTAGTAAATCTACCTATAACTATTCAGTTATGAGTATGTTAGGAGGACAATCTTCTAGAGATTATTTTGTTTTTTTAGATAATCAAAATCTAAGAGATATATTTACAGAAGAATGTAATAGTGAATCAAGAGATAATAATCTTTGGAGAGAATATCTAGATGAAAGATTTAAAATAAATTCAAAATATATAAAAAAATAATCTCTCGTAAGAGAGGTTATTTTAATCTAAGGAGATGAGATATGGACAAGGCATTATTAAGATTAATATTAGGTGTTAGTATATCAGGTACTTTAGGAGTTTTTGTAAAACAAGTTAGTCTATCAAGTGGACAAATAATGGCTATAAGAACACTTTTAGGTGGCTTATTAATTTTAGTTATATTTTTAATAAAAAAAGAAGAAGTAGATTGGAATACTTATAGAAGTAACTTTTTAAAATTAGTTTTATCAGGTAGTTTATTCGGTATGAGTGGTTTATTTTTATTTTCTTCATATGAATATATACCAGTTAGTATTGCAAGTTTAATTTACTCCTTAAATCCTGTTTTTATATTTTTGTTTTCTTTAATTTTTTTAAAGGAAAGTTTTAAGAAACAAAAATTTATAGGAATACTCTTTGCTCTTTTTGGTTTGGTACTTATTAATGGTCTCGGCGGTAATGGATTTAATAGGGGAATTGTTTATGTATTAATATCAGCTTTGTTATATGGAATAATGGCGACAATAAATAAAAGAATAAGAGGAATCTCAGGATTATTAATAACTGCAAGTCAAATACTATCAGCTTCTTTTATTTTATTTACATATCTTTATTTAACAGATGATCTTATAATATTACCTTTAAGTAGCAAGGATGTTATTAATCTACTAATTTTAGGATTTATACATAGTGGATTAGCAATGTATCTTTATTATAGTAGTATACAAAACCTAGAAGCTCAGACTGTTGCTTTATTTAGTTATATAGAGCCTTTATCTGCCCTAATATCATCCTCTTTAATCTTAGGCGAGCATTTAGGTTTTGTAGAAATGTTAGGCGGAATCTTTATACTGGGAGGAGCTCTTTATGGAGAAATGAGAGGTGATAGGTGTGTTGATTGAAACAAAGAATTTAAAATTAAGACCTTTGAAATTATCAGATCTAGATGACTTTTATGAATATGCTTCAAATGAAAAGGTGGGCAATAACTCAACATGGAAACCACATAGTTCTAAAGAGGAGAGTTTAAATATACTAACGTCCTTTGTTAAGGATAAGGAATATTTGGCTATTATAGATAAAAAAGATAAGAAGCTCATAGGCATTATTGGTTTTCATGAAGATCCATTTAGAGCTTTAGGCTCAGATAAATTAAGGGAAATAGGCTATGGATTAAACTATAATTATTGGGATAGAGGATATATGACTGAAGCTGCAAGTGCAGCAGTTGATTATATTTTTTCTAATACTAGCATAGAGTGCTTAACAGCTTATACTGCAGATTTTAATAAAAGATCACAGAGGGTTATAGAGAAATTAGGATTTTTTAAAGAAGGCATATTAAATAAATCTTGGATAAACTATAAAGGTGAGGTTCATAGTAGATATTGTTATTTTTTAAATAAAAACTCTTTTTAAGGGTAATATGTAGATACACTGTCTAGGAATTATCCTAAAAAGCCTATATAATATATAGGCGAAAGGGGGGATAATATGACTCAAAGAAAGTATACAACTAAAAAGTTAGTTTATATGGCGGTTTTAATAGCTTTATCATTCGTTGGATCTATGGTTAAAATCCAAGGGTCTATAGCCCTAGATTCTATGCCAGGATTTTTAGCAGCATTGTTATTAGGTCCAATAGAAGGCGCATTAGTAGGACTTATAGGACATCTTATAACAGCTTTAACCAGTGGTTTTCCACACACAATAGTGGTTCATCTTATGATAGGAGTTGCTATGGGTTTAACAGCCTATGTATTTGCCTATATTTATAAGAGGTTTAATCCTATATTGGCTGTAATTGTTGGAACCATTATAAATGGTCCTCTACTTTTATTATTACTTTGGCCTATAACTAGTTTAGTTGGTCTAGCACTACATGGTAAGGCATTCTTTTTAACCTTACTAATACCTTTAAGTTTAGCATCAGCAGTTAACTTAGTATTAGCAGCTATAGTTTACAAACTTTTAAAGGCTAGAATATAACCCTTTGAAAGTTATTACTTAAGTTCTAAAGGGGAGGTCTATTATGAAAAGAAAATTCATAGCATTAACCTTAATAGTCTCGGTAGTATTATTTATTTTAGTAGGATGTAATGGTGAAGAAGTTAAGGAAGAAGGAAGCCATTTAATTGATGAAGCCAAAGAAGAAGGAAAAGAATTAAAAGAAGGTGCTGAGAATCAATTAGAAAAAGGAAAAGAAGAGGCTAAGCAATTAGAGATAAAAGAAAAAATGAAATTAAAATTACATTCTTATAATATTGACTTTAAGATGATACATGCTTTAGAGTCTATGACTGAAAAAAATGAAGATATGGAAACTGCTATAATTAATTATTTAAAGTATGACGGACAAGAGGAAGTAAGATACTTTTATAACTATGCAGACTTAGATGGAACAGGTAATGAAACAGCCCTAGTATATCTTTTAACTGATGATGGATCAAAAGGCAAACTACTTTTAATAGACGCTTATTCTAATAAAGTTTTAGGAGAGATTGATAATATAAGTACTCCTTTAATAATCGCTAATGAAAAAACAGAAGGATTTAAAGATATAATAGCACCTGTTAAGTTAGAAGAAGGTGAAGATTACTTTGTTAGACTAAGATATGATGGGATGAATTATCCAGATAAACCGAGTAAGCAATTAGAACTTGAAAAGGATATTGAACTTGAAGGGTTTGTAGTTTTAGCAGATAAACTATCCTTTGAAGAAGGAATATTACTGGATTAAAAGGAGGGCTTAGCCTTCCTTTTATTTTAATATATTGAATATTAAGAAGAATATTAAAAAAACTTTGGAAAAGGGGTTGTCAAAGTCTAAAAATTATGTTAGTATTTAGATAGATGAAAATTTAGTAGTTAAGGTCAGCCGTAAAAAGCTGATAAATAGGAAGTAGGTGTAAATCCTACGCGGTCCCGCCGCTGTAAGAGTTAGCAATTTTCAAATGCCACTGGGAAACTGGGAAGGCGAAAATTGTGTTGATACTCGAGCCAGAATACTAGCCTTAATGGAATTTTGATCATTCTTTACGAGCGATGAAGATGATACTTAGGTTTTTTAATGATACCTACTTATCTTTTACTTGCTCAAAAAAGTGAAAGATTTTTTTGTTTTTTAAAATTAAAATATTAGTAGTAAGGTCAGCTGTAAAAGGCTGATAAATAGGAAGTAGGTGTAAATCCTACGCGGTCCCGCCGCTGTAAAAGCTAGCGATTTTCAAATGCCACTGGGAAACTGGGAAGGCGAAAATTGCGATGTAAGCTTGAGCCAGAATACTAGCCTTATGAATTTATTAAATCTTTACGAGCGATGAAGATGAGTATCAGTTATCTTTTGCTGCTTGTAAAGTAAAAGATTTTTTTTATTAATGCTATTAAATAGTTTACTATTTAATATAGATAACATCAAAACTTGTATAATTAGTTAATCACTCTGTATTTTACAGAGTGACCCCTTGGTAACAACTTATTATAATAAGTTTGTAAAGTTTATGTTCCTAGCGATTAATTTGTTAAGTCCCCTCAGATTTTACAAATCGCCGTGATGGAACTAAACTGAATAATCTCCTCTGTTTTCAGAGGACCCCTTGATATAGAACCGTGATTCACGGTTCTATTTTTATATAAAAAAATAGTGAGTTTTAAACTCACTATCTTTTATTACAATTTGCACAAATTCCCTTTAAAAAAATTTCTAATTCCTTAACTTTATAATTACTATATTCATCTGGTAGAATATTTAAATCTTTATAAGGAATATCATAGATTTTTCCACATACCTCACACTTAAAATGGGAGTGCTCATCTATAACCAATTCATAATGTTTTTCATTATCTTCTAAATTAATAGAGTTTACAATATTTTTATCTTCAAGTAGATTTAAAGTATTATAAACTGTAGTTTTTGATAAGGTTGGTATTTGATCAATAACATGATTATAAATTTCATCAGCCGTTGGATGATTTTTATAGTCGTGTAAATACTTATATATATGAATTCTAGGATATGATGGTTTGATTTCGTGCTCTAGTAATAAGTCTGATATTTGTTTTGTACTCATCTAAATCAATCCTTTTTGAAATTATTTATAAACTAATTAATGAAATATATGTATTAATTATATAGAAGAGGTATGACTTTTGTCAAGATTTGCAAAAAATAAGACCCCTTATCTATATAAACAAGAGGTCCTAGAATATATTATAGTAAAGGTTTAGATTCAATTTTAGGTACAGCCATCCTTAAAACTAGATCCCCATCAGCAGGTACTGCTGATTGACAAACCTCTATATCACCTTGAAGCGAAAAGTATAGGGCTATATCAGTTTCATCCCAACCATAAGCATCTTTTAATAGATCCTTCATATTATGAGTAGCAATTTTTACAGCCTCTGTATAATCTCTCGAATTAGAAATTGTATACCAAAAATCTTTATCTTCGTGTACAGGACCTTTTATGGATTTATCTTTTATAAGATCAACTTTAACCTTAACAGTTCCTTTAATTTCAAGCCCTGACCCTGCTAACTCCCCATCACCTTGAACAGCGTGTAAATCTCCTATTTGTAATAGTGCGCCTGGAGTATTTACAGGGAAATATATAGATGTATTTTTAGTTATTTTTTTATTATCCATATTACCACCATGTGTTCCCCACATAGCTGTAGGAATATCATCACCAGCAGGAGCTACACCAATAACACCTATCATAGGGTTTATTGGAAACTCCACTCCATTAAAATTTATTTTATCATCTATAATTTCTAGTTTTTTTGTTCTTACTTCTGATACATTCCATAGAGGCCCTACTTCTGGTAGAGTAACAGAAAATCCATAATTAGATATTTGTATATCTAAAATATCAACTTTTAATATATCTCCAACTTCAGCTCCTTCTATGTATAAAGGTCCAGTTGCAGGATTAGCTTTTGCTAAATCTACTTCAGTAACAGCATCATTTTCAGTTTCTAATTGACCACCAAAACAATCTTCAGTTGTAAAAAACACTTCTTCACCAGGCTTAACTTTTAACTCTGGTTTATTATTTTTAGAAAAAACATATTGCAAATTCTTAACTACTTTCACATCCATAAAAAATCCCTCCTATTTTATTATTAATAATACATTATATAGTAAGAAAAATATTTGTCAAATATTTCTGAAAATAATTCACTTGTTTTAATAATAGACCTTATAAAAGCACTCTAACTATAGGTAATAATTATCATATATTTTAAAGTGAAAGAAAAAAATAAAAAAATAAATAAAATTAGTTGACAAAACAATTTAATATGATATTATATATGTAACGGTTACAAAAGAGTAATCATTACAAAACAGTATTCAAAACAAAATGTTCAAATAAAGAAAAGGATAATATAGGAGGATGTAAAATGGAAAATTTAAATCATGAAAAAGAAGTATTAAGCTTACCGTTAATAGGTGATGATGCACCAAAGTTTACAGCTAGAACTACTAAAGGAGTAATTAACTTCCCAGAAGATTACGCAGGAAAATGGGTAATACTATTCAGTCACCCGGCAGACTTCACACCAGTATGTACTACAGAATTTATGACTTTTGGTAGCATGCATGATGAATTTAAAGAGCTAAATACTGAATTAGTAGGGTTATCAGTAGACTCACTTTTCTCTCATATAGCTTGGGCTAGAAATATAGAAGAAAAGATAGAATATAGAGATATGAAAAATGTAAGAATTGATTTCCCTATAATAGAAGATTTAGAAATGAATGTAGCTAAAAAATATGGAATGATTCAACCTAAAACTTCTAATACAGAAGCAGTAAGAGCTGTATTTATAATAGACCCTGAAGGAAAGATTAGGACTATCCTATACTATCCACAATCTACAGGAAGAAACTTTGATGAGATAAAAAGAATTATCTTAGCTTTACAAAAATCTGATAAAGAAGGAGTAGCAACTCCTGCAGACTGGAGACCAGGTGAAGATGTAATAGTACCTCCAGCAGATACAGTTGATCTTGCAAGAGAAAGAGTAGAAGATGACTCTGATAATCACTACCACTATGATTGGTATATGCAATTTAGAAAAGATAAGTAATTAAAGGCACCCACTAGGGTGCTTTTTTTATATCTTCTTATAAATAAGTAAAAAGGATAAACAATATGATTGATAACTAAATATTTACAAACTTAACTATATATTGTAATATATATGAAATTGCTATAAATAAAAAATATTGTACTAGAGTATTTCTTTTTATATAGTATAATAGGTTTGCTAAACTTTATTAAGAGGAGATGGGATATGATAAAAATAATGGGAGACTCCACCTGTGATTTAAGTGAAAATATCTTAAGTAAATATAATATAGGTATAGTTCCTTTAAATGTTATTTTTCAGGGAAAGAGTTATAGGGATAGGTTGGATATTTCGGCAGATGAGTTTTATAAGAAATTATCTGAGAAAAATTTAGACTTAACAACATCAATGCCAAGTCCAGAAGCTTTTTATAAAGCTTTTAATGAGGCTAAAGAAAAAGGATATAGTAGAATAATATGTATATGTATGTCCAGTGGAACTAGTGGTTCGTATCAATCAGCAGTAATAGCTAAAGAATTGTTCTTAGAAGATGAAAAGAATAGAAGTGTCCAATTAGAAATTATAGATTCTTATAGCATGAGTCTAGGTAGTGGATACTTAATTATGAAGGCAGGACAAATGTTAGAAGAAGGGTATGAATTTGAGGATATTATAGATTATGTAAAAGAGTACAGAATGAATGTAAAACATTATTTATGTGTAGATGATCTTACTAATCTTATAAAAAGTGGTAGGCTAAGTAACTCTAGTGCTCTAATAGGTAAACTTCTAAGAGTTAAACCTATCATGACTATGAAAAATAAAAAAGGGTCATTAGTGGCAAAGGAAAGAGGCTGGAAGAGGGTCTACAAACACTATATAGATGAGTTTGAAATTAGAGTAGATGAAGAAGAGAGTAATTTTATTTTAATAGGTTACACAGATAATAAGAAATTAGCTGAAGATTTTAAAAAGGAATTTTTAGGTCAAACTAGTTATACTGGAGATATATATTTAATGCAAAAAGGGCCTGCAGTTGGTACTCATGTGGGTTTAAATGGTTTATCAATGTTTTATATAGAAAAAGGCCATATAAGTGATAACATTGTCAGAAGTAGGCTAAAGAAAAGAAAAGAACAATTGGAAAATTTATTAAAGTAGTCCAAAAGGACTACTTTAATTTTTGCATTCTTGACACATAATAATTATTATGATATAAAATTATTAGCAGTCTATTTCTTTGAGTGCTAATTTAGGAGGTTGATATAGTGGAAAAAAGAGAATTTCAGGCTGAGTCTAAGCGTTTATTAGATTTGGTTATAAACTCTATTTATACTAATAAAGACATATTTTTAAGAGAATTGATTTCTAATAGTAGTGATGCTATTGATAAAATTTATTATAGAGCTTTAACAGATGATAATTTAAGCTTTAATAAAGAAGATTACTATATAGAAATAGAATATGATGAAGATGAACGTATCTTAAAGATAATAGACACTGGAATAGGTATGACTAAGGAAGAGCTAGATAGGAATTTAGGTACAATAGCTAAGAGTGGATCTTATGACTTTAAAAGAAGCGAAGAAATGGAAGAAGGTCATGATATAATTGGACAGTTTGGTGTAGGTTTTTATTCAGCTTTTATGGTAGCCGATAAAATTGAGGTTTTAACCAAGTCTTTGGATTCACAAAAGGCTTATAAATGGACTTCTACTGGAGAAGATGGTTATACTATTGAAGAGGCAAGTAAGGATAATGTTGGTACAGAAATTACATTATATATAAAAGAAGATAGTGAAGATGAAAGTTACAGTGATTATTTAAAGGAATATAAGTTAAGGCAAATAATAAAGAAACATTCTGATTATATTAGATATCCAATAAAGATGCTAGTTAAAAAGAGAAGATTAAAAGAAGGTAGTGAAGATGAATATGAGGATTATGAAGAATTAGAAGTAATAAACAGCATGCTACCTTTATGGAAGAGAAATAGAACAGAATTAAAAGATGAAGACTATGAAAATTTTTATAGAGAGAAAGCTTTTGGATTTGATAAACCAATTCATCATATTCATATGAATGTAGATGGTATGATAAGGTTTAACTCTATTTTATATATACCAAGTACAGCACCATACGACTTTTATACAAAAGATTATGAAAAAGGATTGGAACTTTATTCTAATGGGGTTCTAATTATGGATAAGTGTGAAGATTTATTACCAGACTATTTTAGCTTTGTTAAGGGTATAGTAGACTCAGAAGATCTTTCTTTAAATATTTCTAGGGAAATGTTACAAAAGGATAGACAGCTATCTTTAATCGCCAGAAATATTGAAAAGAAAATTAGGGGCGAGTTAGAAGATATGATGAAAAAAGATAGGGAAAAATATGAAGAATTTTTCCAAGCATTTGGCCCTAATATTAAATTTGGAGTATATGATCAGTTTGGAAAAGATGCGGATAAACTAAAAGATTTAGTACTTTTACAATCTTCAAGAGGTAGGCTAGTGAGTTTTAAAGAGTATATAGATGAAATGAAAGAAGATCAAAAATACATTTATTATTCTAGTGGTGAAACTCTGGATAAAGTAGAATCTATACCACAGACTCAGTTTGTTAAAGAAGAAGGGTATGAAGTGTTATATCTTTTAAATCCTGTAGATGAATTTGTAATTAAATTTATGCATAGTTATGAGGATAAGGAATTTAAATCAGTAACTGATGATGATCTAGGAATAGATACTTCTTCCTCTGATGAAAAGGTTGAGGAAACTTTAAAAGAGGATGAAGATTTATTTAAAGCTATAAAAGAAGAATTAGGAGATAAAATAGTTAAAGTAAGACCATCAATGAGATTGAAAGATGATCCTGTTAGATTTACAAGTCAAGGAGAAGTCTCAATAGAAATGGAAAAGGCTTTCGCTTATATGCCAGAAGATCAAAGAGTTGTAGCAGATAAAGTTTTAGAAATTAACCTAGAACATCCTATTTATAATAAGCTTAAGGATGCTAGGGAGAATAATGAGGAAGAGTTTAAAATTTTAGTAGATACAATTTATAACCAAGCTAGATTAATAGAAGGTTTGATAATAGAAGACCCAGTTAAGTTTGCTAATAATATCTGGCAGCTTATATAGTATTTATATGATAAAACTGATTAGGGTATCCTAATCAGTTTTTTATTTTAAGGAGTGTGAGAGATGAAATTTTTGATATCTGCAGCCTTGGGAGGCAGTATAGGTTATTTTACAAATTGGTTGGCTATAAAAATGTTATTTAGGCCTTATGAAGCAAAATATTTAGGAGGAATAAAGTTACCCTTCACACCAGGTTTAATACCAAAAGAACGAGATAGAATGGCAGAAAATATTGCTATTACAGTTAAAGATTATTTATTATCACCAGATGATATTTTAGAATCTATAGAAGGCGAAAAATTTAAAGATTTAATGGAGAAAGAAATAGAATTATTTTTAAATGAAATTAAAGAAAATGAAGTAAAGCTTTCAGATTTGAAAATAAATACCAATGCTTATAGAGACAAGTTTGAAAACACTTTAAAGTCAGAAGTCCTAAGGAATAAAATAAAGAATTACCTATCTTCTAAAATTTTAAGTGTGGATGAGTCTAACTTTACAAAAGGTATAGATTATTTTTATGAAGAGATAATATCTAATGAGAGTTTTAAAATTAGCATAGAAGAGAGTCTAGTTAGATTCTTAGATAATATAAAAAATGAAAATAGATCTTTAGGTGAGTTTATCTCGGAAGATATAAAAGAAGATATCTTTGAATTTTTAAGGGAAAATAGTAAAATTATAAGTTTTAAACTTAGAGAACTTATAAATAAAGAAGACATGAAAATCAAGATAAAATCTATTATAAAAGGTATAGTTGAGGAAAATTTATCACCTTTAGTTTTAAATTTTGTTCCCTTAGACTTAATAAGTGAAAAAGGATATGAGGCTTTAGATAATTATTTAAGGGGACATGATTCTAGTCAAGATATAAACAAGTTAATAACTTCTGGTATATCTATAATATATGAAAGTCCAATTAAAGACTTATCAAGAAACTTAGTAGATGAAGTTGATGAAAAATTAATATCTAAACGAATTTTAGAAGGCTTAAGTAAGGATTCCTTTAAAATAGCCTTAACAAAAGCATCATATCAATCATATAAAAAAATAGATAAGGACCAATTTATAGATAAAATAGATAGCTTGTATTTAGACCTTATAGCCTCTAAAGAATTTACACTATTTGTAGATAGACTTGAAAATAACTTTCTTAATTTTAAAATATATGATGGATTTAAACTATTAAACTTAGATAATGAGAAGATCTATAGTATTTTAACGAAGTTATTTATAGAAAAAATAAAGCCGAGATTATCTAACTTTATAGAACTGATTGATATAGGTGAGATAGTAAAAAATAGAGTTAATAGTTTTTCAAACGAATTTGTAGAAGAGTTAATTTTGGATATTGCTTATAAGGAGCTTAAAGCTATTACTAGATTAGGTGGTTTATTAGGTGCAATTATAGGGCTATTATCTCCTATCTTACAATCTATTTGGACATAGAAATAATTCAAGATTGTGTAAGAGAATACTTTAGGGTATATGTACATTAAGATGTTCCTAAGTATTCAAGGAGGTAATTGTATGACTATATCTGTTTTAGTTGGCAGCGTGTCTTCGAATTCTTATAATATGAAGTTAGCTAAGTTTTTATTTAAGGATAGGGAAGGTTATGAGATTTTATCATTAAAGGATTTTCCTATATATTCTATGGACATTGAAGAGAATCCACAGGAGATAGTAAAAGATTATAGGGAAAAAATAAAAAATTCTAAGGGTGTTGTAATTGTAACACCAGAATATAATTATTCTATACCAGGAGTTTTAAAAAATGCTTTAGACTGGTTTTCTAGAGTTGATTTTGTTCTTGAAAATAAACCAGTCATGATTATGGGAGCTAGTATGAGTTCCATGGGAACGGTTAGAGCACAGACCCATCTAAGAGCAATTTTAGATGCGCCTACTTTAAAGGCCATGATAATGCCAGGTAATGAGATTCATCTAGGCCCGATACAGGATTTAATGGATGATGAAGGAAATATTAAAGATAAAAGTACAGTTGATTTTTTAAATTCTAAAATTAAAAAATTTGAAGATTGGATATTAGATGTTCAAGATTTAAAATACTAAAAAAGCTCTTTAAAGAGCTTTTTTTTGGGTATAACCTATCTAGAATAGGAGTGATATTATGAAGTTAGTCGGATTATCAGGTAGTGGAAGATATAATTCATTTAATACTATGATATTGAAATATTTAAAGGAGAAGTTTAAGAATGATATAGAAATAGAGATTATAGACCTTAAGCATCTACCTTTATATAACCAAGATATTGAAGAGAACACCTACGAAGAGGTTGAATATTTAAGAGAAAAGATTAGAGAGGCCGATGGCCTTATTTTTGCAACTCCAGAGCATAACCAATCTATACCAGCAATACTTAAAAATGCAATAGACTGGATGTCTAGAGTTGATCCAGTATTAGCTGGAAAACCAGCATTACTAATGGGAGCAACACCAGGTGGACTTGGTACTGTTATGGCACAAGCTCACTTAAGAGATATTTTAAATCTTTTAAATGTTAGGGTACAACCAGGAGTGGGAGTTTTTATATCTAATATCTTTAGCAAAATTGATGAAGAAGGCAGACTAAATGATAAGGCAACTATGGAGCATTTAGATGCTAGTTTATTAGGATTTAAAGATTGGGTAAAAAAGTTTTAGTACTCAAATCTCATGGTTAAGCAAAAGTGAAAAAATATAATAATTATTAAATAAATGTAACTTGCAAAGGCAATGAATCTGTGCTAAATTTATATATATTGTAAGTGAGAACTTAAAACACACTACATGTAGTGTGTTTTAATTAATTGATAATAATTAAGTTATGAGGAGGCAACTATGCTAAAGGTAGAAAAAAGAGATAAGTCCATAGCAGATTTTGAATCAGATAAAATTTCAAGTGCTGTTCAGAAAGCCATGGCTGAAACTGAGAAGGGTGTTGATGTAGAGTTAGCGGATAAAATAGCTAAAGAAACTTATGAACATTTTAAAGTGATAGATGTTGTAAATATAGAAAAAATACAAGATTTTGTTGAAATAAAGTTGATGGGGTCCAGACCAGAAGTTGCTAAAAGATATATTCTTTATAGAGATGAGAGGGCTAAATTAAGAGAACACGGCTGGGATATGACAGATTTACAAAGGGATATTTATGAACAAAAGTATAGATATGATGGAGAAAATTTCGATAACTTTTTAAACAGAGTAAGTGGTGGAAATACTAATATTAAAAAAGCTATAAGAGACAAAAAATTTATGCCAGCTGGTAGAATTTTAGCAGGTCGTGGTTTGGATAAACTAGGTAGAAAAATAACTTTAAGTAATTGTTATGTTATGCCCAAAGTAGAAGATAATATTGAATCTATATTTGATACTGCTAAGTATTTAGCAAGAACATACTCATATGGTGGTGGTGTTGGACTTACCATATCAAAATTAAGACCTAAGGGAGCTAAGGTAAATAATGCTGCTCTTACTACTACTGGTGCAGTTTCTTTTATGGATCTTTTCTCGCTTGTTACAGGGTTGATAGGTATGAGAGGTAGAAGAGGTGCCTTAATGCTTAATATGGATTCCCATCATCCAGATATAGAGGAATTTATAGATGTAAAAAACGATTTAGATAAAGTTAACTATGCTAATATTTCTGTAAATGTAGATGATGAGTTTATGGAAGCAGTTGAAAGAGATGACGATTATACCCTACGTTTTGATGTTGAGGCTACTGGAGAAAAAATAAGAAGAAAAGTTAGGGCTAAGGATCTATTTAAAAAGTTAGCTTATAATAACTGGAATATGGCAGAGCCAGGGATACTTTATAAGGATAGAATAGATTCATGGCATATGATGAGCGAAGATGAAGATTTTGAATTTGCCGGAGTTAATCCTTGTGCTGAGGAGACTTTGCCTGCTTTTGGAAGTTGTAACTTATCTTCAATAAATTTATCTAGTTTAGTTATAAATGAATTTGAAGATAATGCAGAATTTGATTTTGATGGTTTTAGACAGATGGTAAGAGATGGGGTTATCTATTTAAATGAGGTTTTAGATGAAAATATGAAGCTTCATCCATTAGAGCAACAAAGAAAAATGTCAGAAGACTATAGACAAATAGGATTAGGAATAATGGGACTTGCAGACATGTTCATTAAGCTAGGAATAGCTTATGGTAGCGATGAGTCTTTAGATATGATACACAAGTTGGGTCATATTATGATTAATGAAGCTATGAGACAATCAGCTTTATTAGCTAAAGAATATGGCGCTTTCCCTAAATATAAAGAGGAAGCTATTTTAGCTTCAGAATTTGTTAAGTCTAATGCTGAAAAAGAAACTTTAGATCTAATTAAAAAATATGGACTTAGAAACTCTCAGCTATTAACAATACCTCCAACAGGTAGTATATCAACATTAATAGGTTGTAGTAATGGAGTAGAACCAATCTTCCAAATATCATATACTAGAAAATCTGAATCTCTACACAATGAAGATACCTATTACAAAGTTTATACAGATATAGCTAGAGAATTTATGGAGCACAAAGGAATTCAAAAAGAAGAAGATCTACCAGAGTACTTTATAACTACTTCAAACTTAAATTATAAAGATAGAATAGATGTTCAAGCAGCTTGGCAACAATATATAGATGCAAGTATATCATCTACAGTAAATGTTCCTAATGAATTTACTGTAGAAGAAGTTGAAGATTTATATATGTATGCTTGGAAAAAAGGTATAAAGGGAGTTACTATATATAGAGATGGATGTGCTAGGTCAGGAATCTTAATTACAGATGATAATAAGAAGAAAAGTAAAATTGCAGAGTTACAAGCAGAACTAGATAGTCTGATTGTAGATGAATTATTAAAAGATCCAGATACTTGTCCAATGTGTTCAGGAAAGATGATACACAGTGGTGGGTGTGATGAATGTCAGGATTGTGGATATTCACCTTGTTCAATATAAAACTTTTAGTTTTTTAAATATTAAAAGCCTTAAAGATTAATTATAAATTAATCTTTAAGGCTTATTTTTATATTATATCTTCTTTTTTATTAAAGAATGTTTCTAAAATTGGTGCCATAACCATAGCTACAATACCACCTGAAAATCCATTGTTATAAAGATGAAGTCCTGCATGAACACTGGATAAATTTGGCGAGATACAAAGGTGTAAAAAGCCTGCTATAACGCCTGGGATAAATCCATAAACACCAGCAATAGGTGCTAGAGTTGTTCCAAATAGTGCAGCAATTACTATACTAGTTGAGGCTACATCAAAAGCATTTAGAACTGTTGTTATGAAGACGCCTAACAATATAGGAATAGTATTAGCAGGATTTTTACCAGAAGGTGAGAATCCTGCAGCTGTTAAAAGAGCTGCTATTATAGGTCCATTAAAGTTTGCACCTACTAATATAACATAAAGACTTGTTATAATTCCCATAACACCTATATTAATATAGGCTACGCCATAGCCTAACTCATCTATAAAGGTTGAAAATAATCTTCCGCTATATTTAAATACATTATTATAACCTTTAAAAGTCTTGCCATTTTTCAAATAACCCAAGTAAATAAAGGCTAAAAACACAAAAATCATAAGATTTCTAATTAAACTACTATACTCATATGAAACTATATATTGGGTAGCTGGCTCTAAGTTAAAAGCTCTTAAAATTGATGCTATTACAATTCCCATAAGTCCACCTACAAAACCTATGTTATAAATATTATAGCCTCCATGAGAGTTTACCATATGCTTAGATAAAGGAACGATTGTAAATCCTATGGCAATACCAGTAAAAATTGCCAATGGTAGAGCAAGATACCAAGAGAGGTTAAGACCAAAAAGTATCATACTTATTGCTGGAGCTAAAGTTGTACTAAAGAATATAACGGCAATAATATCCTTCAAGGCAGTTTTGGTGAATTTAGCATAAATATATCCACCTAAAAATATAGGCCAAACATTTAGAATGTTTTTTCCTATAAAGCCAAATCCTGTTACAGTTAAAATAGATGAAATAACAGTTCCAGTAATATTTACATTTAATTTTTTTACTATATATACGCATATAAGTCCTAATAAACCTGCATTTAAAAAGGCTCCGCCTGCACCAGATGTTGCTATATAATCTTGTAAAAGAACATCGGGAGTAGTTATTATATCTATAAGACCTAGAAATACATCTTTTACTGGCTCTAGGAAAAAGCTCATAACTATTAAAACTAGGGGCAGAAATCCTAGTATCATTAAATTTAAATCTCTTCTTTTAATTTCAAAATTTTTATACATAATATCTCCTTTTCTTGTTTTATTAATTATAACATAGTAGGGAGAAATATTTAAGAAAAGTTCTCCTGAAATAGGCTAATATTATTCTTAAAACTTTAAAAACTTTTGAATATAGAATATAATAGATAGATAGAGTTAAGAGAGGAGAAGTTCAATATTATGTATAAAATAAAAGAAAGTATACTAATGAGTAGAGTTGATGTGTTAGATACCTATTTAGAGGGAAAAGAATATTTTAAAAATGGTATGGTTAAAGAAGTAAAAACTAACGCAGACTATACTTATTTTGAAGGGAAAGTACATAATAACTTAGAACACTTTACAAGAATAAGGTTCAAGGAAAACGGTCAGATAAAAACTACTAATTGTGATTGTGGGGATTATAAGAGAAACCTAGGAGATTGTAAACATATAATAGCTTTATTCTTTTTTATAAAAGAGTTTGAAAGAGAAAGACAATTAAAAAAGAAGAGAGAAAAAGAATTAAGAGATATGATAGTAGAGTATAGTAATACAGAAGAAAAAGAAAGAAGTTATTTACGAGTTGAATATAATCTAGAAATAGATAAAGATAAGGATCAAAACTATATTAATGGAGCTAGACTTAATTTTAGAATAGGTGAATCAAGGTTTTATCTAGTTAGAAATATCCATCTTTTCTTTAAATATAAGGGTAAAAAAGAGCTTGAGTTTGGTAAGTTCTTTACTTATGATCCTAAAATTCATAGGTTTAAAGAAGAGGATAAATTAGTTATAGATTTTATAGAAAGAATATATGAGAGTGCTAGAATATATGGAAGTGATGAGAATAAAAGGCAACTAGAGGATAAAAATATATATCTAACACCTTTATTATTAAAGGAATTTTTAAATTTACTTGATGATGATAGACAGCTTAATATAAAATTTCAAGACAAGGATTACAAGGATGTAAAAATAGTTGAAGAAAAATTGCCTATATCTATAGATATAGAAAGTAGAAAGAAAAATTTAGTAATAAGAATGAATTCAGAAAAACAGTTATATCTACTAAGTGAGGATGGTAAATATATATTTGCTGAGGGACTTATTTATAAGTTATCTAAAGATGAAAAAAAGAAAATAATACCTATATATAAACAATTAATATTTAAAGGTGATGGAGAGATTACTATACCTAATGAATATAGAGAGGGGTATATTTCCAATGTTTTAAGAAACTCAAGTGAATATATAGATTTAAACTTTTCAGAACAGGTAAGAAAAATGATATATAGACCTGATTTAAAAATAAAGATATATTTTGATAATATCAAAGGCTCTATAGTCGGGAAAATTAACTTTGAGTATGATGATATTATAATAAATCCTTTTAGTTCTAAATATAAAGGTAAGAGTCTTGGTAATAAAATTCTTCTTAGAGATAGTGAAAGAGAGAGTAAAGTTTTATCTATTTTAGAAGAGGGATACTTTAGAGTTGTAGATGGTGGAATCTATTTAGATGAAGATGATGAGATTTATAATTTAGTAGCTAATATAATTCCAAGTCTACAAAAATATGCAGATGTTTATTACTCAGATGAATTCGAATCAATAAAAATAAATAGATCTGACATTACTAGTCAACTAAATATAAATGATGATTTAAACCTATTGGAATTTAGCTTTAGTTTAGATGGGGTTAACATTAGAGAAGTTGATTCAATTTTTAAGGCGGTTAGAGATAATAAGAAGTACTATAGGCTTAAAGATGGTAGCTTTTTACCACTAGAGGAGGATAAGTTTAAGACAATAAAAGAAATTGTTGATGAGTTTAATATAGAGATAGAAGAGGACAAAATAACCCTACCTAAATATATGAGTCTATACTTAGATGAACATATAGATGAAAAAGGTTTAGTAGTAGATAATAAGTTTAAAGATCTTATAAAAAATATAAATTCTCATGAGGAGAAAAAATATAAATTACCTAATAATTTAAATGCTGAATTAAGAGACTACCAAAAAAAAGGTTTTAATTGGTTGAAAACTATGAGTAAGCTTGGTTTTGGAGGAATCTTAGCAGACGATATGGGATTAGGGAAAACATTACAAATTATAAGTTTAATTTTATCAGAAAAAGAAGAAAGAGGGAGTTATCCATCTTTAGTAGTTGTACCTACCTCATTAGTTTATAATTGGGAATGTGAAATTGAAAAGTTTACAAACTCAAATTTAAAAACAATAGTAGTTCAAGGTTCTAAAGAAAATAGAAGACAGCAGGTAGAAACTATTATGGACTATGATGTGGTAATAACTTCATATCCATTATTAAGAAATGATATGGACTTATATGAAAGTGTTAAATTTAGATATTGTATTTTAGATGAGGCACAAAATATAAAAAATAGTGACTCTTTAAATTCTAAATCTTCAAAATCTATCAAGGCTGAAAATAAATTTGCTTTGACTGGTACACCTATGGAAAATTCAATCTCTGAATTATGGAGTATATTTGATTTTTTAATGCCAGGTTATTTATACTCTAAAAAGAAGTTTGTAGAAATTTATGAAAAACCTATATTTAAAGATAATAATAAGGATATATTAGAAAGTCTAAACAAAAAGATAAGTCCTTTTATTTTAAGGAGACTAAAGAAGGATGTTTTAAAGGAATTACCAGAAAAAATCGAACAAAAAGTTTTAGTAGATATGACTAGTAAACAAAAAGAGGTATATCTTTACTATATAAGGAGTTTAAAAGAAGATATAGAAAAAGAGATAAGAGAAAAAGGATATTCTAGAAGTCATATTAAAATATTAACAGCCTTAACTCGTTTAAGACAAATTTGTTGTGATCCAAGATTATTTATAGATGACTATAAAGGCGGTAGTGGTAAGTTAGATTCACTTTCTAATATATTGCAAGATGCCTTAGCTAATGGGCATAGAATTTTAATATTTTCACAATTTACCTCCATGTTAGATATTATAAAAGAGGAACTAATAGAGGATGATATAGCACACATGTATTTAAGTGGTAGTACGCCTATGGAAGAAAGAAACTCTATGGTAGATGATTTTAATAAGGGAAAAGGCGATATATTTTTAGTATCACTTAAAGCTGGAGGAAGTGGACTTAATTTGGTTGGTGCTGATATGGTTATTCATTTTGATCCGTGGTGGAATCCAGCAGTGGAAGAACAAGCTACAGATAGAGCTTATAGGATAGGACAGGAAAATACTGTGCAAGTTATTAAGCTTATAAGTAAGGGTAGTATAGAGGAGAAGATTTTTAAATTACAGGAACGCAAGAAAGAAATGATAGATTTAGTTATTCAAGAGGGAGAGACCTTAATTTCTAAATTAGATGAGGAAGAGATATTATCTTTATTTGATATATAAACCAAAGAAATATGTATAAATAAAACTACTCTTTTAAGAGTAGTTTTTTTATTTATATATATTTTGTGATGAAATTTATATTGAATCGTATTAACTAATAGAGCAGCAAAACTTAGCTAAGTAAAATTAGGAGTGATAAAAATGGCTGAAGCCATAATAAATTTATCTTTTGATATAGAAGAAAAAATAAAAACAAATAAAAATTTAGTATTGAAAAAAGCATTCTTTGATTATTATGATAGAGTTTATAAGTTTTTTATCTATAGAACTAATAATGAAGATATTTCTGAAGAATTAACATCCATAGTTTTTGAAAAGTTAGTAGTAAATATAGATAAATATGATAGTAAAAAATCTCCTTTTAGCTCTTGGATATTTACTATTGCTAGAAACTCTATGTATGATTACTTTAGAAAAAATGGAAGGTTTATCAGAACTTCAATAGATGAATATGAGGATATATTAGAATCAGATGAAAATATTGAAAATAAAATAAGTAGTCGCGAAACTAATAGTGAATTATTAAAGGTATTAGAAAATTTAGATGACAGAGAAAGGAACATAATATCATATAAGTTTGGAGCTGGATTACAGAATGTAGAAATAGCTGAAATTATGAATTTAAGTCCAACAAATGTAGGATCTATATTATACCGTTCCATGAAAAAATTAAAAGAGCTATTGGAGGAGGATAAAAATGAATAAAAGGGAAGAAGATTTATTAAAAGCTATAGATGAATATCTTGATAAGGGAAAAGCTCCAAATTTAGATAAAGAGAATGAAGATTTATTTAATTTAGCTAGATCTTTATCAGAGGTAGATATAGAAGTTGACCAAGATATTAAAAAACAAACATATGAAAAAATAATTAATACAAAAGAGGAGAAGGTTAAGATGAAAAACAATAAATTAGTTAAGAAGGTAGCATCATTTGCATTAGTAGGTTTTATAGGTTTTTCTGCCGTACAAACTGGATTTGCACAAGATATGTATAATAGAGTAAAGAATATAATAAAGTTAAATCATGTTAGTATTGAAGAAGAATATAATGAAGGACAATCACATAAACTTCCTGAGCAATTATTAGGAAAAATCTATGATGAAGATGGTAAGGTAGTAACGATTCTTAATGAAGATATGAGAATATTTAATAAAGATGGGGAAGAAATTCATCATATAGATTTTGAAAACAAAAGTGTAGAAACCGAAGAAGAGCTTGTTCAAAGTTTAGAAATAAAAGATTTAAAGGAGGCAAAAGAGTTAGTTAAATTTAGCTTACAAGTACCTAGTAGATTACCTGAAGGCTATGAATTTAAAATGGTAGAATTTTATGGAGAAAATAGAGAAGATTTAAGTGGTGAATATGCTACTTTAGTTTATGTAAATAAGGATAATGAACAAGAGTTTTATATATCTGAAAGATTAGCAAATGAAGAAAATTCATTTGAAGGCGCTGGCGAAGGAATAGAAGAAGTTAAAATTGATGGAAACAGAGCTATAGTTGATAGCAGGGGTAATCTTGATATAGAAATTGATGATGCTATTGTATCTATAATAAGTGGTGGGAAATTAACAAAATCTCAGTCAATGGATCTTGTAAAAAGCATGAAATAAATAAAAGATATACTAATAAAATTACAGTCTAATATGAAAATAAAAAGGGAGAGCTTAAGCTCTCCCTTTTAAATACCCAGTCTAATTTTTAACTTTTAATTTTTAACTTTTAATTCGTTGCCTGAAATTTTATTTACCAGTATAGCTATAGCACCATCACCTGTAATATTTGTAGCTGTACCAAAACTATCTTGTGCAAGATAAAGTGCAATCATTAGAGTTAGAAGTGGTTGTGAGAAGCCTAGCATAGATTCTAACAAACCTAGTGCGGCCATTACAGCTCCACCTGGAACTCCTGGTGCTGCTACCATAGTTATACCTAACATAAGTATAAAAGGCATCATCATGGAAAAACCTATATCCATTCCTGATATCATCATTATAGCAGTAGCACATGTTACCAGCGTTATAGTACTTCCTGATAAATGTATAGTTGCACAAAGTGGTATAACAAAATCTGCAACATCATCTGCAACACCATTTTCTTTAGTTTGCTTTAGAGTAACAGGTATAGTTGCAGCTGAGGATTGAGTACCAACAGCTGTAAAATAAGCTGGAATCATATTAATTAAAGATTTAATAGGATTACCTCCAGCAATAGTTCCTGCAACAAAAAATTGAAATAGAAGCGTAACTATATGCATAATTATTATAAGTATAAAAACCTTTGAAAAAACTGATAATATATCAAACACTTGACCTGCATGAGCCATATTAGCAAAGATACCGCATATATGTAGAGGTAAAAGTGGTATTATTAAATTATTTATTAAATTAGATACTATTTCTTGAAACTCTTTCATTACTTTTTTTATAGTGTCTCCCTTTAAGAAAGCAATACCCACACCAATTATAAATGCTAATAATAGTGCTGTCATAACTCCAAAAATAGGAGGCATTTCGACTTCAAAAAAAGCTGTTAAAAGACCTTCCTCTGGATTAGCCGAGGTCAGATTAAGTGCCCCTTCCTTTAAAAACTTAGGTAAGATTGCTCTAGCCGATGTCAGAGCAAAAACCCCTGATATAACGGTAGACGTGTATGCAATCCCTGCAGTAACGGCTAATAATTTCCCAGCTTTTTCTCCTAGATCTCCAATACCTGGAGCTACAAAGCCAAGAATGATCAACGGAATAACAAAATCTAAGAAATTTCCGAAAAGACCATTAAAAGTAACAAGCACTCTTACAATAGCAGCAGGTAGAAATAATCCGATTATAATACCAGCTACAATTGCTAAAATAATTCTTGGTAAAAGTCCTAACTTTTTCATCATTCATCCTCCTTTATAAATTTTTGTTATATAAGCCTTATGCTTATATTTTCTGTTTCTGGGTATTAACAATGTATGTTATCACAAAATTTAGAAAAAATCCAGAAGAAAATTATAAGAGGTGTAAAATGAAAAAATATAAGATGGAAGAATTAAGTAAGATTGCAACAGAATGGATTGAAGAAAGAGGAGTAAAATTAGAAGATATTGCAAAGATTGTAGTGGAGATTCAGGGCAAATATCACCCTAATTTAACAGAAGAAGTAGCTTTAGAAAATGTAAAGGCAGTACTTACTAAAAGAGAGGCAGTAAATGCTATTTTAACAGGTATAACTCTTGATAAATTGGCGGAGGAAAATAAGCTCGAAGAGCCTTTACAATCAATAGTTGAGGGAGATGCTGGTTTATATGGTATTGATGAAATAATACCTTTATCAATTGTTAATATATATGGTACTATAGGCCTAACTAACTATGGATATTTAGATAAAGAAAAGATTGGAATAATAAAGAAGTTAGATGAATTTGATGGACAAGTTCATACTTTTTTAGATGATTTAATTGCAGCTATAGCCGCAGCGGCAGCTAGTAGAATTGCTCATTCTGAAGAAGAGGAGTAAATATAAAAGGTAAAAGACAGGTGGATAATCCACCTGTCTTTTAAGGTTATAAATTCTAATAATAATTTTATGCATTTTTAATGATAGAATAAACCATTTCAGCAGATTTAATTAAATTATCAACAGTTATATACTCATTAACTGTATGAACTTTTTCCATACCTGTGCCTAGATTAATACTATCTATACCTATGCCATTGAATATATTAGTATCAGATCCTCCACCGGTTGAAATTATCTTATAGTCTATGTTCATATCCTTGAAAGCTTTTTTAGCTAGATTAACAGGAAGACTATCTTTAGAAATAGAAAAAACTGGGTATTTTTCTTCTATCTCAATATCTACTTTTGCAGTAAAATCATCTGCTGCCCTTTGTATTTCTTCTATCATGTGTTTCAATTGTTTATCGAGCTTATCTTTATTTAAACTTCTACATTCAAACTTAAGTTCAACCAAATCTGTAACTATATTGGTAGCAGAGCCACCAGAGATAATACCTACATTTGCTGTAGTTTCTTCATCTATTCTAAGAAGATTCATATTATCAATGGCTCTAGCTGCTACCTGTATAGCATTTATTCCTTCCTCAGGATTAAGACCAGCATGTGCAGATTTTCCGTGGAATTTGGCACTTATTTGTGTTTGTGCAGGCCCTTTAGTAACTATAGTACCTACATCACCACCGCTGTCCAATACAAAAGCTACTTTAGAGTCAATAAGACTATAATCTAGGTAGCTACTTCCTCTAAGTCCGTTTTCTTCACATACAGTAAAGACAACTGTAATATCCCCATGGTCAAGGTCATCTTCTATTACCCTTCTAATTCCTTCTACGATAGCAACTATTCCAGATTTATCATCTGATGATAGTATAGTATCCCCTTTAGAATAGATGACACCATCCTTAATTACAGGTTTTATACCCTCGTAAGGGCCTACTGTATCTAAATGAGCTGAAAACATCAATTTTTCCCTATCTTTATTTCCAGGAAGATAGGCTATTAAGTTTCCAGTATTTGATCCAGTTTTTTTCATTGAATCATCAAAAGTAACTTTAAAACCTATATCTTCTAAATCTTTTTTAACCACTAAAGCAAAATCTTTTTCTTGTCCGCTAGGACTTTCTATTTGAACATATTTTAAAAATTTGTCTATAACTCTATTGTCTGCCATCATCCACCTCCGAAAAACTAGCTGAAACTATTTCTTTTCTATACTATTGAAAACAGTTTCTAGCAATTCCATACAATTTTTAACTGTTAAATCTGGGTCTTCAACTAATGTAGGATTAAGTTCCACAAAATCCATAGATTTAACGAAACCTTCTTTTAGGAAAGTAGATAAAACATATTTACCTTCTTCCATATTAAATCCTCCATCTACTGGTGTTCCAGTAGCAGGTACAAGTGAAGCGTCCATAGCATCTATATCAAAGCTTAGGTGTACATTTTCTACTCCTGAAGCTTTAACTTTCTCTATAACCTCTTCAACTGTTTCCTTAACCCCTTTTTCACGAACATCTTTCATTTCGTACATGTGTAAGCCTACTTTATCTGCAAGTACATACTCCCCATCATCTAGGTCTCTTGCAGCAATTATATATACATTTTCAGGTTTTACCTTCATACCGTCAAAATAAACACTAGTTAAGTCTTCATGTCCTTCATTCATAGAAATTGCCAGCGGCATTCCATGGATATTACCTGAAGGTGAAGATTCTGGTGTATTTATATCACCATGAGCGTCAATCCATATAACAGCATAGTTATCTAAGTCGTTATGATGAGCTGATGCTCCAGCAACAGATCCTATTCCTAGTGAATGGTCTCCCCCAACTATTAATGGGAAATTTCCACCCTTAAGTGAATTGTGTACCTGTTCTGCTAAGTTAGCATTAACTTCAACCAAAGGTTGTAAAAATTTCAAATGGTCATGCCATTTGTATTTGTCCTCGTCCTTTAGCTCAGGAACATAAGTATTACCAACATCATAAACTTCATGTCCTGCCTCTTTAGCCAGTTTAACGATTCCTTCCATTCTCAACGTAATTGGCCCCTCTTGAGCACCGTCCTTACCACATCCGTAAGTTAGTGGCACCCCAATTATGTTAATATTCATTTTTCAAAAACCCCCTCTATTTTAAAAAACAATGGCTTACAAATCTATTATACAGTATTTTCTGAAAAATGGAAATAAAAAAACAAGTTTCTTAGTATAAGAGCAAAATATGTCCAATAAAACTTAAGGAAAAGGGTATAAGTAGGTAAAGTATATAAATTTTTAGGAGGAATAGTAATGGGAAACTCACAAGATGTAGTTGAATTTTTCAAGAACATGAAAATTTGTTCCCAAATAACAGATAGAAAGCAAGTTTCTAGGGAAGATATGGAGAAGATTTTAGAAGTAGGTAGATTATCCGTCAGTTCTTTTGGTTTAGAACCCTGGAAATTTTTAGTAGTAGAGAACAAATATATAAAAAGCCAAATATGTAAATTGGCTAGAGGTATAAAAAAAGAAATGAAGCAAGCTGATTATATGGTAATTATCTTAGCAAGAAATTATCAGCAGTTAGATTATAATTCACCATATGTTAGATACATGATGGAAGAAATTCAGGAAACACCAGAGGATGAGATAAATAAAAGAATTGATAATTATAAGTTGTTTTTAGAGGAAGATTTTAATATAATTTCAGATAGTAAAAGTATAACTGGTTGGATAGGTAAGCAAACCTATATTCCAATGGCGAATATGATGGTAGCTGCTAATCAACTAGGGATAGTTCCATGCCCAATTGAGGGATTTAATAAGGCTAAGTTGGAAGAGTTTTTAATTCACGAAAATCTTTATGACAGGGATAAATATAATATATCCTGTATTTTAACTTTTGGCTATAGTGATCAAAATAAAAATTATCCTAAGAAAAGAAGGCCAAAAGAAGAGGTTATAGAATGGATAGAATAGGAGAGAAATATGGCATATTACGCAGTTAGAAAAGGACATAAACCAGGAATATATAATAGCTGGGCGGAGTGCGAAATGCAGGTTAAAGCATATTCTGGAGCTGAATTTAAGAAGTTTAAGAGTTTTAAAGAAGCAAATAATTATATAAAAGGAGAGAAATCATCATTAGTCAGTAGGGAAACATCAAATAACAAGTTTTTAACAGAGGATAACCTAAAAAATGATCAAGAAGCAATAGCTTATGTAGATGGAAGTTATGATGCTTCTACAAGAAGCTATGGTGCAGGAGTTGTTTTTTTAACGACTAAGGGTAAAGAAACTTTTTCAGCTAGAGATAATGAAAAAGATCTAGCAGAAATGAGAAATGTATCAGGAGAGTTAAAGGCTGCTATGATGGCTATGGAATATGCTTTAGATCAAGATTATAAGAAACTTTATTTACATTATGATTATCAAGGTATAGAATCCTGGGCTAAAGGTGAGTGGAAAAGAAACAAGGAAGGAACCAAGAGCTATAAGTCTTTCTATGATTCAATAAAAGATGACTTAGAGGTAGTATTTATAAAAGTTCCTGCACATGCAGGTATTAAATATAATGAGGAAGCAGACAAATTAGCTAAAGATTCACTTTAGCTAATTTTTTTATAACTTATTTTATTTTCATTTAAAAGTTCAATAGCATACTCATCTATTCTGTAGTCATATCTATAATATATAGATTTAATTCCTGCCTGAATTAAGGATTTAGTACAGTTAAGACATGGAAAGTGTGTTACATATGCCTTACATCCATCAACAGAAATTCCTTCTTTAGCACAATATAAAAGAGCATTCATTTCAGCATGTATAGTGGCTATACAGTGACCATCTCTCATTGTATGACCAACATCATCACAGTGCGAATTTCCAGTAATAGAGCCATTATATCCAGTAGATACTATCCTGTTATCGTCATTGACAAGTACACATCCTACCATAGCTCTATCACAGGTAGAACGAGTAGCTACTATATCAGTAATATCCATAAAATATTCATCCCAAGATTTTCTCAAAATATCCCTCCTATAAGTTAAATAATAGCATAAAAAATTATTTCATTCTATGGGGAAATTTTCTTTATTTGGGTATAGGTAATTTGGAATAAAGTATAAGGAGGAGTTGTATGTTAAAAGAGTTTAAAGACTTTGCCATGAAAGGAAATATTGTTGATATGGCAGTAGGGGTTATTATAGGTGGAGCTTTTGGTAAAATAGTTTCATCATTGGTAGAAAATATAATAATGCCTATTTTTGGTATAGTTTTAGGAAAGGTTGATTTTTCTAGTTTGGCTATAACGGTAGGAGATGCTAATATAGAATATGGACTTTTCTTAAATGCAGTTGTGGAATTTTTAATAATTTCTTTCTCTATATTTATAGTAATTAAAAAGTTAAATGAACTTACTGGAGCTGAGGAAGTAGAAGAGGAGATAACTAGTAAAGAGTGTCCTTTCTGTAAAACAGATATAGATATAGATGCTACTAGATGTCCAAACTGTACATCAGATCTTACAACGGTTCAACAGTAGTATAAAAGGAGTGTTAGTATGTATGGACTAGTTTTAGAAGGTGGAGGAACTAGAGGATCTTATCAAGTTGGAGCCTATAAAGCCCTTTTAGATAAGGGAGTTGAAATTAGTGCTATTACTGGCACTTCGATAGGAGCTCTAAATGGAGCTATGTTTGTTCAAGGAGATTTAGAGACGTGCCTACAGCTATGGGAGAATATAGACTACTCAATGGTAATTGAAGTAGAAAAAGAAGAGATAGACCGCCTATCTAAGATTAAATTAGATAGGCAGGACATTCCTTATTTAATAGAAAAAACTCTAGAGTTCTTTAAAGAAGGTGGCCTAGATATTAGTCCCTTAAAAAGAACTATAGATAAATATATAGATGAAGAAAAAGTTAGAAGCTCAAAGATGGATTTTGGAATAGTTACTGTTAACTTATCCAATATGACACCTTTAGAGCTTTTTTTAGAAGACATACCTAAAGGAAAGTTAAAGGATTATATTTTAGCTAGTGCATATCTACCTGTTTTCCAAACAGAAAGAATAGATGGTAAGATATTCTTAGATGGTGCTTTTTATGATAATTTACCTTTTAGAATGTTAGAAAGAAAAGGGTATGAAAATTTAATATTGGTAAGAATACATGGTAGGGGAGTAGTTAATAGAGGAGAAATTTATAATGATAAGCATATAGTTATATCACCTAAGGAAGATCTAGGGCCTACATTGGATTGCAGCCCTAAAAGAAGTATATATAATATGAAGTTAGGCTACTATGATACTTTAAGAGTTATAGATAGTTTAAAGGGAGAAAAGTATTACATAGAAGAATCTTATACAGAAGATGATTACTTTAAAATTTTTTCAAGCTTAGAAGATAGTAAAATCGAGGATATAAGAAAAATATTAAATTTAGAAAAATTACCCTATAAAAGATTATTATTTGAATATATATTGCCAAGAATAGCTTTATATTTAAATTTAGAATCATCATATAGCTATAGTGACTTGGCCAGAAGATTAATGGAGATTAAGGCAGAAAATGTTGGCATGGAAGTATTTAAGATATATAGGGAAGATGATTTTTACAAGACTTTAATTAAGAAAAGAGTTAAAATTGAAGATAGGGTCCAATCAGGAATTATAGGACTTATTAAGGAAAAGGTTGGAGTTATTCCAATATTAAATAGAGAGCAAGTACTTCTAGAGATATCAGATATAATATTTTCAGTCAGGAGATGATAGTATGCAAATAGATAAAATAGCTAAAAAATTTAAAAGTATAGAATCAAAACCTATTGGAGTGACAGAGGAATATTCGGTATTATTACCTTTAATAAAGGTGGACGGTGAAGTTCATATACTTTATGAGCTAAGAGCTAAGCATATGGACAGACAACCTAGAGAGATATCTTTTCCAGGAGGAAGGGTGGAAAAGGGAGAAAGTTTTAGTCAAGCAGCTATTAGAGAAACAATGGAAGAGTTAAATATATCTAGTGATAAGTTAGAAATTTTAGCCCCCTTAGATTACTTAGTGTCCGGAACAGGTATGAGAATAAATTGTTTTTTAGGTAGAATAGATGGCATTGATCTAGATAGATTAAGGCCAAATATAGATGAGGTAGATCATATATTTACAGTACCATTAAAGTTTTTTTTAGAGGAAGAACCGGATACCTATTTAGTTAAGTTCGAAAGAAATATGGCCAGAGATTTTCCTTATAATTTAATACCAAATGGCAAGGATTATGATTGGTATGAAGCTGAAGATAAAATACATTTTTACAAATATAAAGACTATATTATTTGGGGATTTACTGCAAAGATGACTAAAAATTTTATAGATAAGATAAAAAAATGACCCTTAGGGTCATTTTTTATTATCTTATATTTTCTAATATGTTTATAAACTTTCTTCCATATCTTCTACATTTTTATAAAGCAAAATAGCTGTCATAATTGTAGATATAAGGTCTGAAAGTGGTGAAGATAACCAAACTCCAGTCAAACCTAAATTAAACAATCTAGGTAGTATGGTTATCATTGGTATTAAAACTAAAACCTGTCTTGATAGACTTAAAAACATAGCTTTTTTTGGTTTTCCAGTAGCTTGGAAAAAATTAGAACCAATAATTTGAAATCCAACTATAGGAACTGCAGCTAAATGTATTCTAAGTCCTGGCACACCCATTTTAGAAATTTTTCTTAAACTTTCTGGATTATCCAAAAATAGCTTAAACATATGCACTGGGAATATTTCTGCTAAAATAAATCCAAGTGTTGTAACAAAAGTTGCTGCTATTGCTGCATATTTAAAAGCTTCTTTAACTCTATCATGATTGTTAGCACCATAGTTATATCCAACTAATGGTTGGAAACCTTGATTAATACCAAATACCGGCATAAGAATCATTTGAGTTATACTTTGTATAACACTCATACTTGATATAGCCATATCTCCACCATATCTATTAAGATTCTTATTTAAAAGAACAACCACTAAACTTGATGCTATTTGCATACTAAAAGGAGACATTCCCATAGAAAAAATTTCCTTAACAGTATTAGCTCTTAGCTTCATATTTTCTTTTTTAAACTTTAGTAGACTATCTCCATAACTAAAGTAATAAAGAACCCATACTGCTGAAATAGCTTGAGAAATAACAGTTGCTAATGCAGCAC
Source organism: Tissierellales bacterium (assembly GCA_030146915.1). GTDB lineage: Bacteria > Bacillota > Clostridia > Tissierellales > Tissierellaceae > JASLAT01. The sequence goes on from JASLAT010000024.1 coordinate 34,571, forward strand.
CTTTTACACCCATGTTAAAGACAAAAATAAAGATAGGGTCTAAAATAGTATTTACTATAGCTCCGATTAGCATAGTAATCATAGCTGTTTTTGGGTTTCCCTCTCCTCTTATGAAGTTGTTCATACCAAAACCTACCATTTGGAAAATAGCGCCGGCTATTACGATTCTCATATAATCTACAGCATATACAAGATTAGCCTCTGTAGCTCCAAATGCTAAAAGTAAGGGTTCCAAAAATGCTAGCCCTAAAACTGTTAATATTATTGATAAAATAATCAATAGTATTAAAGAATGAGATAAAATTTTATCTGCCGCATCTTTTTTATCTTGTCCAAGTCTTATAGAAACTAATGTATTACCCCCTATACCTACTAACATGGCAAAAGCCATTAGTATTATACTAAGAGGCATTCCTACAAAAACACCACCAATTGCAAACTCCCCTACACCTCTACCTATGAATATTCTATCTACTATATTATACATAGCATTAACTAGCATGCCTGTTATAGCAGGTATAGAAAATTCAATTAATAAATCCTTAATAGGTTCTGTACCTAACCTATTGGATCCTTTCACCTTCTCCTCCACTAAAATCACCTACTTTTTATTAAATTTTAACTATTCGTAAAATTGCTTGAAAATTCATTGTATCATATAAGATAAGTAACTGTAAAGATTATTTAAAAAAATAATAGAAATTCCGAGTAATTTCTGATAGAATAAAAACTGTATTGTTTGCATTTAGTAATTAGATACCCAATGTAAATCAATATTATAGATATGAAGAGTATCTAAATACAATTTAATGGGAGGGATTCAATTTGGCAAAGGACTCAACGTCTTATCTTGAGAAGAAATTCAAATTGAAGGAACATGGCACAGATGTAAGAACTGAAATAATGGCAGGGATTACAACATTTATGACCATGGGGTATATTTTAGCAGTAAATCCAAATATGCTTAGCGAAACAGGTATGGACTGGGGCGGGGTATTTACAGCAACAGCTTTATCTGCATTTTTAGCCACATTTATAATGGGGATGTACGCTAATTATCCATTTGGATTAGCACCAGGAATGGGACTTAACGCATTCTTTACTTACACTATAGTATTTGAGATGGGTTATAGCTGGCAATTTGCCTTAACGGCAGTTTTCTTAGAAGGAATTTTATTTATTCTATTATCCCTTGTCGGTTTTAGGGAAGCTGTATTCAACTCAATACCTTTTAATTTAAAGAAGGCAGTATCTGTAGGTATAGGTCTTTTTATATCCTTAATAGGATTTAAGAGTGCAGGTATTGTAGTTCCTAATCAAGAAACCTTAGTTTCTTTAGGATCGTTACAATCTCCTGATGCTATAGTTACGATAATAGGACTTTTAATAATAGGAGTTTTATTAGCAAAAGAGGTAAAAGGAGCTATATTAATAGGTATATTGGCTACAACATTAATAGGTATACCTCTAGGTGTAACTCATTTACCAGGAGGTAGCCTACTTACAATGCCACCTTCTATGAGTGAAGTAATGTTTAAGTTCGAATGGGGAAATATATTGTCTAAAGATATGTTGACAATAGTTTTTACCTTCTTATTCGTAGATGTTTTTGACACTGTAGGTACTTTAATAGGAGTTGCATCAAAGGCAGATATGCTAGATGAAAATGGTGAACTACCTAAAGTAAAGGAAGCACTTTTTGCAGATGCTGTAGGTACTGTTGCGGGAGCTTGTATGGGAACATCAACAGTAACTACTTTCGTAGAGTCAGCATCAGGTGTAGCAGATGGAGGTAGAACTGGTTTAACTGCAGTTTCTACAGCAATAATGTTTGCTCTTGCTTTATTCATATCTCCAATATTTGGTATGATACCAGCAGCAGCAACAGCTCCAGCTTTAATAATAGTTGGTTCTTTTATGTTAAGTCCAGTTAAAGAAATTGATCTAGAAGACTTTACAGAAGCAATTCCAGCATTCTTAACAATAGTTATGATGCCGTTTGCTTACAGTATAGCTGAAGGAATAGTATTCGGAATGGTGTCCTATGTACTATTAAAATTATTCACTGGAAGATACAAAGAAGTATCTCCAATGATGTATGTACTAGGTATTGCTTTTATTGCAAAAAACATATTCTTATAAAAGAGACCCTTAAGGGTCTCTTTTTTTGTTTAGTTGAAGCAAATCGTTATAAAGTATATAATGGAATAAAATGGAAGAGGGTGATTATATGGAAATTAGAATGGAGGAAGAGAGAAATTTAAAAAGTTCTTATAGTAAGTTATTAAATTATATAGAACACTTAGAAAGTAGAAAAGATTATTCTGTGGGTAAGTATTCTGTCTCTAGTGACTATGAAAATTTAGATGATTTACATTTTAAGAAAAATAAAAATCAAAGAATAGAAAATCGAATAAAAGAGTTAAAAAAATGTATGAAAAATATTTACTATGGAAGGATAGACCTAGAGTTAGAAGATGATGTTAATTCTTATTATATAGGTGAAAAGCTTATAAGTTTAGATAAGGAAGTACTAGTTTATGATTGGAGAAGTGATTTAGGGAATTATTATTACTCATCCTTTAATGCAAATAATAAGTATGATTTAGTCTTAAAGAGACAACTAGAAATTGACTATGATGAATTGATTAATTATTATGATGATTATAATAAAAATGGTGAGGATGGCGAAATATTAGATCCTTATCTTCAGAAGATACTTATGCAAAACAGAAAAACTTATCAAATTCAGGATATTATAAAGACAATCCAATCTAAGCAGAATGAAATAATAAGATGGAATCCTAAAGAAAGTTTTATTTTAAATGGTTGCGCTGGTTCAGGAAAAACAATGATAATTTTACATAGGCTATCTCAGCTTGTATATAATAAAGAGTATAAATTGGATGATCTTTTAATAATTAGTCCAAGTAATTTGATAGATAACTCTATGTCAGATTTAATTAAAAAACTTGAATTAACTAATATAGAAGTTTTACCTATCAAGGACAAATTACTTAAAATATATAAGGATTATAAAAAAACTTATAATTTAAAAGAGGTAAATAAAGATAAAATAAAGTATGTGAAAGACATAGGAAATATAGTAGAATCTAAGGATTTTTTTATAGATTTCAAAAATAATTATTATAATTATATGGATAGATTAAGTGAATGTTTTTTAAGAGATTATTATATTGAAGATATTGAAGAGAAGCTAGATATAAAAAGTGAAAGACCATTAGATATAAATAGTTATAAGGGTTTAAAAAAATATAGGGACTACATGGACTATCTACTAATAAATGACAGTAACAATAGTCAGAAAATACAGAAACTTAAAGGAGTATTAAATGATATTAAAATCGAAGAAAATTTAGATTTAGATAGTTTTAAAATTAAAAATGAAGAAATACTTAAGTTATTAGAGACTGAAAAATCTTCAATTTTAAAAGAAATTTCAAGTAAATCAAAACTTCATATATTTGACAAATTTAATATCAAATTTAATTTAGATTTTGATATGGGTTATGGGGATATATTAATTATAATTGATGGAATCTTACAGAATTTAATGGACGAAGAAGATATCATAAGAACAAGCTTAGATAGACTAAGTAAGGAAGTTAAGAATAGAAATATAGAGAAAAGAAATAAAGATATTGAAAATGAAAGAAGTAATTTATGCAGGGAAAACAAGTCTGTAGAAAATAAAATAACCAGCCTTAGATTGAATGATTTTGAAGGTAATAAAGAAGAGATAAGTACTTTAGAAGAGAAAAGAACTTACTTATTAAATAGAATAGAGGAACTATATATGCAAATTCAAGATGGCATTGTTGAAGATCAGGAAGATAAGGATAAAATAAAGACTTATAAAAAAGAGATTCAGCTTATAAGAAATGTAAGGATAGATATAGATGATAATTTAAATAAGTTTAAGTTGGCATATAAAGCTTCTAAAGAAAAGATTCAGTCAAATAATAAAATTATTAATAAGTTTAAAAATTTAAAAGATAATTATGAAACCAGTAGGCTAGAATTAAACAGTTTAAGTAAGAAGAAATTGAGCGAGTTAGAAATAAGTCTCTTAGAAGATATAAAAGATTTTATTGATAAAATAGATATAGAGAAAATATTTATAGATATATATAGGAGGACTCTTGAAAATTATAATATATATTCATCTATATATAATCAGTATTACCTATCTTACTATAAATTATTATTAAGTTTTTATTATGGTAATCAAGTTTCAAGTAATAGGTTAATAAGTATAGATGAAGCTCAAGATTTAAAATACTTTGAATGGGATACTATAAAGAATTATTATGGAAATTTGGGAATTTTTAATATATATGGAGATTATTTGCAAAAAACTGATTTAAATGCCATAGAAAGTCTAGAAGATTTTGGTATAGAAAAATGTTTTGTTTTAAAGGAAAATTATAGAAACTCTAGAGAAATGGTAGCTTATATTAATGATAAGTTTGGGTTAGGAATTTTAGGATTAGGTCTAAGTTTAGAACCGGTATCTAAAATATCTAAAAATGAATTTATGGAAAAAGTTTCACAAGGAGTTAATCAAGATAGTCTAGGAAATTATGAGAGACTAGCTTTTATATATAAGGACCAGTCTGATTTAGAAGGATTAGACCTAAGTTTACTTGGTCCTAAATTAAAGATTTTAAGAGTAGATTATGTTAAGGGGATGGAGTTTGAAAGAGTTTTTGTCTTAGATAAAAATATGAATAAAGCAGAAAGATATATAGCCTATACAAGAGCTCTAAATTATTTATACATAGTAAATTAGAATTTAACTTGGTTATTTAAAAAGCAATATTAGTTAAAAATTTTACTCAATTAAAGCTAATGTTTACTTATATATAATTGAATAAAATTTAAAAATAAAATTATATAAAATAAAAGAGGCCTTTAGATAATTTACAAGGCTTCTTTTTAATATAAATAACTAAAGTATGTTAAGAAATTATTTAATAATATAATTTTTTTAACTTGTAATCCCTAGTAAAATACTATACAATAGGTTACACGAAATTACTATATTAAAATAGGAGGTAATATATATGGATAAGATTTTGATATCCCCAGGAAAGTATATTCAAGGGAAGGGTACCTTAGCTGAACTAAGCAAACATGTAGGGCATCTAGGGAAAAACTTCTTTGTTTTAATAAGTGAGAATGGTTATAAACGATTTGGAGAGACTATAAAGTCTAGCTTCAATCATAATATAAATTTCGAAATATTTAATGGTGAGTGCTCTAGAAATGAGATAGAAAGAGTTAGAGCCATAGTAAAAGATAAATCAGCTGATGTTATAATTGGTGTAGGTGGAGGTAAGATACATGATACAGCTAAGGCAGTAGCTCATTATGAAGAACTTCCAGTAGTTATAGTAGCAACTGTAGCAAGTACTGATGCACCGACAAGTGCTTTATCAGTTATTTATACAGATGAGGGAGTTTTCTCAGAGTATCTAAACTTACCAAAAAATCCAGATGTTGTTCTTTTAGATGTTGATGCTGTTGTAAAAGCACCTGTTAGGCTTTTAGTAGCAGGTATGGGAGATGCTTTAGCAACTAAATTTGAAACGAGAGCTGCTATAAAATCAGGAGCTACTACAATGGCTGGTGGAGTACAAACAGCAACTGCAGAAGCATTAGCAAACTTAGCATATGATATTTTAATGGAAGAGGGATATAAAGCTAAGCTTGCTGCTGAAGCAGGAGTTGCTACTAAATCAGTTGAAAAAGTAATAGAGGCTAATACTCTTTTAAGTGGTATAGGCTTTGAATCAGGAGGTCTATCAGCTTCACATGCTATACATGATGGATTTACGACACTAGAGGAAACAGGCAAGTTATATCATGGAGAGCTTGTCGCATTTGGAGTTATTAGTCAGCTTGTACTTGAAAATGCTTCGATGGAGGAATTAGAGGAAGTCATATATTTCTGCAAAGATGTAGGATTACCAACAACTCTTGAAGAGATAAATTTAAAAGATGTAAGTGAAGAGGACTTAAGATCTGTAGCTGATATTGTTGCAGCAGAAGGATCTTTAGCTCATAATCTTCCATTTAAAGTTACAGCAGATGATATATATGCAGCAATTTTAGGTGCAGATGCATTAGGAAGAGCTTTATAATAAAGGTAAAAGGTAGCATTAGCTACCTTTTTTCATTTTATATTATCAAATTAAGAGAAAAAATGTTATAATAATATTGGGAGGGGATGTTATGAAAGACAAAATTATGAAATTGATTGAAAATTATGAAAAAGAATTTATTGATATAAGCCAGTACATATATGAAAATCCGGAATTAGGATTTGAAGAATATAAATCATCTAAGGCTCATATAGATCTTCTTAAAAAACATAACTTTCAAGTAGAGGAAAATTATCTTGGATTTGATACAGCTTTTAAGGCAGTTTATCAAGGTAAAAAGTCTGGACCTAATATAGCTTATTTAGTAGAATATGATGCTTTACCTGATATAGGCCATGGGTGTGGACATAACCTTTTAGGTACTACAAGTTCTGCAGCAGGTATAGTTTTAAGATATCTTGTAGATGAAATAGGTGGAAATGTTTATGTTTTTGGAACTCCGGCGGAAGAAACAAGTGGAGTTAAAGTAGATATGGTGGAAGAAGGAAGTTTTGATAATATAGATATAGCAATGATGGCCCATCCGAACCATGGTAATAGAAAAAGTGGAGGCTCTATGGATTTATATCCAGTGGAATTTATATTTACTGGAAAATCTTCACATGCAGCAGCTGCACCTGAAAGAGGTATAAATGCTTTAGATGCTTGTATTCAAACTTTTAATAATATAAATGCTCTAAGAGAACATATAAGAGAAACAAGTAGAATACATGGAATAATAACAGAGGGTGGTTTAGCAGCTAATATTGTTCCAGAAAGAGCTGTTGCACAGTTTTATATAAGAACTCCAGAAGTGGGTTATATAGATGAGTTAAAAGAAAAAGTTATAAATTGTGCTAAAGCTGCGGCATTAGCTACAGGGGCAAAATTAGAACTAAATAATTTTGAAAAACCTTATAGAGCCTTGGTTACAAATAAAACTTTATCAGACTTATATGATGAAAAGTTAAGAAGTCTAGGTGTAGAGGACATACAAGAATCAGATTCTACAGGATCTTTAGACATGGGAAATGTAAGCCAGGTTTGCCCTTCGATTCATCCTTACTTTGACATTATAGGACCTGGAAAGAAGAGGGTCGCTAGTCATACAAAAGAATTTGCAGATAGTACATTGAAAGGCCCAGCACATGATGGAATGAAAAAAGCTATATATGCTTTAGTTGCTAGTGCAGTAGATGTAATAGTTGATAAGGATTTATTAAAACAAATAAAGGATGAATTTCAAAATTTTAAAGATATGCTTGAAGAAGAGAAATAGATAAATTAAAAAGGTAGCCAAAATTTGGCTACCTTTTTCTTATTCTTATGTATTTGATTTTCTTAAAAATTTCCATTTGGTTTCTGCTGTAATAATAGCTATAAAGATTGTTATGCAGCCTATTAAAAGTCTAAGTGTAAACTCTTCTTTTAGAAAAATGACAGAAAACAAAGTACCAAAAACGGACTCTAAACTCAGTAATATTGCAGCATGGGTTGAGGTTGTATACTTTTGAGCAACATTTTGTATTCCGAATGCTAAAATAGTACTTATAAGTGACATATATCCTATGGACTTAGCTACTTCTGTACTTACAGGTTTAAATTCTATTTTGAATATTAAACAACTTATAAAAGAAAGAACCGCTACAGTAGCAAACTGAACCACTGTTAATACTATAGGATCATGATCTTTAGCAAAATGACCTATACTTATAATGTGAAAAGCAAAGAAAACAGCACATATCAAAGTTAGGAAGTCACCTAGCCCCATAGTTAAATCTTTTTTTAAACTTATAATCCCAATTCCTACAAAACATAGTATAGCTGCGAACATTTCAAAGTTATCTGGTTTCTTTTTAGTTAAGGCCCAGTATATAAAAGGAACCATAACTACGTTACTTGCAGTTATAAATGCCTGTTTACTAACCGTCGTATATAGTAAACCTACGGTCTGTGTAATAAAAGCAGCAAACATAAAAAGTCCGATTATAATACCTGCTTTTAAGTCAGAAGAATTTGCTCTTTTCATATTTTTAAAAAATAAAAGTCCCATCAAAACTGCTGACAAGGTGAATCTTAAAAATGTTAGATAAATTGGATCTATTAAATCCAAAGTATTTTTAGTTATTATGAAGCCCCCACCCCAAAGCATTGCAACAAGTAATAGTCCTAAATCGGCCATTAATGTTTTCTTTTTAT
>JASLAT010000011.1 GCA_030146915.1 Tissierellales bacterium
TGACCAATTAACAAAGACTAGTATATTACATTTTTGTCATATTGTCAACTGTTTTTTTGAAATTCTTTTAGAAAGTTTTTTTGTTTCTTTCTTGTCTCACTGACCTTTTATATAATAACATTTTTAAAATAAAGTGTCAACACCTTTTGTTAAGTTTCTGAAATAAAAAAGTTCCTTCCATTATATATAGAAGGAACTTTAACTATGTTTAAACTAAAGCTTAATATATTATCCTATTTTATCAGCAAATAAATGTACAAATGTCATTGATGAAATAAATAGTGCTGCCCAAGTACAACCTCCTAAGATCATAGGTTTAACTCCCTCTGTAAATAGATCTCTAAATTGTATTTTAAAACCTACCCCTGCTAAAGCTGCTGTTATAAGAAATTTGTAAGCCTTGCTAAAGCTAAAAACTTCTTTAATAGGATTTAATGCACCTAATGTATTTAATATTGCCATTACTAAAAATATTAATATAAACCATGGAAAAGCCTTCATAACTGTTGCACCTACTGATGTTTCTTCTCCTCCAACATTAGCTTTAGATTGGTTTCTTACTTTAAGTAAAGTTATAATTATTGCTAAAGGTATTAGCATAGTGGTTCTAGCAAGCTTTATAGTTATTGCTGCATTTAATTCTTGTCCAACTAAAGTACTATATGTAGCTTCAGCAGCAGCAACACTTGAAGTATCATTTATTGCTGTACCAGCTAAAATAGCAAATTGATTATTAGTTAAACCTATTAATCCTGATAAGTATGGATAAGAAAGTGCTGCTAAAACATCAAATAAAAATATAGCTGTCATAGCATAAGCTATTTCTGTTTCTTTAGCTTCTATTATTGAAGATATTGTAGCTATAGCAGTACCACCACATATAGCAGTACCCCCTCCTACTAAAGTAGAAGTATTTGGTGTTACATTTATTCTTTTCCCTACAAAATGAGCCACAGTAAATGATAAAATTATATTAAATATTATCAAAGGTAAAGATCTTGCACCATGTCCTAATATTTCATTGAAATTTAAAGTAGCTCCCGCTAAAATAATTCCTAAGTTTAAAAACTTTTTCCCAGCAAATGAAGTACCTGCTTTAAAATCAGAGTCTATCTTAGGTAATAGGTTAACTATTATCATACCTATTATAAGTCCTATCATTGGTCCACCTATAATATTTTGCATTCCAGCTAAGTATGTTGCGACTAAAGCTATTATTATACAAACTATAATAGCGAATATTTTTTTATTATTCATTATATACACTCCTTCTTAGAAGATTATTGTTAATTTTTAAACAGTCTTTGCTTAAAATATACTATTAGGGGCAAAGCCCCTAATAGTTATTATATTAGCACTTAGCTCCACCCTTAACATGTAGCTGAGCGTTTATTATTTCGTCTTTTCTTTCTAAGATCTCATCATTGTATAATTGCTCTTCAAAGTTTTCAAAGCCCATTCTATCTAAAGTTTGTGCTAAACGTTCACCAGTATGTCCTTGCTCTCTATAGATTAACATAGTTTTAGCAATTACATCCATAACTTCTTCTTTGCTCTCTAGCATTTTACTTATTGGTCTACCTGGGTTAACTCTCTTACCCCACATACCACCTAAAGTTATTTTGTAACCTCTTGTTCCATCAGGTATAGCATCGAAATGACATTTTCCTACACATAAACCACAGTTATTACATAGCTCTTTATCTATTGTTAACTTTCCATCTACAACTTTCGCTGCGTTCATAGGACATACTTCTTCTATACTACATTTTTTACATCCTACACATACATCTTCATCATAGTTAGGTCTATATTGTCCTATTATACCGAAATCGTTTAGATCTGGCTTAACACAATTGTTTGGACATCCACCCATACCGATTTTAAATTTGTGTGGAGTTAAAACATCATGCCAATTTAAGTAGAATTCATTATGTATGTCTTCTGTAACATCCCAAGTATCTACTAAACCAAATTGACAAGTAGTTCCTTTACATGAAACAACTGGTCTAATTTTTGATCCTGTTCCACCTGTTAATAATCCTTCTTGAGCTACATACTCTCTAAAATCTTCAATTTTGTCAAAAGGTATGCCTGGACACTCAATTGCTAATCTTGACGTAAATGCTACTTCTCCACTACCAAATTTTTCTGCTGCTTCAGCGATACATTTTGTTTGAGCTGCTGTTATTTTACCATTAACTGTTATAACTCTTCCTGAAAAGTTATCTGTTCCTTTGTTTGCTAAGAAACCTAAACCTTTAACTCTTCTTTGCTCTTCTGGACTAATTGTTAAACTTGCTTTTCCTGGATTAACTGTAAAAACTGTCATTTTAAATCCCTCCATAATATTATTAGTATTTTTTATATATTATTTACTATACTCCCACCTTCAAGAGCTTTGGTATTAGTATAACCAAGATGCTTTAGTTTATTTTGCATCATATAGGCTCTTTTACCCTTACTACAAACCAGTAGAATTTTATCATCTTTTTTCAATCCATCTATAGGACCATCAACCTTAGATAAATCTAAAAAAGGATAATCTACTAATTCAGGAACCACTGCTACATCAATTATTTTATAATCTTTAGCTTTTCCTTCTGAAAACTCTCTAGCTGTCATAGTCTCATACTCACCTTTAATTTTATTGATAAGTATGTTTACTGTATGAGCTATAGGATTTATAGCTGTGGAAAATGGTGGTGCATAGGATAAATCTAAATCCATTATATCTTCTAAACTTGCTCCTAAGGATATAGATGTTACTGCAATATCAACTATTTTATCTACCGCTGTATTATCTAATCCTAATACTTGTAAACCAAGTAATTTTTGACTCTCTCTATCAGCAATCATCTTTATTATAAATAATGATGAACCTGGAAAATAGTGTGCTTTATCTTCAGTTACCGTTATTACACTAATAGGATCATAACCTGCATTTTTAGCAGCATATTCTGTTAATCCTGTTCTTCCAATATTTAATCCTGGAAGTTGTGCTACTGCAGTTGATAATGCACCTTTATACTTTACTTTAGATTCTTCTATATTTTGTGCTAAAATTCTACCAGCTATATTTGCTGTTGATCCCATAGGTGACCAAGCTGGTTCGGATGTTAGTCTGTTAGTAACAGTTGCACAATCTCCTACTGCATATATATCTTTAAGATTAGTTTCTAGATATTCATTTACTTTTATTGTTCCATTTGGCATTAATTCAATATTACTATCTTCAAGGAAATTAGTATTAGCCCTTACTCCTAAAGAAAGTACCACTAAGTCTGTTTTCATTTTATGTTTATCTGTCTTAATAGCAGTTACTTTGCCCTCTTCTCCCAAAATAGCTTCCATTCTGGTTTCAGTAAAAACCATAATACCTTGATCTGCCAAGTGCTCTATTATATAATCTGTCATTTCTTTTTCAAAACCAGGTGGTATGCTACTTGCCATATCTATAACGGTAGTTACCATGCCTTGTTCCTTTAAGTTTTCTGCAACTTCCAGTCCTATAAATCCCCCTCCTATAACTGTTGCTCTTCTAGGAGATAGTTTTTCTATTCTGTCTCTTAATTCTATTGCATCCTTAGGAGTTCTCATAAAATAAACTCCATCTAAATCAATACCTTCTATTGGTGGTTTTATTGGACTTGCACCAGTTGCTATAACTAATTTATCGTAATTATGTATTTTTTCTGAATTTTCAGAGTTTAGATCCAATACTCTAACTTCTTTCTTATCTGGGTCTACACTCACTGCTCTATGGTTTGTCAATACCTCAACCCCTGTAAGTCCCTCAAAAGATTCAGGTGTATTTACAATCAATTCATCCCTATCTTTTATTAAGTTACCTACATAATAAGGTAAACCACATCCAGCATAGGATATATCTGTACCCTCGGTTAAAATAGTTACATCTAGGTCCCTATTTTCCCTTTTAAGTTTTGCTGCAACCTTTGTTCCCGCAGCTACTCCTCCTATGATTAAAACCTTCATAGAAACACCTCATCGTTTTCATATATTTCAGTTAATTTATCTTTTTAAAAAAACTCTATAGAGCCCTTATAGGTTTGATTATTGTAAGCTTCTAGCTTGTAAAGAAATTATAACACTTGTTAAATTTTTAGTAAAGTGATATTATCTAATTGAAACTATAGGTAATACCTATATTAATTTAATTACTATTGATAACTTAAAGGAGGTTGATTTATTGAGTATTAGACACTTAAGAATTTTTGTTGCAGTAGCTACAACTGGGAAAATGTGCGATGCTGCTGATGAACTATTTATATCACAGCCTACTGTTAGTCAAGCAATTAAAGAACTAGAAGAGTATTATGGGGTACTTCTTTTTGAAAGATTAGGTAGAAAGCTTCACATAACAGAATCAGGTAGAGAGCTTCTTTTCTATGCTCGCAATCTTTTAGATGACTTCGATAGCATAGAGAAAAAAATGTTTGAGGTTTCTTCTAAAAAAAGAATCAGTATAGGTGCAACTATAACTATAGGAAGTTGCATTCTTCCAGATATTATAAATGAATTAAAATCTATCCATCCTAATATTAATACATATTCATGTATAAGTAACACTCAAACCGTAGAACAAAAAATTTTAAATTCTGAATTAGATATAGGATTAGTAGAAGGTAATATAAATAATCCAAGTCTAATTAGTATACCTGCTCTAACAGATTCTCTAGTTTTAGCTTGTAACTCTAATCACAAGTTTGCAGAAAAAGATGAGTTATCTTTAAAAGATATTCGTAATAAAGACTTTATTTTAAGAGAACAAGGTAGTGGTACTAGAAAACTTTTTGAAGAGTATATTAATAGTCATAACGTACCTATAAATATAGTTTTAGAAAGTAATTGCCCTGGGTCTATAAAAAAGGCAATTATTAAAAATAATTTCTTCTCAGTTATGTCTGCAAGACTAATTGCTAAAGAAGTATTAAACGGACAAATTTCTATATTTAGATGCACTAATAAAAAATGGGATCGTAATTTTAATATAGTATATCACAAAGACAAATTTTTAGACTCCACACTTGAAGACTTAATTTATATTTTTAAAAACTATAAGTGTAAATATGATTTAAGCATATTGCCAAGAAAAGTACTTAAGGCATAAAAGAGAGGAATATATTCCTCTCTTTTTTTATAAGTATCATTAATAGATATTGTTAATATTACATACAAATTATACCAACTTTCTGATATAATACCATATATATACTGTTTATTTTTTACATTTAAATTATAATATTCACAAGAAAGAGGTGTTTTTTTTGGATTTTAAAGAATTAGAAACCTTTATAAAAGTTGCAGAATATAAAAATTTCTCTAAAACAGCAGAAATTATGGATGTAACACAACCAACGGTTACTAACCATATACAGAGTTTAGAAAAAGAATTAAACGCTGTTTTAATAAATAGAAAGGGAAGAAAAATTTCTTTAACCGAAAGTGGTAGGATTTTTTATAGATATGCTATAGACATAATTAATTCTTGTAAAATGGCAAAATATGAAATAAATACAAATAAGAAGGGCTTAGGTGGACATTTAGTCATAGAGTCCTGTATGATTCCAAGAAAATATTATTTACCTAATATCTTAAAAAAATTTCTTGACCACAATAATAATATAACTTTTTCTATTTCAGGTGATGACCCCGATACATCACTTTTAAAACTAAAAAACAGAGAGTTAGATTTTGCCATTACAGGTTTTCTAAAAGAAGATGAGGATTTAGAGTTCATTAAAATACTAAAAGTTGATAATCTTTTGGCTATACCTAAAGATTGTCCTTATGATAATTTCTCAACTGTAGATGCTAGTATATTCAAAGAGCATAGATTTATAGTAAAAGAATCTTCAATACATATTAAACAGCATGTGTTTAATAAACTAGATCAAGTTGGGCTAGGAGAAGAAGATATTAATCCTATTGGATTTACATCAGACCTAAATACTGTTAAGGAACTATTATCATTGGGACTAGGTATAACTTTAATGCCTAAAAAAGAAGTAATTAATGATATTAAAGAAAATAAATATAAGGCTGTTTATATAGAAAACTTAGATATGACTAGAGATTTTTATTTTGTTTATCCCAAAAATAGACATATGGATCCTATAAGTGAGTCATTCAAAAATTTTATTCTTAAAAATAAGATTATAGATAATAAAATATAAATAAAATAAACCAAGAAATGCTTGGTTTATTTTATGCCTTTTATAACCTTTTCCATTCTATTAGCCATAACCTTATCGATAAAACGAATCTGATCTATATAATAATTAATATTATCAGTCAATATTATTTTTTGAGAAAATAAATATTCTTCCAATATATTTCTTATCTGATTCACGACAAACTCTTCCTCATGAGGCCATTCTTTTTTTATAGTATTTACAACTATTAAACTTAAGGCTTGAAATATTTTATCTTCATCATAATCTTTTTTTATAAAATCATCTAGTTTTTGAAAATCTGTTAATTTAAATTCCCCATTACTCCTAGCTTCTGATAATACATTTTTTACATAACCTATCAGGCAAGAACTTCCTCTACAAGTTCCACAAACCTCTTCACCAAGACAAATATTATTTATAGAATCCTCTATAATCTTAGTTTCTTCATATAATTTACTAGCAGCTTTTTTCATAGGAGTCATCTTACTAACTGTAACTTTCTTACAGAATCTAACTATTAGCAATAATTCTAAAAATAAAGCAAAAGTTAAATAAGGAATCGCAGTCCTACCTAATAGTGAAAATATTTTAATACTTGCAAAAAACATAAAGACTATTGAGGATAGAATTTTTAATAAAGAGTCAGGTATTTTCCCACCTATTTTACTTCCAACCAATATACCTAACATTGAAGTTAATACCATTCCAGTTGTTGTTCCAAGTAATGTAATAATAGGCGATATTGAATCTGTAGAAAGTGTCATAGCCATAATCTGCGTTTTATCTCCTAATTCACCCAAGAAAAAAGCTAGTGCAACTGTTATTATTGGTCCATAACTACTTATATTATTATCTTCTTCTTCTTCCTCTATAGCTAAAGAAAAGTAAGCAAATACTATAAAAATCACTCCAGATAACAACTGAATTTTATTTAAACTTATAAAATTTAAAATAAACTGACCCAATATTATTGCCAGTCCATGATTAAGTAATACTCCTAGTATAACTCCAAATATAACTTCCACTAGTCTATATTGTGTTGCAAACGTCATGGCTATTATCTGAGTTTTATCTCCTAATTCTGCAAAAAAAGTTAAAACTAATGCTCTTATATATTCCTTTATCATTTAAAACATCCTTTATAAATTATTTATGACCCTAAAAGCTGATTCCAATATTTCAAATTTAGCTGGTAACTCACCACCATACTCACCATCAATATCTATTGAAACTTTAGAAGTAGAATCTAAAGTTATAGATTTAGTTTTAAAATATATAACATTTGGATGGTTAATATGTTCCCCTGATAAAACACCTAGAAATATATTTGCTATATCTGGTAGTGCAGACTTTTTAAAAATTATTACATCTAAATATCCATCCGTTACATCTGCTTTGGGTGCTATATTTTTAAAGCCTCCTATAGAAGAAGTATTAGTGATTAAAAACAATAAAGCATCTTGCTTTATAGATAGCTCTTTACTTTCTATAAATAGTTCCATAGCTTCCAATCCCTGGGTTGTAATCTCTTTAATTCCCTCTAAATAATATGCCCCTCTACCTAAAACAAATTTGGCTTCAGGTTGAACTTGATAGCCTACATTTGATAATATACCACCTGCAGCAACATTAACAAAATAACTATCATTGATTTTACCAAGATCAACATCGGTTACTTTACCATTTTTTATCATATTATAAAACTCATTTACAGTTTTAGGAATATTTAAGTATGTTGCGAAGTCATTTACTGTTCCCGAGGATAATATAGCTACAGGAATTTTCTTACCTCCATAAACTATCCCTTTAGCAACCTCATTAACAGTACCATCCCCCCCACTTACAATAATCTTATCCCAATCCTCTTTACAGGTTTTTATAGTTTCCTTCATTGCATCATTTTTTTGTTTAGTTTGAAACTTCTGTATTATGTATCCATCATCAATAAGAAGTTTTATAAGTTTTTCAAGTCTTCTATCTACAGCTTGTCTTCCTGATGAAGGATTTTCTATAATCTTAATCCTCTCCATACACCCACCCCCTATATATTATTATAACAGGAATTATAAAAAAAAGATAAGAACTATTAGTTCTTATCTTCCTAAAATTACATTTTTTATAATATCTATAACTTCATTAAATATAGCTAAATAATTTGATATATTATCCATGTTTCTACTGAATTTTAAGGCTGTATTACTTATATTATCAGTAACATCCTCAACCGTTTCTGATACCTTATAAGTAGCATTATCTAATAAATCAGTCATAGAGTCTAACTTTCCTGTTATATTATTAGCACCATGAACAATTCCATCCACTTCAGGCATTATAGAACTTAATGCTTCATCAGTATTTTCAGTTATAGAGTTCACATTACTAGTAATTTCTGATAAGTTTTTAATAGAAGAATCAATTTCATCATAATTTTCTTTTGCTAATTTATTAAGATTCTTCAATAATTCTACTACATTCTTAAATATTAAAATTAAATAAGCTAAAACGCCTATTCCTAATAGATAAAGTATTATCCTAAACATATCTTGCAATGAAATAGGAGTATTCATAGATTAACCTCCTATTCTTTTTTAGATTTGTTTGTATCTTTAGATTTATCTTTTTTGTCCTCTACTTTATTCTTCATCTCCTCAGCCTTATCTTTAGCTTCATCTTTTTTATCTTCTACCTTATTTTCTACTTCTTCTTTTTTATCTTCTATCTTTCCTTCTAACTCTTCTTTTTTATCTGTCGCCTTAGACACAAGTTCATCTTTTTTGTCCTCTGCTTTTTCTAGTACTTCTTGTATATCCTTAGAAACTTTTTCTTGAAATTCTTTTGTAGCTTCCACACCGTCATTTATGGTTTCTTTTACTGATTCTGTTAATTCTTCTGTCTTATCTGCTATATCTTTTCTAGTTTCTTCTCCTGATTTTGGTGCAAAAAGCACTCCTGCTAACGCTCCTAATGTAACACCTACTATTGATCCTGTAGCAACTTGTTTAGCTGCTTTTAACTTTTCTTCTCTTTCTCTTTTTAATTGTCTTCTTCTTAAAAAATTAACCAACATAATCATCTCTCCTTCTTATTTTGTTCTTACATGCATTTTACCCTAGAACTTATCATATAATCAATTTTTTAAAATATTATAACTTTTTTATCTATTTTGTTATATAATTATTCTAGGAGGTATTGTTATGTATGACTTTCATATTCATAATAATTTTTCTAAATCTAATAAAAATATAGATTCATTAGTCATGGCTTCTATCTATAAAAGTTTAAAGACCATATGCTTTATTGAAAGTTTTAATGATAACACTTATAATAATATAGATTTTTTAGAAGAAATTTTAAGAGTAAAATATTTATATAGTAACTATATAAATATTTTAGCCGGTTTGGAAATTAATATGGACATAGATAATACTGATATACTTGATAATTTTATTGATAATAATAATTTTGACTATATAGTTTTATCATATAAATCAAAATATTTCAAAAATCCAACTAGTAAAAAAGAAGCAATCGATATTATAAGAAAATACTACATTCATATTTTAAATTTTTTAAATGTTTTTGATAATTATGATGCAATAAGTCATCTAGATCATATAGATAAAATTCTTATAAAAAACAATATTAAAATTGATTATTGTTATTACCAAGACCTTGTATTAGAAATTTTGAAAACTTTAATAAAAAAAGATAAAGCTTTGGAAATTAGTAGTGCAGGGCTCAGATGTAAGATTAAGAATATCTTTCCAAAGGAAGAAATTTTAAATGATTATGTATCCTTAGGAGGAGAACTTATTACATTAGGATCTAATGCGATGAAAGATGATAATTTGGCCTTTGCTTTTAAAGATATTCAATTATATCTAAATGAATTGGGAATAAATAATATTTATTACTATGATTTTCGCGAAGCTTATAAACTACAATTTTAAACATTAAAAAAACCATTATATTTATATAATGGTTTTTTTTTACCACAATGCCGTTATTTCACATAATTTTACCCTTTTAAATAAAGGTGGGTATCCTGCTAAAAATTTCTACCTTCCATCTAAGGCTTGATATTAAAGTTTAGACTTCCAGATTCCCGTATAAACTGTGTAGGTTAAATTATAATAAAACAACGTACACCGCAGAAATTCTTCTTTCATTTATTATATAACTTCTCACACTATTTTTCAAGGACTATAATTAAATCTGAATCTGAATCCTATTATAACTTACTGGATGAATAAAACTTAAAAAGTATGATTTTAATCTAAGTTGATTTTTTAAATCTTCGTTTCCGTAAATTTCATCTCCTATTATTGGGTTACCAATCGATGCAAAGTGTACCCTTATTTGATGACTTCTTCCTGTTTCTAATTTAGCCTCAATAATACTAGTTGATTCTAACTCTTCTAAAACTTTATATATAGTTAATGATTCTTTTCCTCTTGAATCTATAAATCTTTTCATTTTACCCTCTTCTTTATATATAGGTTTATTTATAATTCCAGACTTACACTCTAAAAAACCATTTACTTCTAATAAGTATCTCCTATCTATCTTTTTTTCCTTTATCATTCTTGACATTTCTCCATCAATATAAGGATTTTTAGCTAAAATTACTATTCCACTAGTATCTTTATCCAATCTATTTACGAACCTAACCTTTCTTTCAATCCCTATACTGTCAAAATAATATCTTACTCTATTTCCTAAAGTATTATTCTGATGAAATTTAGTTGGATGACAAACTAATCCAGCGGGTTTATTTACTATTAAAAGATCCATATCTTCATATAATATCTCAATTTCTTCACACTCTGCCTCTATAACATCTTTTTCTTTGTCATAAATTATCTTTATTTCATCGCCTTTTTTAACTTTAGTTCCTCTTCTTGCTAATTTGTTATTTACAAACACATTAGAATTATAGAAGGATCTAGCTATAAATCTTGAAGATATATTTTTTTTTAATAAATATCCTTTCAATAAATAATCGTTATCTACTGTAATTTTTAAAAAATCTTTACCTGTTTCTATCATTTTTTCACCTTTATTATGATTTATTATGTTTTTATTATATAATATATAATATAGATTTTAAACTATAGAAAATACTTAGGGGTGCTATATATTGACTAAAAATAAAAGTAATATTATTAATATAATTTCAAATAAAAATATACATTCTCAGAAAACATCTAAATTATTAGCTGAGAAACTCAAAAAAGCTGGTTTTATACCTACAAGTAAATATAATGATAAAGCTGATTTAAATATATGTGTAGGTGGTGATGGCGCATTTTTAAGAGCAGTTAGAAAAAACAATTTTCCTGATATTCCTTTTATAGGTATAAATACTGGACATTTGGGTTTTTTTCAAGAAATACTACCTGAGAATATACAATACTTCATAGATAGGTATAAGGATAATGATTATTCTTTAGAGAAAATTGCCTTGGTCAAAGCTATTGTCACTACTAATCGAAGAAATTATACACTTACTGGTGTTAATGAGATTACTATAAAAACAATGGATTCTAAGGTCATTCATCTTGATGTCTTTATTGATGATAATCATCTACAAACCTTTAGCGGTGATGGTCTTATAATTTCTACACCCGTTGGTAGTACAGCATATAATTTATCAAGTGGTGGTTCTGTTGTATATCCTAGCCTTAATACTTTACAAATGACACCACTTTCACCAATAAACTCTCAAGCCTATAGATCTTTACCAAACAGTTCTATAGTTCCTGGAGATATTCCTATTAGACTTGAACCAACAAAGCGATATAAAAATTCTACACTCATAGTAGTTGATGGGGAAGAATTTAGATATAGAAATATAAAAGATATAACATTAAGCATGTCAAATAGATCCATATATAGAATAGTATTAGATAAAAATATGTATTGGAATAATTTAAAAAGTAAATTTTTATAGGAAGGAGACAAATATCTCCTCCCTATTTTTATATTAACTTATCTAAATCATCTACAAGTTGATTAAAGATATCTAAAGCTTGATTAACTGTATGAGGTTTTCTCATATCTATACCTAACTTTTCTAATATATTTAATGGATAATCAGAGCTACCGCTTGATAGGAATTCTATATATTTATCAACAATATTATCTTCACCTTTTAAAATTTTATTCGCTATATTAACCGCTGCAGCAAATCCTGTAGCATATTGATAAACATAATAATTATAATAAAAGTGTGGTATTCTAGCCCATTCTACATTAATTTCTTCATCTAGAATCATTTCATTTCCAAAATATAATGAATTTAGCTCCCTATATTCTTTATTTAAATAATCTGATGTTAAAGCTCCTCCAGCTGCTATATAATCATTTATATTTTTTTCAAACTCTGCAAACATAGTTTGTCTATAAACCGTACCTCTAAAACTATCTATAAAGTGGTTAATAATATAAGTTTTCTCATCTTTATCCTTAGCATTATCTAATAAATAGTTAATTAAAAGAACCTCATTAACAGTTGATGCAACTTCTGCTACGAATATGCTATATCCTGAGTAAATGTAAGGCTGATTTTTTCTGGATAAATAACTATGAATTGAATGTCCCATTTCATGTGTTGTAGTAAAAACACTATCTAGAGTATCTTTATAGTTTAAAAGTATGAATGGTTTAGAATCATAGGATCCACCAGAATAACCACCTGACCTTTTGCCTTTATTCTCATAAACATCTATCCATCTTGAGTTAAAGCCTTCATCAACTATATTTAAATATTTTTCCCCTAATGGCTTCAAGGATTCTCTAATTATCTCCTTAGCTTCCTCAAAACTATATTTTGAATCTACATTAGATACTATTGGATTGTATATATCATACATATGAATACTATCTAATCCCATGACTCTTTTTCTTATATCAATATATTTATACATAGGTTGTAAGTTATCATGAACTGACTTTATTAAGTTTTTATACACTTTAACATCTATATTATTTTTATCTAATGACGCTTCCATTGTATTTTTATATTTTCTCATATTAGCAAAAAATTTATTAGCTTTTAATTCTCCATCTAGAGAAGCTGCAAAAGTATTTTCTAATCCTTTATAAACCCCATATAGATTTTTAAATGCTGATTTTCTCAAAACTCTATCTTTTGATTCCATTAATGGTATATAACTACCCGATGTTAATTCGTATTCTTTTCCTTCAGAATCTACTGCCTTTGGAAATTTTAAGTCAGCATTACTTAACATGGAGTAAATATTTTCTGAAGAAGATCCAATTTCTGATACTTGTGCTAAGATTTCTTCTTCTCTTGCAGAAAGAACATGCTCTTTTTTTCTTAGGCTTTCTTTTAAATAGTGCTCATATAGAGCTAAATCATTTTCTGCCTCAATGAAATTTTTAATTTGTTTTTCTTCAAAATCTAATATTTCTGGTAGAAAAAATGCTGTAGTTTCAGATGCCTTAATATAGACTCTAAAAGCTTTATCTGCTAAAGCTTGATACTTAGCTACTCTAGTATCCTCATCTTGCTTTAAAGATGCATATGAATACAGATTACCTACTAATCTATATATATTTTCATAATCTCTTAAACTATTTAATAACACTTTCGGACTACTTTTTAAAGTATTTTCATATTGTTTAAAATCATTTAGTTTTTCATTTAGTTTTTCATAATCTTTCTCCCAATGATCTATATTCTTATAAAGTGACTCTACATCCCATTTATACTTTTCATCTATTCTTTCTCTTTCAACTAATTCTTTATTCATAATATCTATCTCCTTTTATTATAAATTTTGCGATCCATATTTTAAAATCTCCCTAGCTATAGGTGCAGCAACCTTTCCTCCAGTAGCCCCAGCTTGTTCTAATACAACAACGGTAACAATATATTCATCATTTTTATATGGTGTGAAACCAACAAACCAAGCATGAGATTTGCCACTACTATTTTCTGCTGTACCAGTCTTTCCACCAACCTCTAACCCTTTTATTTTTGCCTGTGAGCCTGTTCCAGTTTCTATAACCTTTACCATCATATTTTTTAGTCTATTAGCATTACTTTTACTTAATGGATTTGAGATTATTTCTGGTTTATGAAAATTTAGTATATCTCCTTTGCTACTTAAAATTTCTTTAACTAAAGTAGGTTTTACCATCTGACCTTCATTAACTATAGCTGATGTTGCTAATGCCATATTTAAAGGTGTTACTAAAACCTTACCCTGCCCTATAGCACTTGCAGCTAACTCTGTATCTTCCTTTATATCGTTATATTTAAAGGTAGATATTGCTCTATCTATTTCTATAGGTATTTTTTTATTTATATAAAAATTATCTACGGAATTAGCAAATTTGCTTTTTCCTAAACTCATAACCTTATCTACATAGTAACTATTACAAGATTTAACTAAAGCAGATTCTAAGTTTATATTACCATGTCCTCTTTTATTATAATCCTTAAATTCATAGCCGTCTATTATAGTACTTCCTTTACAATTATATGCCTCTTCCACGTGATTTTCCAACATAGCTGAAGAACTTATAATTTTAAAAGTAGATCCTGGCTCATATAATCCTTGTGTTACTCTATTTAATAAAGGAGAATCTGTATTTTCAACTATACTATTCCAGTTCTGTTTTAAATCATTAACGTTATAATCTGGATAGCTAACCATAGAGTAAATTTCACCTGTTTTTGAATTCATAGTGAGTGTTGCTCCCTTTTTACCATCCATAAGCTCACGCGACTTTTCTTGCAATTCATGACTAATAGTAAGTTTTACTGAGTTACCTGTTTTTTTCCCTACTACCTCATTTTTTAATTCTTCTATTTTATTTAAATCATCCATTCCTAAAAGAGTCTTATTTAGACTAGATTCTAATGCTGATTTCCCATACTCCCTATAACTATAGCCAATTATATGACTATATAAATTACTATAATTATACACACGTTTAGTGGTATCTTCTAATTTTTCATTATAAGCTAAAATTCTACCTTCTCTATCAAAAAAACTTCCTCTCATAATTTTTTCTTCATATATCCATTGTCTCTTATTATAATTATTACTTTTAACGATATCGGCTCTAAAAACTTGGAACCAAGTTAAATAAACTATTAATAATAAAAATACCAATATAAGTGAAATTAAAATTATAAGTATTCTTTTAGCCTCTTTCTGCATATTTATCCTCCTCAATATTCTCAGATGATCTTTGTAAGGCTCCCAATGCTATATAACTAGTTAACATAGAACTACCACCATAACTAATAAAAGGAAGAGTAATTCCTGTCAATGGTATTACCTTAAGTACACCACCTAAAATTATGAAAATTTGTATACCAAAAGAAATACTAATTGAAAGCGCTAGAATTCTATAAAATAAAATTTTCTGTTCCATAGCTATTTTGAAACCTCTATATACAAAAATTAAAAAAAGCATAATTATCCCTATCCCTGTTAGGGTTCCCATCTCCTCGCATATAGCTCCAAATATAAAATCTGTATGAACTTCTGGTATAAATGATGGATAGCCTAACCCTATACCACTACCAAAAAAACCACCTTCAGCTATTGCAAAAAGAGACTGTGTTATTTGATATCCTTGTTTCTCAATATATTTCCAAGGATCAATCCAGGCTTGAAACCTTATCTTAACGTGATCAAATAAAAAATATGCTATCACAGCACCCACTACAAATAATATAATGTTATATAGTAATAATTTCCTATCTTCCTCATATACAAATTGTATTGATACAAATATTCCATAAAATACTACCGCCATACCCAAGTCTTTTTGTAAAAATAAAAGTCCTAAAAAGGAATATACTATAGCCATTAAAATCAACGAAGAATACTTGGTCTTTTCTTTATAATAATCTTGTTTAGAATAATAAGAGGCTAAAACGAATATTAATAAAATTTTTATAAATTCGGCTGGCTGAAAAGATATTCCACCTATTTCTATCCAATTTTTAGCACCCTTTGTTACTGTACCTAATGTAAAAGTCAGTAAAAATAAAAAGTATATTCCTCCAACATATAAACTAAGAAATCTATCCCAATGTTTATAACTTTTCATAATAAAATAAGTTATAAAAAAAGATAATACACCTAAAATTATCCAAATTAATTGTTTTTCACCTAAATTACTATTAATCCTATAAATCATTATTACACCGATTGATATTAACATTGATACAATCAAAAAAACATATCTATCTCCCTTAGAAACTTTACTAAGTAGCCTATTTGAAAAGTAAACTATAGCTATTAAAGTTATTATAGTCTTTATAGTAAAGTCAGTTATTGATTCATAATCATAACTGGCTAAAAGTATCAATGTCATTATTTCAAATAAAAATAATAATCTTATAGGAGTTTTAAACTTAATATTTTTAAATAACATCCTATCACCTATCAATAAATTCAAACTGTAAATCTCCAATTTGAATTATATCCCCTGATTCTAAGTAAACACTTCCTAATAATTTTTTACCATTAATATAACTTCCGTTCGAACTATTTAAATCCTCTGCTACGTATTTACCTTCATCGTTCTTTATCAATAAATGTTTTTTTGAAACATAAGGATTTTCTATCACAATTTCATTATTAAAGCCTCTCCCTATGCTAATATCTCTATTTAATAAGTAATATTCTTTTATTAAATAGGGTATACTTTCTATGTCATTTAATAATTTTAGATAAGTACCATCATCTGTACTTATAAAACTAAGGCCCCTTATATCTAAATATATAAGCTTTATAATACTATATATAAATAAGTAAATTATTGCTATAAAAATATATTTAAAGATTATCGATAATAGATTAAACATTATTTCCCTCCTATTAAAATTTCTATTCATATTGTATTTTACCATACTTTTTAAAAAAGTATCTATTATAGATTTTTTTAAAGAATACTATATATGATATAATAAATTAGGTATATAAGAAGAAAGGAGTTTGGTTTGAAGATAAATTTTGAATATGATAAAACAGACATTGAGTATATATCAGGAGATATATTTAAAGGAAAACACTACAGATGCAAATATATAAGATATAAATCACTTTATCATAACCCTGCTAAAGGATGTGAAAATGTACATTTGTATAACTATCAGCCAAAAGGGAAGGTAAGAGCATCTGCGATTGTCTTGCATGGACTTGGCAGTAGAAATATAAAATTTCTTTTATGGTTAGGACCACATCTTGCCTCTGTTGGAGTTAATACTAGCATATTAATTTTACCTGGAAATTATACAAGAGTTGAGGATAACTCAGTAAGTGGAAAATCCTACCTTTATCCTGAACTAGAGAAGATGTATCAATTTTGGGAGCATGCTGTTGTCGATGTTAGATCAACAATACAATTGTTAAAGCAATTAAATTTATGGAAAAGTAATAATCTCCTTACAGGCTATTGCTTAGGTGGTATGATTGCATCTATTGTTGCAACTTTAGAAGAGATAAATCATACTATTTTTATGACGTCTGGAGGGCATATACCAAGTATTATGTATCATTCTCCAGCAGTATCGTTTATTCCAAAATTGATTAAAAATGGATATACTTCCAAATATGGACTTCATGATAAAAACTATTTATATGAAAGATATGAGAAGGATCTACCTAAAATTAATAATATGAGTTTGGAAGAATTACTTAAAGATGATAAAATTCATCCATTACTAAAAATAGATCCTATTAGCTATACTCATCTATTAGATATAAATAAAGTTACATTTATAGATGCTTATTTTGATAGAACTTTACCAGAAATCTCAAGAAATTTATTTTATGAAGGAATAAAAGGTGCTAAGAGAAGAGTACTTCCTATAACTCATGTAAGTTGGTTACCTTTTTCATATTTATTAGCTAAGTATATGCTTCATAAAGTTAATATTAAAGATAGAGAATCACAAAAACAATTACTAGAAAATGAAGAGTATGATAATCCTCTAGACAAATAAAAGTGGTGATATTATAAAAAAATTAAAAAGTAAATTTAAAAAATCCTATTTATATATAAATAAAATCTATATCTTATTAATATTTCTTTGGTTATCTTTAATAGATATAGGTCTAGGCATATTTTATTTTTTTGCTAGTTTAATTGTATATTTATATAATATACTCAACTCTAAACTACCTATAGATGTTAGTGGTGATTTTAAAAAAGAAACTTATATATACAAAGAAACGGAAAAGCAAGACTTGAAGTTAGATTTATGGTACCCTAATCAGAATAAAGAAATTTATCCACTTATATATTTTTGTCATGGTGGTGGTTGGGTTTCAGGTTTTAGAGATCAACCAAACAATGTATCTTGGTGTCGTTTTCTAGCAAACAAAGGATTTTTAGTTGCCAGTATAGATTATAGATATGGTTATAGTAATACTATGCTAGATTTATTATCTGATTATATCGCAGGACTAGAATTTTTAAAAAATAATAATAAAAATTTATTCATAGATAAAAATAATATTACTCTAATGGGTCTATCAGCAGGTGGACATTTAGCCTTACTTTATTCCAGTTATTTTACAAGTATGTCTGAAGAAAAATATATGAATGGAATTAGATCCGTAGTTGCTTATTATTCACCTAGTGACTTAAGAGATATATTAAAAGAAAATAATAAATCATTATTTGCAAAGTTTGGTTTAAAACAAACACTTAAAGATAGTCCCTATATTAGTCACGATATTTATCTAGATTATTCTCCAATAAAATATATTAGTAAAAATATGGTTCCAGTTTTTCTTGCTCATGGGGAAGAGGATAAAACAGTACCTATTGTCTCTTCTATAAAACTAGGACATAAGCTTTTAGATTATAATGTTCCATTAGAGTTTGAAGTTCATAAAAGTGCTGATCACTCTTTTGATACAAAGCTAAAAGATTATAGGACAATTAAAATTTTAGATAAAACTGTTAGATTTATTAACAAGTATTCGAGTAGGTGATAATTTGAAAATTACAAAAGTTGAAATACAAAAGAAGAACTTAAATAGGTTTAATATATATATAAATGAAGAATTTGCTTTTGGGTTAGATGAAGAAATAGTTTATAAATATAATTTAAAAAAAGATAAAGTTTTAGATAAAGATATAATAGAGAAAATGCTAGTAGAAGACGACTATATAAATGCTTTTAAATACTCTATGAATTATCTGTCTTATAGAGCTAGAACAAAAAAAGAAGTTACTGATAAATTAGAAAGTAAAGATTATAGCCAACAAAGTATAGAAAAAGTAATTTCTAAATTAGTTGATTATGGATATATAAACGATAAGGAGTATGCTAAAACATATACCTATGAAAAGTTCAAAAACAAAAAATTAGCGGGCTACAGAATTAAAAGAGAACTTTATTTTAAAGGTATAGATCAAGATATAATTGATGATGTAGTAAAAATAGATTCTGAAGATGAGTATAACTCAGCCTTAGAACTGGCAAAAAAAAGAATATCTAGTTACAAAAAAGATGACTATAATAAAAAATATAGGAAACTATCTTCTTATCTGGCGAGAAGAGGATATAATTTTTCTATAATTAATGATGTTATTAAGGAAGTTATAAATGAAAAATAAAAGATCATATATTTATATTTTAAGGTGTAAAGATAATACCTTATACACAGGATGGACTGTTAATATAAAGAGAAGATTAGACCAACATAATAAGGGCAAAGGGGCAAAATATACTAGGTCTAGAGTACCACTTATACTAGAATACTATGAACTGTTCAACTCTAGAACAGATGCACAAAAAAGAGAGTATGAAATTAAGCAATTTAATAGAAAAGATAAGCTACAGCTGATAAATAATAAAAAGTTTTCGATAATTAGCTAAATCAACTTCTCAATAAAACTATCTACATTACCTGTATAGATAAATGTAGATAGTTCTTTAAATTTTATTACTGCTCTTTTATAAGCACCTTCTCTATTTTTCCTATATAAAGTAAATGATAGCCACCGCCTGTACCGTCTAGTTTGTTCTCCCCACCATACCATTTATTTATAAAACTTTTAGGACTTGGATTAAAATCTTTTTCTGAAAGTTGGGTTACACAAATTTTTCTACAATTAATAGACATTATATTTTCTTCAAAATATGGTGTTTCATCATCAAAAATTACTGTAAGTCCACTTTTCTTTATTTTATCCTCATCTCTACCTGAGACAGTTCCAAAATACCCTAACATTTTTCTCCTTGACTTATCAAATACATTTAAAGAAAATGTTTTCTCTCTATCTAAAAATTCTCTAGTATATCTTTCTGGTCTAACTGCTACTATAGCTACCGGCTCACCCCACAATACACCCATAGTAGCCCAAGCAACTGTCATTGAATTTACTGCCTCTTTATTACCCGCAGTTATTAAAAACCAATCCTTACCTATTAAATCAAATATATTTTTACTTATTTCATTAGCTTCTATTAGTTTAAAAGACATAATTTTCCTCCTATCCATTTAGTAAGTAATCTTTTATTTCATTTAAAGACTTATCATCTATTCCCCAATCCTTAAGTTGTGGCCCCTTCTCCCAGCAATTATATTGTAATATTGGCTCAGCTAAATTTACCATAGAATCCATGATAGGAGTATCTACTCCTATATGTTTTGCTAACTTAGCCCAACTTGCAATACCAAAGGGAATATCTTCTGAAAAATATCTATTTTCGAAGTTATCTGGTCCCTTTATTTTAGCAAAATTTTTATTACCAGCTATAACTTCTGATAAATCATCTGATCTAATATCTCCTCCAATTCCTCTCGCCACCATATCATACTTATAATCAAAGTTTTTTAAAATTTCTTGTCTCTCTTCATCCACTTTCAGAGTAGCTCTAACTACTACAGGTCCAAATCCTTCTGTATAAAACCAAAAGTCACCCTTTGCCAACTCTATTCTACCTGCATTTAATATACATCCTGGAACATGTATTACAGGATTTAAACTTGATAGACCAGCTGCTACAACACTTTCTACCGGTATTACTCCATCATATAATTTAGAAAAATTTTCACTTACATGTTCAGTGTTTCTCGAAGGAATAACACCAAGCTTTAATTCATGAAATCTACTCATAACTAAAACTTTATCATCTTCAACTAACCTAGTAGCGTAAGGTAAGGTATTTGTTTCTGCTACCGATATATCTTTTGTGTTATTATTTTTTACCAACTCATTCCAAACTATCATACTTCCAAATGTTCCTGGTAGTAAATAAATTATCTGACCTTCTTTCGCAAATTTTCCTAGTTTCTTAGCGTAAAATTTATGGGCTATAGCGGGAACAATTACTAAAACTATATTAGCACTTGTTATTGCATACTCAATATCCTCTGTAACATCATACAACCTTGTTTTTCCATTACCTATAGCTCCATCAAAATATAATTCTTTCGTTTTAAATAACTTCTCCCTATATGGAGCTTTTCTAGGACAAAGTATAACATCATTTCCCTTGTTAGTTAAATCTACTGCAGCTGCATAAGCTCCATTTCCTCCACCTAGTATAGCTATCTTTGTTTTCATAATAACCTCCTTTTATTTTACAGAATTTTCTTACTATTAATAATATTGTACAGTTAAAATATACTATTATCAAGCTATATACAAATAAAAAAACTATAGCCTTGGCTATAGTTCTACTATTTGTTTTAATGCATTAGCTAATTGATCTGGGCAAGATGTCTTTCTCGAGCCACACCTTACACCTGTCAGTCTAGATATTACATCTGTAGCTTCCATTCCTTCAACTAATTTAGATATACCTTTAAGATTACCATCACATCCACCTAAAAAACTAACGTCTCTTAACTTTCCATTTTCTATTTTAAAGTTTATTTCTTTTGCACATACACCTGATGTCTTATAAGTTACCATATTTCCTCCTTAAAAAACCTCTGTATTCTTATCTAGAAGTGATATATGATATATTTCTATATCATGATCTTCTGATAAAAACCTCATATCCTCAGGCAATTCATGCCCCATAAATCTTATAGCAATATACGTACTTTCTTTATCAATTACTATAGGATCTTCTCCTATATCAAGCTCTTTTTCAAAGAACAGGGATAGAAATTCAGCCTGTTTAGAATCTCTTATAAAAGAATTTAATTTTTTAGTTAAAGCCAACCCTTCTTTAAATTGATCTAAAGTTATTGGATTCAAAAATATTGGATAAGGATCATTATCAAACTCCAGAAACTCATTATATTCAACAATATTTAATTCATATTTTTTCATATCTACACCCCCACACTATTATATAATATATTTATAGATTCTTCTAGTAATCAAAAACCAATAAAAAAGACCATATGATTTTTCATATGGCCTTATTATAAATTTTAAATACCTCTTTCAGACATGATTGTTTTTATTTCATCTTCATTTATACCAACCATAGCTTCACCTATATCTTCTGATAGTTCAGCTATTACTTTTGGATTATCATAGTTTTTTACAGCTTTAACTATGGCTTCTGCTCTCTTTTTAGGGTCACCTGACTTAAATATACCTGAACCTACAAATACTCCTTCAGCTCCTAATTGCATCATAAGAGCAGCATCTGCTGGTGTAGCAATTCCACCTGCTGAAAAATTAATCACAGGTAACTTTTTATTTTTATGAACATATTTTACCAAAGAATAAGATACTCCTAGTTCTTTTGCAAGATTATAAAGTTCATCCTCCCTTTTACTAGTTATTTGGCCAATTCCCTTATTAATTTCTCTCATATGTGTAACTGCTTGTGAAACATCTCCTGTCCCCGGCTCTCCTTTAGTTCTTATCATGTTGGCTCCTTCTTCAATCCTTCTCAATGCTTCTGATATATTCCTTGCACCACATACAAAAGGAGTTTTAAACTCATGTTTATTTATATGATAGGTATAATCTGCTGGGGATAATACTTCTGATTCATCTATGTAGTCTACATTAATGGCATCTAAGATTTGTGCTTCAACAAAATGTCCTATTCTAACTTTTGCCATTACTGGAATACTCACCACTTCCTGAATCTCTTTAATCATTTTAGGATCGCTCATTCTAGAAATTCCTCCAGCTTCTCTTATATCAGCAGGTATTCTCTCTAAAGCCATAACCGCAACAGCACCAGCTTCTTGGGCTAGTATAGCCTGTTCTTTAGTAGTAACGTCCATAATAACACCATTTTTAAACTTTTGGCTAATTTCTTTTCTTTTATCCATATAGTATACCCTCCATCTTTTATTTTACTATCTTCGAACATTATTATATACTTAATCTGATACTCTAATAAGTATCAATTTAAGTATTTTTTAAGGTACCAGAAGGAGGATACTATGATAAGTCCACATTTAAACTTAAAATCTAATACACCTATTTATATTCAATTATATGCATTTATAAAAAAAGAGATTCAGTTTGGTTTCATGAAAGAAAACTCAAAACTACCGTCAAAAAGAAATCTTGCTCAACATCTTGGTATAAGTGTAAACACTATAACTAAATCATATGAATTACTTATAGATGAAGGTTATATTTACTCACAAGAAAGAATTGGATACTTTGTATCAAGTATAGACAATTTAGCACAACTTAGCATTGATAAAAAAGAAATAAATACAAACTCGAATAAAACTTCTAATAAATTCCATGGTATAAAATGTAATTTTAAAATTAATAATATAGATAATGACTATTTTCCACTATCTATTTGGAGAAAAATAACCTCAAATATTATTAATAATCATAGTGAAGAGTTACTTCATCAAGCAGATAATAGAGGTCTATTTAGACTTAGATATGATATATCTAGGTATCTAAAGCAATCTAGGGGTGTTAAAGTTAATCCTAATAATATAATTATTGGATCTGGTATGGAATATCTTTTACAAATTCTACTCTACCTTTTACCAAGTGATTCTAGTTTTGCTATGGAGAATCCTGGTTATAAAGATATCTTGAAACTTTTTACTCTAAATTCTATTAATTGTGATGCTATCAGTTTAGATAGAAATGGTATCAAAATAAATGATTTAAAAAAATCCATGGCTAATATAGTTTTAGTTACCCCATCACATCAATTTCCTACTGGAATTATTATGCCTATAAATAGGAGACTTCAACTTTTAAACTGGTCTAATACTAGTAGTAATAATTTTATAATAGAAGACGATCATGATAGTGAATTTAAGTACTATGGTAAACCAATACCAGCGTTAAAAAGTCTAGATACTAGAGATAAGGTTATATATATAGGGAATTTTTCTAAATCTATTTCACCTTTTTTAAGGGTAAGTTATATGATACTTCCAGAAAAACTTATTAAGAATTATGAAAAGAAGGTACCATTTTTGACCTGTCCAGTGTCTAATTTGACACAATTAACTTTGGCGAAGTTTATGGAAGAAGGTTACTTTGAAAGACATATAAACCGAATGAGAAAAATTTATAATAAAAAAAGAATCTATTTATCTAATATTCTCAAAAACTACGAAAATATTAAAGTTATAGATTCTAAAGCTGGACTACACTTTATCCTTAAAATTAAAACTAACAAATCTGAAAAAGAACTATTAAAAACAGCTGCACAAAATAACGTTCTCATAGAGAGCTTAAGTTCATATTACTATAGCAAACAAGATAAAGATGAATATCCTAAGATAGTATTGGGATATGGTAACTTTAAGAAGACTATGAAAGATAGTTTAAAAAATATATTAAATAGTTGGAATACTATTAGCTATCTATAAAGAAAACATCTTACTTTAGTACCACTATGTGAAATATATTCATCTGGAATCTCTTTAAAACATATATCCATCCTATAAGGACATCTATCTACATATTCACAATAGTTTTTACCAAGATTTGTTATGTCTACTTCTTCTATATATTTCTCTTCAAATTTATTAAAGCTTGATTCCAATAGTTCTTTAGTATAAGGATGTTGGGGATTTTTATATATTGATTCAACATCCCCAATTTCTACTATTCTTCCATAAAACATGACCGCTACCCTGTCTGCTATATAATAGCAAACATTTAAATCATGAGTTATAAAAATCATTGTTAGATTAAAATCTTTTTTAATCTCCTGTAGAAGGTTTAAAATTTGTGCTTGAATTGATAAGTCTAAAGCACTTACTGGCTCATCAGCTATTATTAATTCGGGATTATTCATAAGAGAACAAAGTATAGATATTCTTTGAGCTTGTCCACCTGACAAGCTATATGGATATAAATCCAAATAAGATTCTGATAATCCTACTAAACCTAACATATCTTTTGCCTTATCTTTTCTTTCAGACCTAGTAAGGTTACTATGAACTTTTAAAGGTTCTTCCAAAAGCCAACCTATCTTTTTTCTATAGTTTAATGCAGACTTTGAGTCTTGAAATATATACTGCATCTCTTTTTTAAGCTTTCTTTTCTCACTATTTTTTATAGAATTTATGTCTTTATTCTTATAACATACTTTTCCGCTATCCGCTTCTTCTAATTGTATTAAAATTTTACCTAAAGTAGATTTACCGCACCCACTTTCTCCCACAAGACCTAATACTTCCTCTTCATAAACCGTCAAATCTAGATCTTTTATTATATGAATTTTATCATTTCTTGCTCTTCTAAAAGATTTATTTATTTTACTACAAGTTAAAATAATATCAGACAATTTCTTCCCTACTTTCTAAACAATAAGAATAGTGATCATCACTTATCCTTACACGCGGAATTTTTATTTCTAAGCACTCATTAGTCCTATATTCACATCTAGGATAGAAAGGACAGTTTTCTTTTTCCTCTCTAATAGAAGGCACTCTTCCTTTTATAGTAGGTATATATTCTCCTTTATTAGCATTTTCTGGTAAAGATGCTAATAAGGCCTTTGTGTAAGGATGTGCTGGGTTATTAAAAACTTCATTTATATTGCCTTCTTCCATAACCTTTCCAGTATATAAGACAAGTACCCTATCACTCATATAATTTATCAATCTTAAATCATGTGAAATTACAATTAGACTAGTTTTATATTTATTTCTTAATGTATTAAGTATATTTAAAATTTTATTTTGAACCACCATATCCAAAGCTGTTGTTGCTTCATCTGCTATCAATAATTTTGGTTTGTTTAAGATTGCCATTCCTATTAAAATTCTTTGTCTTTGTCCACCACTAAACTGATGAGGATACTTATGCATATTAGTTTCTGGATAAGATATATCAACTTCCCTTAGCACTTCTAATATCCTACTCTTCACGTCTTTTTTACTTATATTTCTATTATGAATAACTAGCATTTCTTTCATCTGTTCATATATGGTAAGAAGAGGATTGAGCATATTCATAGGATCTTGAAATATAATACCAATCTCACTTCCTAAAAGCTTCCTTCGAGATTTAAAATCTAACTTCAATAAATCTCGACCTTGAAAATTTATCTCCCCTGTTTTAATAGAAAAATTTTTATGTAATAAACCAGCTATAGCTAAAGCTGTAACACTTTTCCCAGAGCCAGACTCTCCTACTATACCTAAAGATTCTCCTTTGTTAAGTTCTAAATTTAAATCTTCTATTACCTTATACATTTTTCCTTTGCTCTTTACATCGATATTTAAATTTTTTACTTTCAACATAACTATATCTCCCTTACATTTAACACTTCTCTTAATCCTTCAGACAACAGATTAAAAGCAATAACAAAAATAGTTATCATAATTCCTGGTATTATTGCAGTTAATGGACTACTTATTATCGAAGATTGAGCTCTTGTTAACATATTACCCCAACTTGGATCAGGCGGCTGAACTCCCAATCCTAAATAACTTAAGCCTGTTTCTGCCATTATTGAACTAGAAAACTTCATAGCTGCACTTACTAAAATTATAGGTATTAAATCTGGTAATATATGCATAAATATTATTCTTATATGACTACATCCCAACCCTTTAGCCCATAAAATGTGGTCTTGATTTTTAAGAGACAATACTTGAGATCTTATAAGTTTAGCAAAACTAGGGAAATTCATCAATGATATAGCAATTATGGTCTGCTTAGTTCCTCTTCCAAATATAGCTACTATTAAAAGGATCAATACAGTACCTGGAATAGCCATGAAAACATCTACAAACCTCATCAAAACTTCATCTACCCAACTTCCTATATATCCTGAAACAAGCCCTATTACTATTCCAAATACACTTGAGATTAATAGAGTTGTAAATCCAATCATAAAGGTTATCTGTGAACCCTTCATAATTCTCGAAAGAACATCCCTACCTAAATGATCTGTTCCAAATATATGATTTTTACTAGGCCCCTGTAATTGTTCACTAGGATTAGAGGATGTCTCGTTAGGAGGATAAGGAGTCCAAAAGAAAGATATAAGAAAAATTATAAATATGATTCCAATCAATATGCTTCCTATTATTAAATTTTTATTTCTTAAAATTCTATTTTTCACTTGGTCACTTCCTTAAATCTATTCTTGGGTCTATTATCATATACATAAAATCTGTTAACAAGTTTATAAGCACTACCAAAACAGAATAAAACAATATTACCGTTTGGGACACAGGATAATCACCTTCTCTTATAGCTGTAACTAAAAGTGATCCTATTCCCTGTATATTAAATACATTTTCAACTAGTATACTTCCCATAATTAAATTTATTAAAACCATACTCGCTACTGTAACCATAGGAATTAAAGTATTTATAAATACGTGTGTTTCTAAAATTTTAGTATCCATTATTCCTTTAGATTTAGCT
Source organism: Tissierellales bacterium (assembly GCA_030146915.1). Taxonomy (GTDB): domain Bacteria; phylum Bacillota; class Clostridia; order Tissierellales; family Tissierellaceae; genus JASLAT01. The sequence goes on from JASLAT010000011.1 coordinate 28,005, forward strand.
AGCGTAACATAATCCTTAACTTTCTCTTCATTTATTGCATTCTTTAAATATCTTATAACTATACTTATATTTCCAACACTTAAAGCAATTGTAGGTAAAGCCAATGATCTCATTGTAAGCCAAGGCTTGGAAAAATCTATACTAGACCTTGTTGGAAAAATCTTTAACTTAAAAGAAAAAATCCACATCAGCATTATAGCTAACCAAAAACTTGGAACAGCCATTCCTATTTGAGATAGAATGTTTAAACTGGTTTCGTATCTACTACCACCCTTCTTTACAAGAAAAAAACTTAAAGGAATTGAGATTAAAGCTGTTAAAAGAATCGAGGAAATTGCTAATCCTAAACTAACTTTAAATCTCTCTGATATTAAAGATAGAGTTGGTCTATTATATATAAAACTATTACCAAAATCTCCTTTTAATAAATTCTTTATCCAAATTTTAAATCTTTCAAAAACACTTTTATCTAAATTAAATTCTTTATATAGTTTCTCAGCTAAATCTGGATTTTGATCTATTTCTTCAGCACCTAATTTAGATAATACCGGATCTCCCGGTATTATCTGAAACATAAAAAATACTACTATACTAATAATACATATAGTTACTAAACCACTAATACACTTTTCTACTAATCTCATTTTTATCTCCTTTTAATGGATGAAATGTCTACATAAGCAAAAGGGTAATTTTTATAGCCTGTATATCCTTCTCCTAGGGCTACTGATCTACCTGGATCAATTGTAAATACTCCTACAGCATCCTTAGTTAAGATCTCTTGTAATTCCTTATATATCTCTACTGACTCTTTATGATCAATATTCATCTGTGCCTCTACTAGTAATTTATCATATCTCTCATTACTAAATCCAGGCATGTTACCAGATTGACCAGTTTCATATCTTGATAAAACTTTAAAAGGTTCAGGATACCCAACTACATTCAATAAGGCAAGGTCAAAATCATGTCCTACATAAACTTCTTCGTAGAAATTGTTCCAAGGCATTGCAACATTCTTAACCTTAATACCAACTTTCTCTAAATCTTCTATAATTAATGCAGCTATATCCTGCTCTACTTCATTTTGCACAACTGTTTTTAATTCTAATTCAATACCATTTTCATATCCCGATTTTTTCAAATAATGTTTAGCTTTTTCAATATCATATTCATAATAATTTTTTAGCTCTGAATTATAATATTCCTCTAAAAAAGGAGTTAGGTGTGAATCTAATATTACTCCTTTACCATTAGATATTGCCTTTAACATTTTTTCTTTATTTATAGCATGATTGATAGCTACTCTTAAATCTTTATTTTCAAAAATTCTTCCTTTTCTTTGATTCATATACATAACTCTAACATCATTACTTAAGCTATCAACAATTTCATAACCATCAGATTTTACCTTATCATAACTTTCATTATTTAATTCTAATAAATCAACTTCTCCTGAATAAAAAGCTAACGGTATAGTAGCTTGATCTGAGTATTTTCTAAATTCCACTAACTCTATTTCTGGTAACTCTCCATAGTAATCTTCAAATCTTTCAAAGTTTATATTACTACCTGGAGTATGTGACACAAATTTATAAGGTCCTACACCTATAGGATGTTCTCTTTGCTCAAGCTCTGTATAATTACTTGGAACTAAAAATCCATCAGCTAAACTATGTTGTGCTGTTAAAACACCAAAACTATTATCTAAGTACACTTTCAAATTTAAATCATCAATTAATTCAATTTTACCTTTCTTAAATCCTCTTTCTTCATTACCATTTAATAGATTTTGCCAAATGCCTCCCCCAGCTACCATATCTGTAGTTATACCATCTACCATCCCTGCTAATCTCTCATATGAATACTTAACATCTTCAGAATTTAACTCCTTTCCATTATGGAATTTGATTCCTGGTTTTAATTTTATATCAAATATTATAAAATCATCTTCCATGGATACATCTACACTTTCTGCAATTCCAGGGGTCAACATACCTTTTTCATCATACTTATAAATTCCTTCATTCATATTCCTTAATACTCTTTTACTATTAGCTGCTACCTCACCTAGTGGAGATAATACTAGTATATCCGTGGGATAAGTTGCCACAAAGGCTTCCTTATCTCCATCATCTCCACATCCTGTTATCAGTAAAATAACAATTAAAAGAACTAACGTGATCTTTTTCATAAAAACACCTCTAAATTTTATTTACAAATATTCTACTTTTAAAAATAAAAAAACTTTTTGTAATTGGACACAAAAAGCCTAGGGAATTTTTTCCGTCTCTATCCATAAGGCTTAAAGCAGAATAATATGTATTCAATTATTATATTTACATTATATTTGTACGGTTTGTTAAAATACCGTCAAAGTAATTATAACATAATTTATAAGCTATTCAATATTTTTTAAATTACAAACCCTATTATAACATTAAAGACATAATTATCCAGCTATAATAGGGTTTATTTAAAATAGTTATTATATTTATTTATAAACTATAGAATTTATTAAATGATTTATATATATATAAGTTATCATCAATGCCTGCTAACTCCCTTATAGAATGCATAGCCAACATAGGATTTCCAATGTCTACAGAAGATATAGGTAATTGTGTTGATGATATAGGGCCTATTGTTGATCCTCCCACTAAGTCTGATCTATTTACAAACTTTTGCACAGGAATTTCTAAAGATTTACAGATTCCTTCATATACTGATGCAGAATGACTATCAGTCGTATATGCATGATTAGCCGCTATTTTTATTACTGGTCCCTTATTTATTATTGGCCTATTAGTGGGATCTGTTTTATCTAAAAAGTTAGGATGTACGGCATGTGCCATATCAGCTGAAATAATAAAAGACTTTTCTAACGCTCTAAAATAATCTTCACGTTCTTTAGATAATCCTATAAATATTCTTTCAAGTATATATCTTAATAAAGGACTCGCAGCACCTTGCTTTGTACTGCTACCTACTTCCTCATTATCAAATGAAACAAATACTTGTACTCCTGATCCAATTTCTGTATCTATTAAAGAAATCGCTGAATTGTATGCCATCGCTAAATTATCAAGCTTTGGCACAGAAATAAATTCCTTATTAAAACCAATTATATCCCCTTTTTCTTTAGGATATAAATAGAGTTCAAAATCTAATATATCACTTGGATCTACAGATAATTTTTTAGATAAACTATCAATAATAAGCCCATCTTCTCTTAAGCTTTTATCTATCATCCCTAAAATTGGTTGCATATGAATTTGAGGATTTAATTTAAAGCCTTTGTTTACTTCCCTATTCATGTGTATAGCAAGATTAGGTATTATTATAGACTCTTCTAAATCTACTAGCCTTTCTTCAGGTCTTAGTAAATCTTTACCTAATATACTCACTTTACCCGCTATTCCTAAAGGTCTATCCAACCAAGTATTTAAAATTGGACCTCCATAAACTTCAGTATTTACAGATATATAATTAGACTCTTTTGATATCTCTGGATTTGGTTTGATTCTAAATCCAGGTGAGTCAGTGTGACTAGCTATAATTTTAAATCCATTTTCAACTGGATTATTACCTATCTTAAAAGCAATTATAGCTGACCCATTTTTTACTATATAATACTTTCCACCCTTCTTTAAACTCCAACTATCAGATAAATCTAGTTTTTTAAAAGACTCTTTTTCAAACATTTCTACTAAATTATTAGTAGCATGAAAAGCTGTAGGACTATTGTCAATAAAGTCTATTAAGCTATTTGCTAGTTTTATTTTCATATTCATATTATCCACTCCTTTTATACATTATAACAAAATAATAAGAGGCCCAGGGCCTCCTACTATAATTTAGATATTTCATCTAATGTATTAATTAAATATTCATCCTCTATATCTTCTAGTCTTCCTTTATCAGATAAACTTGATATTTTTGGATTTATAGGTAGTCTATCGTAAACCTCAATATCATATTCTTTAGCAATTTTATCTATTTTACTTTCCCCAAATATATTTAATTCTTTACCACAATCTGGACAACTAGCATAACTCATATTTTCTACTATTCCTAAAATTGGTACCTTCATTAGTTTAGCCATTTTTATAGATTTTCCAACAACCATAGATACTAGATCTTGTGGAGATGTTACTATAACTATTCCATCCACTGGTAATGATTGAAAAACTGTCAGAGGTACATCACCTGTTCCAGGTGGCATATCTACAAACATATAATCAATATGTCCCCAATTTACATCTGTCCAAAATTGTTCAACCATATTTGCTATTACAGGTCCTCTATAGACTAATGGATCAGTATCATTTTCCAAAATCATATTTGATGACATTATTTTTATACCAGTGCTTGTCTCTCCTGGTATAGCACCATACTCATTAGCATAAGCCCTATCCTTAACGCCCAAAACTTTAGGTATAGATGGACCTGTTATATCTCCATCTAAAATAGCTGTATTAAAACCTCTCCTCTGCATGTATATAGATAAAAGTGAAGTTACAAGAGATTTACCTACTCCACCCTTACCACTAATAACACCTATTGTTCTACTTACACTACTATGTTCATTTAACTTTTTCTTTGTATCTACTGAGCATTGACTTTTATCTGAACAATTCAAACTACATGTATCACAACTATTCATAATAACATCTCCTTAGTTTATTTATTTTTGTCTATACAATATTTTTTATTACATTTTTCAAAACTTCCATTACAAACTTCATACTCTCCACCTTTAATGCACAGTATACTCCCATCAACTATAAGTTTTGATAATTTATATCTGGCAGAGCTATAAATTCTTTGTACAGTTGCTCTTCCAACCCTCATGTACTCTGCACACTCAACTTGAGTAAGGCCCATATAATCAATAAGTCTTATTGTTTCAAATTCATCTACTGTCATAACTATAGATTCTTCAGATTTTTTCTTTTCTACAGCTATAAATTTAGATTTCTTAGGTAAAGAACATACCTTTCTTTTTTTCTCTGGTCTAGCTATAAAATCACCCCTCATAGTTTTTGAACATATGCCCATTACTATTTAAGTATATACAACTTATAAGATTTTTTCAATATTTTTATAAATTTTCAATATACATATCATTAGTTTTTTTTCTAAGATACATAGAAGCTACAAAAGCTATAAATTCTGCTATTGGGTAAGATAACCAAACATAATTAATCCCTATAAAAGATAGGGCATAAGATAAAGGGACAATTATAATTATCTGTCTTAAAGATGTAACTATTAAGCTATAGTGACCCATAGCTAAAGCTTGAAAATATACAGAGTTAACTATTACAATAGCAGCAAAAACATATCCTACTGAAATAGTTCTAAGAGCTATAACTCCCATCTTAATCATCTGAGGATCACTTGTAAATAAAGATATAAATTTAGATGGGAATACTTGAAATAAAAAAGTTCCTATTATCATAATTAATAAAGCTATTAAAGCACCATATTTATATGTTTCTTTTATTCTATGTTTGTTTTTAGAACCAAAATTATAACCTATCAAAGGCAGTATCCCTTGACCTAAACCGTATACTGGCATCATAACAAAAGACTCAAGTTTCATATATATACCCAGTATAGATACTGCTACTTCAGATTGTTTACCTAATATAAGATTCAAAGCAGTAGTTACAAAAGCAGTTACAGAATTCATAAGCATACTAGGAAATCCAACTTTATATATTTCTTTTATTATTTTAATAGAGGGCTTAAATTTTATAAAATTTAAACCTAGAGTTTCACTTCTAGATATTAAAAAATATATTCCCAATAATGCACCAACCGCCTGTCCAATTAAGGTTGCAATCGCTGCACCTCTTATCCCCATTTTAGGAAATCCATACAAACCAAAAATCATAATTGGATCTAAAACTATATTAGTAAGTGCTCCAGCTATTTGCATAATCATTGGATACTTCATATGTCCAGTACCTTGTATAGTTTTTTCAATTATTAACTGAGTTAGGACTATAAAGGAATAAGCACTAATTAAACCTAAATATTCATTCCCCATTTCTTCAACTATTCTACTAGTAGTAAACCTTGAAAAAAATCTAGGTAATATAGTGATCTTGAAAAGTAAGAAAACAAGCCAAGAAATAAAAACTAATCCTAAACCATGCATCATACCTTGGTTAGCTAAATCCTCCCTATTAGCACCTAGAGATCTTGAAATATAGGAGTTAATTCCTATACCTGTTCCAACCCCAACACCTATTATTATGATTTGTATAGGAAATGATAAAGAAGTAGCTCTTAGAGCTTCTTCACTATATTTCGCAACAAAATAAGAGTCTGTTATATTGTATAACGACTGTATTAACATAGATAACATTGCTGGAAATGACATTTTTATAAGTAATGGTAGTATTTCTTCATACCCCATAGGATTCATATTTTTTTTCATACAAATCTCCTTTCTATCTATTATCTAATATATTTTATCAGCTATTAAAAAAGACTGCAATTAACAAAATTCTCCATTTGTTAATTTAACTATATTTGATATAATGAATACAACAACTAAATTTTATAACACTAGGGGAGCTTAATTGCTGAGAGTGGATTTTCCAGACCCTGTTACTTGAACTAGGTAATGCTAGCGGAAGAAAGTGTAAGACATTTGATTACTCTTGCATTTGCAAGAGTTTTTATTTTTTTGGAGGGATTTATTTATGAAAAAATGGACTACTAAAAAATTAGTAGAAGCAGGTATTATGATAGCTCTATCTTTTATTCTTAGTCAATTTAAAATTTACAAAGCACCTAATGGTGGATCTGTAACCGCTGGGAGTATGATTCCTATTATGATTTTTGCTATGAGATGGGGATTAGGACCTGGCTTTATTGCTGGTGCAAGCTTTGGTATTTTAAAAATGATTTTCGGTGGGTATATTTTAAACCCTATTCAAGCTATTTTAGAATATCCTATTGCTTTTGGAGTTTTAGGTCTAGCTGGTATATTTAAAGATAATCTCAAAGCGTCAGATAATTCTGGGTTTGTGAAAGTTGGTGTATCGGTATTTTTTGCTATTGCAGCTAGATTTTTATGTCATTTATTTGCAGGAATAATCTTTTTTAGAGATACTCTACCAGAAGGCATAAATGCTTGGATTGCATCTGCTAGTTATCAAATGAGTTATTTACTACCTGAATTTATATTATCAGTTTTAATATTAATGTTAGTTTGGAAACCTATTAGTAAAATAGATTAAGTTTATTTAAAAAGACGGTGAAACTAAATAGTTTCACCGTCTTTTTTCTTTTTATAACATTTAAATTTAAAAATTATTCTTTAACCAATCCATAATATCTTTTGACTCATAGATACCTTTACCATCGACATAAAGCATTGGAACCTGTATCTTCCCACCAGCCTTTATAATCTCCATTTGTCTAGCCCTATCATAAGTAGCATCTATAAGTTCCACATCTAACCCTTTTTCTTTTATATAGTCAATTGGTCCTGCACAATATGGACATGACTCTGTAAAATATAATCTTAAATCTTTCATAAATTCCTCCTATTTTTCTTTACTATAAATACTATAATTATGACCATCTTTTTCCCAAAAATAGTCATAATTTAATATCTTTTCTCTTAAATTTTCTTTTTCCATCCAATTAGCAAAACATGTTAAAATGATAATTTTACCTGTATAAATGTTATTTATATTTTTATCTAATAAAAAATATTCAAAGGGAATATCTACTTTAAAAATTTTATTAAAATATTTATTGCATTCTAACTTTACAATTTCCTCATCAATCATATCATCAATCCATTTCATTTTATATCCAATTTTATTTATATTAAACAAGAAGCTAATGACTTCATTAGCTTCTTAGTATATTCTTCATAATATAGTCTTTAGGGACAGTTAAAATTTACTATATTCCATATTATGAAGTTTATTTAAAAGATTCATAAAGACCTAAGGTCTCTTTTAAATCTTTTAAAATATCTTCTTTTAACTCCTTAGGCTCAATAACTTTAACACTACTTCCCATACTCTTTATCCAGTTTAATATTTCTCTATATCCAGTCATTTCACCTTTATATATTATTGATCCATCTTCTAATTCTTCAATTTCCTGGTTGGAAGAATATGTATTTTCTTTTACAAACTCACTGTAAGGATATTTTATTAAACACTTCAAGTTTATTTTTCTATCATTTGATATTCCAAAAGATTTATTAATTATTTCCTTTAAATTAAAACCATCCTTATAATTAAACTTCTTTCTGGTAATCTTATAATCTAATATTCTATTTAGCCTAAAATATCTAAAGTCATTACTTTTTTCACAAAAACCAGCTATATACACTCCATTATTATAATTAAAAGTATTATATGGATGGATAACCCTATCTTCAACTACTCTAGAGGTCTTTCCTATCTTAGAGTATTTTATAATAACTTTCTTTTGTCCTTCCACAGCCTCTTTTAACTCTAGCATTATATCTCTTTCCTTTTTTATATTTTGAAAAGATTTATTATTAGTTTTAACAAAATGAGTATTATTTTGGTCACCTGTAGAAGACATTATTTTATTCATAGCTATTTCAAAGTCTAAAGAATATGGCTGTTTTTCACTTTTCACTATTTCTTTTACCATGCCGAGAGCATCTTTCTCGCTATCTGTTAAATATACTTTTCTAAGATCTATTTCATTTTCTAAATAATAACCACCATATCTACCTCTTTTAGATCCTATATATATACCAGCCATTTCTAAATCTTGCTTATACTCATTTACCATCCTCGTACTAACTTCAAGAATTTCAGATAATTCCCTTCCTGTCATAATGTTTCTACTTTGTAAAAGAAAGTACATATTTAAAGCATTTGATACTCTAGACACAACACCACTTCCTTAAAAATTATTTATGATTTTGATATTTACATAATTTGTCTTATATTAACTATTATACAAGATTTTAAATAATTTGTAACCCTATCTATTAAATATTAATGGTTAAACAACTTACATAGTCTAAGTCAATACAAGTTTATCTTATTATTTGAATTAAAAATGTTTATACATACCCCTTAGGGGTATATGTAAAATAAGGAGGAATAGTTATGCACAATATAGATTTAATTATAACACTAACACAACATGAAAGAGATGCTAATAACGTTACTATAGCTTTTACAATGGGATTAACAGCTGCTAAAAAAGGATATGATGTAGAGTTGGTTCTACTTTCTGATGCTGTTCATTTAGCAGAAAAAGGATATGCTGATAAAATAGATATCGGAAAACCTTTTAAGGCAGTTTATGATTTAATTCCTGAATATTTGGAAGCTGGTGGAAAAATAAAAATTTGTACTTCCTGTATGGAACACAATAATGTTAAAGAGAATAATTTAATAGATGGTGTAGATATGATTAGTGCTGAATATGTAGTTGATGCTATTATGAAGGCTAAAAAATCATTACAACTTAATTAATTTAAATATATAAATAATCAAAATACGTTCAGAGATATCTCTGAGCGTATTTTGATGTAAATAAACCTATTATTTTTTCATATATTGTCTTACTAATTCATCACCATGAGTTTCAGTAGGTATATCATCAACAGGAACACTTAATTCCTCTGCTAATATTTCTCTTACCTTAGGTCCACAATAAGTCCCCTGACACATACCCATTCCAGCCCTAACTCTTCTTTTAATGCTATCAACTGTTTTAGCGCCTCTTTTTATAGCCTCTAAAACTTCAGCCTTTGAAACATTCTCACATCTACATATTTTTATATTATAGTCCTCATTTTTTTCAATTAAAACTTTTTTAACTTCAGGACTTAATCTAGCTACTCTAGGAATTCCCTTCCTTTCTTTTTTATAGCTAGGCTTTTCTTTAAGCTCTATTAAGTTTAACTCTGAAACTATATCTATAACATACTTAGCAATAGCAGGAGCAGCTGATAGACCAGGAGATTCTATACCACCAACATGTACTAATCCCTTCATATTATTAGAAGGATAAATCATAAAATCTCCAGTGTTTGGTTTCGCCCTTATCCCTGTAAATACTCTTATTGTTTTGTTTAAATCTAAAGAACTAACTGACCTTTTAGCAAACTTATCTATAGTTTTTAATGACTCTTCCTCTGTTGGAGTATCCTCTTTGTATCCTATAAGTTCTGAAGTAGGTCCAACCATAGTATTCCCCTCATAAGTTGGCGTTACTAAAACACCCTTACCTCCTTCAAATGGAGTTTGGAATAAAACCTTTTTTAATTTATAGCTAGGATCTTTTCTTAAAAGTCTATAAACACCCTTAGTTGGTATGATTTTAAAGTCAAAATCTCCTGCTAGATTAGCTATTTTGTCAGACTGTAATCCTGCTGCATTAATAACAACGTTAGATTTATAATCTCTTGATTTAGTATTCACTATCATATATCCAGAACCTTCTGTCAAACCAATCACTTCACTATTAGTTATTAAATTAACTCCATTTTCTATAGCATTTTCCATCATAGCATAAGTATAATTGAAAGGATCAACTATACCGGCTGATGAGCAATACAAAGCTGCCGTTACCTTATCTGATACTAATGGATCAAGTTCTCTTGCTTTATTTCCATCTATAATCTCTAACCCTTTAACTTTGTTTTTTACGCCACGTTCATACAATTCTTCCAATATATTCATATCTTTGTCATTAAAGGCTAGTACTAATGATCCAATGTTTTGATAATTAAAATCTAATTCTTCAGACAAAGCAGGATACATTTCAGCTCCTAGTACATTTAACTTAGCTTTTAAAGTTCCTGGAATAGTATCATAACCTCCGTGTACTATAGCGCTATTAGCTTTTGTAGTTTCTTGACATATTTCATTATTTTTTTCTAATAATAATATATCTAATTCATATTTAGATAGGTATCTAGCAATAGATGTACCTACTGCCCCACCACCTATAATTATTACATCTTTTATATTTTTCATAATTTCCTCCCTTATAGGACTATTATCTATATTATATATACCATTTTTTAAGAAAAATAAGCTTTAAGAGACTATATTATCTCTTAAAGCTTATCCATTATATCAAATCTATTATATCTTTTACAGAATTAAATACATAATCTGCTTTAGTTTCACTAACTTTATAATCTGCCTCTTTCGTTTCGCCTGAGTAAACTAATATAGATTCTATTCCTGCATTTTCTCCTGTTTTTATATCGGTATATAATCTATCTCCTGCAATAATCATATCTTCTTTACTCAAGTTATATTTTGAAGCAATACTAGCAACTACTTCACCATTTGGTTTACCGATAACCTTTGGAGTTTCTCCTGTAGATGCTTCAATTAATGCAGCCATCGCTCCTGCATCAGGCATAAACTTGTCGTTTGGAAGCGGGCAATTAAAGTCTGGATGAGTTGCTATATATTCAACTCCTTCTGAGATATATTCACATGCAGCCCATAACTTATCATAAGTTAAAGTAGTGTCAAATCCTAGAACTACATAATCAATATCTTGATGCCTTTCTTTTACTAAAGTAAAACCTTCTTTTTCAAACTCTTCTTCTAAAGCTGGTGTTCCTAAAAGATAAATTCTAGCACCTGGCTTCTCTCTTTTCAAATATATTGTTGTTGCTTCTCCTGAAGTAAATACTTCTTCCCTAGAAGCATTAATTCCTAAATTATTTAATTTTTCTACATAACTATCTTTGTTTTTCGAAGAATTATTTGTTAAAATTATATATCTTTTACCTTGTTTTTTTATAGTTTCTAAAAACTCTTTAGCACCATCTATTAATTCATTCCCTAAATAAATAGTACCATCCATATCAAGTAAAAATACTTTTTTTTCTTTTAATGTTTTCAATATTTTCCTCCCTTTTCCTAAGCAAATAAATTAGGTAAAAATAAGGCAACGCTTTCGGAATAAGTTATTACTATTAGCACTAAGATCAAAGCAATTATAAAAGGCCATACTTCTTTTATAAAGTCTTCTAAACTTACACCTGTTATAGAACATACTGTAAACATCATAGAACCAAACGGTGGAGTAAGTCCTCCAATCATTATGTTTACTATAAATATCATACCAAAGTGCAATGGATCTACTCCAAAAACTTTTACAGCCGGAACTAATAAAGGTGCAAGAATTACTAATGCTGCTCCACCTTCTATAAACATTCCTATAAATAATAAAATTAGGTTTATAACCATTAATAAAACAAATGAACTATCAGTTAATCCCATTAAACCTTCTGTTATTAACTGAGGAATTCTTTCTAATGTTAAATAATATCCAAAAACTTTTGCACTTGCAATTATTATCATAACTGCACCTGTACTTTTTACTGTTTCTTTTAATATTATTGGTATATGTTTTAATTTTAATTTTTTATAAACTAAAAGTCCAACTAAAGTAGCAAATACCACTGCTATTCCTCCTGCTTCCGTTGGAGTAAACATACCTAATCTCATACCTAATATAATACCAAATGGTATAAATAAAGCCCATATAGACTTTAGAAACTGACTTAAAATTTCTACAATTGTAGCCGCTTTTGCTCTACTTGGCGTATAATTTCTTTTTACAGCAATTATATGAACTGTAACCATTAAAGCTAAAGTCATTAAAACACCTGGTGTATAAGCTGCTAAGAACATATCACCTACAGATATATTTGCAATTATTGCATAAAGTATAAGGTTTGTTCCTGGTGGTATTACTGGACTTACTGCTGAAGATGCTGCCGTTACTGCAGCAGAAAACGGAAGTGAAAAACCTTTTTTCTCCATTTCTGGAACTAATATTTTAGATTGCATCGCAGCATCTGCATTTGCAGAACCTGAGATTCCACCCATTAGTGCACTTAGTAGTACGTTAACTTGTGCCAATCCTCCCTTTGTATGTCCTACTAGAACATTGGCAAAATCCATTAAAGCTTCACTAATTCCTGAGTAATTCATAACAGAACCCATCATTATAAAGAAAGGAACTGCTAAATATGGAAAGGATTCTATAGATGTAACAAATTGTTGAATAACCATTTCCATTGGCATACTTGAGTTTATAAATATAAAATAAAATAATGATGATCCCATAAGTGCAAAGGCAATTGGAATGTTAAGAAAAAATAAAATAAATAATACTATTATTGGATATAACGATTGCATATCCGACCTCCTCCCTTACTAAATTAACTATTTAAAAATGCTTTCTTGAAACTTTCAACTAAAAACTTTAAAGAATATATTGTTATAAGTGCGAATGATATAACAATTGATGAATTTATATAAGCATAAGATATTTCTAATGCCGCTGTTATTTTTGTAGAACCTGCTACATATTTATAACTAAAGTAAAACATTAATGCGGATAGAATAGTCATTAATAATGCCGTTAAAAATTCAACTACTTGCTTTCCCTTTGGTGGTAATAATTTAACTAAAGCTTCTACACCTATAAGGTGATTTGTTTTATAAGCATTAGCTAAACCTAAAAATATAGTCCATACAAAGGCCCCTACTGCTACTTCTTCTGCCCAATGATATGTGAACTTTAAAAAATATCTAGTAAATACATTCATTATTACTATCACTACAGTTATTGATAAGAATATACTTCCTATATATAGTTCAAAATCCTCTAAAAATTTCTTCATTTCTACCTCCTATAATTTATTTATGAAATATTAAAAGGGTCTACTATTTTTCGACCCCTTCATTAAACTAATTTAGCTCTTCTTTTATAGTCTTTAACTCTTTCATAATCTCGTCGTATATTCCTGGAGTCCATTTATCGAACTTATCGAATACTGGTGCAGCTGCTTCAACAAAAGCTTCAGTATCTACTTCATGGAAGTTAACTCCTTCAGCTTTTAATAGCTCTGCATACTCTTCTTCTAATTTGATAGTCGCTTCTAAGTTATCTTGAGCACCTTTATCGAATTCTTCTTGTATTATAGTTCTTTGCTCTTCAGTTAAGCTATTCCATAAATCATTAGATATAGTAACTGCAGATACACCTAATAGATGATTTGTTAAAGAGTATTCCTTAACATTTTCATATTGTCCTGTTCCATAATAAGTCATTATAGAACCTTCAACACCATCGATAACCCCTTGTTGTATAGCTGCATATGTGTCAGGGTAAGGCATTGAAACTGGATTTCCTCCCATTGCTTCAATAGTATAAGTGTATAATTGACTGGTTGGAACTCTGATGTTCAAACCTTTCATATCTTCTGGTTTAGTTATTGGTTTTTTAGTCATCATACTTCTAAATCCAAATAACCAATCTGTAGATATTACTTTTATTCCCTTTTCTTCAGCTTGTTTAGTTAAGCCTTCTACTAATGGAGTATCCATCATAGCTAAATACTCATCAAAAGTTTTGTATAAGAATGGTCCTGTTACTGCATTATAGTCAGGTACATAATCTCCTAAGAAATTTACACCATCTACTAAGATCCAATCTGAACCTTGAACTACTTGCTCCATACCATCTTTACCTATTGGTAATATACCACCTGTGAATAATTGTAATTCTAATGAACCTTCTGCTCTTTCGTTAATATTGTCTACTACTTTTTTTAATGATTTTGCAGTTTGTTCATCATCAACAAATTTAGTACTAACCTTTATAACTTTTTTATCTCCCTTAGCTCCACCTGAAGACGGAGCCTTATCTCCACCACAAGCTACTAAGGATAGGGTTAATGCCAGTACTAATACGATTGATAAAAATCTTTTTTTCATTGACAATCCTCCTTATTATTAAAACAAACGCCTATTAGGCAAATAAAGCTAACTATGGTAGATATATGTAGAATTATATAGACACAAAAAAAGCCAGAGCTATGGCTGTGCCCTGAAGTAATATAACTACCTATTTCACATATAGCTTTAATAAAATATTACCATTTACTTCTTACTATGTCAATGCAATTAATTGTCAAATAGAAGCATATATAACAACCTTAATGGTCATAATATACATATATATGACCTATAATTGTAACTATATTAACAGCATATTAAGTTTTTTTTAGATTACAATACATTATATTGTAATATTTTAGCTAATAAGTACAACTTATAGTACATACTATATTATTAGAAAACTCTATATATTCAACCTATTAATAAGTAAAAAAGTTATACTATTAGTATAACTTTTTTACTTTAAATTAAATTTTTTCTATTTCTATTTTTAAATCATTAATAATTTCCTGATTTTTTAATTGTTCCTTAATACATAAGATTATATTATCTTTTTCAAATTTATTACCTAATAATGATTTTGATAGCTCATCAAAATTATCAACAATAATACTATCTGTATAAATTTTTGCTTTATTTATAACACCAGAGTCAACTTCTAATAAAACTTCTATAATACCCCAGTCAAATTTTTTCTCAAATGCTACATTGTAGTTAGGGCTCTCTGAGTAAGTCCAATCCCAAGACTTATACTTATTAACCTTGTTCATTATTCTACAATTATTTTTAATTTTATCTTCTGTAATATATTTTGCTTCCTTAAAAGGGTATACTTTTTTAAATGATCTTGATAAAGCTTCCTTTAAACTTTCAGCAGTTATTTTTTTATCTATCTGTGAAAGATTTAATACCCTAGACCTTACAGAATCAATACCTTTTGATTCTAGTTTTATTTTAGATACTGTTAAATAATTATTAAGTTTACTTAGATCTACATCTATTAATAAAGTGCCATGATGACAAAATATCTCTTCCTCTTCATAAAAGGCATTTCCTGAAATTTTTTTACCCTGAACCTCCAGATCATTTCTTCCATTAAATATAGCGTTTATACCTAAATATGATAAGGCTTCATTTACTATATCAAAATTTTCCTCAATATTGTTCTTCTTTTTCTTGCTAATAATAGTGAAGTTAAGATTACCTAAATCATGAAAAACTGCCCCACCACCACTCCTTCTTCTAACTAAGTGAACATTATCCTCTCTTATTTTTGATATATTACATTCTTTATAAGGATTTTGGTTTCTACCTATAACTATAGTATTATCATTTTGCCATAGGTAAAGAGTATTTTTTCCTTCCTCTATTAAATATTCTTCTAGAGCTAAGTTGTATGCAGGATCAAAGCTATTTGAAACTATAAGTTGATTGTTCATAATTTCCTCCTATTTATGAATAGCCTCTGCATCTAAATCTAAAATAGATTCAAACAGTACTTCTGATACTGTTGGATGAGCATAAACAACATCTTTGGCTTTATCTATAGTTATCTTATTTGCAATTAAGTTAGTATAAGTGCTTAGAAGATCTGTAGCACCTAATCCTATTAAGGAAGCTCCTATAACTTCTCTAGTTTCTTTATTTGCAATTACTTTTACAAAACCATTTGTTTCATCTTCTACTAAGGCTTTTCCATTAGCCATATATGGAAATTTACCTACTATATATTCTATACCTTCATCTTTACAGTCCTTTTCACTCATTCCTACTAAGCCTATCTCTGGATCAGTAAATACTGCCTCCGGTATAGCGGAATAATCCATTTTTTTATCTAAACCCAGTATATTATCAACTGCTACAAGTCCTTGTTTTGATGCAACATGAGCCAGATTGTAAATATTGGTTGCATCTCCTATAGCATAAATATCTGGATTAGTTGTAAGCATTTTATCATCTACTTTTATTCCTCTTGTTTTTTCGGATATTTCTACATTTAATAAATTAAGATTTAAACCTTCTAAGTTAGGTTTCCTACCTGTTGCAATTGCTAATTTATCAGCGGTAACTATTTTTTCTTCACCTGCTTGTTCAATTATAACTGCTTTACCCCCACCAACTGTTGACTTTATTTCTTTAGTTGTAGCTCCTTCTATTAAATTTATACCATTGTCAAGAGCACTTTTTCTAACTACTTCGATTACGTCATCATCTAAATTAGGGAATATTGTATCTGATCTTTGAATTACAGTAACCTTAGTTCCTAATTTACTATAAATAAATGCAAATTCCATCGCTATTACTCTTCCACCTAAAATTATTAAAGACTCTGGAATCTCTCTTAACTCTAATAATTCATCAGAAGTTAAAATATCTTCTTCTAAAGCACCTGGAAAATTTGGTATAGATACCTTACTGCCTGTTGCTAAAATTAATTTTTCAAATTTAACTAAAACTTTTTTATTTGCACAATCCACTTCTATAAGTTTTTCACTATGAGCTCTTCCTCTACCATATAAAACTTTTATTTTATTTTTTTCCATACTTGCCTGGATCCCTGAAACTAATGTTGAAACAACTTGGTCCTTTCTATCCATCACTTTTTCAATGGATAATTTAGCAGAAGTATTTTCTAACCCAAAAATATCAGCTTTATCAAATAAATCCTTTATATAAGTACTCTGGACCATAGATTTAGTTGGGATACACCCTCTATTAAGACAAGTACCTCCTAGTTCATCTTCTTCTATAAGAATAACACTTTTACCTTTTTGACTTGCCCTTATAGCAGCTACATATCCTCCTGGACCTCCACCTAAAACAACAACTTCAGCAGATTCTTTCTCTTCTTTTTTGTCTGATGAATCATCATTAGTAGCTTTTATCGTTTCTTGACTATCTATTTTCATTATACCAATTACCTGGTCTTTTTTTACCTCTTCCCCTTCTTCTATATTCAGTTCCTTTAAGATACCTGCAAACTTAGATTTAAACTCACTGGCCCCTTTTTTTCCTTCTAAACTAAAAAGTACATCTCCTTCATTTACTTCTTTTCCTACCTCTACATTTACTTTTCCAATTTTAGCACTAGGTTGAAAACCTGGTAAACTTTCTATTACTATTTTCTTTTCCATTAAAATCCTCCTAATAATACATTTTTCCAAATTGTGTAACATTTTAATGATATAATAGTTAATTTTTTTTGTCAATCCATCTTAAAAGTTGATATTAACAAGCTTTAAGACCGGTTATATTTGTCACTCTTATTAATTTTTCAGATTAAATATGCTGCTTATTAGAAAATATATGATGTAGATAATTTTATATTTTAATCTAAATATAGTTTTTTTAAACTAAATTTAGATTGATATCAAATTGTATAGAATTTTTTTTATATTCTTTTTTTATTTATTGAATCAATAATTTTTATATGATACTATATAACTCTAACATTTATATTAAGGAGGAATTTATTTATGGCAGATGTAAAATTTAATGCAGTAGTAGAAGCGAAAGATGGATTAACTATGTCTTGTAAATCTAGAGATTTTGAAATTACTCTTGATGAGCCAACAGATCTTGGAGGTAATGATCTGGGTATGAATCCAGTAGAGTGTTTATTAAACGCTATAGGAGCTTGTAAAGCTATTGTAGCTAGAAGTTTTGCACCAGCTTTTGATATTAATATAAGTAATATTAAAGTTGAAGTTGAAGGTACATTAAATACTGATGGATTTATGGGCCTAGATGAAAATGCAAAAATAGGCTTTTCTAATTTAGAGACTAACTATTATTTTGAATCAGATGCAGATGATTCAAAACTTGAAGAATTTATTAAATTTGTTGATGGTAATTGTCCAGTTATGGATACTATAATAAATACACCAAGTATAGAATCAAAATTAAACAGATTATAGTTTAAAAACAACTAAAACCTTGCTAATTAAATAATAGTTAGCAAGGTTTTACTTTATCTATAATTAAAAACCTACCTTATAGTTATAAACCTTTTAATTAACCCATGCTAGATTTCACTTTTCCTACCTATTTCTAGTTTTATAGTATTCATAATCGATACCCCTATAAAGAGCGTATTGCTTAGCTCTTCCTTTTATAATAATATTCGTGTTTCTAAGCTCTTCTAAATTTTTTACAGATAAAAGATACATATGCATCTTTATTTCTTCTATCCATTTATTTAATATTATAATTGTAGTTTTTAATCCATGATTCCTAATATTATCTACAATAGGCTGAGTAATTCCAACTGCTTTAGCGCCTAATGCTAAACACTTTAATATATCAGATGAATTTCTTATTCCAGAACTAACTAGTATTTCCATACTGTCGATATAATCTTTAGACTCTAAAAGAGATAGAACTGCAGATTGTCCGTAATCTTCTAAAAAACTATACTGTTTATTATTTATACTAAAACTAATAGTCCTATCTAAATTATTACCGCTATAACCTGATATATCAATTGTTTTTACTCCTATTGACTTTAACCTTCTCAAAGTTTCTCTCTTTATAGAATTCCCTGTTTCTTTTACAAGTATTGGATATTTTAGAGACCTTATTAAATTTTTAAGACTTATAAATCTTGATGATACCTTAGTAATTCTCTCTGGAACAGCCACTTCCTTTAAAAAGTCTAATTCAACCTGTAATGCTTTAAAATCTAATAAATCCTTTTCACTAAATAATAATTTAGCCTTATAATCATTAGCTAAATTCACTATATAATTAGTACTATTAAACTTTTTATTCATTAAAGATCTTTCTGAAATAACTTGGTTATCTATTTTTAAACTCTCATTGTAATCTACTAAATTTTTTATAGATGAGATTAAAGTTAGTCCAGTTTCCTTTGCTATTAAGTTTAATTGAGAATTTATTAACCTTATCTTATCACTATCACCTTTTACTGTATTTATAAATATAGGTTTATCTAGTTTTATTCCTAATATAGTAGTAGATATGTCTATATTATTATAACTTACTCTTCCGAATCTATTAACCTTTATATTTAGACTATCAAAATCTGATTCAAACATTTCATTTAAAACTCTATTTAATAACTTACTATGCTCTTTTTTAGCCTTCATATAGACTCTCCTTTTCATATTTAAATGTTTAGAATATAAATTACAAATCTAATATGTCTATAACTAATCTCATTCTTCAAAATATAGCAAAATACTTGTTTGAATTTTCCGACTTTATCATATTTATATTATATCTACTAAGGTATTATTAATACTGGTCTTTTTTTGCTTATTTATAAAACCTACTATCAGTATATTCAAAGAATCTTAAGTTTACAGTAAAATAAAACCCCTTAATTCCATATCGGAATTAAAGGGTTAGAATAATATGGGGCTTCTTATTTTAAGAAATATTTTTTAATAATCCCATTTTATCTAAAGTCTGCTCTATTTGATGATCTTTTTCAGTATAATTTAATGCTATTAAAGCCTGTTCAATGTTTATATAGTTCTTTTCTAAATATTGTCTTATTTTCACTACTTTATTATAATAAGATTTTTCGATATTTGGGTGATTTAAAGACTCTATAATTCTAGTACTACTGCTATATATATATATTATATTTTTATTATTTACTAATTGTTCAATTTTTCTTTTATCTGAATCCAAGCTTGTAATGACATAATTTACACCATTTAACTTTATCAAAGGTATGACTTTTAAATCTAAAAGTACATTCTTAGAAAAATTTGATATATACTCATATGCAACTTTTCCTGGCTTCACCTTAAGATATGTTTTACCTTCTAATTCACATTTTATTCTTACAAAAGTATCATCTAATATTAGCTCCCTCTCTTTTAAAACGTCTTCAAATTTCTTATTAGATAATACTGCTTGCCTTTGTATATGCTTTATTTCATTCTTATCTAGGTATCCTCGATAAAGTAAGATATCTGAAAAATTCATCCTGTGTCTTTCTAAAACCTTCTCTTCTAAAAAGTCATGCTCAGTCTTACTCCACTTAACCTTTCTTTTATTTTTATTTGTTTTTAAACTAAATCTTGTTAACCAAGCATTTACTGTTGAATGAAAATTAATAATATTACCCATAACTAACCTAATTGGCATTATTGGTGGTAAAAGAGTGCTTATTATAGCAGATCTATATCCATATACACTCTTTATAGCTGTAAATCTTAGTAGTTGCCTTTCCAACATTATTAAGGTTAATACAATCATTAAATACCAGGATAAGCTACCCTTAGGATAAACTACAGGTAGGTCAATGAAAAATGAAAGTATAAAATAAATAAAATTTAAATAGCCTGGTCCTAATAATAAGTTCCCGAATTTAGCCTTCCAATCTTTATACAGACTATATTTTGACTGAAAGTTTAACTTATCACTTTTAAAAATATCCTTCATACTAAAACTTTGCATAGTTATACCATAAATCCATCTAGTTTTTTGTCTAACAGCTGCTCTGTAACTTGAAGGAAACATGCTTCTAGTTGCTACAAATTCTCTAACTATTTTTCCTTTCTTGTTAACTCTCTTAATATTTTCCAAAGCATATTTAACCGGAAAACCCATCTTACTTATTTCTAAAGATAATTTATAATCCTCTGTTAAACTTCCTACTGGAAAAATATTATAGTCAGGAAATGCTTCTAGAACATCTCTTCTCAAAACAAATCCTGTTCCAGCAGAAGGTACAAAAGCATTTAGTTTAGTCCTTGCAAAAAGTAATCTATAATGATTTTCGGCAAACTCGTCTAAATAAGTTCCTGATATTAAGTTTTTCCATATATTGTTAAAACTAGATTCTTCTTGTAATGGAAAAACTGGCATCTGTATAGCTGGATATTGTTCAAGTAAATAATTTTCAAGTCTAAATTCAAAAGGATGAATTAAATCTTCTGAGTCATGAACTATTAAAGCAGAGAACTCTACCTTATTTTCTTCTTCAAAGGTGTATATATTCTTTATTATATTATTTAAATTATCTGCTTTAGAACTTGGCCCATCTAAAACATGTACCACTTTATGAACATTTTTATAATTCTTTACTAATTCATCAGCTACTCTCTGAGTCTCAGGATCATTAGGATAGACACCTAAAAAAATATGATACATCGATCTAGGGTACTGACTAGACTTTATCATATTTTCAACAACTTCTTTTAGTACATTCTCTTCATTGTATGCAGCAATCATTATCCCAAGCATTTTAGGCGGAATAGCCTCAACATCTTTAACGTCAATCCCAGTTCTTTTTAATTTTCCTGTCAATCTTTTAAATAAATACACTATGTCCCAAATTAAATCATCAAGCCCTACAAAAATAACTAAAATAACGAATATTAATCCTATATTATAAATCATATCAATCTCCTTTAAGTTTAATAGTTATATTATACACAAATTTATTTTATTTTGTATTAATTTATTAATGCATAGAACTGAAATTTAAAGGTATATGTAAAATAAGGAGGTTATAATATGAAAAATAAAAATAATATTATAAAAAATTTAGTCATAATCGGATTTATCTTAATGGTAGCAGTAAATATATTAGCTAATACTATTCCTATAAACAATCAAACGACTGGTGAAGTGTCTGACTCTTACCCTAATTTATTTGCTCCTGCAGGATATACTTTTAGTATATGGGGCTTAATTTATCTGTTACTAGGTATTTATAGTTTCTATCAAATCAAACTTAATCCAAAAAACTATAAATACTTAAATCAATTAAATATTTATTTCTTTATTTCTTCTATTTTTAATATATTATGGATTTTATCATGGCACTATAATTTAATAGGTCCTTCAACTCTATTTATATTATTAATATTTTTCTCACTTTATAAAATAAATGAATTAATTGATTTAGAAGATAAAGGGATATTTAAAGAAAAATTTATTTTTCCAGCTTTTAGAATATACTATGGATGGATAACAGTCGCTTCTCTTGCTAACATTGTAACATTTTTAGTAAGCATTGGATTTAATGGCACTAATGAATTAGCAAATATTATATTTTTAATTTTAGGATTAGTAATATTAATATTTCTAGCCCTGAAAAATAAAAGTCCTATTTATTCTCTAACTGGCACTTGGGCTTATACAGGTATTTTATATAAACATCTAACCTACTTTAATTTACAATATAAGTATATAGTATTAACTTTAATAGCCAGCATACTAATACTTCTAACTTTTACCTTCAATTCATATAGGGCTAAAAAACTATCTATATAAATACAATATAAAAATAAAGCGAGTAATTCGCTTTATTTTATTTTTTTATCATATTTACTATGTTAGAGATTATTCCCATGTTAGACTCATTATTAATAAACTTATTAATATTATTAGCACTTAACAATTCAGTAGCTACACTATTTATACTCTGAAAAGTTTTTAAGTTTAAACCAACATCCTCTAGTTTCTCCTCTCCACTATTAACTATAGATTTTTCTGCTAGTTTACCAGAATTAATTAAGTTATCAGCAAGTCCTAAAGCATCATTTATAACGGACTCATTTATACCAAGCTTGTTTATTAAAACTTGTAACTGACCTAGCTTGTTTAGATCCTTTCCTATGGTTTGCATATTTTTAAATATGTCTATTCCTAAGTTTAAATCTTTTATAGATTTTTTCTGTAGATCCTCGTTAGGATAATTAATAAAAGTACTTGATATATTATTTAATCCATTAGCTATTGAAATAATGTTATTTACCTTATCTTTCATATAAGTCTCCTTTATTTTGAATTTTGTCTCAAAGTAATGATACCTTTATAAATATTTTTTAAACTATTTATAAGATTTTGCTAAATCGATTGAATATCTATTTAATATTTAAGTTATTAAATTTACGATACTCATTTACTTTTGTAATTTCTTTTAAAAAATACTATACTTATATATGAAATTTAATATTATAGTAAGAATGTGAGGTCATTATGAATAGAAAAGATATTTTAGAATTAAGAAAAAGGTTTACAAAAGAATCAGCTACTTTTACCAAATTTTCTGTTTGCTTTGTAGACTACAACAAGGATATTTTAATGAAATCAACTGAGAGTTTTTTAACACTAAATGATGAAGAGCTTTTTAAATACTTAGAAATTGCTAAAAAAGTACTATCAGGTAGTATCGGTAATAGTTTACTTAAACTTGATTTTTCTAATAAATTAGATAATAGTGGTGATATACAAACATCATTATTTAAACTTAAAAAAAGTAAATTAAAAGATGATATTTTAATCAACCAGCTATATAAATCTATAATAGAAAATTATGATTATGATGAAAATTATATAATTATATTATTTCATGATATTTATGATATTTTAAAAAAAGCAAAGGATAATAAGTTTTTAGATGAATCTGAAGAAATCTTTGAATATATTATTTGTGCAATATGCCCAGTAAAGCTATCTAAACCAGCACTAAGTTATTTCAAAGATGAAAACACTATAAAGTCAAGAATACAAGATTGGATTATTGAGATGCCCATAAATGGATTTGTTTATCCAGCATTTATCGATAGATCTTCAGATGTCAATTCCATAATATATTACACCAAAAACACAAAAAATATTCATAAAGAATTAATGGAAGATGTTTTAGCTTGTAGTAAAAAAGAAACTATAAGGATTCAACGTGAAAAGTTTAAAACTGTTATAACAGAATCAATAACTGATGATGCTGAAGAAGCAGAAAATATTTATTTAGATGTTCAGAATAATTTGAGACACCTAATATCAAATGAAGAAGCAATACAATCTCCTCTTGAAAACAATAAAATTACTTTAGATAAAGAAAAACTAGAAGAAGTACTTAAAGATAGTAATTTATCTGATGAAAAAATTCAAATTGTAAAATCCTTTTATAAAGAGAGTTTTGATAAATCTATACCTGAAATTGAAAGTTTACTCGATAAAAAAGCTATAGAAAGGGTTAATTTTAGAAAAAAAGAATTAAACTTGAAAAAAGAAATTAAAAATTTAAAGGACACTATAAAAACAATAGACCCTACTCTTCCAACTGATGCTGATATTATAATTAATGCAAGTCCTGAAAAAATAGATAAAATTAAAACAAAAATGATAGATGGAGAAGAATATATACTAATACCTATCGAAGGTGAATCTTTCGATCTTAATAAGACTATTTAATATACAAACTCTAAAAAGTAACATGTATTTTATAAAATACATGTTACTTTTTAAAGATATTTTATCTCTATTTGTTTAATCCCATTTTTTTTATAAAGTTTTCTTCTCCGTTAGCTTCTGGATAATCGAACTCTTTATCCTTATAATGACTTTTTTTGATATCTTTATCAGACTTTAAAAAATAGTCATATCTGATCTTATCTTTTCCCATATCATTCCAAGTTGTATCTATATTATACCAAGCTCCACCTATTTTTACCATATTCCAAGCATGATCCTCTCCATCTGGATTTAAACCATTGTAAGCCCTGCCTGTTACATATATATTCTCTAAACCAGATTTATTTGCTATTAAAGAAAAAGCTTTTGCATATGATTCACATACACCTTTTCCTTTTACAAGAACACCATAAGGAATGTGATCTTCTATGTTATAGCTACCTAGACCATCACTACTATATTCAGCATTACTTATTATAAAGTCATGTATTTTTAATACCTTCTCTTCATCAGATAAGTTTTTATTTATTATTTCTTGATTTACAAATTTATCCGCAACTTTTTTCGCTTCATTCTCGTAGTATTTTAATCTATCTCCATAAATATAACCACCATTTAAGTCTGGATATCTAATTTCTAAAACTATTTCAACTACTTTATCACTAGGATAGAAAGGCTTTGTACTTATTGTAGTTCTATTATTACTGTATTTTAATCTATTCTTATTATTCGATTTTGTATAAATATTAACTAATTTTTTATTTAACTTTTTACCTGTCCTTAAACTATCAAAATATACTTTTGATAAAGGAATTGTAACTTTACTTGGGTAATTGTTTAAAGTTTTATCGAATATGTTTTCTAATTCTTTATCACCATATATAATTTTACCACCACCAGTATCTCCAAAATTATCTGCATCTGACCTTATAGGTAAAATTAAAATAATAAGAATAAAGCTTAATATTTTTTTAAAATTCATGACTATAACTCTCCTAAGACTATATTTTTAGCTATTACCTCTAAATATATAAACATTATATGGTAATTTAAAAATAAAAAATATCCATCTTTAACTTATCTATAGTCATATTTTGCTATCTTATTAATTAAAAAAGCAGTAGATTAATCTACTGCTTTACTTAAATTTCTATATTTAGATATATTGGTGTATGATCTTGTCTTGGACCAGAGTCTATCATTTCTGATTTAATAACTTTATCTTTTAATCTATCGCTAACTAGCCAATAGTCAATTCTCCAGCCTGAATTATTAATTTTACTTGTTTTAGCTCTTTGTGCCCACCAAGTATATACCCCTTCTACATCTCCATGTAAATAACGGAAAGTATCTATAAATCCTCTATTTAGTAAATTAGAAAATCCCTCTCTCTCTTCATCTGTAAATCCAGCTGAATTTCTGTTACTATTAGGATTAGCCAAGTCTATCTCTTTATGAGCAACATTAAAATCTCCAGTTGCAATAACAGGCTTATCTTTATCAAGTAATTCTAGATAATTTGCATACTTCTCATCCCAAATTTGCCTATCTTCAAGCCTATCAAGGTCACTACCAGCATTTGGAGTATACACTTGAGTTAAATAAAAGTTCTCAAATTCTAAAGTTATTATTCTTCCCTCTGAGTCCATGGTACATGGTGCTCCTATCTTTGGGAAAGTTGCTATTGGATTATATTTATTTTTATATAAAAACATTGTTCCGGAATAACCTTTTCTAGCTGGTTCAACTGAACTATTCCAAACTATTTCATATTTGGGAAACATTTTATCTAAAATTTCTAAATGTTTCTTTGTAGGTCCCGTACTTCTAAGCTTAGTTTCTTGTATAGCTATAACATCTGCATCATACTCTATTATGGTGTCTAAAACTTCCCTAGACATAACTGCCCTATTAGATTCTGCTGTTAAAGCTGCATTTAATGAATCAATATTCCATGAAATTAACTTCATTATCTTCCTCCTATTTTCTATAAATCTTATGTCTTTACACTATATATAATTCTACTATAGAAGACAGTTTATATCCAGGTTAAGAATAATAATTCCTCGTATTAACCTATATTAGACCTTATGTCTTTGATATATTATAATTAAGATGATAATTTTACATTAACTTTGTTTTTTATACTAAATATACTTTATGATATAAGTTATTTATAAAGTTATTCAATAAAAAACGATAGTAGTTTAAATTAATACTACTATCGTTTAACACCTTTAAATTATGCTACTTGCTTATTTTCTATAGCTCCACTTAATAATAACTTAATCTTACCTATCTCTTCTTTAGTTAAACCAATTATATTTTCTAGATACTCCTCTGTTTTTTCCGCTAAGTTAATCTTATATAGTTCCTCTTCTTTTTCGACTCCACTAATCATTTTTAAAGACTTAAGAACATTTGATTCAGCTATTTTATCATATTGTTTTGTTCCTTTTTTTACAAAATAAAAGTTTTCATAAGTAGTCATATAATCTTCTTTTATTTCATCAACACTAGCTCCCATTAAGGCTTCTAATACTATAGAAGCAAATCCAGCTCTATCTTTACCTTCATTACAATGTACTAAAAAAGGTCCTTCATTTTCTGATAAAAACTTAAAACCTCTTCGTAATTTATTTTGAAAGTCTTCACTTTCAAAATCGACTCCCATGTTTAAAAATATTACTTTCCCATTTTCATATAATTCTTTGTAATAAGGAGAATTAAAGTTATCTTGTTCAAAATAAGATTCTAACTCTTCTTTAGAATCTGCTAAATTAATAACTGTGTTTATCCTATGCTTTTTTAATAGTTTATCTGCATAGCTAGCCCTACCTATTTCAGGGTTTATAGGAGAGGAACTTCTATATAATGTTTCCTTTACTATATTCCCCATAGATATCTCTCTAAAGTTAGCAAAAACTTCATCACTTTCATAGTCTTCCCTTATATTTGTACGATACTTATCTATGCTCCTTATCTCATACTCATCTTTATATCCTTCTTTATCATCCATTGCAAAACTTATAGAGGTTCCCTTAACAGCACCATATGTTTTAGAAAAATTCCCCATATTTATTGCAACCATTATTTTTCCATTTTCCTTATCAGCTAATATAATTTCCTTCCTATTATCTACATTAGAATAATTATCCCCATAAGGTGCCGTCAGTAAATTATCATTTACCTTAATTTTTAATATATCACCAAGCTCAAAACCTGCAGATTTAAAATCATCTAAATTGATTGATGTAGTAATGTTTCCATATTTACTTACATCTAAAACTGTACCTGTTAATACTTGGTCTTTTACATTATTTTTTATACTGTCTAGGTTTAAAAGAATTTTTAAAAATTCAGCTTTACTAGCAAGTTTTTTAGGATTTATATATCCCTTATCATTACCTACCATAATACCTAAATTATATAAGACTGCTATTCTATCTCTATAATCATCAGATATATCTTTATAATCTAAAACATTTTTCAGTTTGTTATTACTAGTATCATATTTCAGTTCTAAGCTCTTAGTATATCTAGAGATTATATCTGCCAGTTCCTGGCGAGTTAAATCTTGATCCCAAGTTATATTACTATCACTTATTATCTGATTTTCATGAGCCCAATTTTTTACATTTTCTTCAGTTATTACTTCATTACTTCTATTTTCAATCCTAAAAAGTGAATCTAAAACATATCTATAGTCTACACTATCTAATATATCTTCCGATTCTTTTATAATATTATTTTTAATACCAAACTCTAAAGGCTCTTGATACCATCTAACTGCAACCTTCCCATAGCTATTTATGCTAATAGAAAATATTAAAATAAATATTAGCAAAGTAGAAATACTTTTTTTACTATTCATAATACTCCTCCTTTTATACTCTTAATTATTTATACTTTAAATAATAATATAAATTTATAATATTATTTATAAACTATTATTTATAATTATTCTATCAATATCTTACAATATAATTTCTTGAAAAATAAATACAAAGCTTTATTTAAATAAGTTTTTTTAATCTATCTTTTGCTAAGTCTTTAATGGCAAGTTTATTAGCTTCTTTTGAAACCTTCTTATATTTTTTAATAGACTCCTCTATTCTTCCCTCTTTTTCATCTATATATCCTAAAGCATATAGTACTTCAAGTCTAAATCTGTTACTCATCTTTTCTTTCGGATAAGATTCAAACAATTTTTTACTTAATTCATAATTTTTTTCATATATGTACTTGTTTGCCTTTAAAATCTTTATTTGATCTATAAGCTTATCACTCTTCTCTACTAAATTTAAAGCCTTATCATAAGACTGCATAGCTGAACTTTCATCATTTAAATTAAATTGAGTAATCATTAAAGCAGTATAATAATAAATAGGAAAATTATTAGTACTGGGTAGTTTTTCTCTATCTACCTTATTTAAATATTCCAAACTTTTTTTATAATCTCTTAAGCTAATATAAGCTATAGCTAAATCAAAATTATATAAACTATTTAACTCTTTATCCTTTCCAGCATATTTATAAGCTTGGTGTGTTTTAATAATAAATTCTTCAGGGTCTAATTTTTCTTCTAAAATACCATATCTTTTCCTTTGCTTCTGACCTATGTATATAATATATCCAATAGTAATAATACTAACAGTTAATACTCCACCCTTTAAATATCCTAACTTTAAAAACTTATTTGTTATAAATCCAATAGCTAAGGTAGGTATAATTAAAAAATATTTATTAATCATCATGGTATCTCCTCCAATTATAATAATTATCTAAATATAACATTTAAATAATCATTTTTCTCTTATATTTAATTTAACACTTAAATTAGAATAGGGGTATATAGTTTAAATAGTTATAAAAAAATTATATCGGTTTAATTATAATAAATTTATATTCAAATATTTCAATCTTAGCCGCATTAAAGGTATTTACCTTACTCATTTACATTCTACTATAGTTCTATTAACTGTATTAAAATAAATAGAATTGATGATGTAGATAACATCTTTACATTCTACTATAGTTCTATTAACTGAAGCTAAAGAATTGGGAGTTAGTCAATCTAATCTTACTTTACATTCTACTATAGTTCTATTAACTGATCACTAAAGTTGATAAGATACCTTACAATAACCGCTTTACATTCTACTATAGTTCTATTAACTGAAAGAGATATGTTCGCTTTAAGAGCAACTATGCATATCTTTACATTCTACTATAGTTCTATTAACTGTCTATAAGGAGGTGGGGATATGCGAGATATTGAGAGAGCTTTACATTCTACTATAGTTCTATTAACTGTAATTCATATTGAACTTTACCAGACTTCAATAAAACCTTTACATTCTACTATAGTTCTATTAACTGTCAATGTAGAAGAGTATAAGTAATACAGCCAAAGCCTTTACATTCTACTATAGTTCTATTAACTGCTCCTTTATCAGTAGTTACTTCTAGTATTGGAGATGGCTTTACATTCTACTATAGTTCTATTAACTGGCAGTAGTTATGCCTAGTTCAAGCAGCTTACTAAGCTTTACATTCTACTATAGTTCTATTAACTGTATCCCGCCTATCTCTATCTCTAATTCCTTTAAGTCTTTACATTCTACTATAGTTCTATTAACTGAATCATCCGAGGTTATCTGTTGTTTGTAGCCAATCTTCTTTACATTCTACTATAGTTCTATTAACTGGCTAATGATGCAACAGCAATTGGAGTACTTTTAAACTTTACATTCTACTATAGTTCTATTAACTGTGAAGATCTTATTTTAACAGCTAGATGGAAAAATACTACCTTTACATTCTACTATAGTTCTATTAACTGTGGATGCCGATACTGCAGCAAGTGTTCTTACTAATACAACTTTACATTCTACTATAGTTCTATTAACTGATCTTCGTGGCCCTCATTCATATTGATAACAGATATCTTTACATTCTACTATAGTTCTATTAACTGATATTTCAAACTTTTGGATCTATACTTCAGGGAGATCTTTACATTCTACTATAGTTCTATTAACTGAACGTGCATTTACAATGAGTATATCAGGTGCTTTTACCTTTACATTCTACTATAGTTCTATTAACTGGATGATATTAAGTTTAAACGCTTATAGTAACACCGCTTTACATTCTACTATAGTTCTATTAACTGGAGCAGTTGCTATGGCTATTGGACCACTTTTAAAGGGCTTTACATTCTACTATAGTTCTATTAACTGATGGGAGGCGAAGCTGGTTATATACTAGCTGATAACTTTACATTCTACTATAGTTCTATTAACTGGATGAACCAGACTTACCAGGTAAGTTACCTCAGGTCTTTACATTCTACTATAGTTCTATTAACTGTAAAGATACAGTTGTATCTGTGACACTTTCAACAGACTTTACATTCTACTATAGTTCTATTAACTGGGGGAAATAGTCCCCTCTACTTTAAGGAGGTAAAGTACTTTACATTCTACTATAGTTCTATTAACTGGACCTGTTCTACCTTTTTTATATCTGTAATTTCTTGCTTTACATTCTACTATAGTTCTATTAACTGTTACTGGTGCCCTAAGCAATCACTTAAGAGTTTAGCTTTACATTCTACTATAGTTCTATTAACTGCCTACCAGCTGTATCCCTTATATTATCTAAGCTTTAATAGTGATTTCTATCGACCTAATAGAATATCTATAAAAGTATAAAATTTGTTTTTTATAATTTGTGCATTTTAGTCTAAAACGTGTTAGTTTAAACATTTGTCAACCTCTCATATTAACGAGTATATCAACAGTCGACAATTAAAATATATTTGAGTTTAAATCATCTTCTTTACCAAGAAATTCTTTTTTCACCCATTTTTCCGATCTACTACTAAAAATAATTATTGAGTCTTTATCTTTTCTAATATACTTTTTTAACTCTGATTTCAATGAATACAATTGAAGCTCAGTTAATTTTCCTTCAAATACAGATTTTTGTATATTCGTTAAGTATCTCTTACATATTTTAAATATATTTCTTGATATATAAGGGCCTTTTTCATCAGCTATTATATCATATATTAATAAAACATACATTTTTACCACCACATTTTAAAGCTCTCATATTTTTTCTCACCTATTAAATGTTTTATTAACTTATAACACTCTAATCTAACTAAGTATCGATATGATACATCTCTGTCTAGTTCCCTATGCTTAATGGTTCTATCTAATGAATTATTATATTCTTGTATTATTTTCTTTCTAGAATTATTTTTCAAGTATAAAAAATTAGACTCTTTTTCGAAATCACTCCTTGTTATTTGTTTTCTATTTAATAAAGAAAATATTAATCTATCTACAATAATTGGTTTAAAAACCTCTGAAACATCTAAAGATAAAGAAAATCTTTTTACTCCTGGTTCATGAAGATAACTTATAGTTGGATCCATTTGTGTTTTATATATTTCTGATAAAACAGTAGTATAGAATAATGAATTTATAAAAGAAATCATTGAATTAATCATATTATTAGGTGGTCTCCTGACTCTTTTTTCAAATCTAATATCTTGATTTATAATTTTATTCCATGTTCTGTAGTAATTTCTCCTTATATTACCCTCTAGACCCATTAAAGCTTCTATTGTGTTCATATATTTTATCTTATTATTCAAAGATTTTATCTTTTTCATATCAGCATTTAAATCAATTCCTCTATTATTATAATATCTAAGGTTTCTATATATATTATGTGTAGCTGCATATACTAATTCTTTCGCTATATATATCCTTTTATCTTCTTCAATATAATGTAGAACCTGTTTAACTAATAAATCACCACTAATAGCTTCTTTTTTAGGAAAAAATGTACCTGAATAAAATCCGTAATAATTATATATATGCAATTTAATAGCCTTCTGTGATATAAAATTCAAAAATTTACTATTTAGATCCACCTCTCCAAATACATATATATCTTCAACTATCTCTGATTTTATATTTCTTCTATCTTCATCTGCCTCTATAAGTATATTATTATCTTTTCTACGAAGCCTACAATTTTGAAATATATAAAATTCCTTACCGATAATATCACCCCTAAACAAAACATAAATCATAATAGGAACATTTTTTACAATATGGCTTTTTATTAACTTTTATAGGATAACTGCTATTAATAACTCTATTTATTTCATCTATCTTAATTTTAATCAATTTTTGATCTTTATCATCTAAGAAAACTTCAGTTCTTTTTCTAAGAGTAGGATAGTCCAGTATTCCCTTTTCTATATTAATGCCTTTTTTCTGTAAGATATAGATATAATACTTTACTTGCCATATTGATGCATGTTCTAACTTATCAGATTTTTTTATTTCATGAATTATATTCCAGTCTTCTAGAAAGTCTATATTTATTTTATCATCAATTAAAATTTGCTTCCTTTCCTTTGAGTAACTATCTTCATCTATTATCTTCCCTATATTAACCAAATCACTTGTATTTTCCATACTAATACCTTTTGAAAAATACCATAATCTCTTATCACATATTTCATGATAGTAAATCATAACTCCTGTAATTTGCTTCATATAATCATCCCTTAAAAAAACATTTCCAAATTTTCTCTTCTTTCCTCTTCTTTTTCCAGATGTTTTATACCGAATTCACTTGAATAATCACAATAATAAATATTTAAGGTACTATATTTATCTATTTTAATTACTTCTATATTTTCTGAATCAACAAAATAATATGGAATTGACACTTTAAATTCTTCTAACTTTAATTTAAGCTTTTTCTTTAAGATAAATATATCACTTTTATTAAAATTTGAATTATTTGTTAGTTGTATTATAATCTTATCTATTTTTTCCTTATTTTTCTCATATACAGGACTTGGAATAACATCTATTGAATTAATATTTCTAAAATATCTAATTACATCTTTTTTATTAAATTCATCATAATTTATAGATTTAATATATTCTATAGTTTGTAAGATTTCTTTATAATATCTAGTATTTTTCAAACTATCTGTTGAGTATATTTTATTCACTAATTCAATTTTTTCTTTTTCAGATATAGGTCCATCTCCCTTTTTACGAAGAACTTCTTTAGACATAGTATATATATCTTTATCATTTACATATCCTATCCCACTACATTTTTCCTCTCCACCATCAAATACATATATATTATAATCTACATCTAATTGCCTAGCTCTATAGCACCTTCCCATTCTTTGAAAAAGTCCATTTAAATCTGATAGTTCAGTTATTAATATATCAAAATCTATATCTAAAGATGCCTCAGCTACTTGAGTGCATATCCAAATGCCAGTTTCTTTATTATTTTTTTGACCAAAATGTATTATTTGTTCTTCTTTTTTCATTCTATCACTCTTAATAAATCCACTATGGAATACATTTAAATATTCTTTCATATTATATATATTTACTAATTCTGAAGAAATTTCATTTAATTTTTTTACTGTATTAACAATGACTAATACTTTATTATTTTGATATTTAGAATATATAAATTTGCTATTTATAATATCTTTTTTTATTTTCAAACTATGCCTTAATCTATCATTATATAGAAATGGTTTGGGCATTTTGAACTTAATATTATCTTTTTCCAGTAAATCCTTTATAAAAGGTGGAAATGTTGCAGTAATTATTGCAAACTTTCCCCCCATATTGTAAATTTCATTCAATCCTATTATAATATATGCAACCAAATCTGAAGAATACATTTGTATTTCATCTATAACAACCTTTGAATATGAAAGAGTAGCTAACTTTCTTTCAAATCCAACATATTTATATACAAAATCAAATATCTGATCTATAGTACATATAGTTAAAGGCATTGAAAGTTCATCCGTGATCTCTTTGTAATCGAGTAAGTCTTGATCTAGTTGATTTTTATTTCTTAAAAGATATTCTGATAAAGTATCTGAATGTAAAAGTCCAACCCTTTCACTTATATTTTCTAATACAATCTCATTTCTAATTCTTTCATATATTTGATTAATAGCTGATTTAAGGGGCAGAGTAAAGAACCCCTTATTATTTCCAATCCAAAGTAAACCAGCTTCTGTTTTACCATAGCCTGTCTCAGCTATGGCAATTACATTTTCATTCCTATTAGTTATCATATATTTCTGTAAATTATTAAATCTTGCATCCTTTCCCCATCTTTTTTTAAGATTATCTAAGGATTCTTCTAAAAAGTCATTAGGATATTCTATTTTATAATGTCCACTTGCTGCAAAATCCAACTTATTAAGCAAACCTTTTAATAATATATAATCTTTTATTTGATCTAATGAAAATCCTGATATACCTGACTTGTTAACAGCATGTAATGATGCTTCATTAAAATCTTCTTCTACATATGGTAATCTATAATAATTAAAGTCTTTTATATCTTCCTTAAAGTACTGTTTAAAATCTTTTATATCACTTATCATATCTTCATTAAATGGTTTTCTTTTATGATGATGAGCCACCACATTTATTAAAGTAACTATTTCATTCTTTGTTAAATTATATTCTCTGATAAGCTTTTTATAATTAAGTAGCATGACACTTAAATATCCATGAGGTATATTAGGTAAACTCGAAGAAATTTTTTCACCTTTTATCTTTTTTTGAAATACTCGATTCACTTTTCCTATATCATGGTATAAACAAGCAAGCTCTAATAAATCCCAATTAATATTTATTTTTTCACTATAAATATCTTTCAATACCTCTAAGTTATCAATAAGATTATCTGTGTGTTCCTCTATCGTTTCTTCAAATGGACAACTTTTAGCTAAATACATCTATTCACCCTCTTTATAGTTTATATGAAAAATACTATATCTCCATAGTCATCTATATAGAACTCTTGCATAAATCTTTCGGGCTCTGATATATATAAAGACTTTACTCTATTCCACTTTCTGTATACCCTTCCTCTACCAAAATTGACTAATTCATAATTTTTATTTAAATTAAATATACTACCTGGTTCTCTATTTCTAACTTTTTCAAATTCTAAACCCATTCTCTTTATATCCTCAATTGATATATAGCGTTTATAGGGTTTTGTAGTATCTACATTATCAAAAAATTCTTTTCTTATATTAACAAGTTTTACCTCATCTATTCTAGCTATATCCTCTCTCCTACCTAATGATGGATACTCCTTTGGTCTTAATAAACTGCTGTATACTTCATCTATTCTATCTTGATCTACTCTAATATGAATAAGTAACTCCACATCTACGAGTAACTCTATTGTAGCTACACCCCTAGTTATACCATATTTATTATCAACTTTTAATTGGTGTCTGTTTTTTTCAAATTGTTGATTACCAAATTCATAAATTGTCTGTAAATCATTAACTTTAGAGTAATAATTTCCTTGAATGGATACATCCATAGGTACATATTCTTTAAAATTACATAAATTATGCACCATACCTATCACAGTTGATGGAGGCGGTAATGGATAAGTTTCTTTTAATTGAAAACTATTTGGAATCTTATAATTTACCATATTTTGATATAATTTTAATCTAATTGTTTTCATAATAATCCCCTATTTTAGATTTTAAATTTTCAAAAAACTCTCCAATATTTATAGTATTTAACCTATTTTCTATATCACTAGAATTATCAAATACACCTTTAACTAATCCAACCTCTGTATCTTTTAATATATCTTCTGATAAGATACTTTCTATTCTATCTAATTTCAACTTATTATCCTCTACATCTAATGCATTGTAGAAAAGTGGATTTTTTATATCATATATTCCGCCAATTATAAATAATGGTGATAAATCTTCCCTCCTACCTTTTATATCCCTATATAAAAATCTTATACTATCTAAAAATAAACCTATTCTATTTGCCTTTTCTTCATTTTTAATATCTATATCGTAATTATCGTCTATACCAATTTTATCTAAGTCAATTGTTATAGTGTATGCATAATAGGACCTATGAATTTCTGATTGTGATATATTGCCTCCTGCCTTTGACTTTTCACTTACTTTATTATATCTATCTAAAAGACCTTTATTTGTTAAAAAGTCTAAGTCTCCTTTAAAAGTTTCCAAAGATATTGCATTAGAAAGCCTAACTACTGCTGATCTTGTTTTAGTATCTTTTTTACCTGTTTTCATATATCCAAATAAGTCTATTTCAGGATATTTATCAATCATAGCTTCTTTAGAAAACTGTAAAACTGTATTATCTAAGCCTATTGGAGTATCATTTACTCCCATTTGTTCTACAATATTATATCTAAGTGCTTGTCTAGATATATATGAATACTGTTCTCCTCTACCTCTAGATATTTTTTTTAATGATGCAACATTTCCTATACCCTCGCCATAATTTGCACTTTCAGCTTGAAAAATTATTGATATTGTAAGCCCTTTATTTTTCATTTATATCATCTCCTCTTTATCTTTATCTTCATCATCTATTGAATCTTTATCTCTTAACCCATTTAATCCTGTTACAAAAGCATATCCTAATAATCCTAACTTTTCCTCATCTTCTAATGCTAGAGTTAGATTTTGAGGCACTGGCTTATTTAAATACATATAAGCATTAATAATATTATGCATAAATCCTTGTGAATTTCTAGTTTTTAAAGCATTTAAAAGCCTATAAGAAATACCAGATATTTTATTTTCCATGCCCTTTTCAAAGTATTCTTTCATTAATGCATTACCATTTTTTCTACTAAAATAAATTTGTTTTTGCATATTAACTTTCTGCATTTTTAAACCTCCTAATAAAATTTTATAGTTAATATTATTTATTCTACTAATATGATAGGTGTTATAATAAATATTTATACCAGGATTTTTAGATATAATATTTACTAGTAAAAAATGTATTAAACTAAACATATTCTGTCCGTTGAATATCCTATCTAAAACCTGGTCATATATACTAAGATATAAATTACCTTGTTTATATGTGGCTTTTTCTATAGAATATAAATCTTCTTTTGATTTCCTAATTATATCTATAACTTCTTTTGATAAGATATTAAAAATATATCTTTCATCCTTATATCTAACTATTTGTATTTCGCTTTCCTCATATTCTAAATCCTCAATATTCTGTCTTCCTACAGCTGCTACTATGGTTCTATAAGATATACTTCTTTCATCCCCTTTAGTCATATGATTTATTCTCGTTTTTGCTGAGTTATTAGCATAAACTAATCCTTCTATATTTCTACTGTAATTTATAAATATTCCCTCATATAACGAATAACTAAATCCTGCTGATATCATACTATATAGAAAATTACATTTAGGACAAATCAATATATCTGATATATGATTCCATACGTATGAAGATTTTCTAACTGAATCAAACCCTGTTTGATTCAACAAGTTTATAGTATAGGACTCTCCTATTGTATTAATATAACTACCACAAGAAAAACATTCATAAGGCTGTTTAGATTTTACTTCTTTATCTACATAGTCTAAAAGTGGCTTTATAAAATAATTTTTATAATCATCAAAAACATCAATATACTTTGTTTGGCGAAGTAAAAAGGATACCTCATCTATACCTCTATTTATATGACTATAAATAACTCCCTTTGCCCTCATATGTTTTTTAGCATCCTCTAATTTACAAATATTAATTATCTCTTTTAACTTCTTCATCTCTCTAGAAATATCATCAAGTCTATCTTCCACTTTTTCATTTTTCCTTAAGTTTATCTTCTTAATATCCTTAACTTTTTTTTCTAGAAGTTCTGCACCTTTTATTAAAGGATAAACCTTTTTATAGTTCGGTCTTCTAAGATAATCTTTTACAATTTCTATTTGTTTATTTAACTCACTTAAATCATCTTTATCAATATTTTCTATTTTTTCTATATTTTCAGTTAATTTGGGGTAATAGGATACTATCTTAAACCAAGGTAGATCTTCTTCATAAGTATCAGAAAAATATTTAAAATAATCCTCTTCAAAATTATTTAAGACTTCACTTTCTATTTCAATACTTGTCTCTTTCATTATATAGTCTCTATTGTTATGTTCTAAAATTCTTATTAAACCTAATAAGGATGCATTAGTTCTCCAATCACCTAATTGAAACTCTAACACTCTATCACCTCCTAGTTACTCTATATTTAAATATCCAAAACCTTGAGATCTTCTACTTCCAATCCCTGCTTTATATAAATAATCAATAATATATGCTTTAGCAGATATATTAAGAACTGCTAAATTTGCTGGAATTACAATACCATAATGTTTTATATTTACAATTTTATTTTTTAATACTTTCACTCTTAGTTCCTTTATATCTTTTTTATTTACACCTTTTAAATTACTTACTAACTGCCAATTAAGGTTTTCTTTAAATATTTCAAATCCCCTATCATCTCCTATATCATGATACCAAGTTTTTTCATTATCTCCACTATGCTCTCTAACTATAATAGGGCTAGCTGTTGATAGTATAATATCTTCCTCTATTAATCCCATCCTTCCTTTTTTAATACTGTTTATAGTGACTGTATTTCTATAAACTGGAATTTCTAAACCTAAGTTTGTAACAAATGAATTATAAAAAAGAATTCCCTCAGATAAATCATAAGTAGAAAAATTTAATAAAATTTTTTGATCAGGAATAAAAATACTATCTCTGTTAAATTTAACCCCCTTTCCTAAATAAGTGCTAAAAGTAAAATTCTTCTCCTTATTTTCTACTTCATCATATAACTCCATATAATAATCAGAATTTGTTTTTTCAAATAATAATTTTAAAATATGCATAATCATTTTATTTTTTTCTTTGGTTATATATGGATTTTCTAGAATTAATTCTACACAAAACCTCATATTGATCACCTCTTCCCACTTTATCTAGAGTGTATCAATTATATTATTATTTCTCAAGAGTTATTGATAAATATTAACATTTTTTTACATTGTTATTAATGTTTACAAAATAAATTTATATATGTATCTACAAATTCAATATAAATATAATGAATGGTGCTAGTATAGGAGTGTGGACACAAATAGTTTAATTAGATAAAATATAAAAAAGGAGTGATCCGCATGTCTAATACTAAAAAAAGATATAACGAAGATTTTAAAAAACAATTAGTAGAATTATATAATCTTGGTAAATCTGTAGCAGAATTATCTGATGAATATGGCGTAACACCACCTACTATTTATAGTTGGATTAAATTATACTCAATTATGGAAGATCCAGATGGAGAAGATATTACTATTTCTGATTATAAAAAATTAAAGAAAGAATTAGAATTGCTTAGGATGGAGAGTGAAATATTAAAAAAAGCGACCGCCATATTCGCAAAGGACAAATAGAAACAAAGATTAGTTTTATTAATAAATATAAAAATAAATACCCTATATATTTGATATGCAAAGTTCTTAAAATTTCACGAAGTAGTTATTATAATCATTTAAACAGGGTTAAATCAAAGTCTAAACTTCGAAAAGAATTTATTCAAGATAAAATACTAGAAATTTATTATGACAGTAAAAAAATTTATGGTGCTCCAAAAATTCATAGAATACTATTTGAACTAGGCATTAGAATTAATATTAAGACTGTTCAAAGGTATATGGTAGAACTGGGCATCAGGTCTATTGTAATTAAGAATTATAAACCTTATAGGAAAAAAAGAAATATTATTAAAGGTGAAAATATTTTAGATAGAAATTTTGAAACAGATAAGATAAATCAAAAATGGTGTGCTGATATAACCTATATCTATACTCAGAAGAATGGTTGGACGTATCTGGCATCTGTAATGGATTTACACAGTAGAAAAATAATAGGGTATTCATATGGCAAAAAAATGACCAGTGATTTGGTATTAGATTCTATCAAAAATGCTGAAATTAATAGAAAAAAAGACTCAAACTTATCCTTCATAGTGATCTAGGAAGTCAATATACAAGTGGCTTAATTACTGAATATTGCAAAGAAAATAATATACTACAATCTTTTTCTAGAAAAGGAAATCCTTATGACAATGCCTGTATAGAATCATTTCATTCTATTTTGAAGAAAGAAGAGGTTAACTATAAAACTTATAAGAGTTATGAAGAAGCAAAGTTATGTATCTTTATGTTTATTGAACATTGGTATAATAATAAAAGAATACATAGCTCTATAAATTATAGAACACCAAATGAAATTCACAATGCTTCATAATAAAAGTATTACTGTCCATTTTCTTGACCTAGGTCCACTTTTATTTAATCTATTTAACAAGTATTTTTACTATTATTTATTTAAGTAATTTACTTGAAAAAACTTTACTGTTAATATTCCCATTAAAATAATGATACTAGTTAAAGCTATTGCAACTTCCATT
>JASLAT010000013.1 GCA_030146915.1 Tissierellales bacterium
TTTTCTGTTTCATATTCTACGTGAGATGAAGATATTGTTATTCCTCTTTCTCTCTCTTCTGGTGCGTTGTCTATTTCTTCATAACTTTTTAAATCTGGATTTTCTTCTGGTAATCTTGTTCCTAATACTCTTGATATCGCTGCTGTTAATGTTGTTTTACCGTGGTCAACGTGACCTATTGTTCCTATATTAACATGCGGTTTCGTTCTCTCAAATACTTCTTTACCCATTTTTTATTCCTCCTAAATGTTTTATATATTAAGTAAACATAGCCTGGTGTTTCTTTTGGAGCCCACGACCGGAATTGAACCGGTGACCTTTTGCTTACCATGCAAACGCTCTACCTACTGAGCTACGAGGGCATTATCTACTAGACTATAACTATTATAGCACTAAATTAGAAATATAACATCTAATTTGTCAAATTTCTTCCACCAATTTCCTAGTTTTTTACATCTATTTTTACTTATTTTAAATAATCCAATACTATTATAATTAAGCTATTCTATTTCGTCAAGTATCTTCTTTAATTCTAATAATATTTTTTAACTTTTCTATATTTCTTTCGTCTAGTCTTCCAAAATGATAGTTGTTTTTTTGATTTTCATTTTGCTGATTTTTACTAATTCTATCTCTCTTAGAAAAAACTTCAATTTCCAATTCTCTAGCAGAAATTCTTGTAGCTCCACGAGCAAGAATAATCTGTTGTTCAAGCTGATCT
Organism: Tissierellales bacterium; assembly: GCA_030146915.1. Lineage (GTDB taxonomy): Bacteria > Bacillota > Clostridia > Tissierellales > Tissierellaceae > JASLAT01. The sequence goes on from JASLAT010000013.1 coordinate 722, forward strand.
GAAGTTGCTACTCGAACTCTTTTTTTTCTACCCATTTCTTCTATACATCTTTCAATGTAGTTATCTGCAGTTTCATGCTCTTTCGTATATACAACTATCATATCTTGAATTTTTTCCTTAGTTCCATTATTACCTTTAACTAAGTGTGCATCAAATACTAGTATTACCTTTATTCCTGTGGAAACTTGATATTCTAACATTATATCTATTAGTTTATTTCTAACATTTTCTAAGTTAGTATCTCTAGTTTTAAGAAAAATGTCCCATGAATTTATTATATTATAACCATCTACAAAGAGATATTCTTCAGGGGCTTTAATATTTCTAGCCATGATTTTGCCTTACTACTTCATACATTAAAATTGAGGCTGCATTGGATGCATTTAAAGATGAAATATCACCAAACATAGGTATCTTTACTATGAAATCACAATTTTCCTTAACCAACCTTGATATTCCCCTACCTTCATTACCTATAACTAAACCTACAGCCCCTGTCATTTCTGTTTTATAATAAATATCCCCTTTCATATCTGCCCCATATATCCATAAACCAGCATCTTTTAACTTTTTAATAGCATTGTTAATATTAGTTACCTTAGCTATTTTCATATAATCCACTGCTCCAGCAGATGAACTATACACAGTTGCATTTACTGATGCTGCTCTTCTTTCAGGTATAATAATTCCATGTACACCAGCAGACTCTGCTGTTCTTATAATAGCTCCTAAATTATGCGGATCCTCTATTTCATCTAATATAACAACAAATGGATTTTCTTCCCTAGATTTAGCTAAGTTTAAAAGATCCTGAATGCTTGAGTATTCAAAAGGACTAACTATAGCAGCAACCCCTTGATGAACACCACCCTTAGCTATATTATCTAAAGTTTTCTGACTAACTTCCTGAACTAATATGTTTTTATCTTTAGCTATTCCCATTATCTTTTTTATGGATCCTTTAAGATCACCATTAACAACTAATACTTTCTCGATATCATCTCTGTTTTTTAAAACTTCTATAACAGGATTTCTACCTATAATGTATTCAAATTCCATACCATCATCCTCACTATATATTAAACTAGATATTTTTAAACCTTTCTCTTACCTCTTCAATTTTCCCACAAGTCATTCTTCCTTCTGGACATGGGCCAGTTAGGCATGACGGACCTGCATTTTTAAAAACTATTGGATAAACAGCTTTGACTTGTTTTAGCATCTCCGTAGCCATAGCTCTAATTTCCCATTGTGCCCTATTACATGTTCTTAGTCTAAAAAAATGTAAAAGAGTTCTTGCATTCATAGTAAAGACGATTTTTGTTTCTGCAGCATTCGGCAGAACATATCTAGCATCTTCTATAGCCTGTTTTTCATCTCTTCCTTGATCCATAAGTATCTTTACAAGTTCATCATAAGTAGCCTGATTTTCTTCCATAGTTTTTATATATATTTCCTTAGCTTCTTTAATGCTTTCAATTTCTTTTGGAACTATATACTCAAATTGATCTTCCCTCACATATCTTTGAGACTGTTGTGAATAACTAGCTATCCTATGCCTGACTAGTTGATGTGTTAAACTTCTACTAACCCCTTCTGCTGCAAAAGTAAAACTTAAGTGTTCAATAGGACTTTCATGCCCCATATTAATTAAACCAGTTAAAAACTTTGATACTTCTTCATCAGTCAAGTTATCTTCTATATCTTCAACTCCTACTGGCGAGTAGCATAATTTTGCAGCTGATGAAATTAATTTTTCACCATCTGGTGTATACCTCAATAATTTAACCTTCATTTATGTCCTCCTTAAACTGCAATGACCTTCTTAGATTTAAATTAATATCTTCTCTTTTTTTATATTCTGCTAAAAATCTATATAAAGTTTTTTTCAAATCTACATAATCTATTAATAACAAAGGAATATTCAGATCTATTTTTAGATCTTTTTCAAGTTCATCAATATAAAAACCTTCAACCTCTATAGAATATTTATTGAGAAGGTTTAAAAAATCTTTTTCTACATCTTTCTTGTCAATATTTTTTGTATTTAATATCTCTATCTCTAAATGAAAGATTATATCCTCATATAAAATTTTATTCATTAGCTCTAATAACCTTTCATCAGATTGTTTTAAGTATAAATATCCTAACAGAGCTTCTAAACCTGTTGCATGCTTATAATCCATTATTTTCATATTTTTAGGACTACTTGATGTTTTAGCATTTCTTCCTCTTTTAAAAATTCTTTCTTCTTTTTCATTTAGGTGATCCATAATAAGTTGGGACACTAAAGCCTGTGTCTCTGCATTGACTAAACTTCTAGCCTTCTTATTCATCTCATTTACAGACATTTTCCCATCTAATAAGTAAGTTCTTATAAACAATTCATAAATACCATCACCTATATATGCTAAATGAAGAGGATTTAGCATAAGTATATCCTCTTCACTAAGCACTTTATTTATTTTTCTAAATGTGTCTGCCATTAATCTCTTCTCCACTTAACACCATCTTTAGTATCTTCTAAGACTATACCCACTGATAGTAAATAATCTCTAATTTCATCAGCTTTTTTAAAGTCTTTGCTCTCTCTAGCATTTTGCCTTTGATCTATTAGCTTTTGTATATCTTGGTCTAGAATTTCTTCCTTCTTATATAGTAAACCTAATACTCCTGCTAATTCTTCTAATTTAAATAAATATTTAGCTAATGTATCTTTACTAGTTTCTTCACTAAAATTTTGATTAGAATATCTAACTAGATCAAATAAAACCGTTATAGCATCTGCAGTATTTAGGTCATCTCTCATACTATTTTTAAAACTATTTTCTAACTTATTAAGTTTGTCTAAATCCTTCAAGTTCTCTTCTTTTGAACTTGCATTATCAATTAAATACTCTAAATTCCTTTTTCCATTGTATAGTCTTTCTAAAGCATTTGCCATCTGCTGCATAATATCCCTACTAAAGTTAATTGGCATTCTATAGTGTGAAGAAATTAGAAAGTATCTTAAAACTTCTAGATCAAACTCCTTAGCTATATCTCTAACAGTAAAGAAGTTACCTTCTGATTTAGACATTTTCCTATCATTTATAGTTAACATACCATTATGCATCCAATAATTGGCAAATGTTTTGTCAGATAGTGTTTCAGATTGTGCTATTTCATTTTCATGATGTGGAAATTGTAAATCACTTCCTCCAGCATGAATATCAATAGTTTCTCCTAAAATTTCCTTACTCATAACTGAACATTCTATGTGCCAACCTGGTCGACCTTTACCCCAAGGGCTATCCCAATAAGGCTCACCTTCTTTAGATTTTTTCCATAGACTAAAATCCATAGGGTTTTCCTTCTCTTCGCTAACTTCTATTCTTGCTCCAGCTCTTAATTCATCTATATTAATTTTAGAAAGTTTACCATAGTCCTCAGCAGCACTTATCCTAAAATAAACATTTCCATTTACATTATAAGCTGCATTCTTTTCTATTAAAGCGGAAATAAACTCTATTATATCCTTAATATAATTAGTAGCCCTAGGATGTATTGTATTTTCTTCCAGAACATTTAGTCCTCTTGCATCCTCTTTATAAGCTTCTATATACCTATCTGATATTTCTTTTATTCCTACTCCTTCGACTAATGCTTTATTAATAACCTTATCATCTATATCTGTAAAGTTTACTACAAAATTAACCTTATAACCTTCATAATGAAAAAATCTTCTTAGAGTATCAAATACTACCATAGGTCTAGCGTTCCCTACGTGAATATAATCATAAACAGTTGGACCACAGGCATAAATTCCTACCTGATTTTCTTTTATGGGTTTAAACTCTTCTTTTTGCCTAGTTAAAGTATTATATAGTTTCAAACCTAGTCCTCCTCTGCCTATAGATAGTTATTTTTAACATTTTCAATTCTCTTTAAAATTTCATCTTTTCCCAATAAAACTAATATGCTTACAAACTCTGGCCCACTTATTTGACCTGTTAGAGCAACTCTAGATGGCATAAATAAATTTTTACCTTTTACACCAGATGCTTTTTGAATTTTTTTCATAAATCCTTTAGCATACTCTTGATCTATTTCATCTACATTAGATAACTCTTCTTCCATTGCATCTAAAATAGCTGGAACTTGTTCTTCTTTTAAAACTTTTTCAGCATCTTCACTTTCAACTTTATATTCAAAAATAAATCTAACTTTATCAACAATTTCATCCATCTTGTGTAAAGATTCTTGAACACTTGAAAGTAGTAAATAAACCCATTCTTCTTTAGCTTTAACTTCTTCCTCTGTCATAAGACCAGCTTCTTCTAAATAAGGAGTAGCTCTTTCAGTTAACTCTTCAATTGAAAGTTCTCTCATATAATGAGCATTTACCCAATCTAGCTTCTGTTTGTCAAAGATTCCTCCAGTTTTAGCTACTCTTTCAAATGTAAATTGCTCTTCTAAATCATCCATTGATAATATCTCTTCATTAGATTCTGGTGACCAACCTACAAGTGCTAAATAGTTAATTAAACCTTCCGGCAAGTATCCCCTGTTTTTAAAGTCATCTACAGAAACATCTCCATGACGTTTACTTAACTTTTGCCTATTTTTATTTAAAACTGTTGGTAGATGGACATATTCTGGTTCTTCCCATCCAAAAGCTTGATATAGATACACATGTTTTGGAGTAGAACTTAGCCATTCTTCTCCTCTTACAATGTGGCTTATCTTCATTAAATGATCATCAACTACAACAGCCATATGATAAGTAGGATATCCATCTGATTTTAATAGTACTTGGTCATCTGAATCATCACTATTTATAGTTATATTGCCACGAACTAAATCATGAAATTTAATATCATAATTTCTTGGCAATTTAAGCCTCACAACATATTCTTCACCATTTACGATTCTCTCTTCTGCTTCTTCTCTAGTTAAATTTCTACAGAATCCGTCATATTTCGGAGCTAGTCCTTTTATTTTTTGCTCTTCCCTAACAGAATCAAGTCTTTCTTTTGAACAGAAACAGTAATACGCATGACCAGAGTCTAGTAGTTGATCTACATACTTTCTATATATATCTAATCTTTGAGATTGAATATAAGGACCATATTCTCCTTTTTGTACAATCTCACCATTTTCTATATAAACACCTTCATCATATTCGATTCCAGCCCAATTTAAGGAGTCTATTAAGTTTTCTAAAGCTCCCTCTACATACCTATCCTGGTCAGTATCTTCTATCCTTAATATAAACTTACCATTGTTTCTTTTTGCAAATAAATAATTATAAAGCGCAGTTCTAAGGCCACCTATATGTAGGTAACCAGTAGGACTTGGCGCAAATCTTAATCTGACTTCTTTCAAAGTCCACACCTCCTAATTTATTAAACTATATTATATATCAGAATATAGTTACTGTAAACTTTAAGACTACCTAAAGTATATCATACATTATAGGTAGTCTTATTTATTTTATATTCTTATACCCGCTTTTTTAAACTCATCCTTTATTAAAGATACTATTTCATCTACACTAACATCTTTATTCTCTCCATCACTTCTTAAAGAATATTCCACCAATCTATCTTTGGCTCCTCTTCCTACAGTTATTCTTATAGGTATTCCTATAAGATCCCTATCATTAAATTTAACTCCTGGTCTCTCATCTCTATCATCTAAAAGAACCTCTACTCCTTGATTATTTAACTCTTCATAGATTTCATTTCCTAAATCACTTTGCTCTTGATTTTTAGAGTTTATCAAGCTTATTATCACATGATATGGAGCAACATTTAAAGGCCAGATTATTCCATTTTCATCATAATTTTGTTCTATTATAGCTGAAACTGTCCTTGATATTCCTATACCATAAGATCCCATATAGAATAGTTGTTCCTTGCCATTTTCGTCTAAATATTTAGCATTTAACCCTTTTGAATATTTCGTACCTAGTTGGAAGATATTACCTACTTCTATTCCTCTATCCATTTTAAGTTCTTCTCCACACTCAGGACACCTATCACCTTCTTGAATTAGAAGTAAATCATCTACTACTTCTCCAGTAAAATCCCTACCATAGTTAACATTTAATATATGATAGTCAACCTTATTAGCTCCTACAACTAAATTTTTCATTTCTGTCAGTCTAGAATCTACAACTATTCTTGTTCCATCTTTTAATCCTAATGGTCCTGTATATCCTGGATATGAATTTAGAGATTCTATAACTTCATCAGATGCCATTTCTATTTCATGTTCACCTGCTGATAAATGATTTAATAATTTTATTTCGTTTAACTCTCTATCTCCTGGGATAAGACATACTACTGGCTCATCCTTAACCATATAAACTAAAGCTTTTGCTAATTTAGTTTTCTCTACTCCTAAGGTCTTTTCTAAATCCTCTATAGTTGAAGCTCCTGGAGTATGAACTTCTTCTAAATTTTTCTCTTCTTCATCAGTATATTTAGCTGAATAAACAACTTCTGCTTTTTCATCAGTAGCCGCAAAATCACATTTTTCACAATATGCTACTAAAGATTCACCATATTTACTCATAGCCATAAATTCATGTGAGTTATCTCCACCCATGGCTCCTGAGTCACCACGAACTACTTTATAGTCTACTCCTAATCTTGTAAAAATAGAGTCGTAAGCTCTCCATTGATTCATATAAGCTTCCTTCATGCTTTCTTCATCAGTATCAAATGTATAAGCATCTTTCATAATAAACTCTCTAGCACGCATAAATCCAAACCTTGGTCTTAACTCATCCCTATATTTAGTTTGAATTTGATATAAGATTAATGGTAATTGTTTATAAGATGTAATCTCACCCTTAATCATATCTGTTAAATATTCCTCATGAGTTGGTCCTAAACAAAACTCTCTTGAGTGCCTATCCTTTAATTTAAACATCTCTGGACCAAAATCTTCCCATCTTCCAGTTGCTTCCCAGATTTCTCTAGGTTGTATAGCAGATAAAAGTAATTCTTGGCCACCAAATTTATCCATCTCTTCTCTAACTATATCCTCTACTTTTCTTATTACTCTATATCCTAAAGGTAAGTATGAGTAAATTCCACTAACTAATCTTCTAGTTAATCCTGCTCTTAAAAGTAACTGATGACTTGGAATTTCTGCCTCAGCTGGCACTTCCCTTAAAGTAGGCATATACATTTTTGACATTTTCATAATAAAACCTCCTAGTTAAAATACTATTTTTTATAACAAAAAAACCTTTCCCTCTAAAATTAGAGGTGAAAGGTTGAATTCCACGGTACCACTCTATTAGTATAATTAATATACCACTCATTAAGGCTATAACCGGCTCCCGGTCTAAATTTTCATTTAGAAGCTCAAGGACAGGTTCAATATTAAGTGAGTCAAAAGTCTTCCAGCCTAGGACTTTTTCTCTAGTGACTATTAATATTTACTGGTTCCTATCAATGCTTAAATCTATTGTGATTATTATACTAGTAGAAACACTACTTGTCAATTTTTATAATACAAACACTATAACTACTTATTCCTTCTTCATTACCAACAAATCCTAAAGTTTCAGTTGTAGTAGCTTTTATATTTATATTCCTTATGTCAGTATCTAATATACTCGATATATTTTTTTTCATATCTTCAATATAAGGTAGAAGCTTTGGCTTTTCAGCTGCTATAGTAGAATCTATATTTCCTATAATGTATCCTTCTTTATCTAATATAAATTTAACTCTCCTAAGAAGTTCTAAACTAGATATGTTCTTATACTCCATATCAGTGTCAGGAAAGTGCTTTCCAATATCTCCTAATCCTAGAGCACCTAAAATACTATCCATAATAGAATGAGTTAGTACATCTGCATCTGAGTGACCTAAAAGACCTAAATCATGATCTATTTTTACTCCACCTATTATAAGATCCCTACCTTTTACAAGTTTGTGTACATCATAACCAAATCCAATTTTCATATAATCTACCTACTTTGTAATTTTATTTTTATAGTACTACTTACTCTTCCATCTTTTATTAGAGACTCTGCTAGTCTAATATCTTCCGGAGTTGTAAGTTTTATATTACTATAAGCACCCTCAACCATAGCTACTTTAATCCCTAGTCTTTCAACTAAAGAACTGTCATCAGTTCCTAAAGCATCATCTTCTTGAGCTTTTTCATATGCATAAACTAAAATATCCCTTTTAAAAGTTTGTGGAGTTTGTGCAGCAAAAAGTAGAGATCTTTTTGGAGTATAATCTATCTGATTACCTTCTCCATCTCTTAACATTTTTATAGTATCTGTTACTGGCACACCTACTACAGCAGCACCATCTGTTATTGCTTTTTTAACACTATCTCTTATCATTTTATCAGTAACAAAAGGTCTAGCGCCATCATGACTTATTATTATATCACTTTTAGGATCAAGAGCCATAATACCATTGTGCACAGAATCCTGTCTCTCTTTTCCTCCACGTATCAACTTTGTTACTTTATTAAATTTATATTTTTTTACTATATTTTGCCTACAATATTCTATATCTTCTTCTTTAAGAATTAAAATTATCTCATCAACTATATCACTTTCTTCAAAGGCTTGAATAGTATGAGCTAAAACCGGTCTATCACCCAGTTGTATAAATTGTTTACTAATATTTCCTCCCATTCTATTGCTCATTCCAGCAGCAGCTATAAGGACAGAAACATAGTTACCATCTATCATAATCTCACCTCTTTTGTATTATAACATATATTGATTTAATTGCATTATTAATAAATAAAAAAAGATTGGATAAATATCCAATCTTTTATGCACCTTTTGGTTTAGCAAATATCATCCTACCTGCAGATGTTTGTAATACAGAAGTTACTGTCACCGCTATATTATTACCTATATATTTTTTGCCTCTTTCAACAACTATCATAGTACCATCATCTAAGTATGCCAATCCCTGATTAGCTTCTTTACCATCTTTTATTACTTGAACGCTCATTTCTTCACCTGGTAATACGACCGGTTTAACCGCATTTGCTAAGTCATTTATATTTAATACTGTTATACCCTGTACTTCAGCAACTTTATTTAAGTTGTAATCATTTGTAAGTACTTTGCCATCTATCTCTTTTGCCAGTTCTAATAGTTTTGAGTCAACTTCTTTTATATGATCGAACTGTTCTTGATGTATTATTACTTCCATATCTATTTCCTTTTGTATTTCATTAATAATGTCTAAGCCTCTTCTACCTCGAGTTCTCTTTAAAGAATCAGAAGAATCTGCTATGCGTTGTAATTCTCCTAATACAAATTCAGGAACTACCAATGGTCCTTCTATAAATTTAGTTCTACATATATCTAAAATTCTTCCATCTATTATTACTGATGTATCTAAAATTTTAGGTGATGCCTGAACATTATCCTCCACTGTTTCAGGAATTTTTACCTGACCCGATGCCTTCTTTATTGTAACAAAGAAGTTTGTTATATCATTCTTTTTCTTATGAGGAAAAGTAATCCCTAAGTATCCTAATATAATATACATTATAAAAGGTAGAACAACATTTATATATAAAAAGTCTATATTAATAACTAAGGTACTTAATAAATAAGCAATAATAAGTCCAATTATAAGTCCTGTTGAAGATAATAAAATATCATAAATCGAAAACTTTTGAAGCTCTCCTTCAATAGTTTTTATTATCTTTTTTATTTTCCCTATAATATTTTCTGAAAAATATAGGGCTGTAATTCCAAAAAATAAAGATGTACCTAAGTATAGAGCAAAAAGAGGCCAACCTTGCAGCTGCAAATTAATAACTTCAATAGAACTAATGAAGCTTATCAAACTATAACCAACTAAAAGACCTAAGGCTCCAATGACTCCTCTAAAAATCTTATCTAGCAACTTTCTCACCTCCCTCTATTCATTTTTTTTATTCATCAGCTACTTCTTCTTCACCTTTCTTAACCGCTTCCCTTACTAATTCCTCTACTTCTTCTAAAGGTTTATCAGTAGCTAAAACCATCTCTGAATATAGCATTTGTGTAGCTGATCCTAACATTTTTTTCTCTCCTGTAGATAGGCCCTTTTCCATATCTAAAAGCATTAAATTTCTAACTACAGCTGCTATTTCTAGTATATCTCCCGTCTTAATCCTATCATTATTTTGCCTATATCTTCTATTCCAATTTTGAGGCATTTTAGATTGACCATCGCTAAGTTTGTCTATAACCTTAGGTATCATATCGCTATCTATGACATCTCTAATTCCAACCTCTTCCACATTATCAACAGGCACCATTACTTTCATTTCTCCAATTGGCATCTTCATAATGAAATATTTTTTCTTCTCACCTAGTATTTCTTTAGTCTCTATATTTTCAATAACCCCAGCACCATGCATTGGGTAAACTATTTTATCACCTATATCAAACATACCAAGCCCTCCTATTTTGTATATACTATATTCCTATTATACACTATTAAGGGCTTGTTGTAAAATTTATATTCTATCATAGTAAAATACAATATGTCAAACTTATTTATAAATTTTTTATCTAAAATACTATATTTCCAAAAACATGATCAATAACTTGCCTTAAACTATCCATTTCAATAACTTTTAAGTTTTCCACCTTAATATTTTTTGTACTATTCCTTGCAACATAAGCTTTTTTAAATCCCATTCTATCTAATTCTCTAACTCTTTGCTCTAGTGAAGGGACTTTTTTAAGCTCTCCTGTTAATCCTACATCTGCTATAAATACTGTTCCATTATCTATACCTTGTCCTTTTATAGATGATACTATACTCATTAAAACAGCAAGATTAGATGCCTGTTCTTTAAGCCTAATTCCACCAGTAGTTTTTATTACAACATTCTGATCATATAGCTTAAATCCTCCTCTTTGTTCTAATATAGAAACTAATGTATTAAGTTGATCTTTTCTCAAGCATTCACTTATTCTAGAGGGATAGGGTGTAAAAGACTGAGAAACTAAAGACTCTATCTCAAGTATTATTGGTCTAGTACCCTCTCTTACAACTGTTATAGCACTTCCTGCTACCTTCCTACCACCCTCTCTTTGTGTCATAAAATATTCTGAGGGATTATCTATTGAAATCATACCTCTATCCGTCATAGAGAAAAAACCCATCTCACCAGTGGAACCATATCTATTTTTACTAGTTAACAAGCTTCTTAACTCTTCACCACTTTCACCTTCTATTATTAATACTGTGTCAACTAGATGTTCTAAGGCTCTTACTCCAGCAATTTCATTAGCTTTTGTCATCTGACCAACCATTATTACTATCCTTGGATTTTTTTCGTTTTTTGCCAACTGAACTAAAGTGTTAGCACATTCCATAGTTTGTGTAGGAGATCCAGCTCTAGAAGAAGAATGCTCTTCTAAAGTAAAAGTTTGTATACTATCAACTATAATAACTTTAGGGTCCATATCTTCAACAGCATCTACAAGCCTATCCATACTATTATCAGACACAACCCAAAGCTGGTCTGATAAATTTTCTAAAATTCTATCTGCTCTATTTTTTATCTGTGATTCACTTTCCTCTCCAGAAGCATATAACACCTTATGACCTAAGGAAGCTAGGTCATTAGCTACTTGGAGTAATAGGGTAGATTTACCTGCACCTGGAACAGCAGAAAGTATAGTTACTGAATCCTTTACAATTCCCCCACCCATAACCCTATTAAACTCTGGAATATTTGTTATTATTCTATCAGAGTTATCTGTTTTTATTTCTCCTAACCTGTTTATTTTTTTATTAGACTTTTTCCTTACGCTAGATTTTTTTCCAAGAACTACCTCTTCCTCTAAACTTCCCCAACTACTACAATTTGGACACTTCCCCATATATCCAATACTTTCATATCCACAATTATTACATGTATATATAGTTTTCTTTTTACTCATTGCTAACCTCCATTAAAAAAGCCTGTAGATTTCTACAGGCTTCTCTTTTTGTTTTATTTTTTCCTAAATGTTAATTCATTGTTTTCTTCATCTATCAGTATATCATCATCTCTAGTTATTTCACCTTTTAAAAGCTCTTCTGCTAACTTATCTTCAACCATTCTTCTTATAGTTCTTTCTAAAGGTCTAGCCCCATATACAGGATCAAAACCTTCTTTTGCTATTAAATCCTTAGCTTTACTTGATATTTCTATATTTATATGCAATCTAGCTAACCTATCTTCTAATTCTTTCATCATTATATTAACAATATCTCTAAGGTCCTCTTCTCTTAAACTATGAAATACTATAGTTTCGTCTATTCTATTTAAAAATTCTGGTCTAAAATTTTTCTTAAGTTCTTCTTCTATTGTCTCTTTCATAGCTTCATACTCTTCTTTATCTTCATCCTCTTGAGAGCTAAAACCTATTACATTTTGTTTTCTTAAGTTAGAAGCACCTACATTAGATGTCATAATTACAACTGTATTTTTAAAGTCTACTGTTCTACCTTTCGAATCAGTAAGTCTACCATCATCTAGTATTTGTAATAAAATATTAAAAACATCTGGATGTGCCTTTTCAATTTCATCTAAAAGTATTACTGAATATGGTTTACTTCTAACAGCATCAGTTAGTTGTCCACCTTCATCATGTCCTACATATCCTGGAGGTGAACCTACCAATCTAGAAACTGAGTGCTTTTCCATATACTCAGACATATCTAAACGAATCATTGCATCTTCTGATCCAAATAATTCTTCGGCTAAAGACTTAGCTAAGTGAGTTTTACCTACACCTGTTGGACCTACAAAAATAAATGTGCCTACGGGTTTATCTGGGTCCTTTAATCCTACCCTAGCTCTTCTAACAGCTTTTGAGACAGCTTTTACTGCTTGTTCTTGTCCTATTACACTTTTATGAATCGCTGATTCTAAGTTTAACAGCTTTTTACTCTCTTCACTATCTAATCTTGTAACAGGTATACCGGTCCAGTCAGAAACTATTTGAGCTATTTCATCGTAACCAACAACCATTTCAAAACTTTGTTTCTCTCTAGTCCATTTTTCTTCTTTTTCTTTAAGTTCTTCTTTTATTGATTTTTCTTCATCTCTTAACTTAGCTGCCTTTTCATAATTTTGAGTATTTATTGCCTCTTCCTTCTCTTTTAATAACTCTTCTAATCTATCCTCCAACTCTTTTACATTAGAAGGTCTAGTATTTTTAGTTATTCTAATCTTAGATGCAGCCTCATCTATTAAATCTATAGCCTTATCTGGTAAAAATCTATCTGATATATATCTACTAGATAAATCTGCTGCCGCTTCTAATGCTTCATCTTTTATTTGAACTCTATGATGTGCTTCATATTTATCCCTAAGTCCCTTTAATATAGTTATAGTATTCTTAACACTAGGCTCCTCAACCATTACCGGCTGTAATCTTCTCTCAAAAGCCGCATCTTTTTCTATATGCTTCCTATATTCATCCGTTGTGGTAGCTCCCACTATTTGAATTTCACCCCTAGCCAAAGTAGGCTTTAAAATATTAGAAGCATCCAGTGCACCTTCAGAAGCACCTGCACCTATTAAGGTGTGAATTTCATCGATAAATAGGATAACGTCTCCAGCATTTTTAAGATCTTCTAAAACATTTTTTAATCTTTCTTCAAATTCACCTCTATATTTAGCACCCGCCAACATACTTGCTAAATCTAAAGATAAAACTCTTTTATTAGCAACTATTTCAGGTACTTCTCCTGAGATAATCTTTTGTGCTAAACCCTCAGCTATAGCTGTTTTTCCTACACCTGGTTCTCCTATCAATACAGGGTTATTTTTAGTTCTCCTACTTAAAACTTGTATAACACGCTCTATTTCCTTATCTCTACCTATAACAGGGTCTACTTTCCCACTTTCAGCCTGTCTATTTAAATCTATAGAAAATTCATCCAAATTTGGTGTAGAGTTTTGTGATTGTCCTTGAGATTGTTGCTTAGAAGAACTAGGTGCTTTTGTTATTTCTTGAACTAAAGATTCAAATAATTCATTAAGATTTACACCTAAAGCTCTTAAAATTACAACAGCAACCCCCTCACTTTCTTCTAATAATCCAAGTAACAAGTGTTCTGTACCTATATAGTTATGCTTTAACTTTCTCGCTTGGGTTATAGCCAACTCAAAAATCCTCTTTGTTCTAGGAGTATATCCTATAGTTTCTCCACTAGAGGTTGTTAACTTTGTTCCCTTACCTACAAGTTTCACTGTAGCTTCTCTAGCTTTATCTATAGATACACCTCTTTGATTTAAAAATTTAGATGCCAGACCTTCTTCCTCTCTAATCAACCCTAATAAAAGATGCTCTGTTCCAACATAGTTATGATTTAAAGCTTTCGACTCTTCTTGAGAAAAAAGTATTGCTCTTCTGGCTTTTTCTGTAAACCTTTCAAACATTGACACTTTTATTCCTCCTTTTTAAAAAAACTCCTTATATATTTAGATCTCTCTATATCCCTTTTATCTTTTTCTAAATCAACTTTTAGCTTTGCCTGTAATTTTCCTGGTTGTATTTCTTCCATCAACTGTATTATTTCTCTACCATCGAATCCTTCTATTAAGTTTAAGTCAAATGCTAATTTAATATTTGATAAATGTTTCATTGCTTCCTTAGAAGAAATTTTTCTATTATTAGTTATAATACCATAAGACCTAAATAACCTATCTTCTAGATCGATTCTACTATGTTCTAATAGAAACTTTCTAACAGCCTCTTCTCTTGAAATTATTTGTTCTATCACTTTGTTTAACTTTATTAAAATATCTTCCTCTGCAATACCTATTGTTGTTTGATTTGATATTTGATATAAACACCCTAACCCTTTACTGCCTTCACCATATATTCCTCTTAATGTTAGTCCTATGCTAGTTAATATATCAACCATTGTGTCTAGATGCTTAGTCATAGTTATAGCTGGTAAATGTAACATAACTGATGCTCTTAATCCTGTACCTACATTAGTGGGACAAGACGTAAGATATCCAAATTTTTCATCAAATGCATAATCTACCTTTTTCTCTATAAAATCATCAACTTCTGATGCTATCTCATAGGCTTTATCTATGTTAAATCCTTCAGATAAAACTTGAACTCTAATATGATCTTCTTCATTTAACATTATAGTTACTTTTTTATCATCTCTCAAAAGAAAACTCCCAGTCTGACCTGATTTTAATAAAGTTGGACTTATTAGATGTTCTTCAACAAACTGAACCCTATCTCTAGACGATAGGTTCCCCAAACTAAAAAATCTATACTTATCATCAGAGGATTTCATAACTTGTAAAATATCCCTAGTTAGCAGATCTGCCTCTTCACTAGTCATTGATTGTGGAAATTTATACTTACTTAAATTTCTAGCAATTCTAACCCTACTGCTAACTGCTACTTTATCACTATTAGTCATTTTATCCCTCCTCTTGGTCAATATTATCCTTTATCTTTTTATCTATTTCTCTTATGATGTCTCTATATTCTGCAGCCTTTTCGTATTCTTCTTTATTTACTGCGTCATTCAAAAGTCTTTTATATTTTTCTTTTTCTTTATTCATTTTCATTTTCTTACTACTTTTAGAAGGTATTTTTCCCATATGCTCATCATGCCCGTGGATATTTCTTAATAAAGATGATATCTTACTTTGAAAAGTCTCATAACAACTTGCACATCCAAATTTTCCTTCTGTTACCAGCCTTTCATAAGTCATGCCACATATCGAACAAGTATTTTCTTTCTGAACCATCTTCAACTTTTCTTCATTTTCTATTAAACCTGCAAAAAAATCATTTATAGAAAAAGGAAACTTAAAGTCAAATAAAGCCTCTTTAGAAGCACACTCTTTACACAGATGAACTTCCTCCATCTTACCATTCATTATCTTAGTAAAGTGGATAATTGCATCTTTTTCATTACATGATTGACACTTCATAACTGCACCTCCTATACCATAAATATATACCCTTAATAATTTATTATACACTAAAATACAGCAGGGATAAACCTGCTGCATCTTACTTTATTGTAGACTATTTATCTATTATTTTTTCCGCTATATCTATCGGCACTTCTTCATAACTTAAAAATTTCATACTAAAACTTGCTCTAGATTGAGTCATTGCTCTAAGGTCTATTGCATAGTCAAATACTTCTGCCTGTGGTGCTTCTGCCCTTACAATCTGATTACCATCATCATCTTGTTCCATACCCATTACTCTTCCTCTTCTTTTATTCATATCTCCCATAATATCTCCCATATATTCTTCGGGAACCTTAATTTCTAATTCCATTATAGGTTCTAATAATATTGGTTCTGCCTCTTTTATTCCTTTTTTAAAAGCCATAGAAGCAGCTATTTTAAAAGCCATCTCATTGGAATCTACTGGGTGATGAGAGCCATCATGAAGTGTGGCTTTTATATTTACTACTGGAAAGCCTCCTAAAACTCCTTCCTTCCTGGCTTCCTCTAAACCCTTTTCTACTGCTGGAAAATAGTTTTTAGGAACTGAACCGCCAAATACTTCTTCTTCAAATATAAACTCCTCCTCGCAAGGTTCAAATCTAATATGAACATCTCCATATTGACCTGCTCCACCTGATTGTTTTTTATGTCTACCCTGAACATCTGATCTTGATTTAATTGTTTCCCTATAAGCAATCTTTGGTGTTGAAAGGTCCACTTCTATATCAAATGTATTTTTAAGTTTTTCAGTTATTGCTCTAATTTGCATATTACCTTGACCGCCTATTAGAAGTTCCTTAGTCTCTGAGTTTCTAACAAGCTCAAAAGTAGGATCTTCTTCATTTAATTTTTTTAATGCAGAACCTAACTTATCCTCATCATCTCTAGTTTTAGCTTTTACAGCTAAAAATAAGTTTGGTTTAGGATACTCTATTGGCTCATATATAATTTTATTATCCTCACTAGATAGGGTATCTCCTGTTTTTGTCGATTCCAATCTAGATATGGCTCCAATATCACCAGCGATCAATACATCTGTATCTATTTGCTTTTTACCTCTTAATATGAATACTCCTCCTGGTCTTTCAAACTTATCTCTAGTCGAGTTGTATATATTTTCACCTTCTTTTAGCTCTCCAGATAAAACTCTTATTAAACTTAATTTACCTATGTAAGGGTCTATAATTGTTTTAAAAACAATTGCAGAGAATGGATCATCAGTAGATTTTCCCCTTTGAATCATTTCCCCATTATATTCTCCTATAGGGTTATCTATATCATTAGCTGATGGCAAAAACTTTTCTATACTCTCTAATAAAAAATCTATGCCTATTGCATGATATGCTGAGCCTACAAAAAGTGGAACTAGCTCACCATCTAATATAGAACATTTTATTCCTTCACATATTTCTTCATCTGTAAAACTTTCTCCATCAAAATACTTTAGCATAAGTTCTTCACAAGTCTCAGCTATTTTTTCCTGTATTATAAATCTTAGCTCCTTTATTTTTGGAATATAACTTTCATCCATATCTTTTATCTCTACATCTTCACTATCATAAAGATATTCTTTATTATTAATAATATCCACAAAGCCAATAAATTGACCTTCTGAGTATATTGGTAGAGTAAAAGGTATAATCTTTTGATCGAATTTCAAATTAATATCTTCTAATAATACTTCAAAGTCTATATCTTCTTTGTCCATTTTATTCAAAAATATAAACCTTGGGGTGTTATACTTTTCTAAATTTTTCCAAGCCTTCTCTGTTCCAACTTCAATTCCTGAACTTGCATCAATAACCAATATTGTAGATTCAGATGCTCTTTTTGCTCCATACATTTCTCCTATAAAATCAAAATATCCTGGAGTATCCAAAATATTATATTTTATATTTTTATATTCTAATGGAATAGAACTTGTAGCTATTGAAACACATCTTTGTATCTCTTCATCTTTAAAATCAGAAATAGTATTTCCATCATCAACCCTACCTTGTCTACTTATAGCTCCTGATACATACAATGCTGCTTCTGTTAAAGTAGTTTTTCCACTACTACTATGTCCTAAAAGTGCAATATTTCTTATCCTGTCAGCTGAATATATTTTCATATACAACGCCTCCTAGCTTATAAGTTTAATTATTAGAAAATTGTTACTATTCTATATATAATATTACCATAAATTTCTCTTTTATCCTAGCAAAATAAAATAGAGCCATATGGCTCTATTTTATATAGTCTTTAGTTTCGGTTGGTAAGTTTTTCTTTCTTAACCTATTTTCAACATGATCTTTAATCAAAGAATATATAAGAGTAAATAAAGGTACTCCTATAATCAAACCAATCAATCCTAATAATTTACCTGTTATCATTAAAGAAAATAGAATCCAAAAAGCTGATATTCCTAAAGAATCTCCCAGTATTTTTGGGCCTATTATATTACCATCAATTTGCTGTATAACTATTATTATAACTATAAACCAAAGTGCTTTTACAGGTGCTTCAAAAAAGATAATTACAAATGATGGAACTGCACCAATAAAAGGTCCAAAAAAAGGTATTATATTTGTTAGTCCTATTATAAATGACACTAAAATAGTAAAAGGAATTTTAAATAAGCTTAAAATTATAAAAGTTAAAACTCCTACTATAAAAGAATCTAATAACTTTCCACCTATAAATCTACTAAATATCCTATTAGCTCTGTTGGTAATTTCTACTAATCTCTCTGCTCTTTCCTTTGAAAAACTTGCATAATTTACTTTTTTTACCAAAGCAATAAAGTTTTCCTTATCCATTAATAAGTATATAGACACGATTACTCCTATTACTATATTCCAAATACTAGATAAAAATCCCTTTATAAAGTTTGCAAACTTAGGTATTAAACTAGCTGTATAATCTATTGACTGATTTATAATTTCATCCCATTTCTCTACAACTATTTGTGAAAGCTCTTTATTTATTGATAACTTATTGTTAATATCCATAAGCAGCTTACTTGTATCTTCTATATAATATGGTATATTGTTAACTATTCCAGATAAACTAGATATAATTTGCGGGAAAACAAAGTTTGAAAATACATATAAAATTAAAATCACAGTGATATAAGTTAATATAATTGAGGTTATTCTCTTTGACTTATTCTTAATTTTAAACTTATCTAATAACCGTTTTTCATAAAATACTAGTATAAAATTAAATAAATAACTCATCACAAACCCAATTATAAATGGGTAAAATATCTTTATAGAGCTATCAACCTTATTTTTAAAAATATTTACTTGAGATGTTATCTGAAAAAAAACTATACTTAAAAAGATTACTATTAATGAATATACGGCAATTGTTGTATGTTTTTTATTCCATTCAATTTTCAAAAGCATCCTCCTTAGATAAAAAATGTCCTAAAATATAGGACATTTTTTGTGTTATATAATTTCTGATAAAATTTTTCCAATACTATCATTAAATACTAAGCTAGCGTCACCTGTATATGGAGTATCCGACTTATTTATTAGAACTAAATCATCTCCAGTAAAGTATCTAACTAAACCAGCTGCAGGGTAAACTCTTAATGAGGTTCCTCCAACAATTAGTAAATCTGCAGCAGCTATATGCTCAACTGCTGATTGCATTACTGACATATCTAATGACTCCCCATATAAAACTACATCAGGCTTAACAACTCCCCCACAAGAGTTACATCTAGGTACCAATTCCCCACTTATAATATCTTCTAAATCGTGATGAGTATTGCAATCCATACAATAATTTCTAAGTATAGATCCATGTAACTCTAATACATTTTTAGATCCTGCAGCCTGATGTAAGCCGTCTATATTCTGGGTTACTACTGCTTTTAATTTTCCCATATCTTCTAACTTAGCTAGAGCTAGATGAGCCTTATTAGGCTTAGCTTCTAAATGTATCATATTTTTCTTATAAAAATTAAAAAATTCTTCCATCTCTCTATCAAAACATTGACGACTCAACATATACTCAGGTTCCCTATCTCTACCGTCCATTCCACTATAAAGACCTGTTTCTGATCTAAAGTCAGGTATATCACTTTCTGTAGATACACCTGCCCCTCCAAAAAAAACTATATTGTTACTCTTATCAACTAATTCTCTTAACTTATCAATCTTCATTGAATTCCTCCTAGAACTACTTTTCAATTTTAGAAGTTATTAAACTTAAAAATCTATCTTCTTCCATTTCAGTATCAAAAACTCTCCTAGGTATTATATACCCGTAATCTAAGGTTGTAAAAATAAATATAAACTCCTCTACTTTTTCAACTGTTTTAATTCTTTTCCAAATTATTCTTGAACTTATTGGGTTGTTTTCATCATAAATACCATCATTTTTTATTATAAGATTTTTTTCTTCAAGTATGCTAGAATCTTTTCTAATATTAAATCTAAGTTTTGTAGAAATTATTAGCTTGAATACTAAATACTCTAAAAAACTCCAAACAAAGAGCGCTAAGATATAAAACAAGAATAATTTTAAAAAGCTAACTGTAAATTCTCTATATATAAAATATAAGATTATAGCAAGAGTTATAGCTACAAATAATTTTTGATATATATATATTTTTAAAACCATTGGTGAACTTCTTATATACTTTTTATTGAAATCTAAATACTCATTCTCTGTTAGTTTATAATTTAATTCCATCCACTCACCTAACTTATATTAAATTTATTTACTTTAGATAAAAATTCTTGCTTCTCTTCTTCATTTTTAAAAAACTTAAGAGGAATTAGGTAAACAGATTCAGAACTTAAGTATATATATAAAGAATCATTTGTCTCTTCTATTTCAACAACTTCGTCTGATGCAAATATAGATTTTTCTTGTCCTTTTTTATCCTTTATTATTTCATATATACCATCATCTTTAACTTCTAATACTCTTTCATCTAAAAGAAACTTATTTTCCTCTTCCATAAAAACTCTCTCTAGTCTTTTGTGTATAGATTTTTCTAGCATTTTTGGAAAATACAAAATCCATCCTAAACAAGCTACTATATATATTGGAATTACTATTTTACTTGAATAGTTTACTTTGTATACTAATATCAAAGCCAAAACAGTAAATACTATAGGCATAAAAAATCTTTGTATTTTCATACTTCTATTAATTTTAGGAAATTTTGTCATATGATTTAAATTAAATTTAAAATAATCTTCCTTTTCTAATTTATATGTTATTCTCATCTTATCCTCCTACCCCTTCAAGTTTTTAACTGCTTTGGAAATACCATCTAAAGCAATCATTAAATTTTTTCTGCTAGTTGCTACATTTAATCTAAAGTATTTATCTCCACCACATCCATAATCTTTACCATTATTTAACAGTATATTCCCTTCTTCTATTAAAGCTTTATATATTTCATCTGAACTCTTATTTATATTAGAAAAATCCAACCACATTAGATAAGTTGCTTCAGGCTTATAGACTTTAATGGAATCTATATTTTCTTCAATATATGAAATCACATATTCCATATTTCCACTTATATAGTTTAATAAATCTTCCAACCAATCCTCTCCATGATCATACGCAGCTCTCATTGCTTCTTTAGAAAATACATTTGTAGGAGATATTCTAAACTTATTGAGAGATTTAATAAACTTTCTCTTTATATCCCTATTAGGTATTATAGCACATGATGTGTTTATACCAGCTAAATTAAAAGTTTTACTTGGAGATATCAAGCTTATCGATATCTCCCTAGCATCCTTAGATATACTTCCAATGGGTATATATGTATTATCATCTATAATAAGATCAGAATGTATATCATCTGAAATAATAAAAATATTATACTTTATAGCTAAATTAACTATTTTTTCAAGCTCTTCTAAGTTCCAAACCCTACCTGTAGGATTTTGTGGATTACAAAGTATCATGGCTTTCGCTTTTTTCATCTGTTCCTCTAATTCTATATAATTAATTTTATACCCATCTTTAGTTTTTATTAATGGATTTTCTACTACTTCTAACCCATGATTTTTTACTGCTTCATAAAATGGTGGATATACAGGAGGCTGTATGATTACACCATCTCCTCTTTTAAATAAAGAAAATAATATTAAATTTAAAGATGTTAGTACACTTGGAGATAAAACCAACCAACTTTTATCAATTTTATAACTGTTTCTCTTGTAGTTCCAGTCTATTATTGATTGATATATCCCATCATCTATATTAAAATATCCAAAAACACCTTCATCCAGTCTATTTTTTATTGACTTTTTAATTATTTCTGGGGACTTAAAGTCCATATCTGCCACCCATAGGGGTAATATATCTTTTTTATATCCATCTATCTTAGCCCACTTTACAGAGTCAGTTTTTCTTCGATCTATAATTAAGTCAAATCTTTCATCCAAAATATCACCTCAATATAAGTATATCATTATTTTGAAAAATTTTTATGTAAATATAAAAAAAACTCCAGGTTTCCCTGAAGTTTTTTTATATCACTTAAGCTCTTTCAGATGCTTTTTCAGCTAAACTAGCTTCCTTTGCTAAAGCATCTTCTTTCGCAAAAAATTCTCTAGTTAGTTTAACAACTACTTTACTAAGTCCTAATACCCCTATTAAGTTCGGTATAGCCATTAAACCATTAAACACGTCTGATACACCCCAAAGTAAATCTAATTTTGTCATAGCCCCTATTGCTACTAAAGGTATCCAAACGATCCTATATATTTTAACTGTCCCTTCTCCAAATAAAAAGTTTAAACTTACTTCTCCATAATATGACCAAGATAGTAAAGTTGATAATGCAAAGAATAAAAGTCCAAAAGTTACAATGTATCCACCTATATTACCAGGTAGTGCTGCATTAAATGCTGATATTGTAAGAACTGCTCCATCCTGTCCTGAAGTCCAAACTCCTGTAATTATAATAGCTAAAGCTGTTATAGTACAAACTACTATTGAAGACATGAATACTTCAAATATACCCCATAATCCTTGCCTAACTGGGTGATCTGTAGCTGCAGGTGCATGGGCTATTGGTGCACTACCTAAACCAGCCTCATTAGAGAAAACACCACGAGCAATACCAGATCTCATAGCCATCGCTATTGTTGATCCTGCAAATCCTCCTACTGCTGCTTTAGTAGTAAAGGCCAATTTAAATATTTCTCCAAAAGCTGCAGGAACTTTTGAGAAGTTAAGTATAACTATTGCCAATCCTCCACCTACGTAAAAAATTGCCATAAATGGTACTAGTAACTCTGTTATCTTAGCAATACGTTTAAGACCCCCAAAAAGTGCTAGTCCTACTATTACTGCTAATACAACACCTGTAAGTACTTTATTAATACCAAAAGTCATTTCTAATGATTCTGCTACTGAGTTAGATTGAATCATATTTCCTGTTCCTAGTGCTGCAATCGCAGCAAATACTGCAAACATTTTTGCTAGTATAGGTTTATTTAATCCATTTTGTAAGTAATACATAGGTCCCCCGACTAAACTTCCATCTTCTCTATGTCCCCTATATTCAATACTAAGTACAACCTCTGAAAATTTAGTTGCCATACCAAAGAATGCTGATAGCCACATCCAGAATATAGATCCTGGTCCCCCCATTGCTATCGCTGAAGCAACTCCGGCTATGTTACCTGTCCCTAAGGTTGCTGCTAAAGCTGTTGCCATGGCCTGAAAAGGTGTTATTTCTCCTTCCCCTTGACTTTCACCCTTATCTTTCTTAAATACCTTAAATAATGTTGAATCAAATACATATTTAAGTCTTCTAATAGTAAAAAAGTCTGTTTTAACCGTCATAAATATACCTGTTCCGACGATTAGTAGTAACATTGCAGGTCCCCATACAACTGCATTGATACTATTAATTACTCCCATCAAATTGTCCATTAACATTGTCCTCCTTCAAGTAATATAATATTACTTTTCTAAATATAAGCTTTCAAGGTTTTTTTGGATTAGTAAACCTACTTGTCCATATTATACAATATTTTTTACACTTTAACCAGAGTGATTTTTCAGAAAATTGAAAAATCTATGTTAATTTATATATTAACGAACTTATTATATTTTCAGTCACTATACTGATGGATTTTTCAAATCTTAAAATAATAGCTATTTTCTGGGCTTTTAGTAAACTATATCTATATTCATATTTTTATAAATATTTTTAATAATCCTTTAATATAAGTTTTATCTATCCTACCTATTATTTATTTATATTAATCTATATACTATAAAATAAAAAAAAGATGCTCTAAAAAGAGCATCCTTTTATAACCTTTCTAATTTCATTCCTGTCATTTCACCATTTAAATCTTGTTCTTCTAAGTTTTCTTCAACTAAGTTTATTTCAACTGCTAATGTTTCATCTTTTATATAATCTTCGAATTCTTTGATTGCTTCTTGTATTGTTTCAGACCCATTATAGTAGATTTTTATATTATCTAAAATATTATAATCATTACTTCTTCTCATTTGTTGTACTTTTGATATAAACTCTCTAGCATATCCTTCTTTTCTTAAATCTTCATCTATAGTAGTATCTAGGATTAAAAATTTATTTTTCTCCATAGAAACATCAAATCCTTCTTTAGAAGAGATATTAATTTGAATATGCTCTTTGGTAAACTCAAACTCTTCACCTTCTAATTCCATTTTAAAGCTTTTTCCTGATTCTACTAAGTCTACTATCTCATGTGCGTCTACTTCTTTTAAAGCTTTAGCAAAACTTTGAACCTTTTTACCTAATAAAGATCCAACCACTCTGTAGTTTGGCTGTAAGCTAAAATTCATAAACTTACCTAGGTCATTTTCGAAAACTACTTCTTTTACATTTAGTTCCTCCATGATTAATGGAACTAAATCATCTATAGTTTCTTCATATTTACCATCTATTAAAACAGACTTTAAAGGTTGACGTACTTTTATTCTTTTAACTTCTCTAGATGCCCTACCTAATCCAACAAGGTCTCTAACTAAATCCATCTTTTCTTCAAGAGCTGAGTCTATTAGTTTATCATTAAAGTCAGGATAGTAGTCTATATGAACTGACTTTTCACCTACTAATCTTTGATACAATTCTTCAGCAGTATACGGCACTATTGGTGCTATTAATTTAGTTAGTCCTACTAAAATCTCATAGGTTGTATTGTATACAGATTTTTTGTCGTCGGTTATTTCTGTTGCCCAGAATCTTCTTCTATTTCTTCTAATATACCAATTAGATACATCTTCAACTAAGAAGTCCTGAATAGCCCTAACTACTCTAGTAAATTCAAACTCTTCCATATTTTCTTTTGTATATTTAACTAAATTATTATATTTTGATAAGATCCATCTATCTATTTCTGGTCTTTCTTCATACTCTATGAAAAACTCTCTTGGGTCTAATTTATCTGTATTTATATATAAAGAGAAAAAGTTATAAGTGTTTCTTAATGTATTAAAGAACTTGCTCTCAATTTCTCTTAATCCCTCTTCATCAAACCTTGTTGTTGACCAAGGTGGGGAAACATACATAAAGTACCATCTTAAAACGTCTGCTCCATACTTATCAAACATTTCAAATGGATCTACTGTATTTCCTACAGACTTACTCATTTTTTTACCATGTTTATCTAAAATTAAATCATTTACCAAAACATTTTTATAAGGCGCTTTACCTGTTATAAATGTTGATATTGCCAATAGTGAATAGAACCAACCACGAGTTTGGTCTATTCCCTCGCATATAAAATCTGCTGGGAACTGTTGCTCAAATAATTCCTTGTTTTCAAAAGGATAATGATACTGAGCAAATGGCATAGCTCCACTATCAAACCAAACATCTATTACATCCTCTTCACGAGTCATTTGCCCTGAACACTTATCACATTTCAAGTGAACATTATCTACATAAGGCCTATGAAGTTCTATAGATTCATCTATATCTTCTATAGCTCTATCTACTAATTCTTTTCTTGAGCCAACGCTATCTACATGTCCACAATCGTCACATTTCCAAACTGGGAATGGCGTTCCCCAATATCTACTTCTAGAAATAGCCCAATCATTTAAATTCTCTAACCAGTTTCCAAATCTCTTCTCACCAACAAAGTCAGGATACCAATTTACACCATTATTATTCTCAATTAACTTTTCTTTTAGTTTTGTAATTTCAATATACCAAGATGGATTAGCATAGTATAATAAAGGAGTTTTACATCTCCAGCAGTGTGGATAATTATGATCCATCCTCTGTTTTTTATACATCTTTCCTTCTTCTCTTAAATATTGAATAATTTCTGGGTCAGCATCTATAACAAATTTACCTTCCCAAGGTGTTTCTAAGAACTTACCTTGTTGTGATACTGGATTAAGTACTGGAAGGTCATATCTTTTACCTGTCTCATAGTCATCTTCACCAAAAGCAGGAGCAGAGTGAACTATACCTGTACCATCATCAGTAGTAACATAATCAGCTAAAGTTACAAAAAATGCTTTTTTATCTGCTTCTACAAAAGGTAATAGTTGCTCATATTCTACATATTCTAAGTCTTTACCTTTCATAGTTTCAATTACTTCATAATCTTCTCCTAATATTGAATTAGCTAAAGATTTTGCTATATAATATATTTCATCTTCTTGCCTTACTTTAACATATTCTACCTCTGGGTGAACAGTTAATGAAACATTTGATGGTAAGGTCCATGGAGTTGTTGTCCATGCAAGAAAATACTCATCTTTATCCTTTAATTTAAATTTAGCAACAACTGTCTCACTTGTTATTTCCTGATATCCCTGAGCTACTTCATGCGATGCTAATCCTGTACCACACCTAGTACAATATGGTAAAATTTTATGTCCTTCATAAACCAAGCCTTCTTGGAAAAATTTATCTAAAATCCACCAAACTGATTCAATGTAGTCATTATCTAAGGTTACATATGGATTATCCATATCTACCTCGTAAGCCATTCTCTCAGTCATTTCTCTCCAAAGACTTTCATATTTAAAAACTGAGTCCTTACATTTTTGATTAAATTCCTTTATACCATATTCCTCTATTTCTTGCTTGTTGCTTAATTTTAATTCCTTTTCAACTTCTATTTCCACTGGTAAGCCATGTGTATCCCACCCTGCTTTTCTTTTTACCTGATAGCCTTCCATAGTTTTGTATCTACATGTTAAGTCCTTTAAAGTCCTAGCCATAACGTGGTGAATTCCTGGTTTACCATTTGCAGTTGGTGGCCCTTCGTAGAAAACGAAAGGTTTATTTCCATCTCTTGTATTTATAGACTCATTTAATAAGTCTATCTCTTCCCAATATTCTCTAATACTTGCCTCTCTATCTTTTACATGAGACTCAGACAGAGCTTCAAATTTAGCCATATATATTCCTCCTTTATTTTTAAAATCAAAAAATCCCTAAGTTACTAAGTAACTTAGGGACGAATTTATCGCGGTACCACCCAATTTATAGGTATATAATATATTACCTACATCTTAATTTAAAGTCTAACGGCTTCCCGTGATATCCTACTTATTTCAGATATCAAGCTCTGGGGTGATCTTCTTTTTAATTTTCATTATAGTCTTCCAGCCTAGGACTATTTCTCTATTAATGAAAATTTAAAAATACTCTTCCCTTCATAGCTCTATTTATTTATACTTACAAAATAATATACTAGATATGACTATTGTTGTCAAGCTATATACAAGATATAATCTAACTAGGAGGGATAATGTGAGAAGAAAAGATAGAATGATGGATAAAGATTTTTGTTTAAATATAATTGATAATTGTGAATTTGGTAATTTAGCATTAATAAAGGATGATAATTATCCTTTATTGATTCCTCTTTCATTGGTAAGAGAAGGAGAATATATTTATTTTCACTCTGCCAAAGAAGGTGAAAAAACAAATTATCTAGATAATGATAAAGAGGTGATAATTTCATTTGTAAGCGATGTAAAAGTTCCGTCTAATTATAGTGATGAGGAATTAGATTCTTTTAAAAAAGATAAAAGTAAAGCTAAGGAATTAATTAGTAATGTTTTTACTACAGAGTTTTCTTCTGTTTTAGTAAAAGGTAAGACAAGTTTAGTTATCTCAAAAGATGAAAAAATAAAAGCTATGAAATTAATATGTGAAAAATATACCCCAAATAAAATGGATTACTTTAATATTGCTATAGAAGCTGGACTTAATAGAGTTAATGTATATAAAGTATCAATAGAAAATCTAAGTGGAAAAAGAAAAAAATATGATTCAGATGGTAAAGAACTTAAGTGGATGAGACAGGAGTAATATAGAGAAAATCGATTATAGTAATCATTATAATAGGTTTTTCAAAAGTATCTTGTTAATTGTTTGACAATATCATTCTTCTATGTTATTCTAATATTACAAATATAGAAGGGGGGATTTAATATGAACATGCAAGGAGTTTATAAATCTATTTGTGAAAATAGAGACGAAGATTTAACTCTCTTGAAAAGGTTCATAGAATACCCTAGTTTAACTAATAATCCTAGTGGTATTTGCAAGTGTGTTAAATTTTTAACTTCATTAATGACCCAAATTGGTATTGACACTGAGATTATTGAGACTGATGGTAATCCACTTATATATGGAGAGCTTAAGTCTAGTAAAGATGTACCGACTATTTTATTTTATGGTCACTATGATGTACAGCCAACAGGTGCCTTAAACCTTTGGGAAAGTCCACCTTTTGTTCCTACAATAAGAAATAACAGACTATATGGAAGAGGTAGTGGTGATAATAAAGGCCAACTTCTAGCTCATATACTAGCTGTTAAAAACTATTTAAAAAATTTTAATAAGACTCCTATTAATATAAAATTTATCTTTGAAGGTGAGGAAGTTACAGGAAGTCATAGTCTAGAAAAGTTTGCTAAGCAAAACCCTAATTGCTTAAA
The DNA here is from genome assembly GCA_030146915.1 of Tissierellales bacterium. Lineage (GTDB taxonomy): Bacteria > Bacillota > Clostridia > Tissierellales > Tissierellaceae > JASLAT01. The sequence goes on from JASLAT010000013.1 coordinate 29,651, forward strand.
AGCTGATTTAGTATATACCGCTGATGGTGCTATGGCCCTTGATAATACTCCTCTTATAAACTTAGGAACAAGAGGAGTAATGAGATTCAATTTAGAAATACACACAGCAAGAGCAGATAATCACTCAGGAAATAAAGGCGGCGCAATTGAAAATGCCGCTTGGGAATTAGTTAAAGTCCTTTCTTCTATGTTGGATAATGAAGGAAATGTTTTAATAGAAGGCTTTTATGATGATGTTATAGAAGCTAATGATGAAGATATTCAGCTTATTAATAAACTACCTTTTGATCCAGGTAGACTAGCTGACATTTACAATGTTAAGTCCATTAACAAAAATAAAGAAGAGTTCTTTAAGAGCTTAATATTTAAACCAACTTTAACTATAAATGATATCAACACAGGATACCCATGCTGTGGAGTTGATAACATTATACCTGGTAGAGCAGAGGCAAAAATGGAGGTTAGACTCTCTTATAATCAATCCCCTGAAAAAATAAGAGAACTTATCAGAAATCATATTCATACAATCAACCCCTATATAAAGATTGTACCTATTGATAATGATATGCTTCCTTCAAAAACAGATATTAATGATAATTATTTAAATATAATATCTAAATCTATTGAAAAGGCTACAACTAAAAAACCCTTAGTTGTACCTAGCGGCGGCCCTACGCTACCAGAATATATCTGGACAGAAATATTGAATATCCCATCTATTATTGTACCCTATGCTAATATAGATGAGAGTAATCATAGTCCCAACGAAAATATCCAGATAGATTTATTTCATCAAGGTATTAAAACAACAGCCCAAATTATCCATGATTTTAAAAATATTATATAAATATAAAAAGGACATCTCCTAGGAGATGTCTTTTTTATTCTATATTAATTCCGATTTTTTTAAGTTCTGATTCAATAAATAGATCTTGCAAATTCCAGAACTCCTTAAACTGCTTATATTTTTTCCAATTATCTTTTTTATAGCCACTACTTTTGTGAGCCCTTATTAATATATTCTTATGAGTATGCTCCATATCTATAAACTCTACTAGCTGCACTTTATACCCTAAAAGTTCTAAAACTTCAGCTCTTAAACTATCAGTAACTAAGCTTGCTAACCTTTCTTTTATAATACCATGCTTTAACATAGGCTGAAGTTTTTCTTGTTCTATCTTAGAATAAAACTCTGATTGACAACATGGTACTGAAAGTATAATTTTGGCATTCCATGCTATAGACTTAACTAAAGCTGCATCTGTAGCAATATCACAAGCATGTAAACTAACTACCATATCTATATCTTCTTCAGATGAAAAATCTCTAATATCAGCTTGTATAAACTTTAATTTTTCATAGTTTAAATCTAATGCTATTTGATTACACTGTTTTATGACATCTTCTTTTAAATCTAGACCTATAACATTTATTTCCCTTTGAAGAATCTCAACTAAGTAGTAATATAGAGCAAAAGTTAAATAACTCTTACCACATCCAAAGTCTACAATATTTATCTCACCTGTTTTATCTAATTCATCTACACTATCCTCTACAAGCTCTAAAAACCTATTTATTTGTCTAAACTTATCGTATCTGCTAGGCAAAACTTTTCCATCTTTATTCATTATCCCTAGCCTAATTAAAAAATCATGTTTTCTGCCATCTTCTAATATATAGTTTTTACTTCTATTATGTGAAAGGTCCTGTTGTTCTTTACTAGCTTCAGATTCTATAATTCTTAATTTCCTCTTTTTAGATATTAAAACCTCTATATCTCTAACTTCTGTGAATATATTAATCTGCCTAAATTTTTCATAGGATAGTTTCTTTAACTCATCTAAAGCTTCATCCTTATTTAAATTTTCATGTAAAACTTTATCATCATATTCATAACTAAATTGTATCTTTACTTCCGACTTTATTAATACTGGCTCTACTCTTACTCTATTATAGGTTTTATCCTTTTTATTCCTCAAATTACTTAATACAGCAGAAACTAGTCCTTCTTGTAAAACTTCATTATATATACCATATAATTTTTCCATATTACCACCTAATTTAACCTTATATCTATAATTGTTCTATTTATTAAATATTTCTTTATTTCACTAACAACTTTTAAATGTTCTTCATTATTTGCATACTCTTCTAAGTCCTTCATATTTTTTAGATCTACTGTTAATATAAGATCTTTAGCATCCTTATCTTTGTAGTTTAAATTTCTCTTTACATAAATATCTAATATAACATTTATTTTATCTTTTAAACCCTCTAATTTCCTTTTTACTATCCTTGAAATTTCTATTTTTTCTTCCAATGTATATGTTTCAACTATATCCCACATTACTATATGTCTAACTTTAGAGTCCTTATCTTCCTTATGATAATTTTCTATACAGTTTTCACATATACATGCCTTACCTCTATTATCACTATCTATTTTTTCTAGTAACCCTTTAGGTACCTCTATGTAATAACACCAGCAAAAATCAGATTCACTATCACAATTGTTGGCTTCACCACATAAAGGACAAACTTTTTCATTTACCATTTTATACCCTCCTAACTGTCTTGTATCTATTCTATCATAATGATAAGATAATTATTACTAGATTAAAAAAGGAATGATATTTTGAATTATAAATTAATAGAAAAAGCTAAATTTATAAAAAGGCCTAATCGTTTTTTAGCTCACGTTGATATAAACGGAAAAGAAGAAATTGTTCATGTAAGAAATACAGGTAGGTGTAAGGAACTTTTAACAGAGGGAGCAAACCTTATTTTAGAAGATTGTAAATCTTCTAAGACCAGAAAAACTAGATATTCCTTAATATCTGTATATAAAGATGGTAGATTAATAAATATGGATTCTCAAATACCTAATATGGTTATTTATAATGCAATTAAAAATCAAGAGATTCCAGAGATAGGGTTGGTTGAAAATTTAAAAAAAGAAAAAACTTATAAAAATTCTAGATTTGATATTTACTTTGAGAAAAAAAATAAAAAGTTTTTTCTAGAGGTCAAAGGAGTTACTTTAGAAAAAAATAATATTGCTTACTTTCCTGATGCTCCTACAACACGTGGGACAAAACATGTATATGAACTTATAGATGCAGTAAAATCTGGATACGAAGCATATATTTTATTTTTAATACAAATGGAAAATATAAAAGAGTTTAGACTTAATTGGACTATGGATACTGACTTCTCTAAAGCAGTAAGATTAGCCCATAGTAAAGGTGTAAATATTTTAGTGTATGATTCATTGGTAGAACCTAAAAGTATAAGACTTGGAAATATAGTTCCTTACAATTTAGAAAAATAATTAATACCCTAGAGGATATATATCCTCTAGGGTATTAGTATTTACTCATATTATATCTAATATGTTATTTTTCTTTTATTCCAACAGGGGCCATGTATACTGCGAATTCATCTTCACCATCAACTTTTATTAGCTTATCTGTTTTTTCTTGATTATAATCTCCAATAGCACATGTCCCTAAATCTAACGATTCACAAGCAAGATAAAGATTTTGACATATGTGACCAGCATCAATCAAAATCATTTTATGAGCTAATTTATCAAATCTCCATTCAGTTCTATAAGGTATAGCTGCCCATATAAAAGTAACTGATGCTTTAGATACAAATATTTGTTTGTCTGCAGCTTTAACTAGCTTATCTTCTATCTCATTATCCTCATATACTAATAACAACTCATCTTCCATAGGCATATATCTATAAACGCCTTTTTTTAAACCCTCAACTCTATTAACTATTAAATATGTTTCAAATGGATGTCTACCTCCTGCTGAAGGTACCATTCTTTTTAAAGTTTTATTATCATTTCTAATAGCCCTAACACCTTGTGTCATTTTTAAAAGGTAGGCTAGACTTTTTAAATCAAGCTTTTCTTCAACATAAAGTCTATTCGTTTGCCTATCTAAAAAATTTTCATATATATTTTTCTTTGTAAGTATCTCATCATTAAAAGTTGGTAGCTTAACCCTTTCTCCTTCATTGGAAAAGTCCTTTAAATAATGAGGCTGCTTAAGACCTTTGTTTTGATCTGATTCAAACTCTTTACCAAAACCTGATTTTAAAAAATCTCTTTCTTTTTTAAACCTTACCATTATATCTCTCCTTTTATTAAAATTCAAATATAATTTTATTTATCCTTTCATTTATAGAGATCAACTCAGAAGATTTAATTTCTAAGTTTATACCATCCTTATTCAATTTTTCTATTTTATCTTCTATATCATCCACTATTTTCCTAGCTTCTAAAGATTTAGAGTAAATTCTTCCTATATTTTCTATATCTTTAAGATTACGCTTTAATATGTCTGATTCCAAGCTAGATAGTAGTATATATGTTTTTATTCCCCTATCATTAAGATTCTTAATATCCAGTTTATATAGCCTAAAATCATCCAGACTTCCAATTATAAAATCTATATTTTCAAACTCTATATCTTCTAGTTTATCTACTATATTAACTGATTCTAACTTTATTAAATTTTCATCCTTAAATTTCTCTTTCGGTCTTATAGTCTGATATACCTTATTTTCTGCCTCTAATCTAAAAATAGTTTTTAAAACCTCTTGATTTAAAACTAGGCTATTTTGAATTCCTTTTTCTAATTTTAAAAAAACTTCCTCGCCTCTCTCATCCAAGCTTTCTACTTTTATCTCATCATCTTCCAACTTTACTATGCTTTCTTTTTCATTACATCCTACTAGTAATAATGATGTTAAAAAAATTAATACTAGTTTTTTAAATTTAAATTTATTTTTCATCTTTCTCTCCTTATATATAGATAATGATACTATTGAGCAATTTTCTTGTCAATTTATCCATACCTATAGTATATAATAGATTTAGAGGTGATTAAATGGAAATTTTTATAGATGGAGATGGTTCCCCTATAATAGATATTACTATAAAAGTAGCATCTAGAAAAAATATCAGAGTTAATATTGTTAAAAACTCTGCTCACAATATACAAAGTGACTACGCTAAAATTATAAATGTACCTGTATCGAAAGATAGTGCAGATTTTAAAATATTTAACCTAATTAAAAAAGGTGATCTTTTAATTACTCAAGATCAAGGTCTAGCTGCTTTAGTCCTATCTAAGGGAGCTTATTGTATGGATAATATAGGTAATGTTATAGACAATAATAACATTGATTTTTTACTACATAGTAGATATTTAAAAAGTAAGCTAAGAAGAGAAAAAAATATTTATAGTAAAATAAAAAAAAGAGAGCCACATATGGACTCACTTTTTGAAAATAACTTAATAAAATACCTTAAAGAATTATCCGAATAATTTATCCTGTTCTTTTCTTAACTTATAAATTATATCGTCTTCATCAAATTCAAGCATGTCTAAGGTTAAAATTTCTCCTTTTTTAATAGGCCTTTTAAGCTTTGTTTTATCTGTTATAAGACCTATTGGAACTCTAGATTCTTCCCTAGCAACTGAGTTTTTTTCTATTGTTCCATAAAGTTTAGATCCTCCTATACCTTCTAGTTTTTCCCCTGCTATTAAATCTTTTTTAGCTATAGCTATAGTATCACATACTTGACCGTAATCTGGAGCAATAGTAGCCTGTCTATCAAAGTATGCTCTAGCTATAGATACAGGCGTCTCCAAACTTGTTAAATGATACGGTCTATATAGTACATAGTTAGGTCCTTTTCCCATTTTTAAAAACTCCATCTGGCTATGTACTTGATCTAACTTTGATGTTACTATAACAAAGACACCTGGAGCTATACCCTCTACATAATCTATAATTTTATAATTATTTAAAATCCCACCTTCTTCTTTCAATCTGAACTTATCGGGTAACTCATCTATATTAGATTTTATACCATGTCCACCTCTAACGTCTGGTGTAAACCCAGTGGCATTAGCCATTACAGTCATCTCTACCATAGTATTAGTACCATCAATAAAACCAGCCAGCATACTAGGCTTTAAATTTTTAGATTTAGCTTCTTCATAGACACTTTCTGGTGTTGCACTATAGTCTATAGGATTATTTTTACCTTTTCCGATAGCTAAAACTTCGAAGCCTGTCAATCTAGCAAAATCATATATCTCTTTAACACTCCCAGGTTCATCACCTGCAGTTCCTGTATATACTAATCCCTTATCCTTTGCCATTTTGTTTAAATATGGACCTACCGTCATATCAGCCTCAACATTTAAAAGAACTATGTCTTTACCTTCATCTATAGCAGATAGACTTATTCTTGCTCCTGCATCTATATTTCCAGTTGCATCTACAACTATATCTACATTACTTTTAGTTATTAAGGATATATCATCACAAGCAACATATTTTCCTAATTCCAGACCTCTATTAATTTCTTTAATAGTTTTAGCTGTATATATATCTGTATCTCTAATACCAGCTTTTTTAAAAGCATCTATAGCCTTAGATAAAGTTCTATCTGCAAGTAAAGATGGCCTCATTCCTTTAACAAGTTTAAGTTGGCTAACCATACCAGTGCCCATTAATCCTGCTCCTGCTATAGCAACCTTAATATATTTACCTTCTGATTCATATTTTTCTAGCTTATTTAATAATCCAATCACTTTTTCATCCTCCACTTATTCAACTAAAGCTGCATTCATACCTGCAAGATATCCTGATGACCATGCCCATTGAAGATTATATCCACCACAATCACCATCTACATCTAGTAACTCCCCTACAATATATAAATCATCTATTAATTTAGATTCCATAGTGGTATTATCTATATCTTTAGTATCTACTCCACCAGCTGTTACTTGAGCAAATTCCCAAGACCTATGATCAGTTACTCTAAATTTCCAGCTTTTTAAAATACTTGTTATGCTTCTTATCTCTTCATTAGTTAATTCCGATACTTTTTTATTTTTATCCATACCAAGGCTTTTAATCATAGGTAATATTATTTTTTTATTTATCAGACCAACCAAAGCCTTATCTAAAGTTCTATCTCCAATAACCTTAAATCTAGTAGATAAGTAATTAAATAATTCTTCCTCCTGCCTATCTATTATAAGTTGAACACCAATTTCTATTTTTTTACCTTGTTTTAATCCTGCTATAGCTGTTCTACTCAATTGTAAAATTGTAGGACCAGATATACCATAATCCGTAAATAGTATATCATCTTTATCAGATTTTATATATTCTTCATCTATATATAAATCTGCTATACCAAATACTCTAACCCCGGATAACTGCTTTAAATCAGGATAATCTAAGTATAATTGAACTATTCCGGGAAATATTTCTGTTACTTTATGACCTAGATTTTTAGCTAGATTGTAGCCATTACCATCGGAACCTGTGTTGGCTAAGGATCTACCTCCAGTTGCCAATATTAATTTATCTGATTCAAAATTTCCATTATTTGTTCTAATATTAAACTTTCCATCAATCTTATCTATTTTTTTAACAAATGTGTTAAGTTTTAACTCAATCCCTCTAGACTCAATTTCATATAAAAATACATCTATTATAGAGGAACTTTGTAAGGATGCTGGAAATACTTTCCCATTTTCTTCAACATAAGGACTTATACCTATATTTTCAAAATAATACATAGTTTGGTATACATCGAATTGTGAAAATGCACTATATGGAAACTTTGGATTATTTCCATGATAGTTATCTATTGTTGCATTTATATTAGTAAAATTGCATCTACCATTCCCAGTTGCTAATATTTTTCTACCTATTTTATCATTTCTTTCTAATATTATAACGTCAGCTCCATTATCACTAGCAGATAAGGCTGCCATTAAACCTGACGCTCCACCACCTACTATTATAACTTTATTTTTCATATATTACTCCTTTTCTTCTTATAACTAATATTTTATACCTTTACTTATTTTTTGTCTAATCCTATTATAATACATAAAAAACTCTGGAGCATTAGCCCAGAGTTTTCTTACATTTTAATTTTTTGAAGTAATTTTTCCTTATCCTTCTTTTCCATAAAAGCAGCTTCTATACTATTTTTAGTTATACTAGCTATATCATCATAAGTTATTATATTATTCTCTATAAGATACTGAAACTCCTTAGACATATTAGTATTTGAAACAGTTCGATTATCAGTATTAACCGTTACTCTTATATTCTCCTTTAAAAAATCTCCTAAAGGATAATTTTCAATTTTATCTACAGATTTTGTCTGGATATTACTAATAGGACACATTTCTAATGCTATATTTCTTTTACTTAGCTCATTAATTAATTCTTTATCTTTAATAGCAGCTATACCATGTCCTATTCTATCAGCTCCTAACTCATCAATAGCTGTCCAAATATTTTTAACACTACCTGTTTCACCAGCATGTATTGTAATTTTATATCCTACTTCTTTAGCTAATTTGAAGGCATCTTTGTGTAGCTCTGGTGGAAAGTCTGCTTCATTGCCAGCAATATCAAAACCTACAACACCTTTATTTAAATATTTTTCACCTAATTTAACAAGCTCTATACTCTTACTAACATCTTCATGTCTCATTGCTATTAAAATTAAATTAGCTTTTATGTTAAATTCCTCTTCTCCACGATAAAGTCCATTTATTACAGCTTCCATTACCTCATCAAAACTTAATCCTTTTTCCATATGAAGAAAAGGAGCAAATCTTATTTCTCCATATATTATATTTTCTTTACTCATATCTTCCATTAGTTCATAAGTTATTCTTTCAAGATTTTCAGAAGTTTGCATAACTTGACCTGGATATTTAAATCTTTCCAGATATTCTATAAGTGAATTACACTCATTTTTTATAGAAGCTAAGTTAGAAAAGTCCTCTATAGACATTTCATCTATAAGTTTATTCTCTCTTAATAGTTCATACAAAGTTTCTACTCTCACACATCCATCTAAATGACAATGTAAATCTACCTTAGATAAAGATTCTATATTTTTCATAATTTACCTCCTACATAAATATATCTATATAAAAAAAGTGGGACTAGCCCACTTTTAATTTTTATTTATCAATTGATTTAAAACTATACCTACAATTGCAGCAAAGCTTAAACCTGAAATACTAATAGTTTCAGTTATTGGTATTCCTATTACAAATCCTAATTTTTCAGATAAATATTCGCTAAACAAGCCTAAAACTAAAATAGTTATCATAACAATAATATTTTTAAAATTAATATCTATTTTACTATTTCTTATAGTTTTTAGTCCAACTAAAGCTATCATAGAAAACAGCATTAAGGAGATTCCTCCCATTACAGCTTGGGGAATAGAGTTAAGTATAGCTCCTACCTTAGAAACAAAAGCTAAAATTATTGCAAAGAAAGCAGCTAATCTTAATACTGACGGATCATAATTTTGTGTTATTGCTAAAACTCCTGTGTTTTCTCCATAAGTTGTATTTGCAGGTCCTCCTACAGTGGATGCAAAAAGTGTTGCTAAGCCATCACCAAGTAAAGTTCTATTTAAACCGGGATCCTCTAAAAAATTCTTACCAACTACATAACTATTAGTAGTAATATCTCCTAAATGTTCCATAAACACTGCTAATACTACAGGTGCTATTATACCTATTGCACCTATATCAAATTTAGGTAGTCTAAAGTTAGGTAGAGCTAAAAAATTTGCTTCATTAATTATATTAGTATCAACTAAACCTACTTTTAAAGATATTAAATAACCAACAGTTACCGCTATTAATATAGATAGCTGTTTAGTAAATCCTTTTGCAAGCTTACTTATACCTAGTGCTATCATTAAAGTAATTAAAGCAATTAAATAGTTCTCACTAGCCATACCCAACGCCGTAGGTATTAATTTTAAACCTATAACCACTATCATAGGGCCTACAACTTGAGGTGCTAAAACCTTTTCTATCTTATCAACGCCTATCTTTTTAACTAAAAAGGACATTAATACATATAAAAGTCCAGCTACAAACATTCCACCTTGAGCGTATGCTAGATCTCCCGCATAAAGGTTTGATACTTGTACAATTACTGGTATAAATGCAAACGATGACCCTAAAAAAGCCGGTACCTTGAATTTCGTCGCTATATGGAAAATTAATGTACCCATACCTGCAGTAAATAAGGCAACAGAAGGATCAAAACCGGTTAATATAGGGACTAATACTGTCGCACCAAACATAGCTATTAAATGCTGAAGCGCAAGCACAACCTTCTTTCCAGATACTAGCTCACCAAAATTTTTCTTTTTGTCAAATGTTAAAGTTTCTTTCATTTAAATTCCCCTTTCCAGTCTCTCAGGACTGATTTAAAGTTTTTTTACAATCTTAACTATTATATCATAAGGAAAGAAACTTTCAACTATAATCTTCTAAATTTATCCCTAGCTTCTAAGTTAGAAATTTCCAAACCTCTTTCTATCTGTGAAAGCACTAAGCTTTTTTCTTGACTTAAAACTCCTCTTAAATTCACATAGTTTGATGCATGATTTGCTCTAAATGTACAATCCTTGACATCTATATTCTCTACCATAAGCTTAGTTTCTAATAACACCTCATAAGGAGTTAAAATTTCAAATTTTCCGCTCTCAACTTGTTCATACAACTCTGTCTTTGGATTTAACATTAATGTCAATAGTCCTACATAATCTGGACTAATTTGATTTATTATATCTGCTGACTCTAATGAATGTTCATTAGTGAGTTCCTTGCCACCCATACCTGATATTAAAGTTATTGATAGGGGAATGTCTGCTGATTTAACTATTCTCCCTGCTGCTATCATTTCTTCTTTAGTTACACCTTTTTTTATTCTTTTTAAGATCTCATCACTTCCTGACTCTACTCCTAAATAGATAATTCCTAAACCTAAGCTTTTCAATTGTTTAAAATCATCTATATCTTTTCTTAATATACTCTTTGGTGAACCATAAATTCCAACTCTTTCTGATTCAGGAAAAACTTCTTTTATAAAAGTTAGAATTTCAACTAAATCTTCTTGTTTCATAGCCAAAGCATCTCCATCTGCTATAAAAACTCTTCTAACATAGTTAAAAGTATCCCTAGCTAATAAAAGATCATCTTTTATATCTGATACAGGCTTTATCTTAAAGCTATCATCTTTATACATAGAACAGAATGTACACTTATTGTGACTACAACCTACAGTAGCCTGAACTATCAAACTATAAGCCTCACTTGGCGGCCTATATACCATTCCTTCATACCTCATATATATTTACCTCCTGATTAACATTTTTATTAACATATATACTTTTTATCCTTCTTATAGATTATATAACAGTTTTATACTCATAACAAATTAAAAATAAAAAAAGGACCTAACTTTAAGTTAGATCCTTTTTTCTCTATTTAATTAGCCTAGCAGCGTCCTACTCTCCCAGGGCGTCACCACCCAAGTACCATCAGCGCTGAGATACTTAACTTCTGTGTTCGGTATGGGAAC
>JASLAT010000004.1 GCA_030146915.1 Tissierellales bacterium
AACGCTATGCACTCCACATGTACTGTCTTTGGAAACATATCAACTGGTTGGCACTTTATAGCTTCATATCCATTTTCTTCTAATCTTGATAAATCTCTAGATAGAGTTGATGGATTACATGAAATATATACTATTTTTTCAGGAGATATATCTATAATTTCTTCTAATAAACCTTCTTCAAACCCTCTTCTAGGAGGATCTACAACTAAAATATCTGGCTTTATTCCTATTCTATTTATCTCTGGTAGCATTTTTTCAGCTCCACCTTGAAAGAATGATATATTCTCTACTTTATTTAACTCTGCATTTTCTCTAGCATCTTTAACAGCCTGTTCGTTTATCTCTATACTATAGACATGTTTAGCATCATTTGCCATATACATACCTATAGTTCCTATACCAGCATAAAGATCTACAACTGTTTCCTCTCCTGTAAGATTAGCATACTCTTTAGCCACATCATATAATTTTTTAGCTTGCAGAGTATTAACTTGGAAAAAAGATTCTGGTGATATCTTATAGCTATATTCACCTATATGATCTATTAAAAATTTTTCTCCATATATATGTTTAAAAGTTTTACCAGTTACCTGACTTGTTCTTTTTGTATTTATATTTATATAAAGAGATTTAAACTCATCAATCTCATTTAACATATCTATAAGCTTATCTTCCATAATTAATCTCTTACCATTAATAACTACAATAACCATAGTATCTTTTGTTTTGTAAGATGTTCTAATAATTATATGTCTTATCAAACCTAAGTTTTTATTCCTATTATAAGTAGGTATATTATACTCTTCAATATATCGTCTAAAAACATCAATTATCCTATCAGCTACTTCTTCTTGTATTAGACACTTTTTAGTATCTACTATTCTATGACTAGCTTTTTCATAATGTCCTATTAAAGCTTTTCCCTTAGATTTAAATACTGGTATTTGAACATTATTTCTATATCTATAAGGTTCATCCATTCCTAAAGTATCGTAAACTTCAACATGTTCTAGTCCACCTAGTTTATGTAGATCATTTACAAGCATATCTTTCTTAAACTTCAATTCTTCTTCATATTTCATATCCCATAGCTGACAGCCTCCACAAAGATCCGAATATTTACATTCTGACTTATCTCTTTTTGTAGATTTCTCTAATATCTCTATAGTTTCTGCTATTGCGAAACTTTTCTTTATTTTTTTTATCTTAACCTTTAGTTTATCTCCTATTATTCCAACATCGGAAAAGATGATAAAATCATTATATCTTAGTACTGCCTTACCTTCATGACTTATATCTATTACTTCCCCTTCTATAATTTCTTCTAATTCTATAGGTTTTGTCATTATATCTCTCCTTTTGCATTTTAAAATAGATTACTTTACTCTATTTCAAATAATCCAATATTTACTGCCTCTCCTACTGCCTCTAAAGCTGATCTTGGAATTAAAGCATCTCCTATAACATAAAAAGGAATTTCTCTATCCTGGCAAAATTGTTTTATATCATTGCACTTATTAGATGTAAAACCATTGGAAACTAATATATAATCTCCCTTTAATATCTTATTACCTTTAGAAGTTTCAACTTTTAATCCATCATTATTTATTTCTACTAATTTTAATCCTGATAAAATTTTAACCTTTTGCTCTTTCAACTTATCTAAAATTACTATCTTTCTAATATCACCTAGGTCCTTACCTATCTCATTTGTTTCTTCAACTACCGTAACTTTATTATCCTTAGATAATATTTCTGCTGTTTCTAAAGCCACCCTATCTGAACCAATAATTATTATATTACCTGATAGCTTTAGTTCCTCCTTTAAATAGTCAACTGCATAATAAACATTTTCCTTATCATTTCCTTTAATATCTAAAGGTTTAGGACTAGAGCCTGAAGCTATTACAACCTTATCAAATTCCTCTTTTAAAATTATATCTTCATTAAATTTTGTATTTAAGTTTACAGAGACATTTAAAGTTTTAAGCTTCTCTATATTATCCAATAACAGTTTTTTAAACTTATCTTTTCCAACTCCCATAGACGCTAAATTGTAATTTCCACCAAGAACTTTCTCCTGTTCATATATTACAGGATCATGTCCTCTTTGTTTTAGTAATTTAGCTGCTAATATTCCTGAAATTCCTCCTCCTATTATAGCTATTTTTTTAGGATCCTCAGTAGCCACTATTTTAAAATCCTTTTCTTTTCCTATAGCAGGATTTCTAAGGCAAGTTATTGTAGGGTATAAAATATCATTAAAAGTATCATAACATCCTTGATTACAAGATATACACTCTATAATATCATCTTCCCTACTTTCCATAGCTTTTTTTATTATATATGGATCTGATAAAAAACCCCTACCAATATATACTAGATCTATATCTTTGTTTGACAAAATTTCTTCTGCTTTTTCTGGTCTAGTTATACCTGTACCAGTTGCTATAGGTAATTTTACTTTTTTCTTTAACTGGTGTATAAAATCAAGACTATAATCATTATCCATATCAGATGTAGGTAGTTCATACTTCTTACTATCGTTTAAAGGATTTCCCCTGTATATACTGACTAGGTCCACCCCTATTTTTTCAAAATGAATTATTGACTTTATAATTTCTTCTTCTGTTAATCCTAATTTAAAACCTTCATCCTTAGATACGATTTTTAATAAAAGTGGCATTTCTTTAGGAATATTATCTCTTATTGCTTTTAATATCTTACTTGGATAGCTAAGTCTATTTTCTAAATCTCCACCATAACTATCCTTTCTTTTGTTAAACTCTTTGCTAAGAAACATATGTGTTGAGTCATTATGACCTATATTTACTTCTATAGCATCGAATCCAGACCTATAAGCCCTATTTGCTGCTTTAGCAAAACTCTTAATAACTTCTTCTATCTCATCTATAGTTGCTGCATTTATAGCTCTAGAATTTTTAGTAGTATACTTACTTGGAACTATAACTTTCCTATCTAGATCCTCCTCATCAAATATTCCACCCTCCCATAGTTGAATAGCTATTTTCCCTCCTGCATCATGTATAAGATCAGTCATATATTTGTATTTATCTATACTACTATCTTCAGTAATCTTTAAAAAATCCTTTGGAGCTGAAGGTCCATAAACCGAGGTTGACTCCAATATATTAAGTCCACTTCCTCCCTTAACTCTTCTCAGATGATAATTGATTAAATTTTTTGAAGGAGTCCCATCCTTATTTACCATCTTAGTAGCTATAGCAGGAAATATAACTCTATTTTTAAGTTCTAACCCACTTAACTTAATTGGCCTAAACAAATTACAATAGCTCATACCTTCCCTCCTTTGCAAGAATTATTCTTCATTCTTGCCATCCTAGAAATAATCTATCTTACCCTTATTAAACCTATTATATCACAAAGCTATTTTTTCAATTATTATATGGATATATTAATTTTTAATCTGTTTACTTTTTAATACTTTTAACATATAATATACCCTATAGGGGTATTGCTTGGAGGTGATATTGTGTCAACTAAATATGTAAAAACTAATAGAACTTTTACTTTCCTTAGAAAATATGCCTGGATAATAACCTTACTAGTAGCAATAGTAGGCCAATGGTATCCTAAGATAGGACTTATAGTAATCTTTGTTATGCTAGGACTTTTATCTACTTCTTTTTTTAAAGGTCGTTACTGGTGCGGAAATATATGTCCACACGGTAGTCTTTTTGACAGAATCTTTCTACCAATTAGTGTAAATAAAAAAATTCCTAAAGTTTTTAAATCTAAACTTTCCATAAGTCTAGTATTTTTATTTTTTCTTTTTAATTTTGGTAGAAAATTTATATCAGTAGTAGCTTCTTGGAATAGTTATGATTCTTTAGATAAGCTAGGCCTTTTATTTTCTAATACTTATTTAATGGTCTTTATAGTTGGTGGACTTTTAGCTGCTTTAGTCAACCCTAGAACCTGGTGTCAGGTATGTCCTATGGGAACAATGCAAAAAGCTTCTCACAAACTAGGGAAAAAATTAAAAGTAGCTGATAAATTTGAAAGAAAAGTTACAATTTCAGATCCTAATAAATGTCTTTCCTGTGGCTTATGTAGTAAAGTATGTCCTTTTCAGCTTGAACCATATAAGGAGTGGGATGATAATAATCAGTTTTCACACCCAGACTGTATAAAATGTAATACATGTGTAGAAAATTGCCCTATAAATATTTTATCTATGGAAGACAATAAAACATTTTAAAAGGTAGGCTTAGCCTACCTTTTTACATAGTCAATCTTATTCCATTATCTTTAAACTCTATCATTCTCTCTTTATATAGATTTCCTACAGCCCTTTTAAATGCTGATTTACTCATATCAAATTCTTCTCTAATTTTTTTAGGATCACTCTTATCATTAAAAGGTAAAAAACCTTTGTTCGCTCTTAATTTATCAAGTATTAAATTTACATCTTTAGCCATTTCTACATGTGCTCTACCTCTTAATGATAAATCAAGTTTTCCATCGGGCTTAACATTAGAAACCCTTGCCTCTATCTTATCACCTATCTTATAGGCTCCAACAAGTTCTTCCTTTGGTATAAGTCCACTATATTTATTATCTACAGCTACAAAAGCACCTATGTCTTTATTCAAACTATAAATAGTTCCCTCAACCATAGCATTTTCTCTATAAGGTGATTCTGTTTCTAAAAAATCATCTAATTTCATACTTGCACAAATTCTATCGGACTTATCTATATAAAGTGCTACTAAACAATCTTGTCCTTCTGATACAGAACCTATTGTCTCCGAATATGGTAAGAAAACATCCTTATCCAATCCCCAGTCTAAAAAAGTTCCAAATTTAGGCTTACTAGTTACTTTTAACTTTACTATATCTCCAACTTCTCCATAAGGTTTTTTCCTTGTAGCTATAATTCTATCATCAGAATCATTATAGATAAATACTTCTAATTTATCTCCTATGTCTAATCCCTTTGGTATTTCTTTTTTAGGTAATAAAACTTCATCACCTGTTTCAGGATCTTCTAAATAAGCACCCTGACTCTTAAATCTACTTACTTTTAATTCTTGTTTTTTTCCTATTTCTAACATAATACACCATCCTATAATAATCTACTGATTATCTATTTTTTCTTTTAAATCAGAAAGATAAACCCATCTTTCCATTTTTTCCTCTAACTTTTCTTCTAGCTTAAATTTCTCTTTTGAAAGTTTTTCTAACTCAACATAGTCAGTACTATTCTTTATCATATCAGTTTCTAAAGCTTCTAGTTTATCCTCTAAGTTTGCTATATCTTCCTCTATAGTGTCCCATTCTCTTTTTTCATTGTAGGAAAATTTAAGCTCTCTATTTGCCTTTCTCTCCTTAGGTTTTTTCTTTATAACCTCTTCATTAGATTCCTCATTAAGGGTTATTTTAGATCTCCAATAACTATAATTACCAGGATATTCTTTAATTTTAGCCCTATCTATATGAAAAATCTTATCAACAACCTTATCTAAAAGATATCTATCATGGGATACAACTAAGACTGGCCCATTAAACTCTTCTAAATAATCCTCTAAAACAGTTAAACTATCAATATCTAAATCATTAGTAGGTTCATCTAGTATTAAAAAATTAGGACCTTCCATTAAAACTTTTAGTAAATATAGTCTCCTTCTTTCACCACCAGAAAGCTTCTCAATAGGAGTATATTGCATAGATGGACTAAATAAAAATCTTTCCATCATTTGTGATGCACTTATTTTTACCCCATCACTAGTTTCTATATACTCACCAGATTCTTTTATATAATCAATAGCCCTCAAATTAAGGTCCATTTCATTTGATTCCTGTGCAAAGTACCCTATTTTTACAGTCTCTCCTATATCTACAATTCCTTCATCAGGTTCTATGCGTCCAGCTAATATATTCATAAGAGTTGACTTTCCAGCACCATTTTTACCAACAATACCAATCCTATCATCTCTTAACACTGTATAGTTAAAATTATCAATAATTTTTTTATCTAAAAAAGATTTACTTATATTCTTAGCCTCTACTATTTTCTTACCTAATCTTTGACCTATTAAATTTATCTCTATATCTTTTTCTTCAGGGCCTATCTTACTTTTAGATAATTCTTCAAACCTTTCTACTCTAGCTTTTTGTCTAGTCCCTCTAGCTCTAATTCCTTGTTTCATCCAAGCTAATTCTTGTTTATATAGTGACTTTCTTTTTCTCTCAGAAGCTAAAAGATCCTCTTCTTCCTGAGCTTTTTTCTCAACATAATACTGGTAATTTCCATCATAATTATAAAGACTTTTGTTTCTAATTTCTACTATTCTATTTGTAACTCTATCTAGAAAATACCTATCATGAGTAACCATAAGTAATGCACCCGTTCTTGATTTTAAATAACTCTCTAACCAAATTATACTCTCATCATCTAAATGGTTAGTAGGCTCATCTAATATTAAAAGATCTGCTGGAGTTATTAAGGCTGAAGCCAGGGCTACCCTTCTTTTTTGACCTCCTGATAACTGGGATATCTTTTTCTTAAAATCCCTTATACCCAGCTCTGTTAATACTTTTTTAGCTTCACTCTCTAACTCCCAAATATTATCTCTATCCATTAATTCTGTCAATTTTAATAGCCTTTTAGCATCAATTTCATCTTCAGCTATAACTTTTTGATACTCTCTTAAGACTTTAATTTTTGGTGCATCAGCGGTAAATACTGCTTCTAATACACTTAATTCTTCCTCTAATTTTAAATTTTGTGGCAAGTATTGTATTCTTAAATCAGATGACTTAGTAATTATACCATCATCTTCTTTTTCCAGTCCTGCAGCTATTTTTAAAAGGCTAGACTTACCATATCCATTCCTTCCAATAAGACCTATCCTATCATGACTATGAATGGAAAAGTTTATATTCTCAAATAATATTTTTGCCCCATATGACTTATTAATATTTTCCAAAGTTAATATATTCATAATCTCACATCCTAATTAACAGTAAAAAAGTAGACAGTAACTGTCTACTTTTAATTATAAAACTCTAGTTTCTAATTATAAAACTCTAGCTTCTCCTTTGTAAACTAAACCTGTTGTACTATCAACGGTTACTTTACCACCATTTTCTAATACACTTAAGGCATCCTTAGCACCAACTATAGTAGGTTTTTCAAGATTTAATCCTACAATTGCTGCATGAGAAGTAAGACCACCTTCCTCTGTGATTATTCCAGAAGACCTTTTTATATATTCTATCATATGCTTATCAGTATAGGAAGAGACTATTATATCTCCATCCTTAAAGTTATTTTCTAAATCCAACATATCTTTAACTAAGCATACTCTTCCAGAAGAGCTTTGTTTTCCTATACCGTCTCCCTTAACTAAAACTTCTCCGATAGTATGAACCTTTATTAAGTTTGTAGACCCTGCTAATCCGACAGGTACACCAGCTGTTACTACTACTAAGTCTCCTTCATCTACATATCCTTTTTCCATAGCTGCCTGTATAGAATAATCTATAACATCATCTGTGGAATCACTATAAGGGGATAGTACTGGGTAAACTCCCCAAGTTAAAGATAATCTTCTCATAACAGATTTTTTAGTTGTTGCCGCTATAACTGGAACACTAGGTCTAAATTTAGAAATAGATTTAGATGTATAGCCTGAGGAAGTAGCAGTTATTATAGCAGTTGCATCTAATTGACTAGCTGTAGTACATGTTGCTCTACCTATTGCATTAGTAACTGATAGATCTTTTTTACCTACTGTTAAATCAAATAGATTTTTATAGTCCTCTGACTTTTCAGTAGCTATAGCTATATTACTCATAGTCTCTACTGCCTTAACAGGATACTTACCCATAGCCGATTCACCTGATAACATAATAGCGCCTGTTCCATCTAAAATAGCATTAGCAACATCCGTAACTTCCGCTCTAGTAGGTCTAGGGTTTCTTATCATAGAATCTAACATTTGAGTAGCTGTAATTACTGATTTACCCATTTCATTAGCTTTTCTTATTAGTTTCTTTTGAACCATAGGAATTTCTTCTGTTTTTATTTCAACTCCTAAGTCCCCTCTAGCTACCATAACTCCATCTGAAGCTTCTAAAATTTCTTCTATATTATCCACGCCTTCTTGATTTTCTATCTTAGAAATTATTTCTATATTTTCCCCACCATTATCCTCTAATATTTTTCTAATTTCTAAAACATCATCAGCTTTTCTTATAAATGAAGGTGCGATAAATTCAACCTCATTTTCTATACCAAATAATATATCTTCTATGTCCTTCTCTGTTATAGAAGGTAGATTAAGTTTAACATTTGGAACATTTACTCCTTTATGATTGGATAATTCTCCGCTATTTAAGGCTATACAGTTTACATCTGTATCTGTAACATCTACAACCTCTAATTCAACCAAACCATCATCAATAAGAATTATTGTTCCCTTCTGCACATCTTTAGGTAAATCTTCATAGGATTGACTAACTATAGTTTTATCTCCTAATATGTCTCTAGTAGTTAGAGTAAATTTATCTCCATAATTTAATTCTATAGGCCCTTCTTTAAAGTTTCCTAATCTAATTTCAGGACCCTTAGTATCTAGCATAATTCCAATAGGTAGGTCTAATTCATCCCTAACTTCCTTTATATTATCTATTGTCTTTTTATGCCCCTCATGATCACCATGTGAAAAGTTTAGCCTACAAACATTCAAACCTTTTTTAAATAATTGTCTTAGGACTTCTTTTGAGTCAGATGCTGGTCCTATAGTACAAACCATCTTTGTTTTTTTCATATTTATTCTCCTTCCTATATAGAAAGTATATCTGTCATTTCAAACATATGTTGGTCGAATACCTTCTCTGTTTCTAGTGCTTCTTTTATATCTAAATCTATAACATCATTATTCTTAATACCTAGTGCTCTATTATATTTTCCATCTTTTAAAAGTTCCACTGCTCTATTTCCCATTTTACTAGCAATTATTCTATCAAAAGTAGATGGAGTTCCTCCTCTTTGTATATACCCTAAAATAGTAACTCTAGTGTCTATTCCTGTTTTTTCTGAAATTTGGTCAGATATTTCATAAGCATTGCCTACTCCTTCAGCTAGAACAATTATGTGATGTAATTTTCCTCTGTTTTTTCCTTGTAAAGCTTTTTTAGCAACCTTAGATATATCAAGTTCAACCTCTGGTATAATAATACTTTCAGCTCCCCCTGCTAATCCTGCATAAATAGCTATATCTCCACAATTTCTTCCCATAACTTCTATAACATTGGCCCTACCATGAGATGTTGAAGTATCTCTTATTTTAGAAATTGCATCAACAACAGTTTCAACAGCTGTCATAAATCCGATAGTATAGTCAGTATATCCACAATCATTATCTATTGTGCAAGGTATACCTATTACTGGTACTCCTGCATCTGCTAACTTTTCTCCTCCTTTTAGGCTACCATCACCACCTAAAACTACCAGAGCATCTATATGATATACATCTATAATATTAAGGGCCTTTTTAAATCCTTCTTCAGTCATAAATTCATCAGACCTAGCAGATCTTAACATGGTTCCTCCTCTTTGTATTATATCTGCAACAGATGATAGATCCATCTGATCTACTAATCCTTCCATAAGACCCTTATATCCCTGCCTTATCCCTACAACCTCTAGATTATAATATATAGCTGTTCTAACTACAGCCCTAATAGCCGCGTTCATTCCTGGTGCATCTCCACCGCTGGTTAATATACCTATCTTTTTCATATAAACACCTCTTATATTCCTTTAGTATATTGTAACATATCATAAGATGTTTTTTTAATTATTTAAATTTAACAGATCCACTACCTAGATTTAAAGCTAGTTTTCTAATAAGTTCATCATCTTTTCTAACCCAAAGACCTTCCTCTGCATAAACCATGCTATCTTCTTTTTCAAAATATATAAATACAGGAATATTTCCTGGATATTTAGCAAGTAAAGACTTTATTAATCTAAGTGTATCTAAATTATTAATACTTGATAATTTCAGGTATAATCTTTCCTCACTAGGCTTTTTAAGCTCCCTTATCCTTTGTACTATAATTTGTGGACTATCCACCTCTGATATGCTAACTCGACCTTCTATTACAACTATAGTATCCTCTATTAAATACTCTAAATATTTCTCATACACATTTGGAAAGACTATACATTCAATATCCCCTACAAGATCTTCCAATTGAATAAATGCCATCATATCATTATTCTTAGTTAGCATATTCTTTCTGTTGCTTATCATGCCAGCAATTTTTATATAGGAGCCATCACTTATTTTTTGAACGGAACCTGTTAAATCTTCCTGGCTATAGTTTTTTAACTCAAGACTATTAACATCTGACAACTGTTTTAATCTTTCTTCATACTCTTCTAAAGGATGCCCTGATAAATATATACCGGCTATTTCCTTCTCCATGTTTAATTTTATATTTTTAGGAAAATCCTTTAAATCTGGTAAATTATCTCCATGAAACTCAGTTTTCCCACTATCAAAAAGAGATACTTGTCCTTCTATATTTCTTCTATTATCAGCATTTACTGAATCTATTATTTTTTCATATACTGATAAATATTGTGCTCTATTTCCTCCTAATGAATCCATTGCACCACATTTAATTAAAGATTCTACAGCTCTTTTGTTTAATACATGACTATCTTTTTTACTTACTCTTTCTACAAAGTCCGTTAAGGATTTAAACTTACCATCTTCCCTAGCTTCTACTATAGCTTCTATAAACTTTGCACCAACATTTTTTACAGCAGATAGACCAAACCTAATTGCCTTACCGTTTACAGTAAATTTTAAATTAGACTCATTAATATCTGGTGGTAAAACTTCTATACCTAATCTTTTAGATTCCTGTATATATAAAGATACAGAACTTGTATCATTCATAACCGATGATATTAAGGCAGCCATAAATTCCACCGGATAGTAATACTTTAACCAGGCTGTTCTATAAGCTACTACTGCATATGCTGCTGAATGCGACTTATTAAAAGCATAATTAGCAAAGTCTAACATTAAATCATATATTTTTGCTGCAACTTTTTCATCAAGTCCCTTCCTAACAGCTCCAGAGGTTATAATATTTCCATCTTCATCTTTTTGACCATATATGAAGTTTTTCTTCTCTTCTTCCATTACCTTCATATCTTTTTTACCCATGGCTCTTCTTAGTATATCCGCCTGCCCCATGGAGTAGCCACCAATCTTTCTTACTATCTCCATAACCTGTTCTTGATAAACTATACATCCATAGGTTACATCTAGAATATCTTCTAGTGAATCGTCTATATATTCTATAAGTGATGGGTCATGCTTATTTCTTACAAAGGTTGGAATTTGATTCATAGGACCTGGTCTATAAAGTGAGTTAGCCGCTATAAGGTTCTCAAAAACATTAGGTTTAAGTTCCTTTAAAAAGGCCCTCATACCTGCAGATTCAAATTGAAAAACTCCCAAAGTTTCTGCCCTTGCAAATAAGTCTAATACATTTTTATCTTCATAATTAAAATCACTATCAAAAACAATTTTTTTCCCATGATTTTCTTCAACTAGGTTAATAGTATCTTGAATTACTGTAAGAGTTCTTAAACCTAAAAAATCCATCTTTAATAGCCCTAATTCTTCTAACTCATTCATATCAAACTGAGTAGTTATAGCATCTTTATTCCTTAAAAGTGGTACATACTCTGTTATAGGTTCCTTAGATATTACTACCCCTGCTGCATGAGTAGAGGTATGTCTAGGTAAGCCCTCAACTGCTTTTGAATAATCTATAAGTGTCCTTACTTCATTGTCCTTTTGGTAAAGCTCCCTTAAACTCTTATTAACTTCTAAAGCTTTTTTAATAGTGATTCCTAGTTCCATAGGGATTTGCTTTGCCACATAATCAACCTGGCTATAAGGCATGTTTAATGCTCTTCCAACATCTCTTATAGCACCTCTTGCAGCCATTGTACCAAAGGTTACTATTTGAGCTACCCTATCACTACCATACTTCTCTATAACATAGTCAATAACTTCTTCTCTTCTTTCATAACAAAAGTCTATATCTATATCTGGCATGGATACTCTCTCTGGATTTAAAAACCTTTCAAATATTAATCCATGTTCTATTGGATCTATATCTATTATTCCTAAACCATACGATATTAAGCTACCAGCTGCAGAACCTCTTCCCGGACCAACTATTATACCTTTTTCTTTAGCAAACCTTATAAAGTCCCATACTATTAAGAAGTAATCTACATATCCCATATTAACTATAGTATTAAATTCAAACTCAAATCTAGATAATATTTCCTCACTTAAAGAACCATAACGTTCTTTAAGTCCTTTTAATGTTAGATACTTTAAATAGCTTTCATTATCATAGCCTTCAGGAACCTTATATTCAGGTAAATGTAAGGTATTAAAATCTAATTCTACATTACATCTATTCGCAATAATACCTGTATTTTTTAAAGCTTCAGGATACTCACTAAATATACTTTCCATTTCTTTTGGTGACTTTAGGTAAAACTCTTCAGCTGGAAACTTCATTCTATTTTCCTGATCTACACTAGCACCTGTTTGGATACATAATAAAACATCATGTACTTTAGCATCTTCTTTTTTCAAATAATGGATATCATTTGTGGCAACTAATGGAATGTTTGTTTCCTTTGATATTTGAACTAGACCCTGATTAACTATTTTTTGATCCCTTAATCCATAATCTTGTAATTCTAAAAAAAAGTTTCCCTCACCTAATATTTCCTGATACTCTAAGGCTCTTTTTTTTGCTCCTTCATAGTCATTATTTAATAAATGCCTAGGGACCTCACCACTTAAACAAGCTGATAACCCTATTAGCCCTTCACTATATTTTCTTAAAAGCTCTTTATCAATCCTTGGTCTATAGTAAAAACCATTTACATAAGCTTCTGATACTAACTTCATCAAGTTTTTATAACCGGTATTGTTTTCTGCTAATAGTATTAAATGGTATTGGTGTTTATCCTTTGGCTCCCTGTCCCTATAATTATTAATAGCAACATAAACCTCTGATCCTAATATAGGTTTAACTCCATGTGCTTTAGCTTCTTTATAGAATTCTACAACTCCAAACATAGAGCCATGATCTGTTATAGCTATTGAGTTCATATTAAGCTCTTTTACTCTATCCATCATTTCAGAAATTTTTATTGAACCATCCAACAAACTATATTCTGTATGGACATGTAGGTGTGTAAAATTATACTTATTCAAACAATCAACTCCAATAAAATAATAAAATAATCTTCCCTAAGAAAGATTATTTATAAGTTTAAATCTTTTCCTTCTTTTAAATCATCTGCAATCTTATCTATCTTCCTAAATCTATGATTAACACCAGATTTACCAACAGGTGGATTCATAAGTTCCCCAATTTCCTTAAGACTTAAGTCTTGGTTTTCTATCCTTAATTCGGCTACTTCCCTTAACTTATTTGGTAATTTATTAATTCCTATCTTTTCATCAATATATAAAATATTTTCTAGTTGCCTTACAGCTGCATCTATTGTCTTACTAAGATTGGCTGTTTCACAATTTACTAATCTATTTATATTATTTCTAATATCTTTTAAGATTCTAATATCTTCCATTTTTAAAAGAGCCTGATGGGCTCCTATTATATTTAAAAGGTCAGAAATCTGATTAGCTTCTTTTAGATATATTACATAATTATCCTTTCTTAAAACAATTTTAGACTCTAGATTAAAACTATTTATAAGGTTTGATAAATCTTCAGCATGAATTTGGCTATCTGTTACAAATTCTATATGGTAAGTTTTCTCTGGATTACTAATAGATCCTCCTCCTAAAAAAGCTCCTCTTATATAAGATCTTCTACAGCACCTATTATCTATCATATGCTTAGGAATTGAATAATTAGGACTAAATATACTAGACTTATCATCTAAAAAACCTACATCTTCAATTATTCTTTTAGAAATTAACCTGTCATTTACAACAATAAGATAATTATTATTTTTCTTAAGCTTGGTATTTCTTCTTACTCTAACTTGTATATCAGCCTCATATAAAAGCTTTAAGATTGAAAAAATTCTCCTAGCTATAGCAGCATTTTCTGTTGAAAAACTTACATTTATTTGTTGCGTGCCAGAAAGCTGAATACTACCATTCATTCTAACTATTGCAGATAACTCTGCTATAGCACAGCATTTATTTTTAAGTTCCATTCTTGATAATTCATTTTTCGTTTTACCTGAAAAGGTCATACTACCACCTCGATTAACTTTCTTTCATCATCTTTAAAGCTTTTTCTATGATTTGTCTTTCATCATCATACCTGAGTAATTCTCCTGCTCTATCTTTATGGACGAATACAACCTCTATAAAGCCCTCACTTTTTTGTGGTACTGTTTCCATAGAGTTTGTAACCATTAAATACCAATGTACTGTTTTATCTACTCTCTTATTATATTTATAATTTTTATAACTATACTCAGCCTTACCTATATAATCTATAATTTTACCTCTACTACCCGACTCTTCTTCTACTTCTCTTAAGGCTGTTTGCATTAGGCTTTCGCCTGCCTCCACTCGACCTTTTGGTAATACCCAATCTCCATTAAATTTCCTTAAAAGTAAGATTGCATTACCAAAGACAACCACACCTCCTGCGCTGGTCTCTTTCATCTATATCACTCCTGATTTATCCTTATTAATACTATTATACTATAAATCTATTGTATTATTTCAAATATTTATTATATCATATAAATGGGAGGTTGATTAAATGGATTATTTTTTAAATAAACTGGAAAAACTAGTAAATATAGCTAGTCCTAGTGGTAATACTAGCAAGGCTATTTTATTTTTAAGGGAAGAGTTTGAAAACTTAGGCCTAAAAGTTCACATCAATAAAAAAGGTGCCCTATTGGCCAGCATGGATGGTAAGAATAATAGTAAAGAAGTTACTCTTTCAGCCCATGTAGATACTCTAGGAGCTATGGTAAAAGAAATCAAATCAAATGGAAGGTTAAAAATAAGTCAAATCGGTGGTTACTCTTGGAATAGTATTGAAGGTGAGTATGTTAAGATTGAAACTATAGAGGGTGATATTTATACTGGTACAGTTTTATTAGACTATTCATCAGTACATGTTCATGGTAACGAACATAATACTAGAGAAAGATCAGAAAGCACTATTGAAATTAGACTAGATGAAAAAGTATCATCTTGTGATGATGTTCTAGCTTTGGGTATAAATGTAGGAGACTTTGTAAGCTTTAATCCTAAGTTTGAAGTAACAAAGTCTGGATTTATAAAATCAAGACACTTAGATGACAAGGCAGGAGTAGTATCTATAATGACTGCTATTAAAAATATGGTAAATAAAAAATTAAAACCACTATATAAAACACATATTTTTATATCTAATTATGAAGAAGTAGGACATGGTGCTGCTACAGGCATACCTAAGAATACCGATGAATTTATAGCAGTAGACATGGCTGCACCAGGACAAGGTCAAACCTCTAGTGAGTTTATTACTAGTATATGTGCAAAAGATAGTTCTGGCCCATACGATTACGAGTTAAGAAAAAAACTTATTAATTTATGTAAAGAGAAGGAAATAGAATATTCCGTTGATATATATCCCTTCTATGGCTCAGATGGATCAGCAGCACTTAGAGCTGGATTTGAATTCCCTGTAGGTTTAATTGGACCTGGAGTTGATGCTTCTCATAGTACTGAAAGGACTCATGTAGATGCTATTTCTAATACTGTAAAACTAATTGAAAGTTACTTAACTATAGAGATATAAGGAGTTGTTTTTTTGAATACTATTAATGAAAAATTTATAATCGATCTTCAGGGCAAATCTTTTGTTACCTATGAAGGTTTATTAGATTTAGCACATCAAAATGGCTTGTTATCTATAGATGTACAGCTTTTACAAGTTCCATCTAGAGAGAATAACATGACTGCAGTATGTATGGCTACAGCAAGAACTAAAGATTCTAGTTTTACTGATATAGGAGATGCATCACCTAGTTCTGTTGCAAGTAGTCTTATACCACATATAATACGTATGGCATCTACAAGAGCAAAAGCTAGGGCACTTAGAGACCTAACTAATATAGGTATGACTGCATATGAGGAATTATCAATGCCAGAAAATAAGGTTAATAATATAGAGAGTGAACCTCAACCACCTACTCCTAAACAAATAGAAACACTTAAGCAACTAGCCAGTCAAAATAATTTAAATATAGATCTATCTAAACTAAATAAAAAGACTGCAGGAACTTTGATTGGTGAACTTTTTAGTAAATATAATATTAAGTAGGTGATTTTATAATTTTAATTGGTAAGTTAATTTTAAGTTTAATCTTATTTCTTATTATTGATAAGTTAAATAGGTTTTTTTTAGCATATTTATTTCTTGCTATTAGTAAAGTTTTTATTTCAAACTTATTATTCAGGGTTATCCTAGCTCTAGTAACACTAGGCTCCTTAGCCTTATCTTGGTTTTTATCATCAAAATTTTTAAGTTTATTTAATAAAAAATAAGAAGGTATGTTAACATACCTTCTTATATATCTATTTCTGCATCTAGGGCTTTTTCATAGATAAACTCTCTTCTAGGTGCTACTGTTGATCCCATTAATTTACTCGTAACATGATCTGCTTCTTTAAAGCTATCAATGGTAATTTGTTTTAAAACTCTTGTCTTAGGATCCATTGTTGTTTCCCATAATTGATCTTGGCCCATTTCACCTAATCCTTTATACCTTTGTATATGATCAACGGTGTTTGTATCTAAATACTTTTCTAATTCCCTATCATTATAAATATATTCTTCTTTTTTTCCTTTAGTAACCTTATAAAGGGGAGGTTGAGCAATATATATATGTCCAGAATCTATTAACTCTCTCATATATCTATAAAAGAAAGTTAAAAGCAAAGTATTTATATGAGAACCATCTATATCAGCATCCGTCATTATAATTATTTTATTATATTTTAACTTACTTATGTCAAAATCAGAACCTATACTAGTTCCCAATGCTGATATAAGAGTAGCTATCTCTACATTGTCTAAAATCCTATTTAGGGATTGTCTCTCAACATTTAATATTTTACCTTTTAATGGTAAAATTGCTTGATAATTCCTATCCCTACCTTGCTTCGCACTTCCACCAGCAGAATCACCCTCAACTATAAACAGTTCTGCTTTTTTTGGGTTTCTTGTTTTACAAGAAGCAAGCTTTTTATTTATAGTTAATCTATTACTAGAATTCATGAAATTATTTCTTACTTTCTCTTCTGCTTTTCTTAATTTTCTAGCTTCTAAGGCATTTTCTATTATTTTATTAAGTGTATTTATATTCCTATCAAAATAAAATTGACTTTGCATACTAGTAATTTCATCAACTATACCTCTTGCTTCTGGATTTCCAAGCTTTGTCTTTGTTTGACCTTCAAACTCCGGATTAGGATATCTAATAGATATTATTGCTACTAATCCATTTCTAATGTCCTTTCCCTCAAAGTTTTTATCCTTTTCTTTTAATTGATTTAATTCCCTTGCATACTGATTAATAGTTCTTGTTAGAGAACTTCTAAAACCACTAACATGACTTCCACCCTCATGAGTATTTATATTATTACAAAAAGATAAAACATTCTCAGTATTCTCTTTAATGTACTGGATTGCCACTTCAACACTTGTTCCATCCTTCTCTCCCTTAAGATAAATAATATCTGTTATAGGTTTCTTATCTTGATTTAAGTCCTTCATAAAAGATATAAGTCCATCATTTGTTTTATATTCTATTTCTTCATCATTTCTCATATCTTTAAATATAAGTGTTAAATCCTTATTTAAATAGGATAACTCTTTTAATCTTCTTTTTATAATATCGCCTTTGAATACAATATCTTCAAATATTTCTCCATCAGGCATAAAATTAATCTTAGTCCCTCTTTTATTTGTGTTCCCGCTAGCATTAAGTTCTCCTTTAGTTAGCTTTTTTACTGGTTTTCCTAATTCATATTCATCTATATATCTTTTTCCATCTCTAAACACCTCAGCTGTAAATTTGCTTGAAAGAGCATTTACAACAGCTGCTCCTACCCCATGCAGGCCTCCTGAGATCTTTCCAGAGCCAGTATCAAATTTACCACCAGCATGTAAAGTTGTTAATATTACTCTTAAGGCAGATTGTCCCGAACTATGTTTATCTACTGGTATACCCCTACCATTATCCTCTACTGTAACAGAACCATCTTTCTCAAGTCTTACTTCTATTCTATTACAATATCCTGCTAAGTGCTCATCTACTCCATTATCTACTATTTCATTAACTAAATGATGTAATCCTCTAGAGCCTGTACTACCTATGTACATTCCTGGTCTCAGTCTAACGGCTTCTAAACCTTCTAGTATTTTTATTTCATCCGCATTATACTTCATAAAATCTCCTCTCAATGTTATATATCATAATAAATCATAACAGTTAATTAACTTTTATTCAAAATTTAAATTATTTCAGTCTACTATAATAACATATTTTATATATAATTTGAACTTTTTAAAATTTTGGTGGTATAATTGATAAGGCTATAATTAATAAGTAGTAGGAGATGATTTTTTGCAAGATAATATAATTAAAGTAGATTACAAAGACGAAATGGAACAATCATATATAGATTATGCAATGAGTGTAATAGTCCAAAGAGCTATACCTGATTTAAGAGATGGATTAAAACCTGTACATCGTAGAATCCTTTATGCTATGAGAGATCTTAATCTTGTACCGGAAAAACCATATAAAAAATCAGCTAGGATTATTGGTGATGTATTGGGTAAGTATCATCCTCATGGTGACTCATCAGTATATGAAGCTATGGTTAGATTAGCGCAAGATTTCAACACTAATTACCCTCTAGTTGAAGGTCAGGGGAATTTTGGTTCTATAGATGGTGATAGTGCAGCTGCTATGCGTTATACTGAAGCTAGACTACAACCACTATCAATGAAGTTACTTACAGGACTTGATAAAAATATAATTGACTATAAAGATAACTTTGATAATTCCAATAAAGAACCTGAAGTCCTGCCTGCTAAATTTTTCAATCTTTTAGTAAATGGTTCTACAGGTATTGCTGTTGGTATGTCAACTAATATACCACCACATAATTTAAACGAGGTTAATAAAGCCTGTCAAGCATATTTAAAAGATGAAAATATAACTACCTCAGGCTTATTAAAGTATATAAAAGGTCCTGATTTTCCTACAGGTGGAGAAATTATAAATAAAAAAGATTTAAAAACTATTTATGAAAAAGGATCTGGAAGAATCAGATTAAGAGCTAAGTTTAAAACTGAAGATTTAAAATCTGGAAGAAGAAACTTAATAATTGAAGATATCCCTTATACTTTTTCAGGAAATAAAACTAGGCTTTTAGAAGATTTAATCAGCCTTTTTAATGATAGAAAATTAGATGAAGTTTCTGATATTAGAGATGAATCTAGTAGCCAAGGAACAAGGATTGTTTTAGAGGTTAAAAGAGGAGTTAGTATTGAGAATTTAAAATCAAAACTTTTTCAAATTAGTAGACTTGAAGATACTGTAACTGTAAATATGCTATCTATAGTGGATAATAGACCTATGGTGCTTTCTTTAAAAGAAATGATTGGTAAATATATGGAGTTTTTAAAAGGTTTATATATCAAAGAGTATGAATTTGATCTTAAAAAACTTATACATGATAGGGAGATTAAGGAAGGACTAGTTAAAGCATATGACATTATAGATTTAATTATCGAAATAATAAGGGGCTCAAAAAATAAACAAGATGTTATGGCTTGCCTAGTTTCAGGAAATGTTGAAAATATATCTTTTAAAAATAAATCCTCTAAGAACTCAGCTAAAAAACTAAAATTTAGTGAAAAACAAGCTGAATCCATTCTTAAAATGCAACTTCAAAGATTAGTTGGGTTAGAATTAGAGAAAATAAAGTCAGAGCTAAATGAAATTAATAATGCTATTAAAACAATTGAACAAATTTTATCTGAAGAATCTATTCTAAAATCTATAATATCTGAAGACTTAGAACAAATTTCTAAGGACTTTAAAAGGTCTAGAAGAACAAAGATAAAACAAATTGATGAAGATGATGTATATGTTCAAAAAGAAGTTGTAGAAGATGTCTATGCACTTATAGATAGGTTTAACTACATTAAGATAATAGATTCTATGAGTTATTCTAGAACTAGCGAAGATACATTAAAAACATATAAACATATAATTAAATTAAGAAGTAATGAAAATCTTTGGATATTTGCTCAAGATACAAATTTCTATCAAATAAAGTTAGAGGATCTTCCTATCAGTAAAGTTTCTGATAGAGGAACTCCTTTGGATAACTCATTAATTCCCCTTCTAGTTGCTAGTGAAAAACAATTAAAAGGAAAAGAGCTTGTTTTTGCAACAAAACATGGCTATATTAAAAAGGTTGATTCAGATGAATTTAAAACAATCAGAAGACAAATAATAGCAACCAAAGTAAGAGATGATGACGAATTAATATTCGTAGATTATATAGATGATGAAGAAGAAGTAGTTATGACCACTAAAAACAAAAGAAAAATAAGGTTTTTATTAGATGAAGTTTCAAATCAAAAACGTTTAACTTTAGGGGTTAAAGGAATTAACCTTAACCAAAATGATTATGTAGTTAAAGTTTTATTAGAAAATGAAAGTAATAAAAAGAAAAGAAATCGTGGATCAAAAGGAGAAATAATTTAAGGACTGGCTTAGCCAGTCCCTTTTTAATCAGAAGATACAGTAATTTTTCCAGCTACATTAGAAACATCTTTTACTATAAAGGTTGGATCATCGTATCCATATTCCTTTAAAACTTTTTTAAGATTTTTTAGTTCACTTCTTGATATAGTAATAGATATTTTATATCTTTTTTTACCTCCATATCCAAATACCGAACTAGTTTCTACTGAGTAACCCAAATCCCTTAGTCTATCTGCTATTAAAACCATCCTATCAAAATGATTTAATGATATATCTATTTGTATTATACCCAAGGCCATTTTAGCCTCTAGTTTATGACCAAGGTAGGCTCCTAAAGTTCTACCCACTGCATATGCTAGGGCAAATATAAAACCATCCCCTGATGATATTTTTTTCATTATAGTTGCAAAAATCATAGCATCTATAAAAGTAGCTATATAATTAGCTCTAAACTGTTTCCTTGCTAGAAACATACTTCTCAAAGTACTTACAGTACTGCTTATTATTGTTAGTAACGTAAATTTTAATATTATCAATTCCATAAAACACCTCCCAAAAAAAATATGCTAACATATGTTAGCATATTACCAATTTCTCATTCTAAGAGCATCTTCTATATCTATCTTAATATTAAACCAAGATAAAACATGAAGTAAGCTCACTGCTATAGACTCTCTTGCTAAATCATCTATCTCACTATTATATTTAAAAAATTCTTCTTCTAAATCATTTATAGCTTCTGTCATCTCATCTAATTTTCTCTGTAATATGTCCTTAGACCTTTCTCCATTTTCAACTAATTTTATAAAGTCTATGATTAAATCCCTAATCTTATCAACAAGATCATCTGGGAAAAATGGATCTGAGTACATTTCCTCTAGTAAAATATATTCTTGATCGAACTTTTTTTTATTTTCCATATTAGCACTCTCCTTACTAAGAACATAGAATAAAATTATCGAATAAAATTATGATCTTCTATACTCCAATTGTACTGCTTAGAGTTAGACTTTACAAGAGTTTCTTTATCTTTACTGATTTCATTCCATTATATAGATCATTATATTCAATACTATAATTATTTAAATCTATTTTATCTTCCATAAAACTTAAGGATGGAGAATAATAAAAGCTAGCATTTTTTTTAAGAGATTTTAAAATCTCCAAATACTTATATTTATATTCATTTAAAAGATTACCTGATTTTAAAAACTCTCTTTTAAAATGATTAGAAAAAGACATGTGTGCTATTATCCCACCATAATAATTATTTTTAAAATTAAAATCCAACCATGATATATTCTCTAAATAAGGATCTTTAAATTTGTATCTATCTATGCCAAAAGCTTCTAGATTGTGAGATCTTAAGTACTTAACTAAGTTCGCATCTTTTCCACAACCTAGATCTATAATTTTTCCACCTAGCTTATCTATATTTATATTTAATACTTCAATCTGTTTTTTAGCACTATATTGCGAACAGGGTATATTTCTAAATTTAGCACTTCTACTATCTAATAGTCTTACTTCATAATTTTCAAGCAATAACTCTTTTAGTCTATTTTCCATCTCAACAAAATTACTATTACCCTTAACTATACTTTTATACTCATTTATAAAAAAGTTTTTTAATCTCTCTCTACTTTCTTCATCTACATATATATACTGATTATACTTTAATAAGTCTTCCATAATAAATTCACTAGATTTTTCTGATAAAGATTTAATCATATTCCTATCTTGAAATTTATCTATATTTTTTTTTATATAATTTTCTAAGTGTTTAAATATTCTATAGCTTTCTAAGAATATGTTATCTCCACCTTTATTCTTATCCAATTTTAAAATAATACTTACTTCACACATTTTACACCTCTATTTTTAATAAAAGAAAACCTAAAAATATTCTCTCCATATCTTCGAATACAAACTAGTAGCCCATTCTGACATTATTACTCTTTCTTCAGGAGATATTTTATACTTAAATAATCTTTCTTTTAAAATTTTTCCATCTCTTATTGCATATACTGATAAGTTATCTACTTCATAAGTGACTATAAAATCACCATCAGGTGATATAAAAGCATCTTCTGCCCTAGGAATCTGAGACTCTATAGATTCCCATATCAGAGGAAGATCATCATAATTTACTATTGATTTAGGCGTTAAAGCTCTAATATTAAAACTTTTATAAGATTCACCAGCCTCTACCTCTGAATATAAACTCCAATAACCCCTCCTTCTTCTGAGTCCAAAATTACTACTATCAAATTTTTTACTTATATTCTTATCCTCATTATTTTTAATATCATATTCAATTCTTTCAAATGTTTTATCTTCTAATATATCCTTTAAGTCTATATACTTATTATCTTCTAAGTAGTCTATAGGCATAACTCTTAATTTTTGACTTCCATCATTTAACTTTTGAAGAGATATATAGTCATTACCTACATATAAAATATTCTTAAAATCATTTGTTTTATACTCTTTTTTATATTCCTCATTATCTAAGGAGTTTATATAAATATGGTCAAATAGTTTTTCATGTTTAACACTTATATTATAGAAACCATCTCTTCTAGGTAATAATATGTTATCCCTTGAAAAAACTTCAATATCGTCCATATTATTTATATTGATATATAAGGTCCTATAAAGCCACCTATTATTTTCAGACCTTCTTTTTAATCCTAAAAGAAAACCAGTATTCCCTGATTCTTTAGTAGATAAAGTGTCTTTCTCTCTTCTACTATTTGAAATAAGTTGAGCAATTTCATAACTTTTAATGCCTTCTTTATCCTTCTTAAAATATAAAAAATTTCCATCTTTTTTTATAATTATTGCTGAGTTATCTACAATAATTAACTCCTTAAGAAACTCTTCTCCTTCATAAATATTTATAATATTTAAATCATCAGTTTCTATATCTAAAAATTCAGGACTTACTCGGTGCTTATACATCAGATAATCTCTTGTATCAACTTTTTTAAATTGATATCTAGCCTTTTCACTATATATATCCTTACTTAAAAAGACTAAGTTCTCCTTAAAATAAACATTCATAATATTATTTGGTTCTTTAATTTTAGATCTATTCTCATCAATCTTCCATCTACCGTTTAAGAAATTCATTTTACTTTTAGGCTCTTCTATGTAATCTAGGCCTCCTTGATAGTAAAAATCACAAGAGGATATGAAAATAACTATTAGTATAATCATAATCAAACTTAGTTTTTTCATTCACAATCTCCCCTTGGTAAAATAACTGTAACTATAGTTCCTTTTCCTAATTCTGATTTAATATACAGTTTACCTCTATGTAAACTTACAATTTCATCACATATAGATAAACCTATTCCAGTATGAGATTTACTACTAGTTCCTTTGTAAAATTTTTCTTTAACATTAGGTAGCTCATCATCAGCTATACCACTACCATTATCTATAACCTTTATTATCAAATTCTCATCTTTCAAATAGCTTTGTAAAGTTACATCTGATCCATCTGATGAAAACTTAAATGCATTATCTAATAAATTTAATAAGACTTGCTTTAGCCTATCCTTATCACCAATCAAGTATCCTAAATCCATTTTTTTTTCTAATATTAAATTGATACCTTGCAATTTAGCAATAGGACTTAATTGCCTATATATATTTTTTAATACTTCATCTACATTAAACTTATTTTTTCTTAATGAAATATCCCCTGATACAAATCTTGAAAAATCTAAAAGTTCTTCTAACATATCTGATAATCGATCGCTTTCTTCTTCTATAATACCTAGACCCTCTAGTATTATATCTTTATCCATACTATCATCCTGGAGAGTTATAGCCCATCCTTTAATAGATGTAAGGGGTGTCTTAAGTTCATGAGATATAGAAGATATAAACTCTGTCTTTAAGGCTTCTTTTTTTAATATCTCCTCAGCCATGTAATTTATAGTATCTGAAAGCTTGCCTATTTCATCATCTAAGCTTACATCACTTCTAATATCTAATTGTCCATCCGCCATTTTTTCAGCTGCCTCTGTTACTCTCTCTAACGGTCTAACTATACTATTAGCTAAAAAATAAGCTACAATTCCTGAAATTAAAATAACTATTCCACCAAGAGATATTAATATCAAGGCTAGATTATTTATCAGGTTTTTAGTAGCCTGCATAGAACTTGTAAACCTTAGGATACCAACTATCTTTCCCTTTGAAATTATTGGTCTAGATATCCTCATAACTTCACCATTATAATAATCTGTATGACCTATCCAAACTCCCTTTTCTCCTGATTGTGCTTTTTTTAAATCACTGGTTAATTGTGTATTTTCACTATTTTCTCCAACAGAATCCAAAAGTTTATCTCCATTTAAATTAAAAACTTGTATTTGTGCTGTTGTTTGATTCCAAAAAAGGTCTATATCATCTATGATTATATCTGATAAGTTTGATACCTCTAAATATTTTTCTAGATAGTCTATTGAAAACTTTAATTGATTATCTAATAACTCTTCAATATTTCTATAATAATAATGCCTTATACCACTAATAAGAAAAAAATCCAATATTAGTACTGTTATTATTATTATTAACATAAAATTTTTTACTAGTCTTGACTTTATACTATATCTCATAACACCCTACCTTAGCTCCACTTATAACCTATTCCCCAAACAGTTTTTATATATTCTGGCTTACTAGGATGATCTTCTATTTTTGACCTTAATCTTCTTATATTTACATCAACAATTTTAGTATCTCCTACATATTCGTATCCCCAAACCAAATCTAAAAGTTCATCTCTTGTAAAGGCTCTTTTAGGATTTTCTAAAAATAATTTCATTAATTTATATTCTGTAGGTGTTAAATTAATAATTTCATTATTCTTAGAAAAAGTTTTAGAATATCCATCAATGCTAAAAGGTGGAAAAGTTAAAATCTTATTTTTTCTTTCAGGAATTCTTCTTAATAATGACTCAACCCTTAATACCAGCTCTTTTGGATTAAAAGGTTTTGTCATATAATCATCAGCCCCATATTCTAATCCTTTTATCTTATCAATGTCTTGACTCTTAGCTGTAAGCATTATTATGCCTAACCTATCTCCTTTATCCCTTAAAAGCTTACAGACCTTATAGCCACCAATTCCTGGTAACATAAGGTCTAATACAACTAAATCTATATTTTCATTATCATATATCTCAATAGCATCTTCTCCTGTTGACGACTCTATAACGTTAAATCCTTCTCTTTCTAAATTTATTTTTATAAACTTCCTTATGGATTTTTCATCTTCTACTACTAAAATATTTCTCATATTATCTACCTACTCTAAATATTCATACAAAGTTTTAAATTCATAACCATTGTCTTTTAAATACTGTATAGAATCTGATAAGGAGTCAACTGTTGTTCTTTTAGCATCTGTATCATGCATTAAAATAACAACCTTCCTTTGTCCTCCAACAGTACTTTTTAATCTGTTTAATAAATGTGCAGCTGATAAGTTATGACCCTCAGCATCACCATTTAAAGCATTCCAGTTAAAACTTTTATATCCATATTCTCTTGCTATATCTGCATATTGATTTTTCTTTTTACCAAATTCTCCACCTGGAAATCTCAATAAATCCGTTTCAAAATCTTCTCCTAATATCCTTTTAAAAGCCTGAGCTGTTTTATTTATATCTGCCATAAAGTTATCAGGACTTGAATAAAGATATTTATAATCATGGCCATATGAATGATGTCCTATAGCATGTCCTTCTCTATGGACTCTTTGCAGAATCTCAGGATTTGTATCTGCCATTCTACCTAGTATGAAAAATGTAGCCTTAACATCATGTGCTTTAAGAATATCTAAAATTGCTGGTGTTGATTTTTTAGAAGGACCATCATCAAAAGTTAAATAAGCTATTTTTCTTTTATCAGATGTTAAAAACTCCTCTTCCTTTTTCTTTCTTTCAATTTCTTTTTGAACTCTAATTTCCTCTCTAAGTTTTTCAAGCTCTTGTTTTTTTTCTTCTTCTTCTATCTTTTCTATGCTGCTGTCAATATTATCAATTATAGGACTTTTAAGTACAGTAACAGTCTCATCTCTATCTGCTACAGTCATAAGTGTACTTTTGTCAAATGAAGAACTTAAATATTTAGCTCTTAGTGAAAAACCTAAAAAAACTACTATAATAATTCCTAGTAATAAAGCCAACCTTCTTAACTTTATAATTTTGTCTCTCTCATTTCTGCTCATCCTTATACCCCCTTTGATTATACTTATATATTAACAGTTTAGATTATAAATAAAGTTACAAAAAACATACAATCTAATCTATAGATCTAAACTGACTTTCATAAAGCTTAGCATATATACCATCTTTACTTAATAACTCTTCATGACTACCTTCTTCTTTTAAACCTTCTGAGGTTAGAACATATATTTTATCCGCATTCTTTATAGTAGATAATCTATGAGCTATTATTAAGGTGGTTCTATCCTTCGATAAATCATCTAGAGATTTTTGTATAGCTATTTCTGTCTCATTATCTAATGCAGAAGTAGCTTCATCTAAAATTAAAATAGGAGGATTTTTCAGAAAAACCCTAGCTATAGAAATCCTTTGCTTCTGTCCTCCAGATAGTTTAACCCCCTTCTCTCCAATATGAGTATTATAACCATTTGGTAAGCTCATTATATAATCGTGTATACTAGCCCTTTTTGCTGCTCTTACTATTTCATCATCACTTGCATTCATTTTTCCATATAATATATTTTCTTTTATAGTTCCTGTAAATAAAAATACATCCTGTTGGACTATACCTATTTTTTCCCTTAAGTTTTTAATTTCTAGATCTCTAATATCATACCCATCTACATATATTTTACCAGATTCTATTTCATAAAACCTTGGTAGCAAGTGACATAAAGTACTTTTACCAGCGCCTGATGGTCCTACTAAAGCTGCAGTTTGTCCAGGCTTAATGTCCAAACTTAAGTTATTTAAAACTAAATCTTCTCCATCTTTATATTTGAAAGAAACATTTTCAAACTTAATATCACCTTGAACATTCTCAAGTTTAATCGGATTTTCCTTCTCTAAAATATCTGATTTAATATCCATTATCTCTATAAATCTTCTAAAACCCGCCATACCTTCTTGATATTGTTCTGCAAAATCTACTAATCTCTTTATAGGTTGCATGAAAAAATTGACATACAATGTATAAGCAAACAAATCACCAATATGAATAATATCCTTATAAACAAAATACCCACCTAAACTAATAACTAACAGATTTAAAAAACTAGACATAATTCCAATTCCAGAAGCAAACTCCGCCATTACCTTGTAAGTTTTTCTCCTAGCTTCTGAAAATTCTTGATTACCCTCTGAGAATTTCTCCACTTCATAATCTTCATTAGTAAAAGATTTAGACACTCTTATACCAGAGATACTATTTTCTAACTGAGAATTAATATCTGCCATTTTCACCCTTATAGAACTAAAGGCCTCCATCATTTTCTTTCTTCTTCTAGCAACAAAAAATATTATTATTGGTATAAAAGAATATACTATTAAGGTTAGTCTCCATTCTATTCTCATTAATAAGAAAAAAGATCCAACTAACATTATGAAAGATATAAATATATCTTCAGGACCATGATGGGCTAGCTCTGTAATATCTCTAAGATCATTTACTATTCTAGACATAATATGACCTGTCTCATTATCATCATAAAAACTCAATGGTAAACTTTGAAGGTGTGTAAAAAGATCTTGTCTCATATCATGTTCAATCCTAACACCAAGCAAATGTCCCCAATAAGCTACTATATAAACACTAATGTATCTTAATATGAATAAAAATATCATTACAACAGACCATTTTACTAGTAAATCCATTCTTCCATTAGGTATTATATTATTAATCATACTTCTACTAAATATAGGAAATATTAAATCAAATACTGATATTAATAAAGCAAAAAACATATCAATATAAAAAAGCCTCCTATGTGGCTTATAATATGAAATAAATCTTTTAAGCAAAATTACTCCTCCTCATAATTAAATTAATTAAAAAATATATTGTTTATCAACATAAGAAATATTAAACATTAAATAAGATAACATATATATTAGTAATATATTACCGGTGTCATTGATTATATATCCAAATAAAGATACTAATATCAAAGTTTTTATTAGCTTGTTATATGAAAATACATTATTTTTTATATATAAGATTTGAAAAAATATTACTATTGAAAAAGGAGGCATTATTGTTAATTTTATTAATTCTTTTAATTTAAATTTTGCCATATCATACAGTTCACCTAATCCATTATCTATTGTCCTAGATATAATTAAGGTAGCATGAGTTCCATCTCCAGCCTTATAATCAAGATATATATTTAATGTAAATAGTAATAAAGCTATTATTATTGATAAGACTAAAAAATTAATACTAAATTTACTATCTAACAAATAATAATAATATACAGTAAATAAGCTAACTAAGGAGCTTATAAAGGCTCCGGTATTAACTCCATATTTAGTTGATAAATTTAAAGATGTTAATAATGGTATAAATATTATTAGTATAGTCTTTACCTTTTTATTTATCATCGACTTTTCTATAATATCTATTGTCAGTATATTACTAGCAAGTAGTACTGCAGCTACACCATTATTAAGACCATAAAATCTTGCTCCATAAAATAAGTTATTAAAACCTATATATGAGTTATAAATTATGGACTTTTCAAATATATTTCCAAATGTCAATAATACATATAAAAATATTATATAAAAATTTAATAGTTTTTTATTATATATAGATAACTCATACAAAATTAAACTCATAGTAAACAGTACAATAATATAAATATATATGTTATTTAAATTAAATAAAGATAGAACTAAGCTTGATATTATATTATTCATAGCTACTAAGAATATAACTTTAGCTTTTTTTCTTATACTCTTATAATACTGTCCTAAAAACATCAAAGCAACAGACAGGTAAAAAAAACCATGACATAAATAGGCAACTATAAGTAAATTGGTGTTTTTTGTATATATTTTGTCTATAACTTTTAAAGGATCTTCTTTAAAATCCACACTATTAAAAGGTTTACCTATGAAATTTTTTTCATTGTAAGCTCCATTACTTTCAGCAAAATCAGCTAAAAAATCTTCTATAGCAACAAATCCTTCTCTTCTAGTAGACCTACTAGTTAAAACTCCACTATTTTTATTATCTATTTTTACTATCGGTAGTAAAAATCTATTAAC
Source organism: Tissierellales bacterium (assembly GCA_030146915.1). Taxonomy (GTDB): domain Bacteria; phylum Bacillota; class Clostridia; order Tissierellales; family Tissierellaceae; genus JASLAT01. The sequence continues at coordinate 30,181 of JASLAT010000004.1, forward strand.
ATATATATTATTTTCAGAGCTTATATTTCTAGATAATATATAAATATTTTGAAAACTATTAGATTTAATGATTTCTTTAATCATATCTTTTTCATCATTATCTAGATATACTGCAAGTAAGCTATTGTACTTGGAATACTTATCTAATTTATTAATATTTTCTAATTTACCTATATATTTAGCATGATCCCCTAACATATATCTTATATTTTTATTTTTATTAGAAATATAAGCTATGTTATCTTTACCTGCTATATCTGATAAAGATATATTTTTTTCTTTTCTATTAGTTTTTTTCCCTTGTGATAAGCTTAAATAATAAGATTTATCATTATAAGGCTTTCTGGTCTTAATATTTACTAATCCTACCATATATTCATTAATATCTAATTTTTCTATATCATTAAAAGATAACTCTTCTATAACGATTACTAAATTTCGATCCAAACTTTCTGAAAATACAGTTGTAGAGCTTAATAATATTATAAATAAGAGTATGTAAACTATTCTTTTTTTCATAGATATCTTTCTACCTTCCTATTACATAATTATTTTCTATAAACTTAAGTATAACATATATTTTTTTATATAATATTTAAACTTATTAAAAACCTATAGATTTTAATCTATAGGTTTTCTCTATTACAAATCTTATAATAATCACAATACTCTTTACAATTTTTTGTTTTATGATAATCTTTTATATCCTCCGTACTTCTAACATATTTTGTAAATTCTACTAGTCTCATTATCAGTTCGTCTATCTTATCTTTACTATAATCAATATTTAAATACTCACCAATTTCTAATAATAGAAGTCCTGATTTTCTAACTTGTTTACTAAACATTTTTTCTACCACATAAACATAAAATAAAATTTGATCTTCATATATTTGGTACATCAAATTTAAAGAATCTTTATCTTTAATTCTATTAGTTTTATAATCAACTATATCTACAAAATCATCATAAATGTCAATTCTATCTATTATTCCAGTATAGATTCCCTCACCTATAGATAACGAGAAAAATTCCTCCCTTAGCATCTTCCTATCTTCCTTGTAGAAGTCTATAAAATTATCTATATATGAATCTAATTCAATCTTAAGCTCTTCATAATTTTCTCCAAAAGACTCAACTACATTCCTAAGAAGACTATCTTTATCGTAACCTTCTCTATATAATTCTGCAAACTTATGAACTATATCTCCTTTTAATATTGCGTTCATAGAAGTGTCTTCAAAGTAATAATTATCTGACTTAAACTGATTTTCATCATCCAAATTATCTTTTAACTTCAATATATTATTATAGTAAAATTTTCTTTTACAATCTTTAAAATCCATATACTTACTAATACTAAAAAATTCCATAGGATTTAAATCATACTCCTTATCTTCTATAATATATATATCATCTGTAAGATCTGGACTTTCTTTATAAATACCAAAGTCATTATCTGGGTCCTCTTTAGAAGCGGTCAATGTGGAAATATTTTTTAAATCTAAATCCTCTATGTTCTCAACTAAAAGTTTCTTATAACCTGAATTATTTCCTTGCATTCCCAAAATTAACATTTCCTCTGCTCTTGTCGTTCCTACATATAAAATTCTTTCTTCTTCTTTTTCTTCTTTTGTTTTTATATGTTCTTTTAAAAGTTTAGCTAAAGCATTTTTATTTTCAATATCTATAGCTAATCCTATATCTTTAGTATAAGCTATTTTAAAACCAGTAGTTACAGGCCTATTAGATAGTTCAGGAAGAATTACAATTGGGAACTCCAAGCCTTTAGACTTGTGTATTGTCATTATTTGCACTCTATTCATATCACTTTCAATAAGAGGAAACTCCTCTTCTTCTCTTAAGCTTAAATCTTCTAAATATCTGATTAAATCTATTTGATCTACCTTAAATTCCTGATCGTAGTCTTCTATTATTTTTGAAAATTTTACTAGATTTAAATACATTTGCTTACCATTTTCTTGAGATAAAAGAAAATTAGCATAATTAGTCTCTCTTATTATAAAACCTAAAAGATCTGAATAGGATTTTTCATTACCTATTAAGTATGACCTCTCATATAATTTTAATATTTCCTTAATCTTTTCACTGCATATAGTTTCTTTTTCATTATAACTTTCTAATCTATCTTTTATACTTCCTTTATGTTTTAATATACTATAAATTTCTAAGTCAGATAGCCCTATCATAGGTGATCTTAAAAATCCAATATTAGATATAATATCCTTAGGATTTAATATAGCTTTTAAACTATTAATTAAGTCAAGTATTTCTTGTTTTTTATAAAATCCATCCCCTGAATAATTATAATGAGGAATATTATAATTCCTTAAAGCTTCCTCATATATTTTATTTCTATTTGCTGATCTAAATAGTATAGCTATATCTCCATAGTCATATCCACTTTTTACTAAATTTAAAATTCTTTTAGCAATTAAGTCCGCCTCATATAATTTATGATACTGACTTTTATTCTCTCCAGGTGGAACTTCTAAATCTGGATTCTCTAATAATTCTACCTGATCGACTTGTAATGCTGGTTTATTAGAGTTTAAGGGATCATATTTTTCTAACATGATATTGGAAAATAAAGTATTTACAAAATCCATTATTGGCCCACTTGTTCTATAATTCTCCTTTAAAGTTATTAATTGGCCACCTGTTTTTTTAATGTCTTCAATTGTCTCATAGTAAACATCTAAATCTCCACCCCTAAAGCCATATATAGACTGTTTTGGATCTCCTACTATGAAAAAATTATTTCTATCCAAAAGTTTGTCACGACTAGCTAGCATATAAAAAATATCTCTTTGTAGTTTATTAGTATCTTGAAATTCATCAACCATAATGTATTTAAATTTATTTTGATAGAATTTTCTTATTTCAAGATTTTGAAGCAATTGATATACTAAAATTTGTAAATCATCATAGTCTAATCCAGCTAAGTCTCTCTTTTTTTCAGTGTATAAGTCATCTATATCTTTTAAAATATCAATTATAAGTTCATAATATCTTATATTATATGACTCCATTATTTTGGTAGCATCTATTACAAGTTCCTCTATTTTAACAATTACATCTTCTAATTTTTTTGAACTGCCCGTAAAGTCTAATAAATAATTTAATATATTTATTAATTCTTCATTACTTGTAATTTCTCTATTTACAAATCTTTCCCAATTCTCATCTTCTGTTAGTTTATTAACCTTAGCATTTTTTCTGGCATTTTCCATTAATAACAGAAAACTATCTTCTATCTCTTTTAAAATTCCTTCATCTATATTAAAAGTTTCAATTAACTTTATATTCTCTACTAAAACTTCCTCCAAGCTTTTAGTAGAATTCCTTATATTTGTATAAGTAGATTTTAAATCATTGACAAGCTCTGATAAATATCTTATATCTAAATCTATAAGCATATTTAAAAATTCATTATCTTCATCTATTTTTTTACTTAAAACTATATTTATACTCTCTTCTAACATTTTATTAGAAGTCATCTCATCTAAAATCTCAAACGTAGGATCTAAACCCAATTCTATTGTATTCTCTCTTATAATATCTCCACAAAAGCTATGAATAGTTGATATTTTAGCTTTATCCATCTCTCTATATATACGTGACCATTTTTCTGACGAATCTATTTGTTCTCTAATACTTTTTCTTATCCTCTCAATCATTTCCTCTGCAGCTTTTTTAGTAAAAGTTATAGCAACTATTGACTCTACTTCTTCACCATTTTTTAAATTACCTCTTTTCAATATTTCTATATATCTATTTACTAAAACCATAGTTTTACCCGTTCCTGCACCAGCATTTACTACTAAGTTATTATCTATATTCTCTATTGCTAATTTTTGTTCTTTATTAGGACTCACCAATTAGCTTCACCTCTTCCCTATACCTACAAATATCTTTATAAATACAATAATCACTACATAATTTAGGGTCTATTTCAAAGTTAGCTTTCTTAATTGACTCAACAAGCTCAAATATATATTTTACTGTTTCATTTAAAACTTGATTCCATTCATCTTCACTTTCTAAAACATTAGGTCCTCTTCTGTTTCCAAATATTGATTTTTTATGTTGTGCCATAGCAGTACTATATTTAGAACTATTAATTAAACCATAAACTCCAGCTACTGGATTGTTATCTCTTACTGCCATCAAATAAATAGGAATTTGTAGAGAAATACCATCCCTTATATCCTTTAAATTATTTGATTTGCTAGTTTTATAGTCTATTACTACCGCATTTCCTTCTTCAGTAAAATCAACTCTATCTATCTTTCCTATTAAGTTTAAACTCCTATCCTCTAACTTTAGATTAAATCTAAATTCTTTTTCAAATTGACTTGGAAATAGCTTTTCTTTATAACTATGTTCTATATCATATTTAATAAAGCTTTTTAATTTGTTAAATATGTTGCTATATAGAAGATTATTTATATTTTTATCTAAGCTCAAATCAAGTGCTAGTAATTCTTCTTCTATAATTTTAGACAAAGTATCGACAGTCCCATTAATTTTAAACTCTTGTCTATTATTGATATATTCCTTTATCTCATTTTGATAGTATTCATAATATTTATAAAGAACATTATGATATATAGTTCCCATAAGTAGGAAATCGTATTCAGGGAAATCTTCATAAACACTCTTTATATTTAATATTCTCTCTAATAAAAAGTTATATTTACATCTACTATAACTTTCTAAAAAACTTGTAGATAAGCTTCTATTTTTAAGATACTCTTCCATATCTTTTTCAACAAAGGTATCTGATAAGCATCCATTATAAATACTATTGTTTTGTTTCCTAGAAATTAATTTACTTATTTTTTCATTTATATCATCTATATTCTCTTTATAAAGTCTTAAAAAGTTTGGATTTACTGAATTATCCTCTCTATTTATAATTTTATATTTAATATAATCTTCTGAAGAACTAATAGTTTCAACATCTGAACCTACCAATGTATCTATACTAGAATAAATATTAGTTATATTCTTAGTCAAATAAATTATCTCATCAATTATTATAGATGATGCAATTTCACCTTCATATCCACTAGAGTATGATAAGATTAATTCATTTTCAGTAGAGGATATAACGTTTGCAATATTTAATATAGATCTGTCTAACTTTTCATCATAGTTATTATACTCTATACCTATATTTTTAAGACTTTTATGATTCCTTTCATTAAATATAAAATTGTCATCTATTATATTTGGATAGTTTGATTGTGACAGCCCTAAAATATAGTTATATTTAAAAGTAAATCCTCTATTATTTATAAGTTTTAATACCTTGATAGCATCTTCTTTTCCTTCGAACATGGTTATATTTGTATTCTTTAAATAGTTTTTGAATAATAACAAATAATCATCAATACTTAGAATATTTTTTGAAAAATATCCTTCTTTAAGACCATCTAATATAAGCTTTATACTTCTATATATTTTTATATTATATTTAAAACTTTCTAGATCCGAGTTTAATAGCTTTAATATTTTGTTATAAACTTCGTAATTTCTCAAATTATTTAATAAATACTCACTGTACTCTGCCATAGTATTACAGCTATTTAACTGATTTATTTCCAATTCTATGGTGCTGATAAATTTAAAAATCCTATCTAATATGTCTTTCTCCAAATTAAAATTTCTACTATCATTAAGTTTCTCTTTAAATTCCTCAAGGCTTGAAAATTGTAAATTTTTAATATAGCTATATATTTCTAAACTATCTATACCATTAATTTTAAAATACTCCGAGTTCAATCTGTTTATTAACTTATTTTTAAAATTTTCTTTACTAGCTATCGAAATTAAACTTAATAAATCTTTAGAAAGTTTTTGTTCCAATAAAGTTTCCTCTTGATCTATACTAATAGAAAGCTTTTCCTCTTTAGATACTTTGTTTATATATTTTATATATTTCTCATCAATTATATTTAAACATATATCAGTTGTTTTCACTCCCTTAGCTAGTTTACGTTTTATATCTTGAAATATTCTTTTTACTTCAACATGCTCATCTATAGCTTCTACTACTTTTACTCGTGCTTCTATCTTTTTATCATTATTAATATTTCCAAATAAGTTATGACCTAATTTTTTAAACTCATTATCAATATCTACTTCTTTGTGAAAAGTAAAATTCAATTTTTTTAAATTATTTATTGTAAAATTAAGATTTTCTGAATCTCTAGACATAATGAAAGGAATATTTATATATATTTTTACATCTAATTTTGATAAAAGACTAATTATTTCCCATTCAATATTCCTAAAGTCATAAAATTCATCTATATAAATAGAATCTAAATCTAAGTTTATTTTTCCTGTTTTTATATTACTTATAGCATCAAAATATAGTTGCTCTCTATCATATAAATCATTATCTAAAAGATATTTATTATATTCTCTATAAATATACGCTATTTCTAAAAACTTTAAATCTTTACCTATAGATTGTAAAAATATATCTGGCGCTATTAAGGATGACTTAATTCTAGATACAATATCAATTACACTTTTAATAAATCCTTCTTTTTCTAGAACTTTTGAGTAATATTTAAATCTGCCTTTTGTTTTTAAATCATTAATTATTTTTTTAAATATAAAAAATTTTAGCTCATCATCTATTACTTTTGAAAATCCTGTTGAAAATTGTTTAGCTATATCATCAAATGTATATAGGTTAACTTTCCTTGATACAGGCAGATCTTTAAGAAAACTTCTACGGCGATGGTTTATAAGCTCACCATTTGGAAGAATGTATAGTACTTTATCATATTCATTTTTCTTCAGATAATCTAGTACTTGACTATAAAACTTGTTACCAATAGTACTAGAAGACTCTGATAAATAAACTATTCTATCCACATTTATTCACTCCTAATTTCACTAACTATTTTACTAAAATCTTTTAAATTATTTTTATATTCTTTAATTTCTTCATTTATTTTTTGTGAGTCTGTAGTTATTTCTTGTGGCTTATATTTATCCTTTATATTTAATATCCTATATACTTTTGCATTTATCTCTTCCTCTGTTAAACTCCCATTATTTAAAGCTCTTAGAACCTCTTCCTTAAAATGATATCCTATATTGTTTCCATGGCATAAAAGGGCCATGTCTCCACCAGCTTGTATAAATCTAAGAGCTGCTTTTTCTGGCTCCTGACTATTAGTTATCGCCAGCATAGTAAGATCATCAGATATAATAATATTTTCATACTTAAGTTCTTTTCTTAATATATCATTAATAATTATTTTAGATTGACTAGCTGGGTACTTATTATCCAAGCTAGTATATAAAACATGATTTATCATTATTGCTGGTATATCTAAATCTATAGCTTCTTTAAATGGCTTTAGTTCCTCTTCATATATAAGTTCTTTACTCTTATTTACTATAGGTAAGTTAAAGTGTGGATCTGTAGTACTGTCTCCATGTCCAGGGAAATGTTTTGCTATAGAGACTAGACCTTGTTTTTTAGCTTCAATTATATAAGCTCTACCTAACTGAGAAACTATATCTTTATTTGATGAAAAACTTCTAGTTTTTGTTATAGTATTAGATTTATTAGTTCTTATATCTAGTACTGGTCCCATATTGGTATTAAATCCTAGGTACATCAGTTTTTTAGATATTATTTTAGATAGTTCGCTTGTCAAATATTCATCAGAAAATTCACCAACCTCTTTAAAACTAGGAGTAGGTTCTAATATATCAGATAATCTTGAAACTTCCCCACCTTCTTCATCTACTGCTAAGAATATATTTTTACCATTTCTATCTAACTTAATATCTTTTATTAATCCTTGTACGCTGGATATATCTTTAATATTTCTTTTAAAAAATATTAATCCTCCTGGTTTTAAATCCTCTAGCATAGTTTCTAAATTCTTGTCATATTGATCTTCTTCAAAACCTAAAAACATAAGTTCTCCTATTTTTTCATCAATAGTCATAGATTTAATTTTTAAGTTTATTTTATCAAGTTCTTGATTTGTTTCTAAAATTTCTTCTTCCTTAATAGATATATTTTCATTATTACAAGAAATAAGCAACATTGAAATTATTATTATTAATGTACAAACTCTCTTCATATTCCCTCCTATAAAATAACCTGCCTGAGGCAGGTTAAAAAATACTTAAGCTATATTTATCCGAGATTTTCCTCAATATTTTTACTCCTAAATATGAATTTCCATAATCATCCAAGCCAGGTGAGAAAACCGCTAAGCTTCCTAAGTTAGGAATAACTGATAATATAATACCAGACACTCCACTTTTAGAAGGCAATCCTACCTCTATGGCAAATTCTCCGCTGTTATTATACATTCCTGATGTCATCATTACAGCATTTACTATTTTTACTAGTTTGGAATCCAAAACTTTTACATTTTTTTCATTAAATCCTTTGTTAGAAAGAATATATCCAATCTTGCAAACTTGCTTTAAATTCATTTCTATAGAACATTGTTTAAAGTAATCATCCAAAGTTTTTTCAACATCATCTATTAAATTTTTGGATTTAAGTATATATGCTATAGATTTATTTTTATCACCTGTAAATTTTTCTGACTCATATACATCTTTATTATAGTCAATAGTATCACCAGTAAGTCTATTGCATAAATCTAGTAATCTAGCAATTCTATCGCCTTTAATTAAACTTGTATTTAATATAGCTCCTGAGTTTATCATTGGATTTGCAGGTAGCTTATCTAAAAGATCAAGTCTATACATACTGTTAAAAGAATCCATAGTCGGCTTAAAGTTGATTTTATTCTTTAAAGTTTCATATCCATAATCTTCCAAATTTAAAATAAGGCTTAAAATTTTAGATACACTTTGTATAGTAAATTTATATTCATAATCTCCAATAAGTACAGTATTATCTCCTATAAAAGCTAACCCTAGTTTATTTATATCTACCTTACTTAATTCTGGTATATAATCTGCTATTTTTCCCTTGTAACTCAACTTTTTATGTTCTTTAATTATGTTTTCAATATAAGATTTATTCATGTACATTTACGTCTGCTCCTCCAATAAACTCTCTCAATATAGAAGTTGGTGGCACGGAACTTTCATCTTCTATATCTTTAAAATAGTCTAAAAACTTTATAAGTTTTCTAGCTTCACTATAATAAACTTCATCTTCTCCTATCTCTTTAAGAAGTGGCACAGCATATTTTTTAAGCATAGATAATTCAAAGACTAATGCTGAATCAAACATAACATCTGCCTCTTCTTGATATGGAAATATATGTTTCTCCTCACCGCGTCTAACACCAGTCCATAACTCAAAAGTTCTAGAAGGATCATTTCCTCTATACTGATAATCTCTAACCAATCTCCTTATAAATCTAGTATCTGTTGTCGCTATTCTATTATTTGAATCTATATTTAATTGTGTTAGTGCTGATATATAAATATTAAATTTATTTTTATCTGGAATATTTTTGGTTAACCCTGGATTTAAGCCGTGTATACCCTCTAATATTATAGGACTATCTTCATCAACACTTATATACCTACCTGAAGGCTCTTGTTTACCTGTTATAAAATTGAACTTTGGTAATTCAATTTCTCCTCCCTCTAGTAGAATTGTTAAATCCTCATTAAGCTTGTCTAAATCTATTGCTTCTAGAGCTTCAAAATTATAAGTTCCATCAGGATTT
>JASLAT010000030.1 GCA_030146915.1 Tissierellales bacterium
CTATAGTAAGTCAGAAATGAAGGATGGTATTAGATACATCTATGTAAAAACATCTGAAGCAAAGAAACCAGAGGATAAATATACAATCCCAATTTTAGAGTTTGTATATAAAGATGGTATCTTAACTTATAGTTTAGATGATATCTTTCCAAAACCTTAAATAACTATAAAAAAGCTAGATCACTTGATCTAGCTTTTTATTTATATAGAGTTTACAACTGGCAAGCTTAAAATTATACTAGATTGCTCTATTTTAAAATTAGTAACTTCTAGTGGCCTTTGTGTAAGCTGTAAATCTGTTGAATATATTACCAGTCCTATTTTATGTCCCTTTGGAACTTTAAAAAACATAGGTTCCATTTCTATATTATAATTATAGAACTTATCTTCTTCTATATTTTCCTTATTTATAATAGATTTTCTGTTTTGTATATTAATAGATTCTCTAGTTATAATTTCAAATTCTGAAGCTTTTTCTTCCAACTTAAAATCTTTTGAATCCATACTACCAGCATTTATACCTAAGTTAATAGCATCTTTTTTTACTGTATTAAGTTCTAAAGTTGGTCTATTCAATATTCCATAATCTACTAACATTGCAGAGATTATCCCTGTTTTACTACCACAGCTAAGATTGAATTCAACCTTAGGACATCCTGATATTATCAAATCTTTATCTAATTCGTCACTTAAATAAACTAATCTATTAGTATTTTTCTTCATCGGATTTAATAATAAGTCATTAACCCACCTATCTTCATCTATTTTTTCTCTATTTATATTTAACTTTTCTAAATTATCCTCTATATCTAAAATTATACTATAGTTATCTTGAACCCTTTGAATTTTACCTAATTCAGATATATATAACTTTTTATAATGAGTATCTTCAAAAGGCCAATCTCCTGAGCTATACCATTTTTTAGTATCTATATTAGATTGAACCAGCACATTCGGATATTTATCCAAAACGCTATTATCTTTTTCATATAAATAATAATCAAACCAATCATGCAGGTAACTTGTAAAATCTATTGTAGCATGATCATTTATATATATATGATCTCCCCTATGAAGAATCATCTTTTTCTCTATATTATAATTTTTCATCTTCTCCCAAAAATCATGAAATTGTCTAGGTTTTACATTCCAATCTTTAAGACCATGAACTATTAATACACTACTATCTATGTTTTTAACCTTATTTAAATAGTTTCTTTCATCCCAAAATTCATTATAATTTCCGGTTCTCCTATCTGACTGCTCTAATATTTCTTGTTTTTTTGCTTTAAATTTATCTTTTATCTTTTCATAATCCTCACTATCAAATACTCTTGACAAACAATATTCAGCTAATAAATCTGCATCATCTCCCTGCCAATCTAAAGCTGAAGATACAAGACCATTACTTCTATAATAGTTATACCAATTTGATATTGCAGCCTCTGGTACAACCGTTTTTAACCCCTTAACCCCAGTAGTAGATGCTGCTATAGCTAGTGTTCCAAGATATGATTTTCCTATCATTCCAACATTACCATTTGTCCAGTATGGTTCCACCGCTATATTATCTTTTCTACTTGTAAAAGCATTTAGGTTGTTATTTAACCACCTTATTATAGATATAGTAGAAATAGTCTCTTCAATAGAACCACATGTCCTTAAACCATCGGAACCTCTCGTTCCTATTCCACCAGCTAAAACAAGTGCATAACCTCTTGATATAAAATATTTGTACCAAGGAGTAATTGCTTCAAATTCAACTTGCTCATTAATAATTTTTGCCTTAGATTTAGATACTACCTTTCTTCTTTTTGGTACTCTTAATTTTTTACCTTTAAACTTAATATCTTCATATTCAAAGTCCGTTTCTTCGATAATTTCCAAATTATTATCTATATTATGCAGAATATAGCCATCATCATCTCCACCTAGCATATAAGGGCTAGCTACATAAATTACTGGTACCTTCATACCCTTTTCACTTTCCATAGGCCTAATTATATAAGTTAATAATAAGTCCCTATTACCATCTTCATCAGTATCTAAAGGTGACTCTACATAAACTTTTTCAAATATTCTTTTCTCATAATCAAATATAGGTTGTGTCTTACCATTAAAGTATAGTATTTTTGGTATGTCTCGATCTAGATTATAGTCATAAAATCCACCTCTATTTGCTAAATCAGTAATAAAATCTATGCCATCAGATGTTTTTGTTTTTAATAAAGAATATAAGCTTTTTATTAAGTCTATGTTTTTATATTCATCTTCAGATAAATACAAGTTTTTGTCTTTTAAAAAATCTATATTTTTTTCTTCTAAACCTTCATATCCTAATAATCTTATAGCAAAACTATAAAAACAATTCTGAGTAAACTCTAAATTTTCTAACTTTAAATCAGTATTTATAGTTAATCTTTTTAAAATATTCTCTAGAAGCTTTAAATCTTGATCATATAGATCAACTTCTGCTTCTATAAATTTCATATCTTGTAATTGCTCTAAAACTTTCTCTAATTCCATTTTGCCTACTCCTCCTTAGTTGACTTAGATAGTTTATTTTTCTTTAAAAATCTACTCCAGATAACAACAAAAATCATACCTAAAAGCATCATAAATATTAAAAAGAAAAAGAAATATCTATATCCTGTAACTCCTGGATACTTATCTAACATTTTTCCTGCTAATAAAGAAACAAAAATTTCAGGTAAGTAACCTATAGTTGATATAACTCCAGCTGCAGTTCCTGAAAACTTAACAGGTATACCACCTTCATCCATCATTGCCCAAGTAAGTGCATTATTTATATCAAAGAAAAAATATGCTACTAGATATAAAATTGTAAATGGGATAGCCATTTTAGGGCTATGCGGTAAAAGCAATATTCCCCCAACACACAGACTTATAATAAGAAATGATGTAAATAATAACTTCTCCGTTCCAATCTTATCTGCCATTACACCGCCACCAAAACTTGAAAAAGGTGTTATATATCTTTTTAATGCTCCTAATGTAGCTCCTATAACAACTGATAATCCTAATATTGATGTTCCATATGGTATGAAATAATATACTGACATAGTAAAGACATATGTACAAAAGGTAATAATACTTATTATCCATATTGCTGGCATTTTTAAAACTTTTCCTAAATCTTTAAACTCTACTTCATTACCACTCTCTGATTCATCATCTTCCATTTTTAAATAAACTAAAATTCCTGATAAAATAGTTATTAGAGAATAAAATATTATAATATACTTCATTCCTAAATTATCATCTAATCTTTTTACACCTATTCTAAAAGCAAGTATTGCTAGTGGAGTCATAATAGCTGCTGTAATTCCTCTAGCACTTTCAAACAACCCAAAAGCCTTTCCCTGATCTCCTGATCCACTTAAAATTCTAACCGCCTTAACACAAGCAGGCCAAAAAGCAAATAAGGATGTAAAACCCCAAAGTGAATATAAAGCTAATAAAGCTGTAAAACTTAAAGGTAGTAAATGAGCAAATCCACCTAATCCAGTTAAAATAAGGGATACTGTAAGCACTTTTCTAGTTGAAAATTTATCTGCAACAAATCCTCCAAAAAGATACGAAATCATACCAAAAATTCCAAAAATACTACCAAAGTAACCCATTTGAGTATTTGTTAAATTGTAAGTTTCTAAGTAAACATCATAATAATCATATCTAAAGTAAGGTAACCCATATATTATAGCTCCACTTGCTGCAACTATTAAAATAGCTAAGAAGTTTTCTTTTAATTTATCACCTATATCTAATTTCTTGAATACTTTTGACATAAATTCTTGCATTTTTTTATTCCTCCTAAGTATATAATTTATTATATTTATCATCTAAATACTTTATAAAGTAGTCTACATTTAAACTTTCATCAGTTACTATATTTATAAGTTCCTCTGTATTATACAAAGAACCGCTTGCAAATATATTCTGATCAAACCATTCTTTTATAACTAGCCAGTTTCCCTTAGCCACAATTTCATAGTAATCTGGTATATCTTTTAATATTTGATTATATATTTGATATGATAAAATTTTTCCTAATATATAATTTGGAAAATATCCAAAATAACCCGATACCCAATGGACATCTTGTAAAATACCTAAAGAAGGTTTAGTAGGTTTTATTCCTAAGTAAGACTCATATTTACAATCCCAAACTTCTGGAAGTTCTTTTACACATATTTTTCCATTTATTAAGTCCCTTTCAATTTCAACCCTAATAATTATATGTATCAAATAGGTTAACTCATCTGAGTCCATTCTTATAAGCTGTGGCTTAACCCTATTTAAATACATATATATTTGCTCAATATTTAAATTTTCAAAACCTGTATATAAAGACTTAAATCTTTCTAAATAAAACTCCCAAAACTCCTTACTTTTCCCTAAAATATTCTCATAAAAGTTTGCGACTGCCTCGAGAAAAATCATAGAACATGGCTTCGCTAACAAATATGAGTATAAGTCTGATGAAATAGACTGTTCATATATTGCTTGACTTCCTGTATGTAGAGCAGTTGTAAATGACGGAACAAAATCATTAGTATTATAGTTAGTTATTATTCTTACATCTTTATTGTTAACTGCTAAAACTGTAGGATATTTACCCTCATCTAATCTCCCATACTTAAAATTAAAGCCTATTCTATTTAAAATATCTATTGTCATTTTCTTCTGACTACTTTTATTAAAGTAAAAATTATCTATATTGAAATTTAAAGATTTTTTATAAGAATCCTTATTTTTTATTTCATTTAATTTAGATAAAGAAAAACTTTTTATTTTCTCAAATATTCCCATTATATACTCAAATGAATAGTCTGGGTAATTGTAACTTATAAAGGCCTCATAAGGTTCGCTATTATATCCATAATATTCTGCTAACTTTTTGTGATAATCTATAACCTTGATAAGATCTGGAGTTATTATTTCAAAACTTTCCTTTTTTCTAGCTAAAATCCATTTTTTTTCTACCTCTGTTAATGTTTTTTTATAAGACAAATATTCATTTTTAGGAATAAGTTTAAGAGACCTATATTTACCTTCAACCTTCCTAACCATGGAGTATATTTTTTGATTTTCATTTGTTATTTCAAGATTTTTTAATATTTTTATTAATTTTATATAATCATTATTTTTATACTTATTAATCAATTCATCATAAATATAAGATACTAACTCTAACCTACTTTGAATGCTTTCAAAAGGCATATTATTTAATGTGTCCCAGTATACTAAATTTTTATTTAAAGTATTTAAGTGTTCAATTTTTCTATTGTGCTTTCTCACCTCTGTTAATATCAATAATTGACTTTCTTCATTTAATACTATACTTCTCACCTCTTTCTCCTAAATACAAGTAAAATATTTATTGCTGCTAAACTATATATAAAAGAAGCTATATAGTAGCCATAAACATAACCACTAATTTTTGTAAATAAAAAATTACCAGTAAAATATCCTGCACCTATACTAACTAAACCTATGATTATATTTAAAATCGTACTAAAATTAGCGACTTGAGTTTTTTTAACTAGTGACATAGATAAAGAACTCTCAATTGGTCCACTTAAATTTGCTAAACCACTTCTCATAAATAAAGCTATACCAATAATAACTAACTTATAACTACCTAAGGAATTACCCTTAGCTATAATTAACATAAAAGGAATTGATAATAACAGACTTAAAACTAAAGTTTTCACTTCACCAAAAAGTTCAACTAACTTAGGAGTTATCATAGTAAATATGATCATAGCACTATAAGAGATGGAAACTAATAAAGAAGAACTTGCTCTATCTATATTTAAAACCCTATTTAAATATATCGTAAAATAAGGTGTAAATAGCCCCATTGCAAAATTAATCAAGGAAAAATAGACTATAAAGGATAAAACATATTTATCTCTTATAAAAAATTTAAAATCTCCTATTAAATCCTTTATTACGTTTTTATTTATATATGGCGTATCACTATTTCTATTACTATAATCACTTCTTTTTTCCTTAATTAATAAAATAGGAATTATTGATAAGGCAGCTACTATAGCAGATATTATTAAAACATCTTTATTTGCTAGTATATAATTTTGCCTCGAAAAATTATCTAAAACTTCTAAATTTTCTGTTAGTATTTTTGCAAACTTATAGCTTGAATTTTGATGCTTTGAAAATCTATAGACTGTATAGTATCCCCCTAGATAAGTCGTTAAAACCCATCCTGAATAACCTATCCAATATGCTCTTGAATACCATTTTGCACGATTATCATCTCTTGTATATAAAGATAAGTATGGTGCCAACAGTGAATAATGTAACTGTAAGCCAACTAAGGATAATATTGTAGTAAGTTTATATATATATGTATTTTTTACAACTACGGCTGCTAATAAAGCTAGCAAAACACTAACTGGGGAAAAAAGTAGTAGTTTTTTATACCCTATTTTATTAACAGCAATAATCATTATTGCTGATATAAAAGTTGCATATCCATAATAAGACCAAAATGATAAAGCAATAGTACTTGCAATTTCCTGCATATAGTTTATATATGTATCATAAATTATCCCGCTAAGTAAATTACTTAAAGTAAAACTAATTACAAATAACATTAAATTTCTCTCAGATCTATTTAGATTTTTATAGGATCTAATCATTAGTCATCACCTATTTTAAAATCTAAGTTTTTATTCTCCAATATGTTATTTATAAGTTTTAAATTCTCTTCTTCATCTGATATAAGCTTCTTTGGTAAATCATTAGGTTTATCTCTATCTTTTATATCATTTAGATAGGTTATAGCTAAGAAAATCTTAGATTGCCTAGCCCTTTCTCGATTTTTATATTTATAACTTCTTATTGTAGCTGGAGTAGTTCCTACTATCTTTGAAGCTTTAAGATTATCATCCTCTAAAAATAAAACCTCTATAATTTCTTTTTGTCGATCTGTTAATCCTGTTAAAGACTTATCCAAATTTATTAAATAGTTAAATACTCCTCCATGATCTACTTCCATGTGCTCAATTATAGCTCCCCTACTATTTATTAATGATTTTGATGTTTTAGATATGTATATTTTATCTTCATAAAAGAACTCATCGCAAAATATACATTTAAACATCCTCTCCTCTTCATCATAAATATAACCTCTTATTAACTCTTCTAATGAACAACTATCTATTATATCTTCCAAACCCCTTTTCAAAATATTCTCCCCCTTTCGAAAATTATTATAGCATAATAATTTATTTAAAAATACTGATTATTTAAAAAACAAAATAAGTTTTTTCTTTTTTTATAAACGTTTATAATTTTTGTTTATGTTAGAGCTTAAATAAGGTATTTTCTCCAAATTTATTTTTAGTTTCTCTCTCTTATAGTTAAAGATTAATACCTTTTCTTTATTTTTAGGTACGTTTATTGTTTTTGTTTATAAAATAGATAATCAGGCTACCTAGTACTCTAAGCAGCCTGATTATCTATTATTTATTAAGTTAAATAAATTTTTCTAGGTCTTCTTCTACAGTTGATATAGGGGATATATTAAACATTTCTATTAATACATCCTTCACATTACTTGATAAGAAAGCTGGTAAAGTTGGCCCTAAATGAATATTTTTAACTCCTAGATATAAAAGTGACAATAATACTATTACAGCTTTTTGTTCATACCAGGAAATATTATATATAATTGGCAAATCATTTATATCTTCTAATTTAAAGATTTCCTGTAGTTTTAAAGCTATAAGAACCAATGAGTATGAATCATTACACTGACCTGCATCAAGGACTCTTGGTATACCATTAATATCACCTAAGTTTAGTTTATTATATCTGTATTTAGCACATCCTGCTGTTAGAATAACTGATGAGTTGTCTAATGCTTTAGCAAAATTTTTATAATAATCTCTTGATGATTGTCTGCCATCACATCCTGCCATAACAACAAATCTTTTTATATCTCCTGACTTTACAGCCTCTACAATCTTATCAGATAAGCTAAAAAGTTGATCATGGCCAAAACCACCTATTATTTCACCCTTTTCAATCTCAAGAGGTGCTTTACATAGTTTAGCTTGCTGTATTATTTTTGTAAAATCTTTATAACCACTTTTATCTGCCTCTATATGCTTAACTCCCGGATAACTAACTACCCCTGTAGTATATATCCTATCTCTATAGGATTCTTTAACTGGAATAATACAGTTAGTTGTCATAAGTATAGGACCCATAAAAGATTCAAACTCTTCATTTTGCTTCCACCAAGCATTCCCATAATTTCCTATAAAATGTGGGTACTTTTTAAACTTAGGATAATAATTTGCAGGAAGCATCTCTGAATGAGTATATACATCTACACCTGTTCCTTCTGTTTGTTCTAGTAACATCTCCATATCCTTAAGATCATGGCCTGATATTAAGATTCCTGGCCTATTTGATACACCTATATTAACCTTACTTATCTCTGGACTACCATAGCTAGAAACATTAGCCTCATCTAATAGTGCCATTGCCTTAACCCCAAAAGAACCAGTCTTTAAACTAAGCTCTAAAAGTTCCTCAATAGAAAGATTATCATCTATAGAATTAGCTAAGCCCTCTAATACAAAATTTTCTATTTCTGGGTCTCTTCTATCTAATACTCTAGCATGGCTTATATATGCAGCTATACCTTTTATTCCATAAGTTATTAACTCTCTTAAACTTCTTATATCTTCATCTTCAGTTGACAACACTCCAATTTTTCCAGTATTAATTAAAGTTTGAAAATCTCTATCTAACCAAAGTGCTGCTTCTGAAAGCTTTTCCTTATTTTTTAATTTTGATAATATAGCTTCCTTATATTTAAGGGTTTCTTCAACTCTATCTAAAATATTAACTGAATTAAAGTTAGCATTTGTTATTGTTGAAAACAAATTATCCACTATACGATCAACCGGCTTATTACAAATCTCTAAATTTTCTCTCTTAGCTTGTATTAATAACTCTGATAATCCTTTAGTTAAATAAATAAGTAAATCTTGATCTGTAGATACTTGTGGACTTTTTCCACAATTTCCAAATCTACTACAACCTATATTTTTTGAAGCTTCCTGGCACTGATAACAAAACATATTCATAAACTCTCCTCCAAATCTTTTATAAAACTAATATTAAATTATTTACTAACTATAATTTAACAAGTTTTAATAAAAAAGGCGGTAACATATGTTACCGCTAGGAAAGTTCCTCTAACTTATCTATATTTTTTATAAGTATTTTATCCCTACTAACTTCTATTAAACCATCATCTTCCATACTCATCAATTCTCTTGATAAAGAAGGCCTCGTACTTCCAATAAAGTCGGCCATTTCTTGCCTGTTTAAACTTAGCTCTAAGCTATAAGAGTCTTCTATTTCCATAAATAAATAATTAATAATTTTTTGTCTCAAACTATAACTAGAGGTTATTAGGAGCTTTTGATTTAAATAAAAAGCCTTTTTAGCTAAAATTTCTAACATATTGGCCAATAATTTTGCTGATAAACTTGTATCTTCTTTATAAATATGTTTGAAAAAATCTTTAGATAAAGATAATAACTCTGTATCTTCTGTTAACCTAGCTTGATAATCATATGATTTATTCTCTAAATAAAGATATACTTCAGCAAAAATGCTTCCTGGCTTATAAAAGATATTTACAAGTTGTCTTTTACCATTAATGTCAACCTTCTCTAAGATCACCCTTCCCTTAATTAATATATATAGTTCTTCTGGAGAGTCACCTTGATAAAATATATGCTGCCCTTTATTATAGCTTCTTATTTTAACATCCTCCCTAGACAAAAGTGAGTCTAGTTCTTTTTTACTTAACCCTTTAAATAATATACTTTCCCTATAGCTCAACTTAAGCACTCTCCTTTAGTCACCACTATATCAGAAAACACCAAGAAATATTTTCTTGGTGTTTCTTTTATTTATATTTACTTGCCATATCTCTTCTTGCCATATCTCCTTCTAGGAAATTAATCCATTCAAGTGATTTTCCTGTACCTTTAGCTACACATGAAATTGGATCTTCTGCTACCTTAGTAGAGATATAAGTATTTTCTTCAATCAAAGTATCCAGTCCATATAATAAGGAACCTCCCCCAGTTAGTAAGATACCTTTTTCCGATATATCTGATGCTAATTCTGGTGGTGTTTGTTCTAGAACATATTTTATAGAGGCTATAATTTCTGAAACTGGCTCCTCTAAAGCTTCTAGCATTTCTGTACTACTTACTGATATAGTTATTGGTAATCCTGTTAGAAGATTTCTTCCTTTTATATCCTCAAATATTTCCTCTTCTCTTTTATAAGCAGAACCTACAGTTAACTTTAATTTCTCAGCAGATCTTTCACCTATCATCATATTATATTTTTTCTTAATATATTTTATAATGTAATCATCAAAGTCATCTCCTGCAGTCTTTATAGATTGACTTACTACTATACCACCTAATGAAATAACAGCAACATCTGTCGTACCTCCACCTATGTCCACTATCATTATTCCATCTGGCTCTGTTATGTCTATTCCAGCACCAATAGCCGCTGCTATAGGCTCTTCTATCAAGAAAGCACTCTTAGCACCTGAATCATATGTAGCGTCTAATACTGCTTTTTTCTCAACTTCCGTTACACCACTTGGAACACATACTATAACTCTTGGTTTTATAAATCCACTTCCACCTGATTTTTTTATAAAATACTTTAACATTCTTCTAGTTATTTCAAAGTCTGAAATTACTCCATCCTTCATAGGCCTAGTTGCTACTATATTGCCCGGTGTTCTACCAAGCATATCTCTTGCCTCTGTACCTACAGCTAAAAATTCATCCTTAACTGTATCAACTGCTACTACTGATGGCTCTTGTAAAACAACTCCCTTATTTTTCACATACACTAAAACACTGGCAGTACCTAAGTCTATACCAATATCAGTTCTAAAGTTAAACATTTAAACACCTCTATCAAAGTTAATATATTTTTCGTTATTTACTTCTATAGTATACCATATTTAAGAGGTAATTTTAATTTTAAACAGAAAAAAACATCCTTTCCGAAGAAAAGATGTTTTTTCATTTATAGATTAAAATCTTAAGGATAGGCTTCTTAATTGTGTACTTATTAGTACCTCTGTATATAATTATACCACTTTTTTTTAATATGTAAAGTAGTTAATTTCTTTTTTAACAACTTTTATCTAGCCTTTTATCTTTTTTAATATATAATGAGTCCTAGGAGGTTTTTAAATGAAATTATTATTATTATATTTTATAGCTTTATTCACCAGTATAGCTTTATCAAGGAAAGTTAAATCTGGATTTTTAAATTTTTTATCAAGAACTATATATAGACTTATGTCACTTGGATTTTTTATCTTTATATCATCTAAAATAAGTCTTAAGATTTCTTTCTTCCTTATAAATTTACTTATTTCAACTAGCAATAAATACTATAGTTTAATGTCAACATTCATGTATCTTGGCCTTCTTTCCTTTGGACTAATTCTATCTTTTATGGCCACTATAAAAATAGAATATCTTTTAATTGATGGAGAAAATAAAAATGTTTTCAATGATTTAATTAAATATAGAAAAAAATAAAGCTGATATCAGCTTTATTTTTTTAAATCTATATAATATCTATCTCCAGTATCAGCATGACCCATTATAAGATAAAAATTCTTACTATCTTCTGGTAACTCATACACAAAGATACCATTTTCTTTTATGGCTGGAGCTAACTTTTTATATTCTAAAGAATTATCCAAATTCATATCTAAATTATCATAAACGGAAAATTCCCTATCTTCATCATCTAGTAAAATAAATCCATCTGAAGATAAAGATAGATCCTCCTTAGTTATATTAGTTATATCTAAGTTTAAAACTCCAAACTTTGTGCCTTCCTTAGCTTTAACTTTTTCATCAAAATAACCTGGTAATTCCTCTGTGAAATCTAAAGAATTAACCTTAACCCTTATAGTCGCTAAATCAAATTCCTCTTCTATATCTAGTTCTATATCTTCACCTTCTTGACCTTCAATTTCTTCCTGGGTTTCTTCAAAAAGTGTTACATAATTAGATAGAGCCACATCCTGTAATCTAGGACTAACTTCACTTATATACCAATTTCCATCCTCTTTTTTTAGTGGTATATCTATCTTTCTTTCTACAAACCTATCTTCATTCTCTTCAATTTCCTTATTTAAGATACTAACTAGCATCTCTTCCATTCTTTCATCACTTAAATCAGCATCTGAAAATGCATAAACTAAGGCTTCTTCCATATATTCTTGCATAACCTTAGCCATCAATGGACTCCCATCTACATATTTAAATTTAACCTGAACAGTTGCTTTATCCTTATCAGTCTTTGAGTCTAATATTTCATACTCTATTTTTTTAGCATTTTCTTCTAGATACTCCATAAAAGATTCTGCCATCTCTTCATCGTCATCTTCTTTAATATCTTTTTCTTTATCCTCATCTTCAGATACAAATTCAGCCATCTTCTCAAAGTCAAATTCTTTCATTGCTTCAACATATGATTTAACTGTAGCTTCTGGCTTTGTACCACATGATATAAGTACCAAGGCTGAAATTATTATTAATAATAGAAAACTTCTTTTTTTAAACATAAAATCCCCCTTTAATACTAGTATAGTAATAATTTAGGAAGTATTATGTATATATATGCTCCATAAATTTGTTTACTTTATTTTTTTACTGTGTTACTATTTAATTAATAACAAATAGGAGGATTTTTATGAAAAACAAACTCGCCGTATTTAACTTAGATGAACTGGTTTATGAAGCATTTATGAGTCATGTCTTTGATAGCTTCGAATTTTTAAATTTTCCCACTGAAAGTTTTGAAGAAATTTTAACCGAATCTCTTACCTTTACATATTTTGATCAAGATATTAATATAACTGAGATATGGGATGATAATATTTTTAGATTTGAATTTTCCCCTTATGCACATCTAACCTTAGAGTATAAGGATGAAGATGGCTTTATTTTTGAAGAAGTAAAAGACGATTTAGATCTTATTTTCTTAATGGAATATAGGGATGGAGAAGTTTTACTTAGAGGAATAAAACTATAAAATAAAAACGGGCCTGATTATGGCCCGTCTATATTTTTAAGAATGTATACTATTTATTTTTCTACTCTTTTTATTTTAGCACCTAAGTTTTTAAACTTACTCTCTATATCTTCATAACCTCTATCTATATGATAGATATCTCTTACTTCTGTAACACCTTCAGATACAAGTCCTGCTAAGACTAAGGCAGCTCCTGCTCTTAAATCTGTAGCTTTTACTGGTGCTGAACTTAAATCATCTACACCCTCTATAATAGCAGATCTTCCATCTATTTTTATATCCGCACCCATTCTTTTAAGTTCATCTACATGCATAAATCTATTTTCAAAAACAGTTTCTATACAAACAGAAGTTCCTTCTGCAACACTCATTAGAGCCATAAATTGAGACTGCATATCTGTAGGGAATCCTGGATAAGGCATAGTTTTTACGTCAATAGCCTTAGGTCTTTTTTCACCAATTACCCTAACTTTATCATCATTAATTATTATTTTAGCCCCTGCCTCTTCTAATTTAGCTATGACAGGCTTTATATGATTAGTTATTACATTTTCTACTAAAACATCTCCCTGAGTAATAGCTGCAGCCACCATAAAAGTACCAGCTTCTATTCTATCTGGTATTATTCTATGCTCTCCTCCACCTAGTTTTTCTACTCCTCTTATCCTAATAGTGGAAGTTCCAGCACCTCTTATATCAGCTCCTAACTTATTTAAAAAGTTAGAAAGGTCTACTATCTCTGGTTCCATAGCTGCATTATCCAAAGTAGTTTCGCCTTCTGCTAAAACAGCTGCCATCATAATGTTTTCTGTTGCTCCTACTGAAGGGAAGTCTAGATATATTCTATCTCCTACTAGTTTTTCCGCATAAGCAGAGATATTACCATGATCTGAATCTATTTCAGCTCCTAGAGCCTTGAAACCTTTTAAATGTAGATCTATAGGCCTTGTACCTATTGCACATCCACCTGGTAAGGAGTTTTTTGTTTTTCCAAGCCTTGCTAGTAATGGTCCCATCACTAAGAAAGAAGCTCTCATTCTACTCATAAGCTCATACTGTGTAACATAGTTATTAACATCTGCTGAGTTAATCTTTATAGTATTTTTCCCAAGTTTTTCAACTTTAGCTCCTAAAGATTCTAAAACCTGGCACATGACTTTTACATCTTCTAATTCTGGTACATCTTCTAAAATTATATCTTCCGTTCCTAATAAAGAAGCGGCTAATATTGGTAGAGCTGAGTTTTTAGCTCCTGATATTCTAACATTTCCTCTTAATGGTGGGCTTTTTTCAACCATTAGTTTATCCAAACAAATCTCCTCCTAATATAATAAATCTTAAGTCATTCCAAGTTGTATATAATATTCTCTTAATTTCTTTTTTATTTCTTATAATTTCAGTAATTTTTATATATTTTAATTATAAGTTAATTTTCTAATTTGACTAGTTTTAAATTTAATTTCATAATTTAAACACATCAGTTTAATTCTATTACTTTTTAACCCTAGTGTCAAGTAGTCTAAACTTGGTCATTATCAATAAGTTTAAACTTTAAAGTTCCTACAAAATGACCTGGTTTTCCACCAGCTATTACAGGAAATTGACCATTTATAAAGCCATATCCATCCTTGGAAACCATATCATAAAATCCTATACCCGATTTTTCATTAATCTTAGGCCAAACTGCAAAGTTTTCCCAAGTTTTTCCTTCATCCTTACTTATAAACATAGAGCCATCCCAAGTATGACTTGGTTGAGAATAAGAAAGAAGTCCTGCATATATAACTCCTTTATCGTATAAAAGATCATATATTGACCCATTAAAAGGCTTCTGTGTATCAAGAGAAAAGTTAACTTTTTTACTTTTCTTATCATATCTAATAATACCAGATTTAGGATGGTTATCTAAACCAAAAAGAATATGATCATCAAACTGTAAAATTGAAGTAGGATTATAATCATAAACAATTCTATGCCAAGTATCTCCTCTATCTGTAGACCTAATAATTTCTTTATATTTATCTCCAATAGACTGATAAATTATATTTTTATCATTCTTATCTATTTGTATAACATGATTATGATGCATAGTTTTTGGCTTAGGATTATAAACTATCTCCCAAGTCCTCCCGTGATCTTTAGATCTATAGATCCTTCTTGCATTATCTGGTAATTCTTTATATCCATATTCTGATACAAATATGTACCCATCCTTATCACTAGTAAAGTTCCATGGAATTGCAGCTCCCGATTTAATATCTAAAGTCTTTTTAAAGCTAGCTCCCTTATCAAAAGATACAAATATTTCACATTCAGCATCCTTTAACCATCTACCCTTACTTACTGAAACTAAAACAACTCCCTTAGGAGTAACATGTATAGCTTCTATTGGCTTTTTAAAAGAATTAACTCTTTCCCATGTTTCACCTAAGTCAGAACTTCTATAAACCACCTTTGCATATCCATCCTTACTATTTCCACCAATAGCCCAAAGATAATTTCCACTAGCCTCTACAACCCTAAAGCCCGGTTGTAAAAACTCAAAATCACTCTTAAAGATTGGCTTTTTATCAGCTTCTGCTAATTTATAATAATTCTTTATATCTTCCTTATCTGTTTTAACTCTATTAATTCCATCAAACTCCTCTGCCCAAGCATAACTAGTCAGTAAAAGTAGAGCTATAATAAGAAGTAAAGATCTTTTTATCTTATTCATTTTCTCTTCCCTCCCAAACATCTGGTCCTAATTTTATCCTATAGAATCTATCTGGATTTTTACCATCTAGGTCCCTTACCTTTAAATAATATGCATCTCTAAATTTATAAGCTTCTATATCAACCTTATTTAAATCTTCATCTAAATTTTTAAGACTTATATTATGTCTCTCTCCGTCAATAGTGCTAATTTCACGTATATGACCACTATCAACAACATAGCTTATTCTTCCATTTTTTACTGTTACAGTTGATATGGCATTTGAAATATCTAAAGGGTCAGTAAGCTCTTCTAACCAAGTATGATATAGATAAAGCTCTCTTTTATCTCCATTTCTAGCTTCTAAAACTATAAGCTCGTCTTCAAAGCCTACAATCTCTATATCTGCATCTATATCATATTCAAAAGTGTCTTCAAAACCAGTAATCATAAGATTTCTAAACTTACCATCTATTTTTTCCTGTGATAAGGTATTTGATATACTAAAAGGAAAATTTAAATTTTTACCATAATAAGACATACCTATCATATTAGATTCTTCAGTAAAATATTCTTCCTCATACTCGTCCCAACCTGTATAAATATATCTAATACTATCATCTTCTTCTACAAGGTAATTTGCATGCCTTTCACTAGCAGATAAAAGTTGAGTAATATTTTTATTATTTAAATCCATATGCTTACTAAATCTTAAATTATCCCAATCTAATCTCATCAAAGTTTGTTTACCATCTTTTTTAATATAATATTGACCCGATTGATCATAATCATAATTAAAAGATGTATCTATGTACTCATGAGGTTTCTCTATATCTGATTCAACAGAATCTTCGCTAAAACTAAGTTTAAAAGGCTCTACTATATTTCCATGACCCAAACCATAAAAAATGTCATTTTTAAAATCACATATCTTAAGGTCACTATGCTTTAAAGCTTCTAAATTAGCACTATATTTTTCTATATCCTTAGCCTCTGGTAGAATTTCTCCTTCAAGTTCTTTATAATTAAATTTTTCTGTTTTTTCTTCTTCAACACTTTCTACTTGATCAATCTTTGGTGTAGTATCTTCTTGACAAGCAGTTAAAAGTAAGGCTAAAAAAATAGCAACTATGTATCTTTTTTTCATCTTAACACCCCTTTTAGGCTTGAATATTTTCTTCTATCTCTTCGATTTCTTCCCTATTTTCTATCTCTTTATCTTCATGCCCGTTCTTTTCACAGGCCAATAAACTTAAAGCTATAAATAAGATTATTGTTAGTAATATAAAATTTTTCTTCATCTCATCCCTCCCAACACCTATATTTTACCATATTTTTAATCTTTTAAGCAGAAAAAAAGTATCTACTAAGAAAATCTAGTAGATACTTATATTTATTTCTTTAAATCTAATCTATTTAAGGCTCTACTTAAGGCCATTTTAGCTCTTAGAACATCCAGTCCATCTGGTTTATTCTTAAGTCTATCTTCAGCTCTTTTTCTAGCCTCTTCAGCTCTGGCAAAGTCTATTTCCTCTGGCCACTCTGCTGCATCAGTTACAATTGTAACCTTATCATCTAAAACAGACATGTAACCATTAGTAACAGCTGCAATTCTCTCTTTACCATTTTTAAAAACTCTAACTTTTCCTATTCTTAATGGAGTTGTTATAGGTGATCTTCCCTTCATTACTGCTAGGTCACCTTCCATACCTCTTACAATAACCATGTCCACCTCTTCAGAAAAGAAGAGTCTATTTGGAGTTACTACTTCCAAGTGAAGCATAGTTTATCCCTCCATCTTTTTAGCTTTTTCCACAGCATCATCTATAGTACCTACATAAAGGAAGGCTGATTCTGGTAAATTATCATGTTTACCTTCTAAAATCTCCTTAAATCCTCTAACAGTTTCACTTATAGGTACATATTGACCTGGAATTCCTGTAAACTGTTCTGCTACTGAGAATGGTTGTGACAGGAATCTTTGTATCTTTCTAGCTCTAGAAACAGTAAGCTTATCTTCTTCTGATAGCTCATCCATACCTAGTATAGCTATTATATCTTGTAAATCATTATAAGCTTGCAAAATCTCCTGTACTTGAGTTGCTACCTCATAATGTTCCCTACCTACTATCTCAGGGTCAAGTATTCTAGAAGTAGACTCTAATGGATCTACTGCTGGATAAATTCCAAGTTCTGATATTTGACGAGATAATACGTTAGTTGCATCTAGATGGGCGAAAGTTGTAGCTGGCGCCGGGTCAGTTAAGTCGTCCGCTGGTACATATACAGCTTGTACAGATGTTATTGATCCCTTCTTAGTTGAAGTTATTCTCTCTTGTAGCTGTCCCATCTCTGTTGCTAGTGTAGGCTGGTAACCTACTGCTGATGGCATACGTCCTAATAAAGCTGAAACCTCTGAACCAGCTTGGGTAAATCTAAATATATTATCTATAAATAGAAGTACGTCTTGTCCAGCCTCATCTCTAAAGTGTTCTGCCATTGTTAATCCTGTTAGAGCAACTCTCATTCTTGCTCCTGGTGGCTCATTCATCTGACCAAATACTAAAGCTGTTTTATCAATAACTCCAGATTCAATCATTTCATAGTAAAGGTCATTACCTTCCCTAGTTCTCTCTCCAACTCCTGCGAAAACTGATATACCACCATGCTCTGTTGCTATATTATTTATAAGTTCCTGAATAAGAACTGTTTTTCCAACTCCTGCACCACCAAATAGACCTACCTTACCACCTTTAGAGTAAGGAGCGATTAAGTCTACTACCTTAATTCCTGTTTCGAAGATTTCAGTACTTGTTTCCTGTTCTTCAAAGGATGGCGCTTCTCTATGGATAGGAGCTCTATCCACCTTGTCTAATTGTTCTTTTCCATCTATAGTCTCACCTAGTACGTTGAAAAGCCTTCCTAATGTTTCCTTTCCTATTGGAACTGATATAGGACTGCCTGTATCTTTAGCTTCCATGCCTCTGACTAATCCATCTGTTGAGTCCATGGATACACATCTTACTATATCGTCACCCACATGTTGAGCTACTTCTATAATAATAGTTTTACCATCTAAATCTATCTCAATCGCATTAAGTAGTTCTGGTAAGTTTTCTTCACTAAAGCGTACGTCAACTACTGGGCCTATAACTTGAACAATTTTTCCTATGTTCTCTTTCATTTGCCCTCTCCTTTCATACTACTCTTACTTCAAAGCTTCTGCACCGGAAACTATCTCTGATATTTCCATTGTAATAGCTTCTTGTCTTGCCCTATTATATGTTAGAGCTAACTCTTCTATAAGTTCCTCTGCATTTTCCGTAGCAGATTCCATAGCTACCTGTCTAGAACCCTGTTCACTTGTAGATGACTCTATTAGGGCTCCATATATACTACTTTCTATATATTTAGGAATTAAAAAGTCTAAAACTCTTTCAGGAGAAGGTTCAAATTCCATTAGAACTGAAGCCTCCTTCTCCTCTACTCCCTCATAAACTCCTGTAGCTGGTAATAACCTCAATAGGCTTGGTTTTTGAGCTATTATACTCTCAAACTCAGTATAGGCTACCTTAACCTCATCAACTTCACCTTCTTGGTAAAGATTTATAACTATTTCAGCTATTCTTTGTGCATCAGAAAACTCTGGTTCTTCACTGATTCCAAAAAAGTTATCCACTATATCCACACTTCTAGCCTTAAAGTATTCGTAAGCTTTTAATCCTACAGTTATAACCTTAGCCTGTCCTTCTAGGCCTTCCATATCTTCCATAACTAAACGGTTAATATGGGAGTTATAACCTCCGGCTAAACCTCTATCCGAAGTTAAAACTATATAAAGAGTTGTTTTTATCTCCCTTTCTTCAAGAAGAGGATGCCTTACACCTTTTACAGTCTTTAATATACCTTGTATATTGGATAAAACTGTTTGATAATAAGGCCTAGAGGCTGTTAAAACTTCCTTGGCTCTTCTTAACTTAACAGAAGATACCATCTCCATTGCTCTAGTTATTTGCATGGTACTGCTTACTCCACGAATACGCCTATTAATTTCTTGCATCGATCTACCCAAATTAACACCTCCAGCCTAAATAAGGATTATTAAAAACTATCCTTAAACTCTTTTATAGCCTTATTTATTCTTTCTATATTTTCATCTGTTAAATCCCTAGTATCAAGGATATCCTTAAATATTTCAGGATAATTATTATCTATATATAATATAAATTCTTCTTCAAAGTCTCTTATTCTATCAACATCTACATCAGATAAGAAACCATTCATTACTGCATGAAGCATAACTACTTGCTGTTCCATTGGTACTGGACTATATTGTGGTTGTTTTAATACTTCAAGTATTCTAACACCACGGTCTAAAGTATTTTGTGTATCTTCATCTAATTCAGAACCAAACTGAGCGAATGAAGATAACTCTCTATATTGAGCTAACTCTAATTTTATACTCTTAGAAACCTTCTTCATAGCCTTGTTTTGAGCGTCTCCACCTACTCTAGATACTGATAATCCTGAGTTAATAGCTGGTCTTTGTCCTGCAAAGAATAAGTCTGTCTCTAGGAATATCTGACCATCTGTTATAGAGATTACATTTGTTGGGATATAAGCAGATATATCTCCTGCTTGAGTCTCTATAATAGGTAAAGCTGTTATACTTCCTCCACCATTTTTATCTGACATTCTAGCAGCTCTTTCTAGCAGTCTAGAGTGTAGATAGAATACGTCTCCTGGGAAAGCTTCCCTACCTGGTGGACGTCTTAAAAGTAATGACATAGATCTATAAGCTACAGCATGTTTAGATAAGTCATCATAAACGATTAGTACATCTTTTCCTTGGCTCATAAATTCCTCAGCCATAGTAACACCAGCATACGGCGCTATATATTGTAATGGTGCTAATTCACTTGCAGTAGCAGAAACTACTATACTATAGTCCATAGCTCCATTTCTTTCAAGTGTATTTACTATATGAGCAACTGTAGATCTTTTTTGACCTATAGCCACATATATACAAATTACATCTTCTTCTTTTTGGTTTATTATAGTATCAATTGCGATAGTTGTTTTACCTGTTTGCCTATCCCCTATAATAAGCTCCCTTTGTCCTCTACCTATTGGTACGATAGAATCTATCGCTTTAATACCTGTTTGTAATGGTTCAGAAACAGATTGTCTTGCAATAACACCTGGCGCTATTTTCTCTATAGCTCCAAACTTATCTGTTACAATCTCTCCTCTACCATCTATAGGTTGTCCTAGTGCATTAACTACACGTCCTATTAACGCGTCTCCAACTGGAACCTCTACTATTCTACCTGTTCTTTTTACAGTATCTCCCTCTTTGATATCCTTATCTGAACCTAAAAGTACGCAACCTACGTTGTCTTCCTCTAAGTTTAGAGCCATACCATAAACCTCACCAGGAAATTCTATAAGCTCTCCAGCCATACAACCTTCTAAGCCGTGAATTCTGGAAATACCATCTCCAACAGAAAGAACAGTACCTGTATCTACTAAATCTAAAGTTTGATCATACCTTTTAATTTGTTCTTTTATTATAGAACTAATTTCTTCTGGCCTCAATGCTGCCATTCTATCACCTCGCTCCTTCTAGTTTGTAGCAGCTCTGAATGTCCTTGCCATAGAATCTAACTTACCTTTAATACTGCCATCGATAAGTTTACCTTCTAATTCAAGTCTCACTCCACCTATAATGCTTTTGTCTATCTCGTTTTTTATTTCAATTTTTTTATCTAATTTACTACCTAAAACTTGACTAAGTTTATCCTTAGCCTCATCCTTCATAGGAACGGCTGTTACTGCTACAACTCTTAATATTCCCCTATCCTGGTAGTATAAGTCTTCATATATTTTTAATATATCCGGAAGATTTTTCTCTCTTTTTTTATCTATTAAAATATAGATAAAATTTCTAACTTCCTCTACCATATTTTTTTCAAATATAGTATCTATTAAATCCTTTTTTTCCTTTTTGCTAATTTTTGGATGACTTAAAAGGTCTAAAAGTTTAGGCTCTTCCTGCAAAATTGCATCTAAAGATTTTAAGTTCTCATAAAACTCATCCGTTTTTGAAAGATCCTCTCCAGCTTCAAATAAAGCTTGAGCGTATCTTTTAGCTACTAATTCTGCCATGGCCTATTACCTACTTCTTCGATAAATTTATCCACCAACTCTTCTTGGTTAGCATGATTCATCTCTTGTTCCATAATTTTTGAAGCAATTAATAATGCCATATTTCCAGTCTCTGATTTAACAGCTTGGAAAGCTGCTGCTTTTTCTCTCTCTATATCCTTAAGAGCGCGCTCTTTGATACTGGAAGCTTCATTTTGAGCATCTTGAAGAATTTCTTGTTTTAACTCTTCTCCACGTGATCTAGCATCTGCAAGAATCTTTTGACTCTCTTCTCTAGCATCAGCAATTCTAGATTCATACTCTAACTTAAGGCTCTCAGCCTCTTGTCTAGATAGCTTAGCTGAATCTAAGTCAGTACGAACCTTTTCTTTTCTTTCATCTATAAACTCATTTATTGGATTATATAAAAGTTTTGTTAGTAAAAGAAAAAGGAAGAACACAGTTATGAAGATCTTTATCATATCTGGCAAAACTGGTATAACCTCTACTATCATATCTACATCCATCTACAACCCTCCTCTATTTCTTTTAAAAACTTATAATTAGTTAAGAGCTTTTACTAAAGGTTGTACGAATAGTAAAATAATAGCTATAACAAGACTGTAAATACCTGTAGTCTCTGATACTGCTTGACCAAGTAACATTGTTCTTGTAATATCTCCCTCTGCCTCTGGCTGTCTTCCTACTGCTTCAGCACCTTTTCCTGCTGCAAAACCTTGTCCTATACCAGGTCCTAAACCTGCTATCATCGCTAGACCTGCACCTATTGCTGAACACCCTAAAACAAACGCTTCATTTGAAATTCCTTGTAACATTATATTTCCTCCTCCCAAATTTTCAAAAAATTTGTTCAATTTGATTTATATTTCTTATTTTTTTACCTACTAGTCATTTATAGCACCAGCTATAAACACCATTGTTAACATTGTAAATATGAATGCCTGTAATATCCCTGAGAATAGATCAAAGTATAAATGTAGCCCTGGTGATAAAACAGTCGCTATCGTACCAAAAGCCGCCCCTATTAAAGTCATAATTAATCCACCACTCAGAATGTTACCAAATAAACGGAATGATAATGAAACTGGATTTGCCAAGTCTCCCATAACGTTTAAAGGCATTAGTAAAGGTATTGGTTCAAAATACCCTTTTATATGGCCTCCTATTCCAGATGTCTTTATTCCAAAATATTGGGTCATGAAAAAAGTAATTAAAGCTAAAGTTAAAGTTACACTATAGTTAGCTGTTGGTGAATCTAAGCCTATTATCCCTACTATATTTGACACTATTAAATATATAAAAAGTGTAAATATAAAAGGTGCAAACTTTATATTGTTCTCACCCATAGTTGAGATCACTAGGTTGTTTACAGTCTCTGTGAAAAACTCCACTAAAATTACTAAGGTTGATGGTGTTTCTCCTGGACTTTCTTCCTTTAGCCTATTACCAAAGTAAAGAGCAAATAGTACCAAACCTATAGCAACTGCTATACCATTGAATATACTCTTTGGCATATATGGCTCGAAAAATGTTGATACATAGTATACTCCCCTACCAAGTAAGGTAAGTGCTAAGGCTACCCCAGCTATCTTTAAGTTCTTAATCATAAGTACTATTGCTACTAGTATTATGATTGTTGATAATATTAATCTTAAGCTCAAAATTCCCCCCCCTCTCTTGTTTCCTTACTAACTTTTTAAGAAATTTTTATCTACTATATTAGATACAGTAATTACTAATTTTACAATTAATAATCCTAAGAAGCTAGTAAAGAAGTTTAAATAATCGGCACTAGCCGCTATGACTAAAACCAAACCAGAGATTAAGAACCTTATTAAATATTGCCCAGATGCGTATCTAGAGGCTCTTGAAGGTTCCATCCTAACTGATTTTTCAACACTCTGCTTAAGCAGGAGAAAATTAGTCATAGATATTAGCATACCAAATATATACCCTAAAATGTAGCTCTTATAGTCTTTTATAAGAAAAAACATCAAGGCTACAAAAAGCAGACTCCAAAGTATAGTTCTTTTAAATATTTTAACAATTAGATCCTTGTTCATATCTTACTCCTTATCCTTGGGCCCTGCCAACTTGTATATATTATATATAGCCGTCATAGCTCCTAAGACGAGTAAAATAATAGAAAAAGCACCCTTAGTACCTAATTTTTTGTCAAGCCAATTACCCATAACTACTCCTAATACAACAGGGGTTACGGAAGAAATGCCTACTTGTGTAATTAGCGTTAGGTATTGCAAAGTGCTTTTCTTGTTCTTTTTATTATTCATTGCCTCACTCCATCTCTCACTCACTATCCTTCGGCTTGTAGATATAATTATATAAAACCTAATACTACATTGCAAGGAAATTTTATCCAGCTAAGCTTGTTAAAACACTAATTATCAAGGGCTTTTCCCTAAGTTTAGCAATTTACTAGTGTATTAGCTTTACCTATATATATTTCCTATTATAATCATCAGAATTATCTGTTAACTGTCTATTAATAACTATATTATATAAATTTAAAGGCGCAGCTTATGCTACGCCTAATTTATTTACTATCTTGTCTTTTAAAAAATCTTATAATATTGCTGGTAATAATAATAAAGCTAGTGATATAAATATACCTGAGTAAATTAATATCATTAAACAGAATCCCATAATATCTCTAGCTCCTAATCCTGCTATTCCTAGTGCTGGTAATGCCCAGAATGGTTGAATCATGTTCGTCCAAGCATCTCCCCAAGCTATAGCTATACCTGTAAGGGCAGGATCTACTCCTAATTTTACTGCAGCCGGCATCATAATTGGTGCCTGAACTGCCCATTGTCCTCCACCTGAAGGAACAAAGAAGTTAACAACTCCCGCTGCTAGGAAAGTAAATACTGGGAAAGTTTTTGCTGTTGATATACTTACAAACCAGTCTGAAATTAATCCCGCTAAGTTAGCGCCTGTTACTGCATTCGCTCCAGTCATCATACCCATTATACCTGCATAGAATGGGAATTGTAGGATAATTCCTGACGCACCTTTAGTTGCTTCTGCAACTGCATGAACATATTTTCTTGGAGTTTGGTGTAATAAAATACCAAAAATCAAGAATATAAAGTTAACTATGTTCAGGTTTAAATCGAAACCATTTCTTCTGAAATAAACTATTAAATATACGAATCCCATTAAAAACACTAAAAAACTTATTAATTTACTGTTTTCGATTTTATCTGCTGGTGTATCATTTTTACTTAATTCTGGATCTTCTTCAGCATCTGCTAATAAAGCTGGATCAACTATAACTCTATCTTGTAATTTCTTAGGATGCATAGCCCTATTAATTAATGGTAATGTTAAAATAAGTCCAAAAGATATAATTAAATTAATAGGTGAAAATATAGTTAGAGCTGTTGATATTGGCTCTGTTACACCGCCTGCTGTTGTTAATGCTAAATCTACGTCTTTACTTGCTAATGTTAAAGGTATTGATGCTGATATACCACCATGCCATACTAAGAATCCTGTATATGCTGCAGCTATTAAAAGTCTGTAGTCTACATCTTTAATTTTCTTAGCTATTTCTCTAGCGTATAAAGCACCTATAACTAGACCGAATCCCCAGTTTAACCAACAAGCTATTGCTGCTACTAATGATACTGCAAAAATTGCTTGTTCAGCTGAGTTAACTGGCTTAGTCATATTCTTTAATCCTTTAGTTATAAGATCAGAACTTGCAAGAGCATGACCTGTTACTAAAACTAAAGTCATCTGCATTGAGAATCCTAATAGGGCCCAAACCCCGTCACCCCAGTGAGTAACCATTTCAACTGGCGTCTGTCCTGTAAAGATTACTCCCAGTATAAGTGTTCCTATTGTTAAAAAAACTGCAAATAAGAACGCATCCGGTAAGTATTTTTGTACCAGGGATACAAAAAAGTTTGTTAATTTTTGAAACATTATATATACCCTCCTCTTCTTTAGATAGTAAATAAATATAATGAATATATATAAAGATATTATATATCTTTATAGCTCTTTAATCTTTTATAATATATATTTTAATTTGACTATTTATCTAAATATAGTTTAAACATAAGTAGAAAATATTAAAAATAAAACGCCCATGAAGAAATTCATAAGCGTTTTATCCAAGTATATTAATACTAATTAGTATTCCATTTTCTTAATATCTTCTGGGATTATAAGTTCTGCTTCTGTAGCTGCTTGAACTTCTTCCACTGTATAATCTTCATTTATTTCTCTTAATACAATTCCTTCGTCTGTAACTTCCATAACACCCATTTCTGTAACTATCATATCTACTTGATTAGCTGCAGTTAATGGTAGAGTACATTCTTTAAGAATTTTAGGATTTCCTTTTATAGTATGTTCCATAGCAACTATAACTTTTTTAGCTCCTACTACAAGGTCCATAGCTCCACCCATTCCTGGTACCATTTTACCTGGAATCATCCAGTTAGCTAAGTTACCTTTTTCGTCTACTTGTAAAGCACCTAAAACTGTCATATCTACGTGTCCACCACGGATTATTAAGAATGAAGTTGCTGAATCAAAGAACATTCCACCTGGTTTAATTGATGAAGGTTGTCCTCCAGCATTTACTACGTCCCAATCTTCTTCTCCTTCTTTTGGAGCTGGTCCTATTCCTAAGAAACCATTTTCTGATTGAAATACTGCTTCTACGCCTGGCTCTAAATAGTTAGCTACCATTGTTGGCATTCCTATACCAAGGTTAACCACATCGCCATCGTTTACTTCTTTAGCTACTCTTCTTGTTATAATTTCTTTATTATTCATTATCTAGTGCACCTCCATCTACAATGTAATCTACGAAGATTCCAGGAGTTACAACATGTGCTTGATCTATTTCTCCTACTTCTACTATTTCTTCAGCTTCCACTATTACCATATCAGCAGCTCCAGCCATAAGTTCGTTGAAGTTTCTTGTTGCACCTCTATAAACTATGTTTCCTGATTTGTCCACTGTATGTCCAACTATTAGTGCTACGTCAGCTTTTATAGGTTTTTCTAATAAATATTCTTTTCCGTCTACAGTTATTTTTTCTTTACCTTCTTCAACAACTGTACCTACTCCTGTTGGAGTTAAGAATCCACCAAGTCCTGCAGCTTGAGCTCTTATTCTCTCAGCTAAAGTTCCTTGTGGTACTAAAGTAACATTCATTTCACCTTCGTTCATTTGTCTTCCAGTTTCTTTGTTAGTTCCAACGTGTGTAGCAATTAAGTTTTTAATTTGTTTATTAACAACTAGTTTACCTACTCCGTTTTCAACAAATCCTGTATCATTTCCTATTAATGTTAAGTCTTTTACGCCTTTTTCTGCTAAAGCTTCTAATATTCTTAAAGGAGCTCCACAGTTTAAGAATCCACCAACCATTATAGTCATACCATCTTCTATATGGTTAATAGCTTCTTCTAAGCTAATAATTTTACTCACAAAAATACCTCCCTTTTCCCTATCCTAAACTTAAGTTATTTATTTTATATCAAATCAATAAGCTGGCAAGCCAGCTTATCGATTTTATACCCATTATTAAAGATAATTATCTATTATTTATTATCTTTCAACTATCATAGCAATACCTTGACCGCCACCGATACAAAGTGTTGCTAATCCTTTTTTAGCATCTCTCTTAGCCATTTCGTGTAATAATGTTACTAATATTCTAGCTCCTGAAGCACCTATAGGGTGACCAAGTGCTATAGCTCCACCATTAACGTTAACTTTATCCATGTCGAAACCTAATTCAGTTGCAACTGATAATGCTTGAGAAGCGAAAGCTTCGTTAGCTTCGATTAAGTCTAAGTCTTCTACTCCTATACCTGCTTTTTCTAAAGCTTTTTTACTTGAAGGTATTGGTCCTGTACCCATTACGCTTGGGTCAACACCAGCTGAAGCATATGAAACTATAGTAGCTAATGGTTCAACTCCTAATTCTTTAGCTTTTTCTTCACTCATAACAACGATTGCTGCTGCACCGTCATTTATTCCTGAAGCGTTTGCTGCAGTAACTGTACCATCTTTTTTGAATGCTGGTCTTAATTTAGCGATTCCTTCTGCAGTAGTACCGAATTTTGGATATTCATCTGTATCTACTACTATTGGATCACCTTTTCTTTGAGGAACTTCTACTGCTACGATTTCATCTTTAAATCTTCCTGATGTTACAGCTTTTTCTGCTCTTTGTTGAGAAGTTGCTGCTAATTCATCTTGTTGCTCTCTAGTGAATCCGTATTTTTCTGCAATGTTTTCTGCAGTTATTCCCATATGGTAGTCGTTAAATGCATCCCATAGACCATCTTTAATCATAGTGTCTATAAGTTTTCCGTCTCCCATTCTTTGTCCCCATCTTACTTTATCTAAAACATATGGAGCTTGACTCATTGATTCAGTACCACCTGCAACTACTATGTCTGCATCTCCAGCTAAGATAGCTTGTGCAGCTATAGCTACAGTTTTAAGTCCTGAACCACATACTTTGTTTACAGTATATGAAGGAACTTCTATTGGTATACCTGCTGCTATTGATACTTGTCTTGCAACGTTTTGTCCAAGTCCTGCTTGTAAAACGTTACCATAGATTAATTCATCTACTTGCTCAGGTTTAACATTAGCT
Organism: Tissierellales bacterium; assembly: GCA_030146915.1. Taxonomy (GTDB): domain Bacteria; phylum Bacillota; class Clostridia; order Tissierellales; family Tissierellaceae; genus JASLAT01. The sequence goes on from JASLAT010000030.1 coordinate 28,684, forward strand.
CTTTTTAAAGCTTCTACAACTGTAGTTTTACCTAAATCAACTGCTGTAACGTTTTTTAAACTTCCTCCAAATGATCCTATCGGTGTTCTTACTGCTGACGCTATTACTACTTTTTTCATATTACTCCTCCTATTTTGTAAATAATATATTTTCAATTGTTCTAAACAAGCTAAATTATTATGCCAAAAATAGTTTATTTATTGTCAAACTTGGTTTTTTGACTAATTATCGCTCCCAGAACAACTGAACTCCAACTGCTATCCCCAAGTTTTTATATTATAATATAGTTATTTGTATCATTTGTGCTACGTAATGAATGTAACTTAACTTTTTTGTAGCAGTTTTGATACACTTTATTTTTTTCAATGTACACCTTAGTGTACACAACTATATTATATATCATATTTGTCCATTCGTCTATACAAAGATGTCCTATGAATACCTAATAATTTTGCTGCCTCTGTCCTATTACCAGCTGAAAGATGTAGAGCTTCAAGTATTGCATTCTTTTCTGCATCATCTACTATTTCTTCTAAAGATTTAGATCCAACTCCCATAGGTCTAGATAGTCTAAAATTATTTTTTGTCTTATCTAGTATTCTCTCAGGAAGATCTGCTGGTGTAATATGTTTCTTACTAGTTAGATTAAGAGCCCTTTCTAAAACATTTCTAAGTTCTCTAACATTACCAGGCCATTTATAGGAAGATAGAATTGACTTAGTCTCTTCTGTTAAAAACTTTTCCTCTAAGTTTAACTCCTGGCATAATTTAACTAACATATCTTCAGCTAAAAGTACAACATCCTCTAATCTATCTCTTAGGGGTGGCACATCTATAGATATAACATTTAATCTATAATATAAATCCTCCCTAAAAAGACCTTCCTGTACCTTAATTTCTAAATCCTCATTACTTGCCGCTATTAATCTAGCATCTAGACTGATTTTTCTATTGCTGCCTACTGGTTCAAACTCTTTAGCCTCTAAAACTCTAAGAAGTTTAACCTGCATGTCCAGAGACATATTTCCTATTTCATCTAGAAATATAGTCCCTCCCGAGGCCATCTCAAGTTTACCAATTTTCCCTTGCTGATTTGCCCCCTTGAAAACTCCAGCTTGGTAACCAAATAACTCTGACTCTATTAAACCTTTAGGTATGGCCGCACAATTTATAGCTAAAAATGGACCATCCTTCCTATAGCCTGCCTTATGTATTGCCTCTGCAAAAAGCTCCTTACCCGTACCAGATTCACCAGTTATTAAAACTGTAGAATTAGTCTCTGCTGCTCTTTTAGCTATAGATTTTAGGTATTTCATCTTATTATTATTTGTTAAAATATTATCAAATGAGTGCTTAACCTGCTCAATTCTTTGAATTTCACCTTTATAGATATTTATCTTAGATTGAAGATCTAGAAGGTGATGGGCCAGCTCCTTTACCTCATTGATATCTTTAAAAAGAACTGTCCCTAAAGCACCTATGACTTCTCCGTCTATTACTATAGGAATTCTATTTGTAATCATATCATGACCTTGTATTCTTTGAACATCTCTTAATTCTTCAACACCTGTTTTAACAACTATATGCATTCTGGTGTTCTCTATAACTTGGTCAATAGGCTTCCCTATAGCTTCTGCTTCCTTTATTCCAAGTAGCTTGTCATAGTTAATCATGACAACCCTACCATCCCTATCCACTAAGACATATCCTTCATATGCATAGTTTAACACATCTTCTATAGTTTTTAAACTCCTACTTAATTCTTTTAGTCTTTTATCCATTATATATCCACTCCATACTTGATGACAGGGATAATTATTTGTAGTCCTCTACTAAAGCATCTACAATTCTTTTAGCTGCTTCTCCATCCCCATAAGGATTAACTGCATTAGCCATTTTTAAGTAGTCCTCCCTACTTGAAACTAAAAGATCTAAGTTTTCATAGATTTTTTCATAAGAAGTTCCTACTAACTTTGCTGTTCCTGATTCTATCCCCTCTGGTCTTTCTGTCTCTTCCCTTACTACTAAAACAGGTTTACCTAAAGTTGGTGCTTCTTCTTGTAGGCCACCTGAATCCGTTACAACCATATAAGTCTTAGCCATTAAATTAGTAAAAGGTTCATAATCTAAAGGTTCTATAAGATGAACCCTATCTAATGTACCTAATATTCTATCAGCTATCTCCCTAACTTTTGGGTTAAGATGTATAGGAAATATTACCTCTACATCATCATGCTTAAGAACTACGTCCCTTACAGCTGTGAATATATTCTCCATAGGAAGTCCAATATTTTCCCTCCTGTGGCTTGTTAAAAGAATAACCTTACTATTATCATAGTCTATATTATTCAATAAGTCTATTTGGAATTTATAATGGTCTTTGACTGTATATTTGAGTGCATCTATAACAGTATTACCTGTTATATAGATTTTTTCTTTATCATATCCTTCTTTTAACAAGTTATCTTCGTTTCTCTGTGTAGGTGCAAAGTGATAGTTAGCTAAAACTCCAGTCATCATTCTATTAGCTTCCTCTGGATAAGGTGAATAAATATTACCACTTCTCAGTCCAGCTTCTACATGACCTATTTTTACCTTTTGATAAAAAGCTGCTAAAGCACCTGCAAAAACTGTAGTAGTATCCCCTTGTACCAAAACAACATCAGGCTCCTCTTTCATTATAACCTCTTCTAAACCTTTCAAAGATTTCATGGTTATATCTGTTAGCGATTGACCTGGTTCAAAGATATTAAGATCATAGTCTGGAACTATTTCAAATAAATTTAATACTTGATCTAGCATTTCTCTATGTTGAGCTGTTATACATACTATAGACTCAATACCCTCTCTTTTTTCAAGCTCCTTAACTATAGGAGCCATCTTTATACCCTCTGGCCTGGTTCCAAATACCGTTAAAACCTTCATAAATACCTCCCTAGGAATCTTTCTTCCCATCTTTTTCAAAACTTCCAACCATAAGCGCAAACAATATGGCTGCTATAAATAAAATTATAGATAATTGTACCGATTGCTTACTATTTACCTTAACTATAGAAACTGCTGTTGCTCCAAAAAATATGGATATACTATATAAAATTAAAACTGTTTTCTTTTGAGAATGTCCTCTTCTTAAAAGTCTATGATGTAAATGCCCCTTATCTGCTTGCATAGGATGCTGTCCTTTTGCTAACCTTCTACAAATAGCAAAAGTTGTATCAAAAATCGGTATACCTAAAACTAAAATAGGTACTACAACTGCTATGGTAGCTGCTGATTTCATTACCCCTTCTATTGATATGGCCGCAAGCATAAATCCTAAGAACAAGGCACCTGCATCCCCCATGAAAATTGAGGCAGGATTAAAGTTATAAGGTAAAAAACCTAAAACTGCTCCCGCAAGGATTCCTGATATCTTTACAGTCTCCATATATCCCAGTTTATATGCTACTAGCATAAGAGATAAACTAGAAATAGCCGTAACCCCTGCAGATAATCCATCTAACCCATCTATTAAGTTTATTGTATTTGTTATTCCAACCACCCAAAAAAGTGTTATCGGTATAGATATCCATAAGCTTAAAACTATCTTGGATGGCAAACTTGTAGGAAAAGGGTAGGTTAGAAATTCTATCCTAACCCCTCCTAAAATAAGTATTAATCCAGCTGCTATTTGGAATAGTAGTTTCTTTTTTGGACTTAAGTCTATAAAGTCATCAATAAGTCCTGATACCATTATAAGAGTGGCCCCTAATAAAGTAGCTATTAAGGCCCTATCATTCATAGGTAAGTATATCAGGGCTGAAATTATCACTGCTAAATATATGGCTACTCCCCCTAAGTAAGGTATAGGTTTTTTATGCATTCTCCTATCATCCTTAGGTATATCAAATGCCCCTAATTTGAAGGCTACTTTTCTACAAATAGGAGTAGCTATTAAAGCTATTATGAAAGATACCATTAATGGTACAATATAACTACCAGTCACACATTCCACTCCTTTTATTTAGTTCCGAAAAGTCTATCACCTGCATCTCCTAGACCTGGAACTATATATGCATCTTCGTTTAATTCTTCATCTATTGCTGCTACATATATATCTATATCTGGGTGAGCCTCTTGAACTTTTTCAATTCCTTCTCTTGAACTTATTAAGCACACTAGTTTAATATATTCTGGTGTAGCTCCTTTTTCTTTTAAAAACTCTACTGCTGCTGTTGCAGATCCACCTGTAGCTAACATAGGATCTAGTACTATAAGTTCTCTATCTTCTATACCTTTTGGTAATTTACAATAATATTCTACTGGCTTTAAAGTTTCTGGATCTCTATAAAGACCTATATGTCCTACCCTAGCTGATGGTATTATTCTTAACATACCATCTACCATTCCAAGTCCTGCTCTTAAAATTGGAACAAGTCCAACTTTTTTACCAGCTATAACTTGAGATTTCGTCTTAGTTACTGGAGTTTCAATTTCTATTTCTTCCAGTTCCATATCTCTTGTAACCTCATAGGCCATTAGCATAGATACTTCAGTTACAAGTTCTCTAAACTCTTTAGCTCCTGTATTTTTATCTCTAATAAAAGTAAGCTTATGTTTTATAAGCGGATGATCAAACACTACTACCTTTGACATATAAAAAAACCTCTTTTCTTCTTATTTTAATCCTTTTACATTATAACATAACTAAATTATTTTCCTATTAATTTTTCTATTTATTTATACTTCTAGACTTTAACATAGCCAAGAATAATATTCTTGGCTTTTTATATCTTTATTTATTCTTCTATTTTATTAACTCTTCTTTCGTGTCTTCCGCCTTCAAACTCTTCATTTAACCAAGCCTTTACTACCTCTTTAGCCAGGTCTACTCCTATAACTCTACCACCCATAGCTAGCATGTTAGCGTTATTATGAGCAACACTCATTCTAGCAGAGTAAGTATCTGAACATAAGGCACATCTTATACCTTTAACTTTGTTAGCTGCTAAAGATATACCAATTCCTGTTCCACATATTACTATTCCTCTATCAATATGTCCATCAACAACAGCATGGGCAACCTTTCTACCATATTCTGGGTAATCAACTGATTCTGTAGAATCTGTTCCATAATCCCTTACTTCGTACCCTTCTTCTATTAAATACTTTCTTATCTCTTCTTTTAGTTCAAAGCCACCATGGTCGCTTCCTATTCCTATAGTTTCCACATAATCCTCCTCAAGTTTTTCTATTAGTTTTTCTATAGACTTATATATTTGATCCCTAGTAGATGCATAAACATCATAAGATTGACCAAAAGGATCTGCTAAGTCCTCATTTATTGACCAAACATATTCTAATAAAGTATATACCCTTACTCCCTCTCCAAATTCATATCTTATACTTTCCTTATGGGACCTAGACATAGTAAGTACTAAATCAAAGTTTTTTAACATTTCTCCTGTAACTTGCTTACTCCTATGTCCTCTTAAATCTAAGCCAAATTCCTCTAAAACTAAAATACTATTTAAAGATGCTTCAAGACCAGGATAACTTGCTAATCCTGCTGATGATGCCCTGGCATCTAAACCGTGTTTTTCTGCCAAATCATTAAAAATAACTTCAGCCATGGGACTCCTGCAAGTATTTCCAGTACATACAAATAAAACTTTCATTAAACCACCCTTTATAAATCTATAATCTGCCCAGAAGAAGCCTTCAACATCCTATTCATTATGGCCACTCCCATATGAGAGAATTCAACGGATTCTGAAAGTATAATTTCAATTCCTTTCTTATCCATAAGTCTTAAAGTAGAAAATAGGTTATGGGCAATACTTAACTCATCTTCTCTACTTCCTAAAGAGTAAATATTTTCCATATTATACATATCTTTAGTCTCGTCTGTTACCATTATACCAACTTTATAGCCTTTATCTACATATTCTTTTGCTTTTTTCTCTATAGTTTTTGCTACAAGCTTTATTTCACCTTTAAATACAAACATCTCTCCCTTTGGAGCATAATGTTTATATTTTTGTCCTGGGGACTTAGGTATAATATTTTTATCTAGAGAAACTATACTTTTATCAAAATTCACCTCTGGAAAAATTTCCAATAAATCTTCCCTAGTTATAGCTCCTGGTCTTAATATTGTTGGAATGCTTCCAGTTAAATCTAAGACTGTACTTTCAAGTCCTATCCCAGTAGCTCCCCCATCTAAAATAAGTTCTAATTTTCCATTTAAATCTTCATAGACATGCTCAGCCCTAGTTGGGCTTGGTCTACCAGAAGTATTAGCCGATGGTGCAGCTATAGGCCTTTTACTCCTAGTTATTAACTCTAAAGCCACAGGATGATCTGGCATTCTTATAGCCACTGTATCTAATGATGCAGTAACTATATCCGGTACCAAATCAGACCTTTTAAAGATTAAGGTTAATGGCCCTGGCCAAAATTTATTCATACATAATCTATCATTATCTGAAATATTTAAGACCAAATCATCTAATTGATTTAAGTCTGATATATGTAAGATTAGAGGGTTATCTGCTGGTCTACCCTTTGCCTGAAATATTTTTTTAAGTGCATTTGGATTTAGTCCATCTGCCCCTAAACCATAAACAGTCTCAGTTGGAAATGCAACAAGATTACCTTTGCTTATTATACTTGCTGCCTCATCTAATACTTTAAAGTTTTCTTCATCAATTTTTATAATTTTAGTTTCCATAATTATCTCCTTATCTATCTGACTATTATATAATAAATATATCCTTTTACCAAATTGATAATTTAAAATAAAAAACCGTAAAGTTTTAAACTTTACGGTTCATCTTACGCTTCTTTACCAAGCTTTTTAGATTGATCATGAGTTGTTAATTCATCTATCATTTCATCTATATCTCCATCTACAAAATCTTCCAATCTGTGTAAAGTAACATTTATTCTATGATCAGTTACCCTACCTTGTGGGAAATTATATGTTCTTATTCTTTCGGAACGATCTCCTGTTCCTATTTGAACTCTTCTCTCTTCTGCAATTTCAGCTTCTTGATCACTTAACATTTTATCATAAAGTCTACTTTTTAAAATTTTCATAGCCTTATCTCTATTCTTATGCTGACTTTTCTCATCCTGACAAGATACTACAAGTCCTGTAGGTAAGTGAGTAATTCTAATAGCAGAGTCTGTAGTATTAACGTGCTGACCACCTGCTCCAGAAGCCCTAAAAGTATCTATCTTTAATTCATGTTGATTAATATCGATATCAACATCTTCTGCCTCTGGTAGTACAGCAACTGTAGATGTCGAAGTATGAATTCTACCTGAAGATTCTGTTTCTGGAACTCTTTGAACCCTATGAACACCTGATTCATATTTTAATCTACTATAGGCTCCTTTACCTTTTATCATAAAGATAACCTCTTTAAATCCACCTATTCCTATTTCATTACTATCCATAAGTTCAACAGACCAACCTTGTCTTTCTGCATATCTAGAGTACATTCTAAATAACAGGCCCGAGAATAATGCTGCTTCATCACCACCAGCACCTGCTCTTATCTCAACTATAACGTTTTTATGGTCATTTGGATCTTTAGGGATTAAAAGAATTTTAAGCTGTTCTTCTAATTGGTGGTAGCTAGTTTCTAGTTCTTTAATTTCTTCCTTTACCATCTCATCCATCTCAGGGTCTAATTTTTCTCTTAAAAGTTCCTTAGCTCCCTCTAGGTCCTCTTGAACCTGTTTGTATTCTCTATATTTATGAACAATTTCTTCTATACCTGCATGTTCTATCATTAATTTTTGCCACTTCTCTGAATCTGCTATTACATCTGGGTCTATAACTTCTTTACTAAGTTCAACATATCTTTCTTCTATTGAAGATAACTTATCTAACATCTACATCTCTCCCTATAAATTACTTTTTTTCCACCATCAAGTTCATAACTATGTGTCCTAATCCAGCCACTAGAATTAAATATATTGGAGTTATTTTTCCTATAACTATAAGTAAGAAAAATATAAGAGCTAAAAATAAACCCCTTACTTTAAAACCTGAAGACTTTATAAGTTTATATACTGCCGAAATTATAAGTCCTACTATAGCTGGAGTTACACCTTTAAAAATATTATCAATTATAGCTAGGTTCCTATACTGATAAAGAAAGCCTACAATAACTAAAATAATTACAAAAGAAGGTATAACAGTTCCTAATACACTTACTAAAGCACCTTTAATTCCAGCAACCTTATAACCAGTATATATACTTAAATTAACAGCAACTGGTCCTGGTGAACTTTGCGAAACTACCAGCGCATCTAAAAAGTCTTCTTCCCTAATCCAGGACTTTCTCTCTACAATCTCTCTTTGAATAATGGGCAACATAGCATAGCCTCCACCAAAGGTAAAGGCACCAATCTTTAAAAAAATTAAAAATAAATCTATTAACATAAAATCACCCTAGTATAAAATAGCGCCAGCTATTGCTGCTAATATTATAGCATAAATGCCATTTAGCTTTTTAAAGCTGACAAAGTAAAAGGCTGACAACCCTATAATTAAGGAGATAAAATTTACCTCAACGCCCCTAGCTATAGCAACTGCACCAGAAAGTATAAGTCCTATTATAACTGGTCTTACCCCAGAGATAAACCAGGCTATATACTTAGATTCACTATATTTCTTTATTATATAAATTAAAATACTCATAATAATAAAACTTGGAAGCACAACAGATACTGTTGCTACAAGTGAACCTAATACTCCTCCTACCCTATAGCCAAAAAAAGTTGCTGCATTTATAGCTATAGGACCAGGAGTCATCTCTGATATAGCTAAAATATCAACAACTTCGCTGGAATCTATGTAACTATAATTTTTTGCTATTTCTTGTTCTAAAAGGGCTATCATCGCATAGCCTCCACCAAAACCAAAAGCTCCCAATTTAAAAAAAGTTAAAAATAAGCTTAAATAGATCAAGCTAGCACCTCCAGTAAGCTAAAGCTACCCTATCATTTCCCGACAAATCTTTTCTAATCTCAATATCTAAATATCCTTCTGACTTTAGTATATTAGTTAAATCTTCTGCCTGATCATATCCTATCTCATAGATTAAGAGCCCATTTCTTCTTAAATATTTTTTTGCTTCCTTGGTGATTTTTCTATAAAAATCTAAACCATCTTTACCACCATAAAGAGAAATCTCAGGTTCGAAATCTCTAACTTTAGGGTCTAATTTATCCATATCTTTCTTATTTATATAGGGAGGGTTTGATACTATAAAATCAAACTTTTCATCAATACCAGAAAATAGATCCCCCATCCTAAGTTCTACATTATCTATAGATAGTCTTTCTTTATTTATACTAGCAACTTGATAGGCTTTATCTGAAATATCCACAGCCAATATTTTTGCATTCTTACAATAATGTCCTAAAGATAGAGAAATAGCCCCACTTCCAAATCCAATCTCAAATATATCCTTAGACTGATCCTTCACCCTATCTATAATATACTCTACCAGTATTTCAGTATCATTTCTAGGTATTAATACTCCTTTATCTACATAAAAGTTTAGGCCCATAAATTCCTTTTCTTTAAGTATATATTGTATAGGCCATCCTTCTTTTAATTTTTCCATAATCATATTAAATTGCTTAAATTCTCTCTCAGTAAGTTTTTTATCTATATGAGTATAAAGATAGGCCTTATCTTTATTTAAAATATAACTTAAAACCATCAAAGGTTCTAAAAGATCAGCCTTATATTCATTAAGTAACTCTTTTATACTTATCATTTTCATCTTCCTATTTATCAAAAATAATTAAAAAATAAAGGTTAGATGCATTCGCAACTAACCTAGTTTTTTTAAGACTACTTTCTTCCATATTTTTTATTGAATCTTTCAATACGGCCACCACGTTCTGCGAATTTTTGCTTTCCTGTGTAAAAAGGATGGCACTCTGAACAAACCTCAACTTTTAATTCGTCTTTAACTGAGCCAGTAGTAAAAGTGTTTCCACAAGCACATATTACAGTTGCCTCTTTATATTCTGGATGAATACCTGCTTTCACTTCTGTTCACCTCTCTCTCAATATGCTAATTTATAGCAATTTACATTTCCTACATTTTAACTATTAAATTATAACATAGTAATTATTTAAATACAAGCCTATCTCATTTCTCTTTTCATATTTTTTACAAAAGTTTCATTATCTTTAGTCATTTTCATATTATTTAAAAATGTTTCTGTAAAATCCATAGTGGTCATATTAGCCATAGCACGTCTTAAATACCAAATAGTATCTAGTTCATCTTTATTAAGAAGTAGTTCTTCTTTTCTAGTACTGGATTTAGTAATATCCATAGCTGGGAAAACCCTTCTTTCCGCTAGGGCTCTATCTAGATGGATTTCCATATTTCCTGTACCCTTAAATTCTTCAAATATAACATCGTCCATTCTACTACCTGTATCTACTAAAGCAGTTGCTAATATTGTTAAGCTTCCGCCTTCTTCCATATTTCTTGCTGCTCCAAAGAATCTTTTTGGTTTGTGAAGTGCACCTGGGTCCAATCCCCCGGATAAGGTTCTTCCTGTTGATGGTATGGTTAAATTATAGGCTCTGGCTAGTCTAGTAATACTATCTAGAAGGATAACAACATCCTTACCTTGTTCTACAAGCCTCTTAGCTCTTTCTAATACTATTTCTGAAACTTTGGCATGATGTTGTGGAAGTTCATCGAAAGTAGAGTATACTACATCCCCTTTAACAGATCTTTTCATATCTGTTACTTCCTCTGGCCTTTCACCGATAAGTAAAACTATTATTTCCATTTCTGGATGGTTCTTAGCAATTGAATCTGCCACCATTTTTAAAAGGGTAGTCTTTCCTGCCTTAGGTGGGGAAACTATCATACCCCTTTGGCCCTTACCTATAGGAGATACTAAATCTATTATTCTTGTAGCTAGCTTATCGCTAGATATTTCTAATTTAATTTTCTCCCTTGGGTAAATAGGTGTTAAATTTTCGAATCTAGGCCTATTTCTACAAAGTTCTGGGTCCATCCCATTAACAGATTGAATGTATAAAAGAGCATTGTATCTCTCCCCTTGATTAGGCTCTCTAGTAATACCAAATACCTTATCTCCAGTTTCAAGTCTAAACCTTCTTATTTGAGAAGGTGAAACATATATATCATCCTCACTTGATAAATAGTTATCCCTTCTTAAAAATCCATATCCATCTTGATGAACCTCTAATATACCCACCGCTCCATTAACTTCTTCTTGTTTCTCTAACTCTTCACTAGCATTTTCAGATATACCACTAGTATCTAAGTCTTCAGTATCTATAGGAAAGTTTTCCTTATTAATATTAAAGATTTTATCTATAAGATCAGCCTTACTATATTTATATACCTGAGGTATATTTAATACTTTAGCTATTTCCCTTAAATCTGCTAGTGTTTTACCCTCTAATTCATTCTTTGTCAAATTGACACCCCCTTATAAAAGAGTCTAAGGTAAAAAACCTTAGACTCAAGTTTTAATCTATTTTGCATATTCTGGTTTTTTCTCAAGCTGATGAACTGCTTCTATAAATCTTAAAGTTCCTGTCTCAGACCTTAATACTAAAGTATGAGTAGAAGCCTTATTATCTTTATAATATTTTACACCATCTAGAAGCTCCCCATGAGAAACTCCTGTAGCAGCAAAAACTACTTCATTTCCCTTGATCATATCATCTATATTATATACTTTTTCTATATCAACATTCATAGCCTTACATCTTGATAATTGCTCATCATCACTTGGTTTTAAAATACCTTGGAAATCTCCTCCTAAGCATTTTAAAGCTGCTGCAGCTAAAACTCCCTCTGGAGCTCCACCTATACCCATTAAAATATCTACACCTGTATAATCAAAACAAGTAGATATAGCTGCTAGTACATCTCCATCAGAGATCATCTTAATTCTAGCACCTAAGTTTCTTATTTCAGTTACCATTTCATCATGTCTAGGTCTATCTAACAAAGTAACTGTAACTTCAGATATATCTTTTCCTAAAGCTTTAGCAACATTTTTTATATTATCAGTAACTGAAGCTTTAATATCAATCGCTCCTTTAGCTCTTGGTCCTACAGCCATCTTATGCATGTAAACATCCGGAGCTTTTAAAAGTGTATCTCTTGGAGCAATTGCTACAACTGAAATAGCATTAGGAAGTCCATTTGCTACTGAAGTAGTTCCATCTAATGGGTCTACAGCTATATCTATCTTTAAGCTATCTTCCCCAGCCTTTCCTATTTGCTCACCTATGTAAAGCATAGGGGCCTCATCAATTTCTCCCTCTCCAATAACAACTTCTCCATCTATATCTAAAGTATCAAACATTCTTCTCATTGAATCTACCGCAGCTTGGTCTGCTGCATTTTTATCTCCTCTACCTAATAGTTTAGCACTAGATAAAGCAGCTGCTTCTGTAACTCTCGCTAAGTTTAAAGCTAAATTTCTATCCATCTTAACACTCCTTGTATTAAGACTGGGAGTTTTCCCAGTCTTTTATAAATTGTTTAATTCCTCTGTCTGTTAGAGGATGAGACATCATGTCTTTAAAAATTTTATATGGTATCGTGGCTATATCAGAGCCTACTAAAGCAGCATCTGCTACTGCCTTTGAACTTCTTATACTTGCAGCTATAATTTCTGTTTCTATATTATGAATCTCAAATACTTCTGCTATATCTTCAACTAAGGATATTCCAGAAGCTCCAATATCATCTAAACGACCTAAAAAAGGACTTACATAATTCGTTCCTGCCCTAGCTGCTAAAAGAGCTTGTTCTAGTGAGAAAATCAAGGTAGTATTAGTTTTTATTCCCTCTTTTGAAAAAGTCTTAATAGCCTTAAGGCCATCCTGAGTCATAGGAACCTTTACCACTATATTCTTATCTATCTTGGCTAATTCTCTACCTTCTTTTAGCATATCTTCATATTCTGTAGATATTAACTCAGCACTTATTGGCCCATCTACTATCTTAGATATTTCCCCAATTATTTCTTTAATATTTCTGCCTTCCTTAGCTATTAAACTAGGATTGGTTGTAACTCCTGATAAAACACCTAAATCATTTATTTCTTTTATTTCTTCTATATTAGCTGTATCTATAAAAAGTTTCACTCTCTGCCTCCTTATTTCCAAGCCTTATTAACTGAACCAAATACCTCCATTTTTTCCTTAATAGTTTCTTTCATTGCCTCTTTAGCAGGTCCTAGTATTTTTCTTGGGTCTATAACTTCTGGGTTTTTAGCTACAAAATCATGAATTGCTTCTGTAAAAGCTCTTCTTAAATCAGTATCTATATTAACTTTACATATTCCTAAAGAAATTGCTTTTTCTAAATCTTTATAAGCTACCCCAGAAGAACCATGTAATACTAATGGTACATCTACTAAACTTCTAATTTCTTTTATTCTATCAAAATCTATATTAGGTTCACCCTTATAAACTCCGTGAGCTGTTCCTACAGCTATTGCTAATGAGTCTACTCCTGTTCTTTCTACAAACTCTTTAGCTTCTTTTGGATCTGTAAAAGTTGCATCTTTTTCATCAACAGAAACGTCATCTTCTGTTCCACCAATTTTTCCTAACTCAGCTTCAACACTTACTCCTACAGCATGAGCTATTTCAACTACCTCTTTTGTCTTTTCTATATTTTCTTCAAATGGATATTGAGAACCATCTATCATAACAGATGAGAAACCATTTCTAATACATCCTATTATTTGTTTAAAATCCGTTCCATGATCTAGGTGTATTGCAACTGGTACTGATGCATTTTCAGCAGCAGTTTTTGCTAAAGCTGCAATATACTCTATACCCGCATAGCTTATTCCACCTTGACTAGCCTGAAGTATTACTGGGGATTTCGTTTCCTCAGCCGCCTCTATTATAGCCTGGATTATCTCCATATTATTAACATTAAAAGCACCTACTGCATAACCTTTATCTTGAGCATCTTGTAATATTTCCTTACCTGTAACTAACATATATAACTCCCTCCATTTTCTTTTTCCATCCTTATTATAACAGATATTTACTAAAGTATGTACTATTTAAGCTATTTTTTCTATAATTTTCTTATATGTGCATCATATATAGCTATATTGGCTGTACATTTATAAGCTAACCCTAGTTCCTACCCTTCCTTCTAAGGCTTCCTTGGCCTTATCAAGAGATGTAATATAGGCTACCTTACCTAATTTAGCAAACTCTAAAGCTGCCTCAACTTTTGGTAGCATACTTCCTTTAGCAAACTCTCCTCTGTGAAGATATTCTTCTAACTTTTGGACACTTACATCTGTAAGCTTTTTTTCACTTTCCTTACCATAATTGATAAAAACATGGTCAACATCTGTAAGAATCATCAATATATCAGCATCGATAAGCTCTGCCATTTTACAACTTGTAAGATCCTTATCTATAACAGCCTCTATTGACTTAAGACGATTGTTCTCCCTAACCATAGGTATTCCACCGCCACCACCAGCTATAACCAATCTATCAAGATCTAATAGTGACTTAATAGTATCCTTTTCTACTATAGATATAGGCTTAGGTGAATAAACCACCCTTCTATAACCACGATTAGAATCCTTTTTTATCTGCCAGGATTTTTCCTCTTTTATTCTTTTATATTCCTCTTCATTGTAGAATCTTCCAACTGGCTTTGTTGGATCTAAAAAAGCTGGATCATCTTTTGATACTTCCACCCTGGTTAAAAGACAGGCAATTTCCTTCTTTATTCCTTCTTCCATAAATTTATTCTCTAGGCTCTCTTGTAACATCTGACCTATAAAACCCTGGGTTTCTGCTGTTAAGATATATAAGGGAAGGGAAGGTACTGTTTTTTCTGTTAAATCATTCTGTAGTAGTAAATTACCAACTTGTGGACCATTACCATGATTTATTACTAATTTATAACCTTCTTTGACTAGGGAAGCTATTAGACTTGACGTTTTTTCAACATTGTTATACTGATTCTCATAGGTTGCCTCTTGCCCCGCTTCTAATATGGCATTTCCACCTAAGGCAATAACTATTTTTTTCATCCAAACATCTCCTTAAATAGTAAAAGTACTTTCACAGTTGAAAGTTTATAAGTAAATCTTATAAAAGTATAGCATAGTATATTTTCTCTGTCTAGAAAAGCACACAAAAAAACCACTGTTGCCAGTGGTTTAAAATATTATCTAGCTTCTAAACTTAAAATTTCTCTTGCTTCTTCTGGAGTTGCTACTTCTCTACCTAATAATTCAGCTAGTTTAACTATTTTTTCTACTAACTGTCCATTAGATTCAGCCTTAACTCCTTTTTCTAAATAAATGTTATCTTCAAATCCAACTCTTACATGACCACCCATTACTATTGCCATAGCAGCTAATGGAAGCTCAAGTCTACCTGTTCCTGCTACAGTCCAAGTTGAACCTTCTGGTATACTATCTACTAAGAATGCTAAGTCTCTAGCTTCTCCACCCATTTGTACTCCTAATACGAAGTCAAAGTGAGCTGGTTTATTTATTAAACCTTCTTTTATTAATCTGTTAGCAGCATCTACCATTCCCTTATCGAATATTTCGATTTCTGGTTTAACTCCTCTTTCTTGGAATTTTTTACAGAAGTTTCTTATAGATGTATCTGTGTTTAAGAAAACTTCATCTCCACCGAAGTTAGCTGTTCCTGTACTTAATGTAGCCATTTCTGGGTGTAATTCTGTAGGTTGTAGTCTTTCATCATCGCTCATACCTACTGCTCCACCAGTTGATGGTTGTACTATTACTCCTGGGCAAGCTGCTTCTATTGCTTCTATTGCTTCTTTAAATCTTTCCTTGCTTTGAGTTGGTTTACCATCATCTTCTCTTACGTGTAAGTGAATTATACTAGCACCTGCATCATAAGCTGCTTTTGCCTCTCTTACAGTTTCTTCTATTGTGTAAGGTACATTAGCATTATGTTCTTTAGTTACTTCTGCTCCTGATATAGCAGCAGTTATAATTAATTTTTCCATTTATATACTCCTCCTATCCTACTTTTAAATCTATTAGAGGGCCTAGGCCCTCTATCTATATTGTCTTTATTACTATTTTCTTTGTTTATCTTTTGGTACTACACAAGTTCCTGATGCTTTAGCAACTACAATTGGTTCTTCTAAAACATCACAAGCTGAGTCAGAAATATCTGGTCTTGGAGCTATAACTTTTCTAGCTTCAAATTCCATTTTTCTTGATGATCCACCTTGCTCAACTATTCTACCTACTGCTTCGATGTAGTCTCCTGCATATACTGGTGCTGTAAATTGAACATCATCATATGCTACAAAAAGACCTTCGTCTCCATCATTAGTTATTAATAATTCTGTTGCTACGTCTCCGAATAAACCTAACATTCTTGCTCCATCTACTAGGTTTCCTCCGTAATGTGCATCTTGTGTACTCATTCTTAATCTAATCATTGCTTCTTTTGCCATATCCTCATTACCTCCAAATTTTTTAATCTATAAGTTACATTCGTTTATATTATAACATAGTAAATATACTACTTCAATTATATATGAAACTATTTAACTTTACCAGCCTGTCTATATTTACCAAAATCTTCAGGTACTTCTACTGATTTATCCCCAAAAATTCTAGCAAGCATAAGCTCTCCTAAGGAATTTCTATAATGCATAGGATCATAGAAGTTTCTAGGTTCTAAACTTACTGAATTATAACCAGAAAAATCCCAAAAAGGTAAAATCTTAGAAGCTTCTGTTAAAAAGCGTTCAACATCTTCCTCATTGTACCTATCCATTTCTTTTTCATATGTTGGAGCTACTATAAATTCAAAATTTATAGCTCTTTCATCACAATAATCCTTCATTCTTTTAAGAGCCTTTAAATTTTCCTCAAGTCCACTAGAGTCCATCTTTGATAGTTCCATTTTAAACTCTGGATATTTTTCTAAAAATTCATCGCTAGTTCCTAACTCCTCACTATCTCTTTTTCTCTTATCATAGACTCCTGTCTCTGCAATAAAATCACTATCTGCCATAGGGTCATATTTTCTTTTCATAAAAGATTCTATCTTATCTAATCCATAACCTAAATTTAGGGTTAGAAATTTAAATTTAAAAGGAAGTTCTGCTTCCTTTAATACCTTAGCATGTAATTGATTGTTTATCTCTTCTTTAATTTCATGATAATGGCTAATTTCATGCATACTATTATGAATAATTATATTTTTCACTGGATAATTTTCTACTAAGTAATGTAAAGTTTTTTCATAATCGTAATAGTCTCCACCATACATAAGCATACTGTAAAAACTTGCATCTCCATAATATTCATTTAAAAGTTTAGGATCTATTGAGCTACACTTAGAGCCTCCTATAACATATGAATCATATTTTTCATGATTTTTATCTAAGTATCCTATTTTAGCTATTCTAGGATTCATAGTCATATTATACTCGTACCAAGAGAAAATTTTATCTCCAAATACTCCAAATGGATCTACTAAATAGTTAAATCCCCAGACTAATAGTAGAGTAAGTATACTAGATACTAGTAAAATAGCTATCCATTTTCTCATTTTCATACAAACACTCCCTTAAAATTGGAAATATAAAAAGTCTGATACAACTGTCATTTGAACTAAGGAAATAGTTATAAGTGCACCTATGGCTAAAGCATGTTTATACGATAGCTTAAAATCCTCCGTAAGTTCCCTAGTATTTCTAGCAAAAAAAGCAATAGCCATTGCTATTAATAAAGTTAAGATAGTTGAAAAATTGTACGATGCAAACTCCTTTAATCTCCCAAGTATATTAACTAAGTTCATTCCACTAAAAACAGAAGTATCTACTAAGGTTCTAAAGCTTTCCCTAGCATGAGATAAGCTATTGGATACAAATAATATTCTAGTTAATATTACGAAAAGAAAGGTCACTGGCCAGGCTAAAACTTTAGGAAATTTTATATCGCTTCTAATAATATAGTTAGATATACAAACAAGCGCTCCATTTACTAGTCCCCAAACTATAAAATGCCATCCAGCACCATGCCAAAAACCTGAAACTAAAAAGGTTATCATTGTAGCTAAGTAAAATCCAAAACTTCCCCAGTCCTTTCTAAACACATTTCTAAATACATACTTACCTAGAAAGTTAGATAAGGACATATGCCATCTTCTCCAGTAATCCCTAAAATTAGTAGCCTTATAAGGAGAATTAAAGTTTTCCGGTAATTTAACATTAAAGAACAGTCCCATCCCTATAGCCATATCTGCATATCCTGATAGGTCAAAATAGTAAGATAAGGTGTAAGATAAAGACGATAACCAAGCATCTAGCATATTATGACTGGCTACATCTTGGAAAAACACCTTAGCATAATTAGTAAGCGGGTCTGCTAATAATACCTTTTTACCACATCCTATACTAAAAATAAATAAACCCATGAAAAAATTTCTTTTGTTAAATAAAGGTTGCTTTTCATCTTTAAACTGCGGAACTATATCACTATGATGAACTATAGGTCCAACAATCAACTGTGGGAAAAAAGTTATAAACAAAAGATAGTCTATTACTGAATATTCATCCACATTTCCCTTATAACAGTCCACAATATAACCTATTAACTGAAAGGTAAAGAATGATATTCCTATAGGAAGTATTATCTTCTCTAAATGAATGTTACTTCCTAAAACTATATTTATATTATCTATAAAGAAATTAGCATACTTAAAATAACCTAATAAAGCCAAATTCTCAAAAAGTCCTATTATAAGTAAAAATTTCCTACTTTTCTCATCCTCTAGTCTAACTAGAGTTGAGCCTATAACATAGTTGAAAAATACTGAGCCTAAGAAGAATACAAAAAAATCTCCTGAGCCCTTATAATAAAAATAAAAAGAGGCTAAAATTAGCCACAATTTGCCAATCGTAATATATCCTAATTTATTTAAGAGTCTATAGGTAAGATAGACAATTATTAAAAATGCAAAAAAACTATAGGATGTAAATATCACACTATCATCTCCCAATCATATCCTTCACTCTAAGATCATCCCTTATGCTAATCCTTCTAATCTCATATATAGATTCACTAGGGTTTTGTCTATCTATTACAAATCCCATTTTAAATCCTAGCTTTTTAATTTCTTCTATAGCTATATCATTAATCTGTCCATAAGGATAAGCTATTGTATCTATCTCTACACCAAGATTTTCTTCCATTTCACTTTTCGATTTTTTAAGATCTTCATAGATTCTTTTTCTATAATCCTCCTCACTCTCTCCCTCATAACTAAGTAGACCCAGTCCTGCCATGTTTTTATATCCATAAGATTTGCCTTCTAGGTTATGTAAGTCAAAACTGTGAGAACCAAATTCTATCAATCCTGTATTTAACATTTCCTTAGCTTGATCCCAAGAAAAATGTGGATTTATAGACTTATCCGAATCTATATGTGTATCTCTTCCAACTGACCAACCTATTAAATTTATAACAGCCCTGGCTCCATAATCTTTTAAAACTGGAAAGGCCAAGGTATAATTATCTAAATAACCATCATCAAAGGTAATTACCACAGGTTTTTTCGGAAGATAAACTTCTTCCCCATTATAGTATTTATAAAGTTCCTCTAAACTTATGGTTTCGTACCCCTCACTTTTTAAATAATCTAAATCCTTTTTAAAATTATCCAAAGAAACATGCATAGCCTTGTCATCTTCCTCACCTAATTGTTCTACTATTGAATGATACAAAAGTATTGGTATATCTTCTACCCTATCATCACCCTTACAGGATATTAGATTTAAAGATAAAGACATTATCAAGATAAATAGAAACACTTTCCTCACTTAATCACCCTCCATACTTAATAAATAATATCATAGAGACTTTATTTTAACAATAATGTTATTTATCTCTTATTTAACTATTTTGTTACTATATTATGCCAGTATATGTTAATATTATTAGGAGTTAAGGAGGTGATAGTTTGAAGGATTTAATAGTTTTAAAAGATGTTAAAAAAATATATAAAATGGGTGATGAAAAAATCAAAGCTCTAAATGGTATAGACCTTACCGTTAAGAAAGGTGAGTTCCTATGTTTATTAGGTACCTCTGGTTCTGGTAAATCAACTCTTTTAAATATGATGGCTGGCCTAGAGAAACCAAGTAAGGGTGAAATTTTAATAGACAATTATAGGGTTCATAAAATGAATGAGGAACAGTTGGCTAAATTTAGACAAAAATATATAGGATTTATCTTCCAATCATATAATTTAATTCCAACATTAAATGCCATGGAAAATGTTGCCTTAGGACTAACTTTTCAAGGAGTTGCCAGGGATAAAAGAGAGAAAATGGCAAAAAAAATTCTTAAAGATGTTGGTCTTGGAACAAGGCTTAAACATAAGCCATCTGAAATGAGTGGTGGACAACAACAAAGGGTAAGTATAGCTAGAGCATTTGTAGGAAAACCTCCAATAGTTTTTGCAGATGAACCTACAGGAAACTTAGATACTAAAACAACTTTTGAAATCATGGATCTTATGACCTCAATGGCTTATGAACATAATCAAACTTTAATAATAGTTACTCACGATGATGAAACATCAGATTATGTTAATAGGATAGTTAGACTTAGAGATGGGGAAATCATAGAAACTATCCAAAATGAATATATTATAAAAAATGGTAAAAAGGAGAAAGTAATTTATGAAAAATAAAAACAAAAAATTAATAACACTTTTTCTTGCCCTAATCCTAATTTTAATTCAAGTTCCAATTGACAAATTCCAAGCAGATGCAAGTGGAACTGGAATTATTGTTAGAAAGGTTAAGATAAGTGAAAATAAAATCAGAGAAGGAGACTCCTTTCTTTTAGAGTTAGTTTTTGAAAATAAAACAGGTAGAACAGTTAAAAATCCTATGGTAGAGGTTAATAAGTCTGATTCTTTTAGCCTTAAAAATATAGGATCTAAAAAATCTATTAACTTTGATAGTAATAATGAAAGTAAGACTGTTAATTTTGAACTTATATACAAGGGAAAAGAGGATACACAGCTTCCTATAACTATTCATTATTCTATCGATAATGAAAATTTCTCTCTTGATGATTATGTAAGTATCCCACAAGCCAAACCTACAGAGATAAAAGAAGAAAAGCCTGAGGAACCTATAGATAAAACTGCTCTTAAACCTAATTTAGCCCTAATAGGAAATAGAACGACTAATGCTAAGGCCGGTGAAAGACTTAATCTAGATCTTAGACTTAAAAATACATCAGATGCCAGGGCCTATAATATATCAGCATCTTTAAATATAGATGAAGACTCTGGCATATTTATAGCTGGATCAGGTTTAGATGAAATAAGTAGTCTATCTAGCGGGGATGACAAAAGACTAAGTTATAGAATTGAGGTTGATGAGTTTACTCAAGAAAAGACTTATCCTCTAAAAGTTAACATAGATTACTATAACAAGTATGATATTCATTTTTCAAAGGAAGAAACAGTTTATGTAAGAGTTAAAGGTGACGGTCAGGATAAGCAAGTAGTAATAGAAGAACTTACTTTCCTACCTGAAGGAGATATAAAGCCGGGAGATCAATTTATGGCTAGATTCAAAGTTAAAAACTTAAGTTTAATACCTGTAAGAGATTTAGATTTATCCCTAGAAGGTCTTAGTAAAGATGGTTTTACTTTAGCTTCTGGTACTAATAAAAAAACTATTTCTCTTATGCCAGGTCGAAAAACAGAATATATAAGTTTTCCCATTAGAGCTTCTAGAAAGATCAGTTCAGGTAACCATCCTCTAAAACTTAAGATATCTTACAAAAATTTAAGAGGTAACAATTTAGAAGCTGAGGAAGAGTTTTTCCTTCCTATTAAAAGAGACTCAATGCAAAACTCCAGCTTGATAATGGAAAATATGAAGGCACCTAGATTAATATCAGCAGGCTCTAAAGCTCAAGTAAGCTTTAGCTTAAGAAATAGAGGACAAACTCGAGCTATGAATATAAAGGCAATTGCAGAGTTAGCTGATCTAGAAGGATTAATTCCTAGTAGTCCTACTACTTTAAAGGAAGATAGTCTTGATCCAGGTGAAAGTAAAACTTTTGTTTTTAATTTTGATTCTACTAAAAAGTCAGCTAGTAAAAATTATCCTATAAATATAAAGGTTAGCTACACAGATAATCTTGCAGGAGACGAAGACTATGAATTAGATCAAACTTTTCTAATCTTCTTAGATAATCCTGCTCTTGAAGAAAAAGATGGAGATGGAAAAAAATCTAAACCTAAGTTAATTATAGATAAGTATAGTTTTTCTACAAATATGGTTGAGGCAGGACAAAACTTTGAAATGAAGCTTTCTTTTTATAACACTAACAAATCTAAAAGTGTTAGTAATATAAAAATCTTTCTTACATCAGAAGAAAATGTTAGTGAGGGCGAAAACACCCCGAGCTCAAGTTCATCAGTTTTTACACCTGTAAATAGTTCTAATACATTTTATATAGATCATATTCCCCCTAAAGGAAGGGTTGAAAAATCTATAACTATGTTTACCATACCTAATGCTGCTGCTAAAACTCACGTTATAACAGCTAATTTAGAGTATGAAGATGGAGACTTTGATGAATATAAGGCAGAAGAGCTAATTGGAGTTCCAGTAGTACAAAAGTCTAAATTAGAAATATCAGAAATAAATTTTCCAACAACAGCTTTTACTGGTGAAGAAATCTCAATTTCTAGTGAGTTTTATAACAAGGGTAAGTCTACTCTTTATAATATGCTAGTTAGAATGGAGGGTAACTTCCAATCAGAAAACTCAACTAACTATATAGGAAATTTCCAACCTGGTACGAGTGAATTTTTTGAAGCAAGTATATTTCCAGAAATGCCAGGCCTACTTGAGGGCAAACTTATATTTTCTTTTGAAGACTCTAGAGGAGAAGAACAGGTTATAGAAGAGCCTTTTTCCATCCAAGTAGAAGAGGGAATGATGGATGATGATTTTCCTGAGGAGCCTATGGAAGATCAAGGTGGAATATGGAAAAAATTAAAATATCCTTTATTTGGACTTATATTTTTAGCAGCTGGTATAGGAGCTAGAAAAGTTTATAAAAAAAGAAAAGCTAAAAAAGATGAAGAGGATTTGTTAAGCGATGAATAAACTAGATCTTTTCTTAATGGCTAGTCAAAACCTATGGAGAAGGAAGCTAAGAAGCTTCCTTACTGTCCTAGGTGTAATGATAGGTACCAGCTCTATTGTTATAATGCTAAGCCTGGGCTTTGGTATGAGTAAGGCCAATGAGGAGCAAATAGCCTCTTGGGGTAGCTTAACAACCATCGATGTTCATAAATCCTACGACCCTAATCCCTCTTCTAAAAAAGCCAAGCTAAATAAAGCAGGTGTTGAATCTTTAAAGAAAATTCAACATGTACAAGCTGTTAATGCCATTCAAGAAGTTAGTGGTAAGGCTGTTATAGGTAAAAATGAAGCACAAGCATCTATAATCGGTGTAGAGCCAGAAGTTATGGAACTTTTTGATTTTAAAGTTGAAGAAGGAAGACTTTTTAATCCTTCTGATAAAGGAACTGTAATTTTTGGAGGTAATATGCCTGAGAACTTTTTTAATCCTAAAAGTCATGACTATAATCCAGCTAAGGTAGATCTTATGAAAGATAGAATTAAATTACTAGTTGGAGAAGATGAAGATAACTATAAAGAATATAAGGTTAAGACAGTAGGTATTTTATCTAGTGATAACTTTGAAACAAGCTATGGTATCTATGTTCCCAAAAAAGATATTGATAAAATGATTAAGGACCAAAAAAAATCATCTAAAAACTCAGCATCTGATAGATCAAAGGAAGATGAGTTTTCATCTATTAAAGTTAAAGTAGATGATATGAATAATGTTGAGAAAGTTACTTCTGAAATTAAAGATTTAGGTTATGAAGCCTATAGTTTGACAGAACAACTTAATTCATCTAAACAATTTGGAGCTGTTATACAAGCTGTATTAGGTGGTATAGGAGCTATATCCTTACTAGTTGCTGCTATAGGAATTACTAACACAATGATTATGAGTATTTATGAAAGAACAAAAGAAATAGGAGTTATGAAAGTTATTGGGGCCAGCATAAAAGATATAAGAAGACTATTTTTACTTGAAGCTGGATTAATAGGCTTTATAGGAGGATTAGTTGGACTAATTTTTTCCTACCTTGTTTCTTTTCTATTAAATAGTTTTGCAGGGAGTTTTATGGCAGGTATGAATATGGAAGGTAGTAAAATTTCTATAATTCCTATTAGTCTATCCTTAGGAGCTATGCTTTTTTCAATAGCTATAGGACTATTAGCAGGATACTTCCCAGCTAAAAGAGCAATGAATCTAAGCGCACTTGAAGCTATTAAAACAGAATAATTATTTATAAGTAAAAAACACTTCCAATTAGTCAGTCTCTATATGACTGGCTCATTGGAAAGTGCTCTATAATAAAACTATATTTTATTTTCTATAGATTATACTTTTTTGACTATCTTCTAACTCATTAAGATCTTCTGAGCTAACCTTTATAAGTTCAAAAAATCTCCCATCTAAATTTCTTACTATAATCTCAGCTAAATATGGAAAAATTTCCTCCTTATCACCAATACAATTTATAAGAAATACATAATGTGGGTCTACATCAACTGATCTTTTTCCCTTATATAAATTTATTTGAAAAATATTTTGAATATTATCACAGTACTCTTTTAGTTCCTTAACAAGATTAAATCGTAATTTCTTTACTACTTTTAATTCTAATCCCTGAAGCTTTGGACCACTATCATATACTAAGCCCTTAGTTAAAGCATCAGCTCTAAGTATATTTTCCTTATTAAAAAAAAGCTTATTTTCAAGAGGATCTATTAATAGCCCATCCAAACCGGCCCGTCCTTTTAGTACTATATTCTTTATAGTATCAAACTTTATCTTATGGACTAAGGCTACTTTAAAATCATACTTTATTCTATCCCTACTGGTAAATACAGGTATCAAGTGTTGATTTGACTCATCCTCTATTACTAAAAGATTCTTATCTTCATCAGTAGTTATAAAAAGGTCAATCTTTTTTAGCTCTGTTAAAAAATCTATCTCAGTTTCAATAGTTTTAGATTCGATAAACTTCTCAAACTGTTGCCAAAATTTAATATCACACAAAATTTTTCCTCCTTAAAAAACAGCCCCTGCTAAGCAGAGGCTAAAGTCTAGAATCTATCTTATTTGAATAGTATCAGCTACAAAGTTAGCACCCTTATAGACACCAACTACATTAACGTAGTCACCTCTAAATAAGTCCCTAACCTTAAGCTTGTCTAATGATTTATCCGTTATTATAGTGTCTTTTTCAATATAAACTCTTAAATATTTTTTATCTATATTATTATTATAGTCCTGAACTTCAATTTCTATATACTCATCTCTTGAATCTATATAGTCTATCTTACCTACTACACTATTTTCCATACTAGAAGAATCAGCATAAGCCTCTACTATATCTCTATCTGCCTCTATATAAAGTTCAACCTCATAGCCAGGGTTAGCAGGTAATTCTTTTTTAGTTTTACCATCAACCTTTATATAAGCATCTTTAGTTAGTTCATAGCTTTCTTCCTTACCACTATCTTTCAATCTAACTGTTACTAGTGGATTTTTATTTAACCTAGTAGTTATTTGAGTAACAAAACCTGTAACTCTTTTTGTTATAACCTTAGCATCTATATCATCAGCTATAAAGGCATCTTCATCTAAATCATATATAGCCCTAACATCTAGTTCATCCCCAACTCTAAGTTGATCTGGTCTAGCTGAAGAGTTATCTCTATAAATATAAGCTTTATCGTCTACTAAAACTTTATATCCTTGTTTGTTGCTATCTTTTATTGTTAACTCTTGCTGGTTATTCCTAGAATTCTTTACAGGCTTAATACTAATAAGGTCTGCCTTGATTCTAATTTCCTTATCTAAAGCACTAAGTTCTGTAACCTTAGAATTTCTAATTTCTAACCTTACATAGTCTCCATTTTTCAAATTAGATAAGCTAGATTTTTTAGAATCTTTCTCAATACTAACATTTTTAGCAACATCTAAAGTTCTTTTCTTTTTTGATCCCCTATCTATATATTCTATAGTTATAGTGTTTTTTGAACTATCACTTGAAACTAACTGTCCACTTAGTTCCTCTTTAACAGTCTTAGTCTCAACACTTATTAGTTCTCTAGTGTTTTCATTATACTCTAGTTCTAATTCTTGTCCTTCTGCTAAGGATGCAACAGTCTCTCTTCTTCCATCCACTATTATTCTTGTGTCTTTTTCTATAATATAACTACTTTCTCTAGATCTTGAATCTTCAATTACTAAAAAGTCCCTACCTATTTCCTTGGTTATTCTTTTTAGTACACCACTTGCCTCCCTAATTTTTACCTCAGGCTCCTTTGGTTTTTCTGGTTCTTTTGGTTTTTCTGGTTCTTTTGGCTTTTCTGGCTCCTTAGGTTTCTCTGGTGCAGGTTTTGCAGGTGGATTTTTTTTCATAAAATCATGAGACTTAGAAAGCATAGTAGCTAAGATTTTTCTTCTTAAAACTTGATTTGGATGAAACTTACCAGTATCATCACCTTCAATAATTTTAGCATCAACTAAAACCTTAACATATTTTCTTAAAGGCCCATCAATATCAGTAACATCTTTAAAGTCTAAATAAATTACTGGTAGTTCATCTGCCTTTGCCTCTAATCCAAGAGCCTTTGATAGGAAAACTGTAAAATCTAGTTTTCTTAATGGCTTATGAAAAATATCCATGTCCTTTGCTCTTTTTACCTCTGTTTCAGACACTATTCCTTTATATAAGGCCATAGATAAAGCATTTTTTTCCCAATCCTGCTTTATCTTTAAGTCTGTTAAAAATTTATTATATTTCTTCAAAGCTTCCTTTTTTTCAGCTTCACTAGGTTTAGTTAGTCTTGAAAAAGCTGCCATTGACTCCATAAAAGTAAGTTCTCCTTCTGGGTCAAACCTTCCTCCACCTTTTCCTTCTAAGTATCCTATAGAAGCCATATCTGTTATATGTTTATAGGCCCAATGATTTTTTGGTACATCATTAAATTTAACTCCAGCTGTATAACTTGGCATGGATGATAAAATTATGGCCATGGCTAAGACGCCTGAAAACTTCTTTTTAAGTTTACCTTTAAATTTCATTAACATCTCCTCCTATGGTTAAAATACCCAAAAGTAACTATCTAACCATTATACTCTATAGACTTTTTAATGAAATTACTAAATAGTGGATGAGCTTTTATCGGTCTTGACTTAAACTCTGCATTAAAATTAACTCCCACAAACCAAGGGTGATCTTTTAATTCAATAGCCTCCACTAAATTTTCCTCTTCATAAACAGCAGATATAACTAATCCTTTATCTTCTAATATATCTTTATATTCATTGTTAAACTCATATCTGTGCCTATGTCTTTCGTTTATATACTCTTCATTATAAGCTTGGTATAATTTACTGCCTTTTTTCAGTCTTGCAGGATAAGAACCAAGTCTCATTTCTGGCTTATCTCTTCCCTCAGACCTTACAAGACCATTTATTACTGGATAGTTTGTCTCTGGGTTCATCTCTACACTATCTGCTCCCTTTAATCCTACCACATTTCTTGCAAATTCAACAACTGCAAGCTGCATACCCAAACCTATTCCTAGGAAGGGAAGTTCATTTTCTCTAGCATGCTCTATAGCAGTAATCATGCCATCTATACCCCTATGACCAAAGCCACTTGGTACTATAATTCCATCCATATCTTGTAATACATTCTTAACATTCTCTTCAGTTATATCCTCAGAATGTATCCAATGAATATTAACCTTAGCCTCATTATCAATAGCACCATGTCTAAGTGATTCTGCTATTGATAGGTAGGCATCTTTAAGTTCTACATACTTTCCAACTAAAGCTATATCTATTTCTGTCTTAGGATTATTTACAACCTTTACAATTCTCTCCCACTCTGACAAGTCTGGTAAATTTTTCTCTTTAAGCCCTAAATGCTCCATTACTTGTTGTGGTAAACCTTTTTCTTCTAACATTATAGGTATCTCATAAATTGTAGATACATCCATATTTTCTATTACCTCTTCTGGATTTAAATCACAGAATAAGGCTATTTTATCTTTTAAACCGTCATTTAAAGGTAGCTCTGTTCTACATATAAGTATGTCTGGTTGAATTCCTAAGCCTCTAAGTTCCTTAACACTATGTTGAGTTGGCTTAGTCTTTAACTCTCCTGCCTTCTCTAAGTATGGTACAAGGGTCATGTGTATATACATAACATTTTCCCTACCTAATTCATACTTTATCTGTCTTATAGCCTCTAAAAATGGTAGAGACTCTATGTCACCTACAGTTCCACCTATTTCCGTTATTACAACATCTACGTCTGATTTTTGGGATGCTATTAACATTCTGTCTTTTATTTCATTGGTAATATGAGGTATAACTTGAACTGTCCTTCCATCATATTCACCATTTCTCTCCTTGTTTAAAACAGACCAATAAATCTTACCTGCAGAAACACTGCAATATTTGTTTAAATCTATGTCTATAAATCTTTCATAGTGACCTAAGTCTAAATCTGTTTCTGCACCATCTTCAGTTACAAAAACTTCTCCGTGTTGATAAGGGCTCATAACTCCCGGATCTACATTCAAATACGGATCAAACTTCTGAGTTAGAACCTTGAAACCTCTACTTTTCAAAAGTTGACCTAGACCAGCTGCTGTTATTCCCTTGCCCAGAGAAGACACAACTCCGCCAGTCACAAATATATGTTTTGTACTCACCTTGCTACCCCCTATTTTCTCTTATTTAAAATAAATATTTAACTTTATTATCTTATAATATAAAGCTTTTTCTGTCAATTACATAATACAATACTCTTATTATACTATAAAGTTTATAATTTGTTCATTAAATATATATTACTTTTTTATAACTTTATATTTAGCCATATAATTTCTTGTATTTCAGTTTGTTTTATATAAATATCCAATATTAAATATTAGGTATATAGAAATTTTCAAAATAGCTATAGCTTAAAATATAACTACTATAACTATTAATATATATATTTAGATATTTTAAGTATACTAACTTCAAGTTATTTTATCCTAACTTAGAAATTAAATAAAATTACATCTTCTGGTTAATTTTTTCTAGTTTTTTTTAAAAAATAATAGATTATAATCCCAGTACTATCCAGTCAATTGACATTAATATTTACATGTAATATACTTAAGTAAGTAACTATTTACAACTATGATATAAATGAATTTAAGCTAAATTGAAAGGAGTTTTAAAGTCATGAATATAACAAGGGAGGCGGACTATGCTATAAGGGTCATTTCTAACTTATCACTAGCCCCTGACGGTGAGAAGATAAGTGCTAGTAGATTAGCCGAAGAAGAAACCATTCCACAGCAATTCTTACTTAAAATTCTTAGAAAGTTAAGAAAAAACCAACTGATCAAATCCTATATGGGAGTTAATGGTGGATATGTACTTAATAAAGAGCCTAAAGAAATTAATTTTAAGGATGTTATTGAAGCTATAGATGGTCCGATTTATATAAATGCATGTTTACTAGATAGGAAGGAATGTAATAGATATCCTATTAATTGTATAGTCCATAAAAGACTTAAACGTGTTCAAGAAAACCTAGTCAAAGATTTAGAGTCCATAAACTTTGAAAATCTTTTCCAGGATTCAGATAAAAATCCAGTACCAGAGTGTTTAGATTTAAATAAATAATCAACATATAAAAGTATCATACTAGTTTTGTATGATAGTTTTTTTATTTTAAGAGTAATAAAGCAAAAAACTGCTAGTTTAGGAAATTCAAATCAAAAAATTAGAAAATTTCAACAAGAAAAAGGAATAAGTTAAACTAAAAAGCCACACAAAAAAAGCCATCTAACTAGATGGCTTTTTCGATTTATAGTTATAAGGTCATTCTATGTGAAATATCACTCACTAACTACATTCTATCACCTAATGATAAATGAGTCAATAGAAATATGCTTATAAATTAGATATTTTCAATGCTTATATGCATTCCTAAAGATTCCTTAGGACTGATATATTCTCTCTTTTATTTTATCCCGGTTTCTTCTAAAATTAGCATTTCTTTATGAAAGATAATCCCCTTCTTAAATATTTATTTTATTTTAAAGCATCCTCTAAACCCTCATCTAATATTTCAAGTAAATATGGCAAGGTTGACTTTTTTAACATAATTATTTAAGAAAAAAATGCTAGCTAGCCTTCTTTTGGGTTAATTTTTTAAAACTATTATTAACATATAAAGCTAATAAAACTCCTATACTTGTTATTGCTATATTTAATAAAAGTACATTTAAAGGTCCTCTTATTCCACTTAAATCAACTATCTTTCCCGCTAAGGCTAAAATTATATAATTTCCGATACTTGAAAATAACATGACTATGGAAGTTATCTTCCCCTTATTTTCTGGATACATAGCATTAGCAGTTGATACAGCAAGTTGTAATACCCCTCCTGCAGCAAAGAAACCTATTAAAAATCCTCCTAAATACATCATAAAAGGCTTCCTTA
Source organism: Tissierellales bacterium (assembly GCA_030146915.1). GTDB lineage: Bacteria > Bacillota > Clostridia > Tissierellales > Tissierellaceae > JASLAT01. The sequence continues at coordinate 59,408 of JASLAT010000030.1, forward strand.
TAAAATAAACAGCTAGTAAGCTTAGTAGAGATATAAAAGGATATATAACCAAAACTTCCACAGCTTTAAATTTTCTAAGCATATAGAAACTGGAAAATAAAATAGCTAAAACTGTTCCCATTGCATAAAGTGACTGAATCTTACTTGGATCAGATAAGCCATATAAGATACCCAGCTCCTGATTACCATTTAACCAAAGCTGAAAAGTTGCTGTTGAAGTAAGACCAATTAAAATTAAAGCTATACTTGCTAGGTCAAACTCCATCTTACTTTCTTCATCTTTTTTCTTACCAGTTGATACTTGTGGAAAAGGTAATTTTATTAGTAAAATACCATCAATTACAAGTAATATAGCTGCTAAATAAAATAAGGTTTTATAAGATAAATGATTTTTAGCCACAAAACCAATAGCAAATGGTAGTATAAATTGACCTAAAGACATAGAAAACTTAGTAAACATATTGGCTATGTCACCTTTTTCCTTAAATATCTCAAGCACAGAAGGTATAACTGCTGTATCTAAAAATGAGTTGGCCATACCTCCTATAATTGCAAATATATAAGCCCACCTTAGACTTTTAGAACTAGCTATACCTATAAAATAAAGTGCATATAATAAAATTCCATATATACCTGTAAGCCTTCTTCCCTTCCTATCAGACATAGGTCCTGAAAATGGTAGGGCAAGTAACCTTCCTAAACCAAGAGCTGAAGATACCTTAAAAACCGCACCTATATTTCCACCCCATGCCTGAGCAAATTCAGACTTATACTGGGCCAAAATCGAGACTCCAATCCCATGGATAAAATATGTAAAATACAGGGCAATAGCGGTAATTAAAAAACTTCTTTTTTCTAATTGTTTCTTCATTGTTTCCTCCTTTAAATTTATTAACATATACAATTATATATCATGATTTTTAACTTTCAACTTTTTATAATATCTTCTAAGCCTTTTAAGGCCATTAACCTTAGTATTTACTACTGTCCTATATGATAAATCTAGCTTTTTGGATATTTGAACCATACTAAGTTCCTTAATATAGTAGTAGGCTATAACTTGTTTTTCTCTTTCTGAGAGTGCATCATAAGCCTTATACAGAGTCATATGCTTATCCATCTTTAAGATATCAGCAACTACATCCTCATCCGACTCTAAAAAGTCTATAAACTCCTCCTCCCCATCTTCATTATTTACCTTCCTATTTAAGCTCTCTAAGCTTATTTTCTGATTCTTACCTAGGTAAAAATATTTTAATCTCATTTTTATATACCAGGCAAAACCTGCTCCTCTTTTAGGATCATAAGTATTTAAAATTTCTAATATAAATAAATATCCTTCCTGCATAAGATCATCATAATCTTCTTTTCTATCAGAATACCTTCTAATAGATGCTCCTAATAAAGGGGACAAACGTTCTAATAATTTTCCCTGACTACTTTTGCAACCTTCTTTAGCTAGTTTTAATAGGTCTTTTATCTCCATATAATCACCTCAGCTAAAGCTTACTAGGTTTTTCTACTTTTGAAAAAGCCAGACTTTGGGATTTTCATCCGATATTTTACTCCAAAAAGGTACTTTTTTGTCTATAACTATTAAAAGTCATAAATATATTGAATTTTTTTACAATTGTCCTTAAAATATTATGATTTATTTGTTATAATGAAATTACCTAAGGAGGGATAGTATGAAAGAATTAGTTAAAAAAGAAATTATTGCTTTTCAGCCTAGCTATGAACAAGACAAAGGTGACTGTACAAAAATATTATTGCAGAGCGGAGAGACAGTGGTTATAGAAAAATCTATTGTATCCTTTATAAAATGTCTCTACAAAGAGAATAAAATAAGTTACTTAGATTCTAAAGAGTATTATTCAAAACTTTTACTAGTAAAAAGTTTGCTCCCACTGGTTATAAATTCTAATAATGTTTTTATGCCCTTTAAAAGTCGTATCCCCCTAAAAAAGAACGACCGAGCATTTGGTTATGTTAATTATAAGGCTATTTCAGACTTATGTTCATCAGATAATGAATCTTATATTTTACTTAACAATTCTACAAAAATCCCTTGCTTATCTAGTTTAGACAGACTTAGCTTCCATTATGTAAAGGCAGTAGCAGCGCAACAGGAAATTAAGGTTTCAGAATCTAAAGATGAAACAAGTAAATTTTTAGATAAGTTCACACGTGCGGGAATAGAATTAATCTTAGAAGAGATACAAAAGTTGAAAAATTAAATAGTTAATAATAAAAAGGCTGAATATTATTCAGCCTTTCTATACTTTATATTTTCATTTAAACTATATACCTTAAAGTAAACAAATCCTGATATAAGAACAGATCCTACTAGGAAAATACTAGTATTTATAATTGATAGTTTTACTAATATAATCTCTATTAATTTTAAAACTACAAATGATAAAAATCCTATAACTGTAGATTTAAAAAGTATATTTCCCCTCTTTTCAAAATTTATATTTTTACTATAACTTATATCTGTATTAATAACACTTAATCCTAAAAGACTTGCTACAAATAATGCTAAGGCGTAGGATAATTCTTGATTGTCAGTTACTAAACCTAAGAGAGTCGCAAGTATTAAAGCTGTACCTACTGTATATATAGAGCTTATATATTCTCTATAGCTTAAAAAAGTTCTTATTATAAGTGGCATAAGTGCTACTGCGAAGAAACTTAGGCCAGAAGTTAAAAATAAATTATACTTTCTTGAACCATAATAAGAAAATACATCCTTTATATTACTAGATTGGAATAAAAATACTAGCATAAAGAAAAATACCCACTTTAAAATATACATTAAAGTTTCAACAAAAATTTCATTAAACATTCCATAGTCAACCCTATTATTTACAACCGTCCTTTCATACTCCTCAACAAGTAAAGGGTAGATCACAGTAGTTATAGCTGTAAATAAAACACCTACTAAAATCAAATCAAGTAAATTACTATCTTTATATAAGGATGCATACCTATAAATCCCTAAAATAAAGAAGGTATAAAATATAGCTTTAAATAAAGATTTCAAATGCTTATTTTTTATATCAAAAACAAATTCATAATTATATTCATGCTTTACAGTTCCCTTATAGGCTATATAAAGCTGAGCTAAACTAGCCACAACACCTGTTATCATTAAAGCCTGCATACTTAGTTTTGACTTAAAAACTAAAAGGGTTAAAACATAAATGAAAGATCTAGCTAAATTACCTCTAGGTCCTGCAAAGAATCCATGTCTCATTTGTAAAAATGCCGTATAAACAACCTTTAAGCTTGAAAGAAATACTACTGGTAAACCTAAACTTATTAAATTTATAAAACTTTTTTCTCTTATCTTAAATATATCTAGGTTAAAAGATAAATAGCTTAAAATTGTAACTAATCCTAAACTTATAAGTAATATATTAAAAATATTATTTATAAACTTAAGTACACTCTCCCTTCCCTCTTTCTCCTCTATACTTCTATAGGTGGAAATTAAAGAAAGCATAATACTTTGGGAAAGTAAAAAGGCAAACAGACTTATTTCTCTAAAAGCCAATTTATATTCAGCCAAGGCTGGGCTATTAGGAAAGTATCTAGTAATTAAGTAATTTTTAAAATATAAGAAGAGGCTGGTCAATAGACTCATTCTTATAATGTATTTTATAGATTTTATAGCACTACTTTTCTTATCTAACTTCAATTTTTCCTCCTATTTCTTTAAAAATTTACCCAGTATCAAATCTAGCTCTTCTATCCCTAAAAATTTACAAGCTATGAAGTAAGTTATCACTCCTGCTAAGACAGATAGAAGTAAAAATATTAATTCTAAAAACTTATTAACTGCGAAGATTCCACCTAATCTATAATATGACAGGTAGACTACTATTCCCATAATTAATGAGGCTACTAAGGTCTTTAAAAATATATTTAAAAACTTAGATAGACCTAGGGAACCTAGTTTTTTCTTTAAATTTAAAAATAAAAGTCCAGTGGTTATAGTTGCCGATATACTTGTAGCTAGTGCTAAACCAGAATGTTCCATAAATCTTACTAATATAAGGTTTAATACCAGGTTTACAGCCACTGCTATTACCCCATTTTTCATAGGAGTTATAGTATCTTGAAAAGAATAATAAACCCTATTTAACATAAGTCTTAGAGAAGCTCCAACCAAACCTACAGAATAAAATATAAGTGCATTACTGGTCATTAAAGTATCTCTTGGAGTAAAGGCATTTCTTTCAAAGAATAGATATACTACAGGCTTTGCTAAAAGTATAATTCCAATAGTTGCCGGAACTGTAATAAGTAGTATTATCCCTACTCCCTGATTTAAAATTGCATTTATCTGCCCTTCATCCTCCTTAGCGAAGGCTTCAGATAACATAGGAAATACTACTGTTGTAATTGCCATAACAAAAACAGCTATAACCATTTCATTTATCTTTGAAGCATAGTTAAGTGCAGATAAGCTCCCTTCTGCTAACTCTGATGCTAAGGTTTTATCTATAACTACATTTATCTGTTGAACTGCAGAACCAAGTAAAACTGGTAGAGTAAGCCTTAGGGCTTTCTTTAAGAAAGGATCCTTAAAGTTAATACCCAATTTAAATTTATAACCCATATGTAAGACAGCTGGTAAATGAGTTAAAAATTGTAACAAGGTTCCAATCACAGTTACAATCATTAAAACTTCAATATTAGGATTTTTAGCAAAAATTAATAGATAACTTAAAAATGCAAAATTATACATTATACCTGCTAGAGCAGGTGGTCCAAAGACCTTACTATTATTAAGTAAACCTGCAAAAATATGGGTCAAAGCTAGAAGCATAATTATGGGTAATCCCAACCTATTTAACCTAACATTTAAATCAAACTGCTCTCCCTTAAAACCCTTGGCTAAAACCTTTACTATAGCAGGTGCACCAAAAAAACCTACAATCATAAGTATTATCGATATTAATAGTATTAAATTTATTAAATTATTAAAATATATTAATTTTCCCCTTCTACCATATTTAGCATCAATCTCTGAAAATATAGGTATGATAGTAGTACTAATTGCCGAACCTAAAGCTCCAACAGCTATAACTGTTGCAGTCATAGATAAAACATAAGTATCTGTCTCCATACCTGATCCAAACTTAGATGCAATTAAAACTTCCCTTAAAAAACCTAGAAATTTAGATAGTAAGGTGAAAATAGAAACCATGGCTGCTGATTTAGCCAAAGTATTTTTTCTAGTCATCTTGATACTCCTTATCTTAAACATAGTATAAAAGGCCAATAGATTTACCCTATTGACCTAGTAAATATCAAAATACATTATATCATCTATAAGTTTTAGATTCCACCTTTTGGCTAGCTAATATATAATATTTATAGGGAGGGATTTACTTGGAAAATATAATTTTAACTTTAGATGATCAGGGTAGAATAAAGCTTCCAAAAAAGTTTTTAGAAGAACTTTTAATACAAGAAGAAGTAAGTTGTAGTTTAGAAACAGATGCAATAATTATAAAGCCTAGCTATGAAAAAAGAAGAAAGAAAACTAAGTCACTATTAGAAGATTTAAAATCTCAAGGATATAGTGGAGAGGACTTACTAATTAAACTTAAGGAAGAAAAAGAAAAGCTAGAAAAAAAAGACTAAAATAAATAGCCCCTAAATCTAAATTAATCTAGGGGCTATTTTAAAATTTTAATTAATTAAATTAATTTTTCATAATATATTTTTATTAGTCTATCAAGATAAAGATAAAAATAAGATTACTATACCCTTATTTTATGCTGCTGGTTTAATCTCATCTTTTATTAAAATATCCACTGTTCTAGTGTCTTTATCCCATTTTACTTCATATCCTAAAGCCTCTGATACAAATCTTAAAGGAAGGTAGCTTCTAGAATTATTTATAGTTAAAGCAGAGTCCATCTCTAACTTTTTACCATCTACTTCTATTATTTTTTCCCCTTCTTTTAATTTTATTCTATCATCAATTGTAACTACTCTATTTTTCCCATCCCATTTAACTTTATGGCCTAATTTTTCTGATACAAATCTAACTGGAACTAAAGTTCTAGAGTCCTTTATATAAATTTTTCCAAAGTTTTCTGGAATAGTTATTAACTTACCATTTATCTTTAGATTAAGAGAGTTTTTAGCTTCGCTTAGGTCTTCTATTTGTTTATGAGCTATCTTAATTCTTCCTTCTACTTTAGGCTCTACTGTTTTAACATTTTTAAAGTGTTCTATTAAAACATCTGATAATAGTCCACCCTCTGCTACAAATGGTTTACCTTCAAACATAGTATATCCATCTCCACCTGCAGCTATAAAATCATTTGTTACAACTTTATAAGTCTTATTCTTATCAAGCTCTTCTCCATTTATAGAAACTGAAACTACTCTTTTTCCTACTTCTGCATTTGGATCAAATGAAAAGTTAATTCCTGCAAGCTGTGGAAAATGTCCTGCCTCTTCTGGATATGAATCTACTCCTCTTTCCAGTGCCTTTAATATTTCTTCACCACTAGCTTCTATAACTGCTAGGGTATTAGTAAATGGTACTGTTGTTATAATATCTCCTACCCTTACAGTTCCCTTTTTTATAGGTGCCCTTATACCTCCACCATTAGTAAAGGCTATATCCGCTTCAGTTGCTGCTAGCATAGAGTCTGCTACTAGGTTTCCTAAGTTCGTTTCCTTAGTTCTAACATTTCCTCTAACCCCATCTAACTCTACCTTTGTCTCACCAACTACTACATCTAAAATTGGTTTATTTATTTCATCTATTTTTTCTATTTCTTTATTTATCTCTTCATTTTCTTTTAATTTTTTAGCTTCCTCATATTTAAATAGATCTGTTTTAATAGATTTTATTCCCTTATCATATTCAATATCTATAAGGCCTAGATTCTTAGTATATTCACCAGCCTGAACTAATAAAGTATCTCCTACTTTTTCATTAGTTTCTTCATGGCTGTGACCATCTATAAAGATATCTATACCCTTAACCTCTTTTAAAATTTCTTTTGTATCTGTAAGAGTTGTACCCTCAACTCCTATATGTCCTAGAGCAATTATAATATCCGCTTTTTCATCTTTTAAAGCTTTTACACTATCTTTAGCCGCCTTAATAGGATTAATAAACTTAACACCCTTAGTATTGTCAGGATGAGATTTAAATACAGTCTCCTCTGTAGTAAGCCCAAAAATACCCACTTTAACGCCATCTATTTCTTTAACTATATAAGGCTTAAAGTCAGATTTACCATCCTTTTCTCTAACCACATTAGCAGTTATGAAAGGAAAATTTGCCATATCTTTTAGCTCTACTAATCTCTCATATCCATAGTTAAAATCATGGTTACCAGGAGTCATAGCGTCAAATCCTACTTTATTCATAAGTTCTACCATAGTTTTTCCCTCAGTAACATTAACTAAGGTTGTTCCATGTAAAGTATCTCCTGCGTTTAGAAGTAAAGTATTAGGATTTTTCTCCTTTAAACTATCTAGATAAGTTTTTAATTTAGAATATCCTATAGCCCCTTCTCTTTCATCTTCCTTAACTCTTCCATGAACATCATTAACATGAACTATAGTTATTTTTTTACTTGAATCTGCATAAGCTATATTTGAAATCGAACCTAAAATAAAGCTTAAAACTAAAGCCAATGTTAATAAAATACTAAATCTTCTTTTACTATTAGTAAACATTTAATCCCTCCAAGAATTTTTTATAATATTAGTAATATAAATCTCACTACACATAATATAATACCATATATTTGAAAATATTTTGATAAAAAAAGGGCCCCTCTTAGGAGCCCAAATATATTATTATATTAAATTATAATAATTCGTTTATATCAGTGTATTCTAAGTCAAATGCTTCAGCTACACCTTTGTAAACTACTTTTCCGTTTATTGTGTTAGCACCTTTAGCTAATGCTGGATCGTCTTTAAGAGCTTGTTTCCATCCTTTGTTAGCTAAAGCCATCATGTATTTTAGAGTAACGTTAGTTAATGCTAAAGTACCTGTTCTTGAAACTGCTCCTGGTACGTTTGCTACTGCATAGTGAATTACATCGTGTTTTACAAATGTTGGATTCTCATGAGTAGTTGGTGCGTCTACAGTTTCTACTGATCCACCTTGGTCTATAGCTATATCTACTATAACTGTTCCTGGTTTCATAGCTTTAACCATTTCTTCAGTTACTAGTTTTGGTGCTTTAGCCCCTGGTATTAATACAGCTCCTACTACTACGTCTGCTGTTTTAACAGCTTCCATTAAGTTGTAGTTATTGGAGTAAACTGTTTCTATTTTTCCATTATAAACATCATCTAAGTAAGCTAATCTGTCAACATTGATATCTAGTATAGTTACCCTACATCCTAAACCTACTGCTCTTCTTAATGCAGCTGTACCAACGTTACCAGCTCCTACTATAACTACTTCTGCCGGCTTAACCCCTGGAACACCGTCTATTAGCATTCCTTTTCCGCCTCTGATTGTTTCTAAATGGTTAGCAGCGTGTTGTATAGCCATTCTTCCTGCGATACCACTCATTGGTGCTAATAATGGAAGTGCTCCATTTTCTAATTCAACAGTTTCATAAGCTATAGCTATTGTACCTGCTTCTAATAGAGCATCTGTTAATTCTTCAAATGCAGCTAAGTGTAAGTACGTGAAGATTATTAATCCTTCTCTAAAATATTTGAATTCTGATTTTAGTGGTTCTTTTACCTTTACTATCATCTCTGCCTTTTCCCAAACTTCAGCAGCTGAATCAAGTAACTTTGCCCCTTGAGCTTCATACTCTTCGTCTGCGAAGCTAGACCCTACTCCAGCACCCTTTTCCACATAAACAGTATGACCAGCTCTTACTAAAGCGTCTACACCAGCTGGTGTTAGAGCTACCCTATTCTCTTGTTCTTTGATCTCTTTAGGTAAACCAACTATCATTTACAATTCCTCCTCTAATACAATAATTTTTTCCTACATGTTAATTATACCATTAAAACTGAATTTTTGCATTATAAAAATAATTTATACATTTTCTATTAGTAATATTCTGAATTTTTTATGTATTTAATAGTTAGGAGGTGATAATCATGGCAGTAGAAATTAAAAAAGATAAGGTATCCTTAAAGCTTCAATTTCTTGAAGGTATGGAAGATGGGAAAGAAAAACTAAAAAGTAAAACTATATCTAAACTTAAATTAGAAGCAGAGGATGAAAAAATTTATGACACAGCAGAAATTTTATCAAATTTACAAACTAAACCACTTCAAAAGGTAGAAAAGTTAGAAACAAGTATATTAACTAGAGAATAGGAGGTATTAAATGGATAAGGTAGTTAAATTAGATATGAAATTTAAAGACAGCCAAGCTGGTAATTTCAATCTTTCCTTAGATGATCCTAACTTAGAGTTAGAATCTGAGGAGTTAAAAAGTAAGATGGAAGAGATTGTAGAACTAGGTATATTCGAGAACAAAAGCTATGACATAGTAGCTGTAGATTCAGCCAGTTATATAACAAGAACAGTAGAGAAAATATTCTAAAATATTGGCCCAGCTAAGCTGGGCCTTAATAATAAGTAGAAATGGGAGTTGATATTATGGAGGAATTACTATCTAGTATAGCTAATCTAGGTTTTCCCATTGCTTTATCAGTTTACTTGTTGGTAAGAATTGAATCTAAACTAGATCAGTTAACAGAAAGTATAAACAATCTTTCAAAAAACATATTAAAAGTAAGCAGTTAATTGCTTACTTTTAATATTATAATTTATTATTTTTTATTTTACTATCTTTCTAATTTATTCTTCTTATTAGTTATTATTATCTAGTTATTGTTAACTATCATTCTTTTATATTAATGGATTCATAACTTATAGATAATTTTATAATTAATTTTATAGTTAACTTTTATCCTATAGTAAAAGATAGCAATATAAATATATAGTATAAAAATCTGTTATAGTAAGTTTGCAGCTCCCGATACATTTATTATTACTATTTACTATTACTTTAAACTTAATTTATTTACCAGGACTTTTTTAAAATACTTATAGA
>JASLAT010000005.1 GCA_030146915.1 Tissierellales bacterium
ATAGAAGGGGCTATATTTACTAATCATTATTCAGTAAAAGATCAAAACCCTAAGGTTCAGAATTTTTTAAAATCTTATGAAGAAAAGTACAATGAAGAGGCATCTTCTTTTGCAGCCCTATCTTATGATGGTGCTTATATGCTAAAAGAAGCTATAGAAAAAGCAGGTAGTACTGACTCAAAGGCTGTTATAGATGCTCTAAAAGCAATAGAATTTGAGGGAGTTACTGGATCTTTAAAATTTGATAAAGACAATAATCCAATTAAGGCTGTTTCTATGATTAAAATTATAGGTGGAGATTATACACTAGATCAGGTTATAGAAATAGAAGAGTAAAGGATGATTGGATGAATTTTTTATTACAGATAATAAATGGATTACAAATGGGCAGTATTTATGCCTTAGTTTCTTTAGGCTATACCATGGTTTATGGTATAGCTAAGCTTATAAATTTTGCGCATGGAGATATCTTAATGGTAGCATCTTATATAGCTTTGTTTTCATTACCTTGGTTGGATAGCTTAGGATTACCGATTTGGGTAGCTGTAGTACCCGCTGTTATATTTTCCGTTTTACTAGGATTAATAATTGAAAGGTTAGCCTATAGGCCACTTAGAGATTCATCAAGAATCTCTAATTTAATAACAGCAATAGGCGTGAGCATATTGTTACAAAATTTAGCTATGAAGTTTATATCAACTGGTGCAAAGCCTTTTCCTAGAATTTTTACAAAGGAACCTGTAGAAGTTCTAGGACTTAAAATATCTTACAACATTATAATTACAATAGTTGTTACTCTATTTTTATATGGACTCTTAAGTTTATTTATGAAAAAGAGTAAACATGGAAAGGCTATGTTAGCAGTTAGTCAGGATATGGATGCTGCAAGGTTGGTAGGTGTGGATGTTAATAAGACTATATCTCTTAGTTTTGCTATAGGAAGTGGCTTAGCGGCTGTAGCTGCTATATTTTATTTATCTTCCTATCCTCAGATAGAACCTATGATGGGTTCTATGCTTGGGATTAAAGCTTTCATTGCAGCAGTACTAGGTGGGATCGGTATCTTACATGGAGCTGTAGTGGGTGGAATCTTATTAGGTGTTGTAGAAGCTTTGACTAAGTCTTATATATCCTCTCAACTAGGGGATGCTATAGTCTTTACTATATTGATAATTGTGCTTTTATTTAAACCGACAGGACTTTTTGGTAAAAATAGAAGGGAGAAGGTATAATGACTAAGCAAAAAAAGATAGAATATACGGTTAGTTTTTTACTAGTCTTATCCCTTTATTTAATATTTAGTATATCCATAAGTTTAGGTTTAATATCAAGATACTATCAGGGGATTTTAAATTTTATATGTATAAATATAATTTTGGCTGTAAGCTTAAATATTACAGTTGGAAACTTAGGACAAATAACCTTAGGACATGCAGGATTTATGTCCATAGGTGCTTATAGTTCAGCATTATTTACACAACTTGGTATAATTCCAGGTTTAGCTGGATATTTAACTAGTATTTTAATAGGAGCCTTGATTTCGCTCTGTGTAGGAATTTTAATAGGAATTCCTGGTCTTAGACTTAAAGGAGATTATTTGGCTATAATAACTTTAGCTTTTGGAGAAATAATAAGGGTACTAATAGAGTATTTTGACTTTACAGGAGGAGCTCAAGGATTAACAGGTATTAGTAGAGTTACTGATTTTACAATAATTTATCCTATAATGGTAGCATCAGTTTTTATTATGTATAGTATTATGACCAGTAGACATGGTAGGGCCATACTCTCTATTAGGGAGGATGAAATAGCAAGTGAGTCTTTAGGTGTTAATACAACCTATTATAAGGTTTTAGCTTTTGGTATTTCCGCCATGTTTGCAGGAGTAGCTGGAGGAATTTATGCCCATAACATAGGAGTATTAAGTGCTAAACAGTTCGATTATAATTATTCTATAAATATTTTAGTAATGGTAGTATTAGGAGGTATGGGCTCATTTACAGGGGCTATATTATCCGCAGTAGCTTTAACTATTTTACCAGAAATGTTAAGAGGTTTTGCAGATTATAGAATGATAATTTACTCTATTTTATTAATTCTAACTATGATTTTTAGACCTAAGGGACTTATGGGAAGGGAAGAATTTCATATAGGTAGAGTAATAGAATATATAAAGACGAAGTTTTTTTCAAAAGGAGGTGGGAAGATTGAGTAAGGTATTAGATATAAAAAATCTTTCCATGTCTTTCGGTGGCTTAGAGGTTTTAAAGGATTTTAATATGGAAATTGACCAAGGAGAACTAGTGGGATTAATTGGTCCTAATGGGGCTGGTAAAACTACGGTTTTCAATATAATAACTGGAGTATACAAGGCTAGTTCTGGTAAGTATAAATTTCAAGGGGAAGATATTTCAAAGTTTAAAAATTATGAATTAGTAAGAAAGGGAATGGCTAGAACATTTCAAAATATTAGGCTATTTGACTATATGACAGTACTTGAGAATATTTTAATTTCTTTTAATTTTAATATGAACTATGGTCTTTTAGCTTCTATTTTAAAAACTCCTTCTTATTGGGAAGAGGAAAATAAAGTAAGAGAAGAAGCTATAGATTTACTAAAGATATTTGGCTTAGAAGAATTAAAAAATTATAGGGCGGGAAGTCTTTCCTATGGCCAGCAAAGGAAACTAGAAATAGCCCGAGCTTTAGCTAGTAGATCTAAGTTATTGCTCCTAGACGAACCAGCAGCTGGTATGAATCCAATGGAAACTGAAGAACTTATGAAAACTATTAAATTTATAAGGGAAAAGTTTCAAATATCAATACTTCTTATAGAGCATGATATGAAGTTAGTTTTAGGAATTTGCGAGCGTCTATTTGTTTTAGATCAGGGAGTAATAATTGCCCAGGGACAACCAGAAGAGGCAGTAAATTCTAAAGAGGTTATTAGAGCGTATCTGGGGGACGACCAGGAGGGAAAAATATGACTAACTTATTAGAAGTTAAGAATTTAAATGTTTATTATGGTAATATACATGCAATAAAAGGTATAGACTTTTATATAAAAAAGGGAGAAATTGTTTCGATTATAGGAGCAAATGGTGCAGGAAAGACTACAACCCTTCAGAGCATATCAGGATTAATTAAAGCAGAAAAGGGTGAAATTTATTTTAAAGGAGAAAATATCAAAGAAATTGAGGCCCATAAAATATTAGAATTAGGAATTGCACAAGTACCTGAAGGAAGAAGGGTGTTTCCTAATCTTACAGTAAGAGATAACATTCATATGGGACAATATAGTTTAGAGGATAGTTATGAAAATTTAAGGGATGAAAGGAGAGCCTTTTATCACAGGTTTCCTAGAATGCAGGAACGAAAGGGTCAACTAGCAGGGACCTTATCTGGTGGTGAACAGCAAATGCTAGCTATTGGTCGTGCATTAATGTCAAGACCAGAGCTTTTGATTTTGGATGAGCCTTCTATGGGACTTTCACCTTTATTTGTTAAGGAAATCTTTCAATTAATTAAGGATTTAAATGATGAAGGTATAACTATTTTATTAGTAGAACAAAATGCTAAGATGGCTCTTACAATAAGTGATAGAGCTTATGTTATAGAGACAGGCAAAATAAAGCTTCAAGGATCAGGTAAAGAACTTTTAAAGGATTCAAAGGTTAAGGCAGCCTATTTAGGAGCATAAAACAACTAGTCTATATTTTTATAGATATGAAAATAAGTATTGACAAATATTATTTAAAGTAATATGATGATAATCAATAATTAAAATCTCATAAGGCTTAGATAAGAAATAGTAAGGTTAAAACTGCATTAAGAGAGAGTCCTTCGTTGCTGGGAGAAGGATAATGTAAGTTAATCTGAACACATCTTAGAGCCGAATAGCTGAATTTAGTAAGTTATTCCCGCAACCTGAACCGGTTATAGTTCTAGAGTATAAACAAGTATGTCGTACTCGATAAGGTTAATACTGTGAAGTATTGATAAATAGAGATGGGACCACGGAGTTAATGAAACTCTCGTTCTCTAGCTTAGGCTAGGGGCGAGAGTTTTTTTATATTTTAAAAAGGGGTGTATGTATATGTTTAAAAGAAATTTAATTTTAGTATCAGTAATATTAGCAATAGTATTAGTTGGATGTGGGCAGGAAGATTCAGTAGATAAAACTATGGAAATTAAAGAAAGAGGATATTTGATAATGGGATTAGATGATACCTTTGCACCGATGGGATTTAGGGATGAAAAAGGAGAACTAGTTGGTTTTGATATAGATTTAGCCAATGAATTATCTAAAAAAATAGACTTGGATATTAAATTTCAACCTATAGACTGGTCTATGAAAGAAACAGAACTTAAAAGTGGTAAGATAGATCTTATTTGGAATGGATATTCTATAACTGATGCAAGAAAGAAGGAGGTTAATTTTTCAGATGTATATTTAAGTAATAGGCAAATTATAATCACTCTTAAAGATTCTGATATAAAAAGTAAGGAGGACTTAGCTGGAAGAAAATTAGCAGTTCAAAATGCTTCAAGTAGTTTAGAAGCTATAAGTAAAGATACGGATTTAATTGAATCTTTAGATCAAGGTCAGCCTATTTTATTTGATACAAATCATGAAGCGTTTTTAGACTTAGAGGCTGGTAGGTCTGAAGTTTTAGTTTCTGATGAGGTTTTAGCTAAGTATTATATGGCTGAAAAAGGTCAAGATATTTATAATATTTTAAATGATGATTTTGGTAGGGAAGATTATGCAATTGGAATGAGAAAGTCTGATACAGAATTAGTTAAGATTATAAATGATGGATTAACAGAAATGAAGGAAGATGGTAGCTATGATGAGCTTTACAATAAGTGGTTTAATTAATTATATAATAAGCCTTATGCCAAGTATGCTTTCTGGCCTATCGATGACTCTTAAAGTTTTTTTTATAACTTTGGTTTTATCATTACCACTAGGACTTGTAATATCGCTTATAAGTTTTAGTAAGTCTAGATTACTTACTAGTTTGATTAATATGTATATATGGATTTTAAGAGGTAGCCCTTTAATGTTGCAACTTGTATTTATATTTTTTGGACTTCCGCTGGTAAACATAAGTTTATCAAGATTTACATCTGTAATATTAGCTTTTGTACTTAATTATTCAGCTTATTTTGCAGAAACATTTAGGGGAGGATTAGGATCTATAAGCCATGGACAGTATCAAGCAGCAAAGGTTTTAGGATTTACTCCTTATCAAACATTTATTTATATAATTTTACCACAGTTAGTAAATAAGGTTTTACCAGCTATATCGAATGAAGTTATAAATTTGATTAAGGATAGCTCCTTAGTTTATGTTGTAGGTCTAGGAGAGTTATTAAGGGCTGGGAAAATTGCAGCTAATAGAGATGTTAATCTTTTACCCTTGTTTTTAGTTGGGATAATATATCTAGCGTTGACAGCTTTTGCAAGTTTAGTTTTTAAAAAGTTAGAGTTACATTTTGCATATGAAGAATAGGAGAGAACTATGTTAATTGATATAAAAAATTTAAGTAAATCATATAATAAGGAAGTTTTATCTAAAGTAAATATGAATATATCTCAGGGTGAAATAGTATCTATAATTGGGCCTTCAGGTGCGGGAAAATCCACTCTTATAAAAATAATAAATAATCTTGAAACTATGGATAAGGGGGAAATATACTTAGAGGGTAGACTTATCAGTAAAAATAGTAAAGTTTTAGATCCAAAGGCCTATAGAAAGATTGGTTTAGTATTTCAAGATTATAAGCTTTTTCCTCATCTTACAGTATTAGAAAATATAAGTTTATCTTTAATAAAGGTTTTTAATATAAATAAAGATGAGGCAGAAAAACTAGCAAAAGAGCAACTAGAAGATTTGGATATTTTAGAGAAAGCTTATGATTATCCAGCATATCTATCTGGCGGGGAAAAACAAAGGTTAGCTTTAGCAAGAAGTTTAGTACAAGATCCAGACTTGATTTGCCTAGATGAGCCCACATCAGCTCTAGACCCTAAAAGTGTATTAAATATAGAAAAAATTATCGAAAGATTAAAAAATAGAGGTAAGGCTGTTTTAATTATAAGCCATGATATAAATCTAGCGAGAAGAATTTCTGATAGATTATATTTTTTAGATCAAGGTAAATTATTTCATTATTATAGGGAGGATTTTACTAGTTTAGAGGAAGGTAGATTGAATAAATTTATTACAGGTTAATACTTTTTCTAATAAAATTTTTAAGTTTTAATAATTGAATATTTCTATATAAAATTGACAAGTTTTAAAAGAGCTGATATATTTATTATGTAGATATTTTCAGAAAATTCAGTGTCTTAGAGTAATATCCAATGAAAGCTGAAATTTTGTTATCTGGAAGTATCATTTGATGACTATCCCCATGGTCATTAAGGAGTAGGATATTCTATAGAATATCCTACTTTTTTTAATAAAAAATTAAGAAAGTGGTATAAGACTAATAGGTGATACGATGAAGAAGAAATTTATTTTTTTATTTATAACTTTAGTTTTTTTAACATCTTGTAAGGAGGAGATAGAAGTGAGTAACAAATATAAAAAGCCAGATAAGAATACTTTAAAAAAAGAACTTAAACCTATAGAATATGAAGTAACTCAAAAGGATGCTACAGAAAAACCTTATAGTCATGAATATAATGATTTAGATCAAGATGGAATTTATGTTGATATAGTTTCAGGTGAGCCTTTGTTTTCTTCTAAGGATAAGTATGATGCTGGGTGTGGCTGGCCAAGTTTTACAAGACCTATAGAAGATGAGCATATAAGAGAAAAACTAGATTTATCTAGATATATGGTAAGAACAGAAGTTAGAAGCTTATATGGTGACTCTCATTTAGGACATGTTTTTGAAGATGGTCCTGAAGAAGAGGGTGGTTTAAGATATTGTATTAATGGAGCAGCATTAAGATTTATTCCAGTAGAAGACTTAGAAAAAGAAGGTTACGGTGAATATTTAGACTTATTTAAATAGTAGTGTTTACTAACCTTTATATTCAGGTATAGGTATATTATAGACAGTTTATGGTAATTATCATAACCGCTTGTTCTAGGTAATATGATAAGAGGTGTAGATTATGAAATATGAAATAGTAAGGGAATTTCCTCATGAAATGCTAGCAGAAAGGTCAGATATATCTATATCTATATATCAACCTACTAGTACACATAAACCAGATAACCATCAAGATAGACTAGTTTTTAAAAATCATATACAAGAAGCTAGAAGATTTTTACTTGAAAGTTATAATCCAAGAGAGGTAGAAAAAATTCTATCTCCACTAGAAGAGTTATATGAAGAAAGAATGTTCTGGAATAAAACCTCTTTGGGATTGGCTGTGTTTTTAAATGAAAATGGATGTATAGTATATAAAATAGATAGACCATTAAATAATTTCTTATCAATATCTGATCAATTTCATTTAAAACCTTTAATAAGAGTTTATCAGTCAGCAGATAACTATTATGTTTTAGCTGTAAATAGAACTGACTTTAAATTGTTTTTTGGAAACAGGTATAGGTTAAATGAAGCTCAACTTACAGAAGAGGGTCTAAGCTTTGAGGAATATATTGATACTACAGATAGAAGAAATGAATTATCTCAAGGTGGGGCTGGTATTAAAGGAACTGGAAGTGGCGTGGTTCATGGTATTGGTGAGAAGGCTGATATAGAGACTAATGAGATAAAAACTTATTTTAGATATATAGATAAACTAATAACTGATCATTATAAAGACTATAATCTACCAGTGGTTTTAGCAGCTTTACCAGAAAATCAAGGATTATTTAGAGATATAACTCATAATAAAAATATATTAGAAGAAGGTTTAAATATAGACTATAACAGTTTGAGTTTAGAAGATTTAAAAGAGAGATCTTGGGAGCTAGTAGAATCAATTTATTTAAATAAAACCAAAGATTTAATAGATAGATATAATAGGGGCTTAGGCGCTAATTTATCAGATGGAGATATACACAACATAGCTAGATATGCTGTGGCAGGAAGAATAGATACAATTATGTTAGAGTCTGATAGGATTATTCCAGGAACCATAGATTTAGAAAGTGGAAAGATAATAAAGACAGAAGAAGAGGAAATAAAGGGATATGACATATTGGATAGTTTAAGTAAAATAGTTTTTGAATTAGACGGTAGAGTTGTGGTCCTTCCTAAAGAGAGGATGCCAGTAGATACTGGAGCAGCTGCTTTGTATAGATACTAATTTAAAAAACATGTAAAAGAGCTACTATAACTGTAGCTCTTTTTTTGTTATATAATAAAGTTGGGAGGTTGATTTTATGGAAGTTGCTATTTACGGTAAGGGCGGTATAGGAAAGTCTACAATCACATCTAATATTTCAGTTGCTCTAGCTAGTATGGGAAAGAAAGTTTTACAATTTGGGTGTGATCCAAAGCAAGATTCTACCCGTTTATTACTAGAAGGAAATACTATTCCTTCTATTTTAGAATATATTAAAGATAGAAATCCTGAGGATTATAAGTTAGAGGATTTAATTTATGAGGGAGTAAAAGGAATCAGTTGTGTAGAAGCAGGTGGACCAGAGCCTGGAGTAGGATGTGCCGGTAGAGGAATACTTACTAGTTTTGAATTGTTAAATCGATTAGGATTGATGAATAAAAATTATGATATTAAACTTTATGATGTTTTAGGAGATGTAGTTTGTGGTGGTTTTGCAGTACCTATTAGAAAGGAATATGCCAAAAAAATATATATAGTTAGCTCTGGGGAGTTTATGTCTATATATGCTGCTAATAATATTTTAAGAGGCATAAAAAATTATCAATCTAATGAATATAGGGCTGGTGGAATAATTTATAATTCTAGAAACTTGGAGGAGGAAGAAGAAAGGATAAACAGATTTAGTAGGGCAGTAGGTCTACCTATTATTGCTAGAATTCCTAGATCTGAACTTTTTTCTGAAAGTGAAAAAGTAGGACAAACTGTAGTCGAAAAATATCCAAAATCTCATATTACAAAAATATTTTTAGAGTTAGCAGATAAAATTTATACACAAGATCAGCTTTATGATGCAAGGCCTATTGAAACTGATAAGTTAGAAGAATTAGTTTTAGGATTTACAGCAAAAAGAAGAAGCAAACCTAATAAAGTTAAGTTTGAAAAAGTTAATGCTTTAGAAAGTAATAATTCTCAAATATACTCTAAAAACTTAGTACATAAAGAGCCTCTACATGGTTGTGCTTTCTCAGGTGCAAGTGGTGTTTTAACACAAATTAGACATACAGCCACGATAGCTCATGGTCCGGATAGTTGTAGTCATATAACATATCAGAATATAACATCCTTAGCTAGAAGATTAACTTTGGAAAGGGGTACAGTACTAGCTCTTCAAACTTCTCCTCCTTATTATTCATCTGGAATGGACGAAAGTGTTATGATATTTGGAGGCTTAGATAATTTAAAAGAGAAGATATCTGAGATTAAAAAATTAAAGCCTAAGATAATCTTTATATTGACTACTTGCCCTAGTGGAATAATTGGTGAGAATGTAGATGAATGCTTATCTTTAACTGATAAGGAAACAGAAGTGATCGTTATAAAAACAGACGGGAATATAGAGGGCGATTATTTACAAGGGATATTAATGGCCTATAGGGATATAGCCCTTAATCTAATAGACAGAAGCGTAAAAGAGGAGAAAGGGTTTATAAATATAATTGGTGAAAAATCAATATCTGATCTAACAGAATATAATTTTAAATTTATTAAAAATATATTATCAAAATTAGGTCTTAAGGTAAATTGTAGATATATACATAATACAGATTATATTAGTATAAAAAACTTTCTTAAGGCAGAGTTAAATTTACCCGCATACTCTGATTATATGAGTAGGAAGATTGAAAAATTTTTAAAGGAAGAATATGATATTAAGTTTTTTCCTCACGCATTTCCAATAGGATTTGATGAAAGTAGAGATTGGCTAAAAGAGATATGTACTTATTTTTCTAAGGGAGATAAATTTACTAGCATTTTAGGTAGTTATGAAGAGAATTATAGAAGGTATATAAACTTTTATAAAGAAAACTTACAAGGAAAAAAGGTTATGATTGTATCTTATAATCAAAATATAGATTGGATTTTAAAGACTATTTTAGATCTTGGAATGGAGATTATATTTTTAGGTGTTTTAGACTTTTCACAGGAAGATAGATTTTTTAGTAACTATTTAGATAGAGTTAGTGAGTTTCACCTTAGTTATGATTCAAATTTGATGGAGGAAGATTTAGATAGAATAGATCCAGATGTAGTTTTGTCTAATTATATATCTTCTGATATAGGAAAAAATATACTTGTAGATAGAATCCCTTTATCGCCAGCAGTAGGATTTTATAGTGGATTATATTTTGCAAAAAGGTGGTCAGCTTATTTTCACGGAAATATAAAAGAAGGGTGGAAGGAAGATGAGGATTTATTCAGAAAATATTTCTCCTGATAGTTTAACAGGCTCTATTTTTGCTATAGAAGGAATTAAAGATAGTTGTACCATATTAAATGGACCAACAGGATGTAAATTTTATCATAGTGCAATAGCTGATAGTCAATTTATTAGGAGCTTGTCATTTGATCCTAAAGAATATAGCGAAGAATTTTATTTCGGTCAGCCTAGAGTACCTACAAGTTATCTTGATTCTGAGGATTACATATATGGTAGTAGTGATAAGTTAGAAAGTATAATTAATAAGATATCAAAAAAGGATTATAAATTTATAGCTATAGTAAACTCACCAGGGGCAGCGTTAATAGGAGATGATTTAAATGGAATTTTAAGAGATAACCTAGAGAATATTCCATATTGTGCTATAGAAAATACGGGATACTCTAAAAGTTATAGTCAAGGTTATGAAAATGCTTTATTGGAAGTATTAAAAAGTTTAGATTTAAAAAAACTAGATTTAAAAGAGAAAACAGTGAATATTATCGGAATTTCTATTTATGATAAATATTTTAGAAATAATCTTAAGTCTATAAAAAATCTTCTAAGTGAATATGGTATTAGAATTATCTGTAGTTTAGGAGCTGGTGATGGAATTGATCAAATAAGAAAAATGGGAGAGGCTGAGTTAAATGTAGTGGTAAAATCAGAATATGGAAAAGAGATTGCTAAGTATTTAAAAGAGAAGACCGGGAGGGATTATCTTATATTAGAGGAAGGTGCCCCAATCGGTTTTGAAGCGAGTGAAAACTTTCTAAGACAGATTTTATCATTTTTTTCTATTGAAAAAGAAGCTGATAAAAGAATAGAAAAAGCTAGGGCAGTTAGTTATCTACATCTTTCAAGATTTACATCTTTAACAGGGCTTCCTAAGGGTGCATATTACTCGATAAAAGCAGATACGTCTACAGTATATCCTTTAATGAAGTTTTTGACTAGTTATCTTGGTATGTTGCCTGTAGCTATAGATATAACTCAGGATAGGGATGAATATTTTATAGAAAAAATAAAAAAATTTCTGGTTTCTATAAATAGATATGAAGCATTTAATAGAAAAGTTTTATCCGTAGATACAGATATATTATTTTCTGATGCTAATACTATTTCTCAACTAAAGTTTAAAGGTTATAACTTTACAGGAATTGAAATTTCTCTACCAAGTTTTGGCTATATCGATATAACATATAAGACTCTGTATGGTCCAGATGGCGCACTTTTTATTTTAGAGCAAATATTGAATGGCTTGAGGTATTTAAAGATTTAATAGCAAATTTTCAGAATATACAAATAAAGTTTTCTGTGATATTATTTCTAGTCAAAGGGAGTGAGTTTATGATTAATCTAATAAAGGACTTATCAAATGCTTATGGAGCGCCAGGATTTGAGGAAGAAGTAATAGATAAGGTAGCTTGTTATAAAGAGGATTTAACTATGGAAGTAGATAAACTTATGAATGTTTATCTTGCTGCTCGAAAAAGAGATAATAGTAAAAAGACTATAATGCTAGATGCACATTTGGATGAGGTAGGGTTTATGGTTCAATTTATAGATGAAAAGGGACTTCTTAAATTTATTAATTTAGGAGGGTGGGTTACAGAAAATATTCCTGCTCAGTTGGTTATGGTAAAAAATTCAGAGGGTAATTATATAAAAGGGATAGTATCATCAAAACCACCTCATTTTATGACCGATGAAGAAAGAGAAAATAAGTTAAAGTTAGAAGATTTGTCTATTGATCTAGGAGCTACATCAAGAGAAGAAGTTATAGAAGACTTTAAGATTGAAGTAGGGGCTCCAGTAGTTCCTTTTGTAGACTTTGATTATAACGAAAAGAATGGAATTATGATGGGTAAGGCCTTTGATAATCGTCTTGGGTGTGCAGCTGCTATAGAGACTTTGAAAAACCTTAGGTCAAATAAAGAGTTTAATATAGTAGCTGCTTTAGCATCACAAGAAGAAGTTGGTACTAGAGGAGCTTATCTAACATCTAGAAGAGTTAAACCAGACTTAGCAATTGTTTTTGAAGGTTCACCAGCAGATGATACTTTTACTCAAGACCATTATATGCAAGCAGGTTTAGGGAGAGGTCCACAAATAAGACATAGGGATAGTAGTTACATTGCTAATCATAGGTTTATAAGTTTTGCTAAGAAGATAGCTAATGAAGCTGGAATAGATATTCAAGATGCTGTAAGAACTGCAGGAGGTACTAATGCAGGTAGAATACATCTATCAAACGATGGAGTACCTACCCTAGTATTAGGTATACCAGTAAGATATGTTCATACCCATCATGGATATGCTAGTATATATGATTTTCAAGATACAGTTAAGTTGGCAACTAGGATTATCAATCACTTAGATGAAGATATAATTAAAAAAATATAAAGGAAGGCTAACCTTCCTTTTTTTATATGAAGAAAATATCTTATCTTTTATTTAAATAAATAAAGTGGATTATACTTGCTAAATTCTTCAATATCATATACAATGAAAAGAAATATTTTTTTAGCTAAAATAATCTAAATTATAAAAACATTCAGAAAAAAGGGGGATAAAAATGAAAAGTAAAAAAATAGCTTATTTATTAGTACTTATATTACTTATATCAAGTTTAACAGCTTGTGTAATGAAGGATGATGGTGACGAAGCAAAACAGGGCTCATCTTCGAAGAATTTTATCACAATTGCAACAGGAGGTACTGCTGGTGCTTACTATCCTTTAGGTGGTGCTTTGAGTAACATCTATAATACTATTGATGGAATTACAGCAAACTCACAAACTACAGGTGCTTCAGTCGAAAACATAGGTTTAGTAGCTAATGGAGAGGCAGAGGTGGCATTTGTTCAAAATGATGTAACTTATCATGCTTGGGAGGGAATTGAAAGTTTTAATGATAAGGAAAAACTTAGAAGTATAAGAGGACTATCAATGCTTTATCCTGAGGTGATTCAGTTAATAGCAAGAGAAGATTCTAATATTAAATCTGTTGAAGATCTTAGAGGAAAGAAAGTTGCTGTAGGTGCTGCTGCTTCTGGAACTGAGATAAATGCAAGACAAATTTTAGAACTATATGGACTTAGCTATGATGATATAAATCAAGATTTTTTATCATTTAGTGAGGCAGCAGATCAATTGAAAAATAAACAGATAGATGCAGCATTTGTAACAGCTGCTTTACCTACCTCAGCAGTTACGGAGGTAAGCCAAACTTCTAATATAAATATAGTGCCTATTGATAGGGCTAAGGAACTAGTAGAAGAATATCCTTATTATAGTGAAATTACTTTAGAAGCTGGAACTTATAAAAATAACGACGAAGATATAAATACACTAGCAGTTATGGCTATGCTTATAGTTCCAGAGGATTTAGATGAAGACTTAGCCTATCAGTTAACTAAAGAAATGTTTGAACAGAAACATCTGATTGAAGAAAGTCATGCAAGAGGAAAGGATATAAAACTTGAAAATGCTCTTGTAGGTATGCCTATTGAAGTTCATCCAGGTGCTAAAAAATACTATGATGAAAAAGGAATTAAGTAATATTTTAAAGAAGAGTGGAGCTTTCACTCTTCTTTTACTAGTTATTATTATTTTGGCTAAAAAACCTTTACTCATAGCTAGAAACTTTGAAACGAAAAAAATACTGAGAGTTTGGGATAGTGATAAATTTGAAATAATTTATACTCACTCTGTTATGAAAAGTCCAGTAACTGAGACTTACTATATATTAAATGGTGATATTTACTTAAAGGAGAGTAGTTTTAAAGATTATGGCGCTGGACTACCATCTTCGACAGAATATGATTTTAAGATGGAGCATGGAGTTTTTAAAATTTATAATATAAATGAAAAGATCTATCCACTGGTTTATAGAACAGGAGCAAGTGTGGCAGATCATAGAATTAAAATTCTAGGTTCACAAGAGAGATTTCTAAATTTTTCTCAGGCTAGAGAGCCTGTTGAATTTACAGTAGGAAGAGTAAGTTACTTTACCTATTTATTAAAAGGAAAGGAGGAAAAAAATGAATAATAAAGATGTAGATAAACTAATGGCAGAATACGATCTTGAAACATCAAGACTTAGAAACTTATCTGGGAATATGGCTAAATTAGCTGCATTAATAGCTGTTTCTATGTCACTATTTCAAGTGTACACAGCAGGATTTGGTAGTCTTGTTACTTTAAAACAAAGATCGCTTCATATAATATTTACTTTTATACTAGCCTTTATATACTATCCAGGCTCTAAGAGAGGTGTTAGTAAACAGCAGAGTATAAAAGATTATTTTAAAAGTTATATTAAAAATACTGGTATTATGGATTTAATATTTCTTGTAAGTTATGGATTGTTTTTTCTAGGTATTTATAAAGAAATATTTATAGATAGTTTTGCTTTAATTTTAGCTGTAATTTCAAGTTTTATTTTATATTCAGGAAATAGGCCTGCTAAAAAAACTAGTATAGATTATATGGATATAATTTATATTGGGCTTTCGATTTTAGCTTTCGGTTATATATTTTTAAATTATCAGGCTATATCTCTTAAGGGAGCTGACTATACTAAGGTTGATTTATTATTAGGTGGATTAGCAATTTTACTTACCTTAGAAGTTACTAGAAGAGTGGTTGGTGTAGAGTTACCACTAGTAGCCATGGTATTTTTATTTTATGCATATTTTGGTCCTTATTTTCCAGGAGTGCTAGCACATAAAGGCTTTACTGTAGGTAGGATAGTTTCTCAGATGTATCTTACAACTGAAGGAATAATGGGAATTCCTTTGGGAGTATCAGCTAGTTTTGTCTTTATGTTCATTTTATTTGGCTCCTTCTTAGAGAAAACTGGTGTGGGAAAATTCTTCATAGATATAGCCTATGCATTAACAGGACATTTAAAGAGCGGACCAGCAATGACAGCAGTAGTAGCTAGTGGATTTATGGGTTCAATTTCTGGAAGCTCAGTAGCTAATACAGTTACTACGGGAGCATTTACTATACCATTAATGATTAAATCAGGTTACCAGCCACATTTTGCAGGTGCAGTTGAAGCTACTGCTTCCACTGGTGGGCAAATAATGCCACCAGTTATGGGTGCAGCTGCTTTTATAATGGCAGAGTTTACAGGTATAGCCTATAAAGATATAATAATTGCAGCTTTAATACCTGCAGTCTTATATTATTTTTCAGTGGCAGTTACTGTACATTTAGAAGCTTCTAGATTGGGATTAGAAGGAATGGATAGAAAAGATCTACCTAAACTTTCTAATGTTTTAAAGACTAGAGGGTATTTGATTTTACCACTTTTAGCAATAGTTTTCTTACTAGTAAGAGGTTTAACACCAACAATATCAGCTTACTATGCAGTATTATTTTCAATAATAATAGCTTTGATAGCTTCAATATACAAAGGTTTAGATCAGTTTGATTTAGCTAAAGTTTTACCTTTAGTTCTTGCGGTATCTTTATTTACTAGAGAATTTATTTCTGGAAATATAGGACTTAAAACGATTAAATCCCTATTAATGGGATTAGTCGTTGGGGTATTAGTATTTTTAATATCATCATTTATTAATAAGGAGAGAAAGATAGAAGAATTAAGAGATCCTAGTCAAGATTTTAGTTTTAAAGATATAATCTTAGCTATGGAAGAAGGAGCTAAAGGAGCTGTAGGAGTAGCAGCAGCTTGTGCCTCAGCAGGTATAATAGTTGGAGTTGTTACTTTAACTGGTTTAGGGTTGAGATTGGCTGGAATTATAGTTGCAGCAGCAGGAGGTAGGTTACTTTTAACTTTATTTTTTACTATGATAGCAAGTATTATTTTAGGAATGGGTTTACCTACTACAGCTAAATATATAGTCTTAGCTACAATGGCTGTTCCAGCTCTTTTAGCACTAGATGTAAATTTAATGGCAGCTCATTTATTCATTTTATATTTTGGAGTAGTAGCTGATATAACGCCTCCAGTAGCTTTAGCAGCCTATGCAGGAGCGGGTATTGCAGGTGCGAACTCTATGAAAACAGGTGTACAAGCTTTAAAAATTGCCTTAGCAGCTTTTATAGTTCCATATTTGTTTGCTACAAATCCTGAATTACTTTTAATTGATTCTATAGATGGATCTTTGGTAAATTTCATACCAATTTATTCAGCTATACCAATCATAATATCGGCATTAATAGGTATTATCTGTTTAGCAGCAACTGTTGAAAACTTTTTATTAACTAAAAATAAGTTTTATGAGAGAATGGCTTTGGCTATATCCGCATTTTTACTATTAAAACCGGATTTAATAACAGATATAATTGGAATTGTTGTTTTAGTCACAGTATATTTGAGTCAAAAGAAAAGAAGTTAAATTAGAATCTTTTTTAAAAGATAGTTTTGTTAACTTAAAATAACTAATAAAGTCTTTAGGTACTTTGGATATAAAGTAATTAAAAAGCTGACCTCTATATAATATATAGGTCAGCTTTTATTTATTTATATCTTTAATTATATATTTAATAAATCTTTTAATTTAAAATATAGTTTTTTATCCTATTCCACCATATATTATGCCAAGTATAAAAATAACAAGTGCTAAAGGAACATATATATATTTTCCGATTTTTATAAAGTAATCTTTATAAAGCCTATTACTACCTTGGTTTAATTCATTCATAAGCATATTTGGTTTTAGCATATAGAACCAAGAGAACGCACCTATAACAGCTCCAAGAGGAATTATATATATAGATATATAGTCCATCCAAAGTCCTACTCTAGTCTCTGCTTCTATAAAAATTCCAATACCTAAACAAATTATTGCAATAATTATTAAGACAGTTTTTCTATTAAGTTTAAACCTAGTTTCTAAAGACTCAGCAACAACCTCAAACATATTTTGTAGTGAGCTTATGCCTGCAAAACTTACAGATAAAAAGAATAAAATTGAAAAAAGTCTACCAAAAGGAATTTTAGCCATAATTTTAGGTATAGTAAAAAACATTAAGGCTGGTCCTGTATCAATTGGTATATTAAAGGCGAAGCAAGCTGGTATTATAACTAGTGCAGATACTAGGGCTGCAATTAAATCAAAAAAACCAGTTATTCTTGCAGATTGTATAATATCTTCATCATCTGGTAAGTAGGCTCCATAAACAATCATACCACTACCTGTTACAGATAATGAAAAGAAGGCCTGGCCCATAGCCATAATCCAACTAGATGGATTTTTTAAATAGGACCAATCAGGTGTAAATAAATACTTATAACCTTCTTTAGCTCCTGGTAAAAAAGCTACCCTTATAGCTAGAATAAAAAATAGTATAAAAAAAGCTGGCATCATAATCTTGTTAGTTTTCTCTATACTTTTTGCGCTAAGCATTAGAGTCAAAAGAGTAATAATAACTATAGATATATGATATTTTATACTACCAAAATTGCCTGCTGCCTCTAGAAAGAAGTCTTTAGAATCAACTAAAAATAAACTTCCATCTATAGAAGCTAAGAGTGTTCTTAATACCCAGCCTACTATGACAGAATATCCTATTGCTATACCTAAGGAACCTATTAGAGGAATCCAACCTAGCATACTACCTATTTTTTCCCTTCCTTTTAAGCTCCAAGAAAATGAATATGCCCCTAAGGTACCTGTTTTTATCATTCTTCCAATTGCAAATTCAGAAGATAGACCGATGTTTGAAAATAGTGCTATAAAAAATATGTATATAAGTAGGAAACTAGCGCCTCCATACTTACCTATCCTGTAAGGAAAGGCCCATATATTAGCCATACCTACAGCCGAGCCTACACAGGATAGAATAAAACCAAGTTTTGATGTAAACTTTCTATCTATATTATTAGTCATACTAGCCTCCTATAAAAACAATAACGTTATACATTATAACACCTATAGAAAAATCTATCTAGCTAAAATCTAGTATTGCTTTTACTAAAAGTTTAACCCTTTCAACGAGACTGGACTTTATTCCATATTCCTTGTCGGTATGGGAGTGATCTCCTCTAACTCCAAGTCCACATATACTAGGGACACCAAAGCTGGAAAAGAATGATGCATCAGATCCTCCGCCAACCAATAAATATCCTAATTTATCAGAAAACAATTCTTGATTACATCTGCTTATATGTTCAAGAAGCTCAAAGCTTTCTTCAGTTGGTTTCATTGGTGGATATTGAATTTTAAAGTCAAGCTCTAGTCTAGTTCCATCTATATAAGGCTTAGATACAATTTTTTCTATTTCTTCTTTAAGTTTTCTAGCTATATTGATATCTAAATATCTAAAGTCTAAATATGCTTCTGCCTTCTCTGCAACAGTATTTGTAGCTGATCCTCCTGATATAAGTCCAGGACTTAGAGTAGTTTCATCATCTAAAAGGTCTATAGATGTAATATCTAATAGAGCTTTAGATAAGGATAATATTGCATTTCTTCCTTCTTTTAATTGGTTACCAGCATGGGCAGCTTTTCCATAGGAGGTAATTTTAATAGTACCTGTACCTTTTCTTCCTAAAACTAGAGCATCTTGGACTCTACCTGTTTCACAGCATAAAACTAGTTTAGCATTTTTAGCTTCTCTTTCAAAAATCTCAACAGCATTAGAATTTATATGAGCTATTTCTTCATCACTGACTAAAAGTAATTTTAATCCATAGTCATTATAATTTAGTTGATCAAGTATTTTAAGGGCATAAATCATTTGAACTACCCCACCTTTCATATCAACAACACCAGGGCCATATATTTTATTATCTTCTATTCTAAAAGGGTTTTCTTTAGTTTTTCCATCTGGAAAAACTGTATCTATATGTCCTAGTAAAATTATATTCTTTTTTCTTTTTCCAGGTTTATTAATTGAAATAATAGGACCTGCTTTATCATATTTATATGTTTCAATTAAAAAATTTGATAAATTAAATTGATCAACTATTAATTGAGAAAGCTCTTCTAGTCCTTTTAAATTATAGGAGTCCGAGTCTATATTAACAATCTCTTCATAAAGTTTAAACATTTCATCTTCTTTGTTCTCTATTAAGCTTAAATAATCTTTTTCCATGGTAAAACCTCCTAAACAATATTTGAAAATTCAGAAAACCCTCTATATATAATTTTATTTATGTTATTATATATTTAACTATTAATTATATACATAAAATAGTAAAAAGACTAGGGGGGAAAGTTTTGAAAGATAAAATATTAGATAAAAATTTAGAAACTTGGCTAAGAGATTATCCTTTATTGGAGAATCTTATAAAAGTAGAAGAAGTATTTTGGCAAAATACTAGAAAGATAGACTTTAATAAGAAGGATGACTGGCCAATAAGTTTAGATGAAATCAGAGAGGCCGAGGATAGATTAAATAGATTTGCTCCTTTTTTAATGGAGGAATTTAAGGAGCTAAAAGAAAAGGAAGGTATTATAGAATCGCCGCTTACAAAAATTGAAAAGATGCAAAAGGCTTTAGGCTTATCGTCAAGCTTATATTTAAAGCAGGATAACTTATTACCAGTGGCAGGATCTATAAAGGCCAGAGGAGGCATATATGAAGTTTTAAAGCATACTGAAAAACTTGCTAAGGATGCTGGCATATTAAAATCAGATGATGATTATAGAAAATTATCATCATATAAGGACTTTTTTAAAGACTATACTATACAGGTAGGATCTACTGGAAATTTAGGATTAAGTATAGGAATTATAAGTGCTAAGATTGGCTATAGAGTTATTGTTCATATGTCTAATGATGCAGCTCAATGGAAAAAAGACCTTTTAAGAGAAAAGGGAGTTGAAGTTGTAGAATATAGTTCAGACTATAGCAAGGCTGTTGCAGAGGGTAGGAGATTATCAGATTTAGATCCTAGAAGTTACTTTATAGATGATGAAAGATCTTTAGATTTATTTTTAGGTTATACGGTAGCAGGTTTAAGATTAGAAAAACAACTTAAAGAATTAAATATAACGGTAGATAGAGATAATCCTTTATATATATACCTTCCTTGTGGAGTAGGAGGAGGTCCAGGGGGAATAGCTTATAGTTTAAAATTTATATTTAAGGATGCTGTTAGACTTTTTTTTGCTGAACCGACTCATTCACCAGCTATGATTTTATCTATTTATACTGATACTGGCGATAAATTATCTGTTGGAGATTTTAATATAGACAATAAAACTATAGCAGACGGTTTAGCAGTTGGTAGAGCATCAGAATTTGTTAGTAGGCAAATGAGATTTATGCTAGATGGATTGTTTACTGTTAAAGATGTTAGATTATATACTTATCTGCAAGAATTATACGAAAAAGAAGGTATTTATTTAGAACCTTCAGCATGTGCAGGATTTTTAGGAACTAGTCTTATTGAAAAAAATAACTATTTTAATGATGATCTATCTAAGGTGACTCATATAGTATGGGCTACTGGTGGCTCATTAGTACCTGATAATATTAGAAAGTTACATTTAAGCAAATAAAAAATACTTCCAAGTGGTAGATTTAATCTAAGATTAATTAGTCTACTACTTAGGAAGTATTTTATTTATTCTATGCCTAACTTATTTTCTATCCATTTGATATCTGCTTTAGTTTTTTGTATATATTTAGTTGCTTCTCCTGTTCTTTTGAAACCGCCTTCTCCTTTATTATATGCACTCCACACTGCTCTATCTAGCTTATCACCAGTTAAGCCTTGTGCTTCAAACTTTCTATAAAGTTTTTCTAGCATATAAGTTCCCCAGTTTAAGTTGATATATGGGTTAAGAGGAGCATTTGCTGTTTTAAGTATCTTACTTAGGTTAGCATGATTTACTCTATTTATCTGCATGTATCCATAGTTGTTGCCTCCGCCAATAGCATTGGGATTGAAACTGCTTTCATGCTTAATTATGGCTAAGGTCTTAACATAGTCTAAGTTTCTGTCTTTAGTTAGATTGTAAAGGTGAACTTGATACTTAATATCCATAGGTATATTTTTGGATATTAAATCTTCTCTTTTAAGTTGATTATTTGTAGTATCTTCTAAATTCTGTCCATAAACTTTACTTCCAATAATTAATAAAATGGCTATAGTTAAAAATAATAGCCTCTTAAACTTCCGACTCATAAAACATCTCCCTTTAAAATAATAAATTCTAATTCATGGTATCAGATATAATATTTATAAACAAGGGTAAATATTGTTATAAGATGATTAGAAAAGGAGGGTATTTATGAAAGAGGAGAAAAAAACAGATATTGTTTACTTTCAAAATGAACAATTTAAAGATTCAAAGATGGAACATATATTCTCAACAAGGATAGGCTGGGACCAAGATGATATTATTTCTTCTTTAAGAAAAATATATAAATTAAAGGATGAAGACATTATTCGTGCCAGACAAGTCCATGGAAATGATGTACTTATTGTTGATGAAAACTATGATATAGAGAAGGAATACGCTGTTGATGGATTCATAACTAACTTAAAGGGAAAGATGTTAGTAACATATCATGCAGATTGTACACCTGTTTATTTTTATGATCCTGTTAAAGAAGTTGTAGCTATGGTACATTCTGGCTGGAGAGGCAGCTTAGAAGAAATTAGTAGTAAGGTTTTAAGGATTTTTGAGGAAAAGTATTTTAGTAAACTTAAAGATATAAAAGTTTTAATAGGACCTTCTATATGTGTTGATTGTTATGAGGTAAAGGAAGATGTTTCTCAGCCTTTTTTAAAGAAGTTTGGGCCAGAAGTTATTAAAAAAATAGAAGATAGGACCTACTTGTCAGTAACAGATGCAATAGTTATTAGTTTGAAGAACAACGGAATAAGTAGTAGCCAAATAATTAAGTCAAGTCAATGTACTTCCTGTGATGATAGGCTATATTCTTATAGAAAAGAAGCTACAAAATCTAGAATGATTGCTGGTATAATGTTAAAGGAGGAAGATTAAATGTGGACAAGAAGAGAGTTAAAATCCTCAGCTAAGGATTTTTTAAGGGATAATTACTGGAAGGCATTTGTTGTTTGTCTTATCGTTAGTATTCTAACAGGATTTACAATGACAGGAATGGGGCAAAATATATATGGTGATATAGAACCACCTATAGAGGCTTATCCAATGGCGGGATATTCATCTAGTATGGCTAATGCAACTTCTAATTTTCTAATGTTAGGTCTTTCAGGGATATTTGGGATAATTTCTTTTTTAATTTTAATATTCTTTAGAAATATATTAGAAGTAGGTAAAAGTAGATTTTTTTTAAATGGTTTTAAAGGTAATGCTAATATAGGAGATATTTTTACTATCTTTAGTTCAAGAGGATACTTTAACATTGTTGTAACGCAGCTATTAAAGGAAGTATATATAGTTTTATGGTCATTATTATTTATAATACCAGGTATAATAAAAAGATATGAGTACAGGATGATACCTTATATCTTAGCAGAGAGGCCAGATTTAGAAAGAAAAGAGGTTTTTAATCTTAGTAGAGAGTTAACTTATGGACATAAGTTTGATATATTTATACTAGATCTTTCTTTTATAGGTTGGAAAATTGTAGCAGCTCTTTTCTTTGGTATTGGACTTTTATTTCTAACTCCTTACATTGAGGCTACAAATGCTAAATTATATGAAAAATTAAAAGAGATAGGGACTGATAGAAATGAGCATTATAGTGAAAACTTCAAGGTTAATTATTAGTTTAGCTAGAGAAGAGGATATAGAATATATTATTTATTTGGAAAATCATAGTGAAAATAAACCTTATCTTTGGACGAGTAGCTATGAGGAGCATATTTATCATTTAGAGTCAGATGATTATGATTTATTGATTATAAAAGATTTACAAAGTAAGGAGTCATTAGGATATGCTATGGCTGAGTATGATCATAAGTCAGATGTTTATAATTTAAGGAGAATAGCTATAGATAAAAAAGGACAGGGATATGGAAAAGAGGCTATGGAAGCTATATTCTACCATTGCTTTGAAATTAAGAAAATGAATAGGCTTTGGTTAGATGTATATCCAGATCATGAAATAGGAATAAACTTATATGAATCGTTAAATATGCATAGAGATGCTATTTTAAGAGAAAATTATAGGGATGAGAGAGGATATCTAGATCAAGTTGTATATTCTTTATTAAAAAGAGAGTATAATCAAATGTATAAAAAAGATTAGCTAAGCTAATCTTTTTTTCTATCTAAAAGTCTTTTTATAACAACAGCAGCTTCAGCTCTAGTTGTTATATCTTTAGGTTTAAAAAATTCACCCTTACCTTGAAGCAGACCCTTTCCATATGCTTGGTAGATTGCTTCTTTATTAATATTATTTGCATCTTTTATATCTTTAATATCAAAAGACTGAGCTTTTAAGCTAGGTTCATTTTGTATATTTTCATTTAATCCTACTATTATATAAGCCATATCTTCTCTGGATAAAGCTTTATTAAGCACAGACTCTTTCATTGGGAAATTTTCCATATCGATAATAGCATCTATCGTAGCGTCATAGTAAACTTCTTCCCACCAGTAGTTTTTTCCTTTAGGATAATCAGTAGACTTTAGGGTTGACATTGATAGTTTTAAAAACTCAGCTAAAGATATATCCTTATTAGGTCTAAAGGTATTATCTGGATAACCCTTTATATATCCTTTGTTTAATAATTTTGTTACATCTTCATAATACCAGCTATCTTTTGTTAGGTCTTTTAAAATATTATTATCCGCCCAAGCAGGCTTGGAGTATAATATAATTAACAGACATATTAAGATGGTTAAATTAAATTTAAAATTATTTTTCATAATTACCTCCCTGTATTAAATTATAAGCTTTTTAAATTACTTTAGCAAAGAAAGGATGATAAAAATGATTGAGTCTAAAAGATTAATATGTAAGGCAGCTAGAGAAGAGGATATAGATTATATAATTAAATTGGAAAATGCTAAAGAGAATAAAAATTATGTTTGGCAAGGTAATTATCAACAACATATAAAGGAGATTGAAGATAGCAACCATATGCTTTCCTTAATATATGATAAGAAAACTATGGAGGCTGTGGGGTATTTTTTGGCAGTTTTAGATATGGACTCAAATGTTTTTGAATTAAGAAGAATTGTGATTGATAAAAAGGGCTGTGGATATGGTAGGGAGATTATGAAGGCTATTATTAATTATTCCTTTAAAGAGTTAAATATTAATAGATTTTGGTTAGATGTTTATCCTGATAACAATATTGCTATAAATCTTTATGAATCTTTAAATATGGTAAAAGAAGGGGTACTTAGGCAAAATTATAAAGATAAAAGAGGATATCATGATCAAATAATATATTCTATCCTAAGGAAAGATTATCTAAATTCTTAATAAGTGGATTAAAGATTAGTATTTGTGGATAGATTTTCTGTATTTAAGTAATTTATCCACAAAAAAATCCTAGAAACTAGGATTTAAATTTGATATATATTATAGTACCCTTATTAACACTACTATCTATATCTATTTTTGCATTATGCAGCTCCATTATATGTTTTACAATAGCTAATCCTAAACCACTACTATAACCTTTTCTAGACTTATCAACTCTATAAAATCTTTCAAAAATCCTATTTAACTCTTCCTTAGGAATACCTATTCCTGTATCTTTAATAGATAGTAATTTATAATTAGCAAACTCTTTAAGATGTATTTGTATTTTACCATTATCCACATTATACTTTATGGCATTATCCACAAGGTTATATATAGCCTCTTCAAGCATAGCTATATCACCCTTAATTTTTATTTTATCCCCTGAAAGCTTAATTTTTATATTCTTATCCTTAGTTTTTATTAATAATCTATTTATAATATTTTCTAATAAACTATAAAGATTAATAGTTTGAAAGCTTACGTTGACACTAGGTGATTCTAATTTGGAAATTTCTAAAATAGAGTCAATTAAACTTAGTAATCTATCTCCTTCTTTTTGTATTATACTTGAAAATTTTTTTACATCCTCTGGTTTAACTAACCCAGTTTCTAAAAGTTCTGCATAACCTTTTATAGATGTAAGGGGTGTTTTAAGCTCGTGAGATACATTAGCAGTAAACTCTTTTCTGAATCTTTCCTTTTCTAACATTAAATCCATAGAAAGTTTAGTTTTATCCCTATAGATATTAAGTTTTGAAATTAGTGGTAGAAGTTCATCATAACCTTCATAGACTAAACTTTTATCATTAGGATCTTCTAGATAGAGTGCAGCTTTATTTATAGGTTTAAAAATATCATAAGATAATCTAGATGATATTATATTTGTTAAAACTAGAAAGATTAATGACAGACTTATGGAAGTTATAAGACTGATTAATAAGCCTGATTCTTTTTTAGAATCCTTTAATTCAAGTAAAATATAATTATTATTTATCTTTTTCTCTAAAACATTTTCGTTAGGTTTATTAATTTTAGATTCTTTGTTAGTGCTAATTTTTATAAGATCACTCTCATAACTATCTAAACTGGACATGATAAAAAGTTCTAAATAATTTTCTAACTGTAATTTATTGTTTTTCTTATCAATGTCATAATGTAAATATGTAGTTATAAGAGTCGTTGCTATAATTAAGAAAACTCCTAGGATTAAAATTGTCTTATATATTTTTTCTTCCATATTTACACCCTTAACCTATAACCTAAGTTTCTAACAGTTTCTATAATTTCTTCTTCTGTTTTAAGTTTTTGTCTTAAAGATCTTATGTGTACATCTATAGTTCGACTTTCTCCAGAGTAATCGTATCCCCATATTTCTTCCATTATCATATTTCTAGT
Organism: Tissierellales bacterium; assembly: GCA_030146915.1. GTDB lineage: Bacteria > Bacillota > Clostridia > Tissierellales > Tissierellaceae > JASLAT01. Next base: position 26,314 of record JASLAT010000005.1, read on the forward strand.
TAAGACTAGATTTTTATTTTTGATTAGATACTCTAACAATTGATATTCTTTATAAGTAAGGTCTAAAAGTGTTGAATTAAGATAGATTTCGTATCTATCAGTTATAAGTGTTAGTGGACCTGCTTCGACTATATTAAGTTTTTCTTCATTTTTTTTATATCTTCTAAGAACAGCTCTGACTCTTGCTACTAATTCTAAAAGGCTAAATGGTTTTACTAAATAATCATCAGCTCCCATATTTAAACCTATTATTCTATGATATTCACTATCTTTAGCGGTTAATATTACTATAGGAATATCTTTTGTAAGTCTATCAGAGCGAAGTTTTTTTAATATAGTGAAGCCATCTTCTCCAGGTAACATAATATCTAATATAAGAAGGTCAAAATCCTTAATTATTTCATAAAGTCCTTCAGAAGATTCTAACCCCTTAGCTTCAAATTTTTCTGATTTTAATGTATATAATATCAAATTTCTTATATTTTCTTCGTCTTCTACTACTAATATTCTAGACATAAAATCACCTCTTGATTCCATTATATACATAAACTCTTATTAGTGTTAGTCCTTTGGAGATTCTCCTGTTATAGAATAAATAACCCACTGGGCTATATTCTCAGAATGATCACCAATTCTTTCTAGATACTTTGCTATCATTAGTAAATCTAGGGCTTTAAAGCTGATTTCTTCCTTGTCTTTAATCATAGTTAGAAGTTCTTCTTTTATACTATGAAACATATTATCTACTAAGTCATCACGTTTAATTACTTTATCACATAAATCTAAGTCTCCATCTACTAGAGCTTTTATACTATCTTCAACCATACTTGTAGCTAGATGGGCCATTTGAGGTATTTTTATTATATTTAATCCACAATCTTTTTTGAAAAACATACTGATCTCACTTATATCTGCAGCTTGATCTCCTATTCGTTCTAAATCTCTAATTATCTTTAAGATTGATGATACTAACCTTAGATCGCTAGCGACAGGGTTTTGTCGTAGTATTATACTTAAACAAAGGTTATCAATTTCTCGTTCTCTCCTATTTATAATTTCATCTTCTTTTATAACTGAAATAGCTAAGTCTTTATCCTTATTTAAAAGTGCTTTAATTGATTTTTCTATTGCTATAATTACTAAATCTGCCATAAGGATTAATTTATCATTTAGAATATCCAGCTCTTTATCTAGAATTTCTCTCATAGTATTTCCTCCTATCCGAATCTACCTGTAATATAATCTTCGGTTCTTTTATCTTTTGGCAAGGTGAAAAGTTTTTCTGTTTCACCAATCTCTACTAATTCTCCATTTAAAAAAAATCCTGTTCTATCTGAAACTCTTAAAGCTTGTTGCATATTGTGAGTCACTATAACTATTGTATACTTAGTTTTAAGCTCTCCTATTAGTTCCTCAATCTTTGCAGTTGAGATAGGATCTAAAGCAGAGGTAGGTTCATCTAAGAGTAACACTTGTGGATCTACAGCTAGGGCTCTAGCTATGCAGAGTCTTTGTTGCTGACCTCCTGAAAGTTGTAGAGCAGATTTATTTAAGGAATCTTTAACCTCTTCCCAAATTGCTGCTTTCTTTAAAGAGTTTACTACTATCTTATCTAAACTTTTTTTATCTTTTATTCCATGAGTTCTAGGTCCATATGCTATGTTGTCATATATAGTCATAGGGAAGGGGTTTGGACTTTGAAATACCATTCCTACTTTTTTTCTTAATAGGTTTACATCATATTCATTATAAATATTTTTCCCTTCAAGCAAAATGTTTCCTTTGATTTTGCAGTCAGGAATTAAATCATTCATTCTATTCATACTTTTTAAAAGACTAGACTTTCCACATCCAGAAGGACCTATAAAAGCAAGAACTTCATTTTCCTTAACATTAAAATTTATATTTTTAAGAGCTTGGAATTTATCATAATATAAATCTAGATTCTCTATTTTCATTTTAGTCATCTTTGTAATCCTCCATAAATTTATTTGCTAACTTATTAGATAAATAATTAATTAAAAGTACAATAAGCATTAATATAAAGGCTGTAGCATAAGCAGCATTCGTATGAAGACCCTCAGAAGAGAGTACATACATATGAACTGATAATGTTCTTGCTGAATCAAAAAAACTAAGTGGTATTTTAGCTACGGTACCAGCTGTGTAAATAAGAGCTGCAGATTCTCCTACAATTCTTCCAATAGACAGTATAATTCCTGATAATATTCCAGGGCTAGCTGCTGGTAATAGCACTTTAAATATTGTTCTAGTTCTACTTGCTCCTAGAGCTAAGCTAGCTTCTCTAAGTGATCCGGCTACAGAGGTTAAAGCTTCTTTTGAGCTTTCTATAATAAGAGGTAAAACCATAATTGATAAAGTTAGGGATCCTGATAAAATTGAAAAACCAAGTCCTAAATAGTTAACAAAAAAAATCATACCAAACAAACCATAAATAATAGATGGTATTCCTGCTAAAGTTTCTATAGCTAGATTAATTAGGTTAAAAGCCATATTCTTATTAGTGTATTCTGATAGATATATACTAGTAAGTATTCCTATAGGTAGAGAAAGACTAAGACTTACTATAATAACTATAATTGTAGAAATTAAAGCAGGCAGTAAGGAAAGATTATTAGAATCATATTTTAATTTAAATAAATCTAAATTGATATGAGGCAATCCTTTTATAACAACATAGGCTACAATAGATAAGAAAATAATAAATACAAGGTAGGCTAGAATTTTAATTGATTTTTTTATTATTTTATCCATTATGTTTCCTCCTTCCTAGAAAAAAACTAAAATTTATTATTAATATAAAGCTAAATAATACTAATGCAGTACCTATAAGGGCTTGTCTATGTAGCCCAGAAGCATAGCTCATTTCTATTACAATATTTGTTGTTAAAGTCCTTACTCCCTTTAGAATACCTTTCGGCATTCTTTCTTGATTACCAGCTACCATAACTACAGCCATAGTTTCACCTATAGCTCTCCCTAGCCCTAAAATAAGTGCTGAAAAAATACCTCTTACGTTAGCAGGTATAACAACTTTTAAAATACTTCTTTCTTTAGATGCTCCTAGTGCTAAAGAAGCTTGGAAGTATTCCTTACTAATGGCCCTAAGGCTAGATTCTACTAGATTAATAATTGTTGGCAGAATCATTATAGCTAAAAGTGTGGACGCTGCTAAAATACTAGGGCCTTTGCTATTTAAAAAACCTCTAATCACTGGTAGTAGTACCACCATTCCAAAAAAACCATATACTATTGATGGTACACCTGCCATTAAGTTAATTAGAGGTTTTAAAATTTTATATTCCTTTTTACCACAATAATAAACTAAATAGATAGCTACTATAATTCCTAGGGGAGCCCCTAGTATAAGGGCTCCTAAAGTAGTGTATATACTTCCTAGAATCATAGGTAAAATACCAAAGTAACTAGGCTGATCTGTTGGAGACCATTTTGTTCCTAATACAAAGTCTTTAAAGCCGATTTCTTTAAATATAGGCAGCCCATTCTTAAAAAGAAAAAAGCATATAGTAGCTAAGGCTATTAAGGAAAAAAGGGATGCCAAAAAGAAAAGTAACTCTACATTTTTTTCCTTTAAATTAATTTTCATATATCCTCCTTAAATCTCTTCCCAATCTTCAATTTCTCCTAGGAAAATTGATCTTAGCTTTTCTAGACTAATATCATCTAGCGTATTTTCTTTATTTACGATAACTGCTATACCATCAAGAGCTATAGTTGTTTCTTTTAATTGACTTTTTTCCTCTTCGCTTAAAGCTCTCGAGCTCATTCCTATATCAGCACTTCCTTCTATAGATGAGTTTATACCAGCAGAAGATCCAGTTTGTTGAATTTCGATATCAACATTATTTAGTTTTGTATATTCTTCCTTTAATTTTTCCATAATAGGTGATACTGATGTAGAGCCTGCAACTACAATTTTTCCTTCTAAATTACTGCTTTGATAACTTTCACCCTCTTGATAAGCTATATAATCTTCAGAAATTATATTTTGACCCTCTTTGGATAGAATAAACTTTATAAAGTCATTAACTAGAGGATTTTCTTCTTTTTGTACTAGAATAAAAGGTCTGGAAATTTTATAACTACCAGATTTTATATTTTCTTGACTCGGTTCAACCCCATCTACATTAAGGGCTTTTACTCTTTCAGAAAGAGAACCTGTTGAAATGTATCCTATAGCATTTTTATCACTTTCAACATTTTTTATGACAGTTTCTGTTTGCATCTGAATTATTGCCTCTTCAGTTGTTTGGTCTATTTTTTCATCACCATCTTTTTTAAGAACACCAGTCAACTCAACAAAGGCAGATCTAGTACCAGATCCTTCTTCTCTAGATACGACAGTTATAGCTTGCTTGTTACTTTTAGACTGACAGCCTGTTAGAAAGACTGTAGCTAGAAGAAAACTTAGAATTAATTTTTTAAATTTCATTTTATCCCTCCATATTTGTATTAACCTAAATATACAACTTACTTGTTAGATGAAAGTGAAATCTATGTAAAGTTTATGTAAAAAATTACATAAAAGATAAAACTTTAAGAATATATTAAGAAATTAAATGGCTAAGCCTTAATAAAGACTTGTTATTATGTATATAATAATAGGAGGTGGAATAATGAATAAGATAAAGGGTCGAGGTGGATGATTTGAATATATTAGTTTGTGATGATGATAGAGATATAGTAGAGGCTATTTCTATTTACCTAGAAAATGAAAATTATAAGGTGCTTAAGGCTTATGATGGGATAGAGGCCTTGGAAATTCTTGAAAAAGAAGAGGTTCATTTAGTAATTATAGATGTTATGATGCCTAGGATGGATGGAATAAAAGCAACTTTAAAGATTAGGGAGAAAGATAATTTACCAGTTATAATTCTATCTGCTAAATCTGAAGATACAGATAAGATAATAGGTTTAAATATGGGAGCAGATGACTATATTAGTAAACCTTTTAATCCCTTGGAATTAGTTGCTAGAGTTAAATCACAACTTAGAAGATATGTAGATTTGGGAAGTTTAGAGATAGAAGAGAATATATACAAAACAGGTGGATTAGAGTTAAATGATGAAACTAAAGAAGTCAGGGTTGATGGTGATAAGGTTCATTTAACTCCAGTTCAATATAAGATTCTTAAACTCTTATTAAAAAACAAGGGAAGAGTTTTTTCAATTGATCAAATCTATGAGCAGGTTTGGGAAGAGGAAGCTTATAATGCAGACAATACAGTGGCGGTTCATATTAGGAAAATTAGAGAACAGATTGAAATAAATCCTAAAGAACCCAGATATTTAAAGGTGGTGTGGGGAATTGGATATAAAATCGAAAAAATATAAATATATACGATTAATTTTATTTATTTTAACTATAGTTACTTTTGTAAGTTTTTTATCAAGGGTCTTAGGGTTGGTTGTAAGTGAAAAGTCTGAGGCGTTATTTGATAAAAACTTTCAATCTAGTAAATATTTATTAGATGATGTTTATGACAATTATATGGACTTGTATAAATTAGCTTTTGACTTTAAATCAGAAGAAAATATAAAAGCAGGAAGTCTACTAGATAGTGATTATAGGTACAGAGAAGAACTTGAATATGAATATGAAGAATACCTAAGGGATAAAGATTATTTATCTACTTATCAAGAAGCTTCTAAGGAGGAAAAGGAAGATTTTTTCAAACAAAGAAGCCAGGAAATAGAAAAAATTAAAAACGAGAGTATAAAGAGGCAACTTATCAGTTATGCAAATTTAAGGGAAAAGTTAAGTAAATTAGATAAAAACGCTATCGCTTTTTATGCAGAAAATGGAGAAGAAGTTTTTAAAAATAACAATAGTAAGGGCTTGATAGAGGATTTTAGTAAATATCCTTTATATATTAAAATGGATGATCAAGGAGTTTCAGTAGTAGGGATTGAAGATGAGTTTAGGACAAAAATTTTATCTAATAATGAAAAGTTTAACATGGAGAATTATAAATTATATTTAGCTTACAGTGATGAAAAATTAAGTGATATGAAAGAAACTTGGACGAAGGCTAGAGATTCTAATAGAGAGAACTTAAATTATCTCTTTATAAACTTTATAATATTAGCTATAACTACTGTTTTATCTTTTATATATGCTGGAAAGACAGATGAAAAAGATATAGTAGAGATGAATATTACGGATAAAATTTATACAGATATAACATTGGTCTTAATATTTATAATGGCAACATTAGGCTTTTTATATTTAGTATCTATGCCTATGTTAATATCAGATCTATTAATGTCAGATCATTTTTATCAAAAACCTTTATTATTAGTACTAGCTATAATAGCTTCAATTGGATTTGAGCTTATCCTATCATTAGTTAGACATATAAAAAATGGAAGTATATTTACACATTCTCTTATTTATAAGATATTTAACAAAATAGTTAGGGCATTTAAGGATATATATAATACTAGTAGTTTAGGTAAAAAAATAGCAATTATAATTATAATTTATAGTTTAGCTTTATTTTTAACTGCTTTTATATTTCCAATAACTATAACTTTCTTTATAGTATTTTTAATTAGAAAATTAAAGGATCTAGAAGAGATAAAAATGGGTGTAGAAAAAATAAGAGCAGGTGATTTAGACTATAAAATTAAGCTTGAAAAGGATGGAGAGCTTAAGGAACTAGCAGATAATATAAATCAAATTAGTGAAGGGTTAAAAAATGCAGTTAATAATGAATTAAAAAGTGAAAGACATAGATCAGAGCTAATAACTAATGTTTCCCACGACATAAGAACTCCTTTAACATCCATAATAACTTATATAGATTTAATGAGACAGGAAGAAAATGAGGAGAAAAAGGAAGAGTATTTGCAGGTTTTAGAGAAAAAATCTGCTAGACTAAAGGTATTAATAGATGATTTATTTGAAGCATCAAAGGTTACTAGTGGTAATATACCAGTTAATTTAGAGAAAATAGATTTACTATCACTTATAAATCAAGGTATTGGGGAGCTTTCAGATAAAATAGAAGAAAAAGATATGGACTTTATAGTTGAGTCAAGTAGTGAAGAAGTTTTTGTTTGTGCGGATGGAAATTTACTTTGGAGAGCAATAGAGAATTTATTATCTAATATATTTAAATATGGTTTAGAATCTTCAAGGGTATATATAGATATAGAAGATGGAGATAGAGTAGTACTATCAATAAAGAACATATCTAAATACAAACTAAATATTAGCGAAGATGAGTTAATGGAGAGATTTAAAAGAGGTGATGAATCTCGAACTAGTCAAGGCAGTGGACTAGGATTATCAATAACTGAGAGTTTGATAAGATTGCAAGATGGAGATTTTAAAATTAAAATTGATGGTGACTTATTTAAGGCTATAATTCAACTGAATAAATATAAGTAGTTCTATTTTAGAGTAGAATGGTATAATATATAAGTATAGAACTAAAAAGGAGATGAATTATGAAGAAAAAAATATTGATGTTTACACTAGCAGCATCCACAGCATTAACTGGATGTACTATAGGTAATAAAGAAGATATAAATCAACCAGCCTTAGTAGAAGAAAGTGATGCAAGTGATGTAGTTGGAGAGAAAGATAACTGGTTAAGTGATCTTGATACTATAGATTTAAATGGAGAAAGTATAGATTCTAGTATTTTTAAGGAGAATGAACTTACATTAGTAAATGTATGGGCAAGTTGGTGTCCTCCTTGTATAGCAGAAATTCCTGATTTAGCAAAATTAGATAAAGAGTATGAAAATGTAGGAATAAAAGGACTGGTAGTAGAACATGAAAAAAATGGTATGTTCATGGAAATAGGTCTTGGATTAAGTATTGAAGAGAAGAAAATAGTTGAAGATATTTTAGAAAAATCTAAGGCAGAATATGGACAAATTCTAGTATCAGAAGATATGAAACATGGACCTTTAGCCACAGTAGCAGAGTTTCCTACAAGTTATTTTGTAGATAGTGATGGAAACTTTGTAGGAGAACCTGTAAAGGGTGCTAAAAGTATAGATCAATGGAGATTTATAATAGAGGAAAGATTGGATATGGTTCAAAATGATTAAGTTTATATCTGAAAACAAAATAGGAGTAATAGCCCTTGGTTTAGGGCTATTCTCCATGATTGTAGGTATTTATAGGCAAGAACACTTTACTGTTTTAATGAAGGCTATTAATATTTGTTTAGAGTGTGTGGGAATAGGCTAGGTGTTATATGAAATTATTAGACAGATTAAGGATGAATATAAGGCTAATAGTCCAGATTATTTTTACAGGGATTACTAATGCTAATTTTAAAGGTTTTTTAACAGGAACAATTCATAGAGGAAGCAGTAAAATGATATGTGCTCCAGGATTAAATTGTTACTCTTGTCCCGGTGCTTTAGGATCTTGTCCTATAGGTTCAATGCAGGCAGTACTTAATAGCAGAGATTATTCTTTAAGTCTTTATATAGGTGGTTTTATTGCGAGTATAGGAGCTAGTACAGGAAGATTAACCTGTGGTTATTTTTGTCCTTTTGGATTATATCAAGATTTATTACATAAGATAAAATTATTTAAGAAAAAGAAAAGTTTAAAATTTGAAAAGCATCTAAGAAAGTTGAAATATATTTTTCTTTTTGTATTTGTACTAATACTTCCTGCTAGTATTAAAAATATAGCAGGGGTAGGTAGTCCATATTTTTGTAAGTACATCTGTCCATCAGGTAGTCTTTTGGCAGGAATCCCTTTGGTTTTAACAAATTTGAATCTTAGGGCTGCTATTTCCAGTTTGTTTTTTTGGAAATTATTTATATTGATTTCTCTATCAGTATTATCTATAAAGGTATACAGACCTTTTTGTAGATATATTTGTCCCCTTGGTGCAGCTTATGGTTTTTTTAATCCAATTTCCTTATATAAATATAAGATTGATGAAGAGGCTTGTATAGACTGTGGACTGTGTAAAAAAAGGTGTGAATTTAGTATACCAGTAAATGAAGAACCTAACTCAATGGAGTGTATTAGATGTGGAGAATGCATGAAAGTATGTCCAACTAATGCAATATCAAGTAATTTAAATTTAATTAAGTATGATAAAAGAGCTAGCAAGGATTAATTCTTGCTAGTTTTGTTATATAATTGAAAAAGGGGTGGCATGATGTTAAATGAAAAAAAGCTTTTAGTTAGATATGGTAAAAAGTTAGTAGAAGAAGGTTTAACAAAAGGTACTGGAGGGAACTTATCCATATATAATCCAGATAAAAATCTTATAGCTATTACACCTTCAGGACTTAACTATTATGAAACCAATATAGAGGATATTGTAGTTGCTGATTTAGATGGTAATATAATTTATGGACATAGAAAGCCTTCAAGTGAGCTACCTATGCATATTGAGGTTTATAAACAAAGGAATGATATTCTTGCACTAGTACATACACATTCTGTTTTTTCAACTGTAATAGCAACATTAAATGAGCCTTTACCAGCTTGTAATTACCTTCTAGCACATGTAGGGCCAAGGGTAAATTGTGCTAAGTATGCCTCATTTGGTAGTTTAGAACTAGCTAAGAATGCAGTAGAAGCTATGGGAGATAATTATGCGGTTCTCTTAGCTAACCATGGACTTTTAACAGCTGGTATAAGCATGGAAGAAGCCTTCAGTAGGGCTGTTACTGTTGAACATGTAGCAGAAATTTACTATAGAACAAGGAGTATAGGAAAACCTAAGATATTAGATGATAAGGAAATGGATTATATGATGGAAAAATTTAAAACTTATGGTAAATAAAATTTTGATTGAATAAAAGGCATATTGAATATACTATTATATATAGGAATTTAATTAGAAAGGAAGATATTTATGAAGCTTGTATATGAAGGTAAAACTAAGGATGTTTATGATTTAGAAGATGGGAAATTTTTACTACAGTTCAAAGATGATGTAACTGGAGAAGATGGAAAGTTTGACCCTGGTGCAAACACGGTAGGTTTAACAATAGATGGTATGGGGAAATCAGGACTTAGATTAACTACTTATTTTTTTGAAAAAATAAAAGAAGCTGGAATACTAACACATCATGTAGAATCAGATATAGATAAGGCTAGGATGATTGTATTACCTGCAACTATGTTTGGTGAAGGCTTAGAGGTTATATGTAGATATAGGGCAGTAGGAAGCTTTATGAGAAGATATGGTAAGTATGCTAAAGAAGGACAAAAATTAGATTCTTATGTAGAAGTTACCTTAAAAGATGATGATAGAAATGATCCATTAATAACTAAAGATGCCTTAGAAATGTTAGGGATTTTAAAAGATGGAGAATATGACGTTTTAGTAGATATGACTAAAAAAATCTGTGAAATTATAAAAGATGAGTTAAGTAAAAAAGAAATAGAGTTATATGATATTAAATTGGAATTTGGAAGAGTAGGAGATAAGCAAGATATTGCATTAATAGATGAAATATCTGGAGGAAATATGAGAGCTTATAGAAATGGTGAATATTTAGAGCCATTTGATTTAGAAAAAATTATGTTAGAAGATTAAAGAGCAGCCAAGGCTGCTCTTTTTTTATAAGTTATTTAAAATATAGTCCTTAGAGTTTAACTTCACCCTTAGGCTATAGTTATTAATATCTTCTGGAACCTGTGCTAGATACCTAAAAGTATATCTACCTTCACTTTCGATAGTATAAAAATTAGCATTTACAATATCAGATCCATCATCAGGTTCAATGGTAGGAAAGCTGGAAAATTCTTCTCCATTATAAACTACATATATTTGTAATATATCATCAAGATCTTTTTTGTGATTAGATATATTTTCAAGCTCTATATGTATGTCTAAAAAGGTATTTCCCTCCTCAGCTTCATAATAAGAGTAGGATGTAGATGGGTTGGAAGGTATACAAGTTTTATTCTTGTCCAGCTTTAAAATTTTAAAGGCTGCTCCTTCATTTTCAAGCTTTTGATTTAAGCTTAAGGAGTTTTCCTTATTTTGATTGTTACTACAAGATATTAATATAAAAATTGTCAATAAAATAACTATTTGTGATAAAAATCTTTTAGACATCAAATCCCTCCTGCTCTACTTATATTTTAATACATAACTAATCTTAATACAAAACTAATATTCAATAATATATGTATATAAATCAATATTTAGGGTATAGATATATTAATAAATAATGGGAAAATAGTTTAAAACTATTAATCGGTGGAGGTTACTGATGGGGAATACTAGGAAAATTATATTTATTTTAATATTGACAATACTTCTTTTCACTTTAAGTGCTTGTAAGGGAGATAAATATGATGGTGAATATGTAAGAATTAGCATACCCTGTGAGTTTGTAGCTGATGATGTAGAAATAGATAGTTTAGAAGAGGGTATTTTAGGTGCAGAAAAAAAGGAAGATGGATCTATAGATATAGATATGACTGAAGAGAAGCATAATGAAATTATAACTAGGATGAAGAATGAATTGACTACTACATTAGATGCAATTCCATTATCTGAAGAAGTATCCTATATTAAGGGTATTGATTATAATGAAGATTTCACGCATATAAAAGTATTTGTTGACCATGAGGATATGGTAAAATCTATAGACTTTACTCCTTTTGCTATTGGTTTATCTGTTAGTATGTATCAAATTTATAATGGAGAAGATAGATCAGCAGAAATACACTATATAGATGAAAAAACAAATCTTTTGGTAGATATAACTAAGTATCCAGAAGATTTTATAGACTAATTTACAAAAAATGTTAGTTTGAAATCTTACTGGGTAATAACTAGTCTAAGGTGTTAAGATACTAAAAGCTCGGGAACGGGCTTTATTTATTAGACAAAAATATTTTGCGAAAATTCTGTTAATAATATATTAAATTGGTTATACAATACTTAAGTGATAAGGAGGTATTTAAATGAGTAAAGAAAAGAAAGATTTTGAAGAAACTAGAGAAAATGAATTTAAGGACATACCAGAGGAAGTTTGCTCACCATTTTTCCCAGAAGGATGTATACATGTAGAGGGAGTAACAAATGAAGATGGGGTAAATCCAGCTAACCAAAAAGACGAAGAATAATATAATAGCATGTATAAGGATAGGCTTAAGCCTATCCTTTTTTAATTACTAGACTTGATATTATTTGATCTTTTTACTATTATATAGGTTGTAAAGAGGAGGGACATAATGATAAAAGGAGTTATTTTTGATTTTGATGGAACTTTGGTTAATACATTAGAAGATATAGCTGATAGTGTAAATATCGTTTTAGAGGAGTATGATAAGGAGACCTTTACTTATGATGAATTTAGGAAAAAGATAGGTGGAGGCTTTCATAAACTAGTATACGAAACTTTTGGTAAAGATATAGATGATAGTTTACACTCGGAAGTCTTAAAAAAGTTAGAGGAATCTTATGATAGAAATTACTTAAATAAAACAAAGCCTTATGATGGTATAGATAGTTTACTATCTATACTTATAGATAAGGGTATAAAGGTTGGTATTAATACTAATAAAGATCAAGATTATACTGAAAAGATAGTGGATAAACTTTTTAAAGATATTCCTTTTGTAAAAATAGTAGGGGCACAAGAAGGCATGAAGGTAAAACCTGATCCTACGGGAGGAAAGATTGTATTTGAAGCTATGGAATTAGAGAAATCAGATGTTCTTTATGTAGGAGATTCAAATATAGATATGTTGGCAGCTAAAAATTTAGGGCTTAAATCTGTTGGTGTGGATTGGGGTTTTAGAGGAGAAGAAGAATTAAGAGAATTTGGAGCAGATTATATAGTTTATAAACCAAGTGAAATATTAAACATACTATAGAAAAGGCTAAGTATAGCCTTTTTTTCATTGTAAAAATATTAGACAGCTATATAAATATGTTGTAAAATAAAGAAAAGACCAAAGGAGGTTAAGGTTATGAGGGGAAGAATTAGAAACATAATAATCTTTATGATTTTTATCTTATTTTTAATTGGGCTTATGAGTAAAAATAGTAAGTATAAGAATGAAAATTTAGGATTTTCTTTGGATATCCCAAAATCTTGGAATGAAAAGTTTATAGTAGAGGAAGAAGGAGATAAAGTTTATTTTTTACATGATCCTAAAAATTTAAACTTACAACCTGGATTGTTATTTATTATAGAAAGAAAAATAGGTAGTCTCATAAGAGAAGAAGACTTAAAAGCACACCCATCTCAAAAAAGATTGCTTTTACAAGAAGCAGGCTATTCTTTTATAGAAGTTAAACCTTCTGATATTCAGTACGATCCTACGCATGAAATTTATAACGATTACAAGTCAATGGTAGAGGATATTCCCTTTATAACTGATAGTATAAAATACATAGGAGTAAATGATTTAGTAAAAGATGGATATAGAACCGTTGGAAGTAGTTTTTTTACCTTTGATATGCCTAAAAACTGGGAAATAGTAAAAGATAATGCAGATCCATTTTCTTGGAGAATATATAAAGATCACGAAAACATAGGTAGCGTTAATTTAGTACTTTATGGTAAGGACCCCTTAGAAAAAGAAGGTTACAATATACATTATATAAAGGATGATAGAATGAGAAGAAGTGTTGAATTTATCTTAAAAGAAAATCTTGATAATGAATTTTATAAGATAATCAGTAGTTTTAAGGTTCTATCAGGAAACTATAATATATTAGATTATAGAAGAGATATGGAAGATAAGTTATTTCATGGAGCTAAGATTATAAAAGGTGTAATAAAAGATTATAGTATAAAGGATAATATAGTTAATTCATTAACTATATATAGCTCAGGAGAGCAGTTTATCTATCCAGTGATATATATGAATATTGTTCCTAAAGAAAATGGTGAATATAACCTATATGGTTATCATGTTTTAAATAAAGGATATATAGATGATAATCCTGATTTTAATGAAAAGAATTATGAGTTTATAATTGATAAGAATGGATATGTTTTATCAGCATTTGAAGAATAATAAAAAAAATGTACCTAAATAGGTACATTTTTTTAATCTTCTATAAATTTTTCTATATATTCTTGGTAGCTCATTTTTCTATCAATGATACCATCATCAGTAAACTCTATAATTCTATTAGCTATAGTGTCTATTGTTTGATTATCTTTAGAAGCAAATAAAATAACAGATTTATAATCTTTAAGTCCATTATTTAAAGCTGTTATTGATTCTAAGTCTAAATGGTTAGTAGGCTGATCTAATATTAAAACATTAGATTCTTTTAGCATCATTCTAGATAACATACATCTAACTTTTTCTCCACCAGATAAAACTTTAGCACTTTTAAGTGCCTCATCTCCTGAAAATAACATTCTGCCTAAAAAACCTCTGATATATATTTCTGACTGATCTGCAGAATACTGTCTCATCCAATCAATAAGTGAAAGATCAACGTCTTCAAAAAAGTCACTATTATCCTTAGGAAAGTATGAATGAGATATAGTTACTCCCCATTTATATTCTCCTGAGTCAGCTTCTAAATTTCCAGTTATAATTTCAAAAAGACTAGTTATAGCAATTTCATCACCAATGAAGGCAATTTTATCACCAGCATCCACCCTAAAACTAATGTCATTTAAAACTTTTTTACCATCAATAGTTTTAGATAGTTTACTTACATCTAATATATCATTTCCAACTTCCCTATCTATATCAAAATGAATATATGGATATTTTCTAGTAGAAGGTTTGATATCTTCTAGAGTAATTTTATCTAAAAGCTTTTTACGAGAGGTAGCCTGTTTAGACTTAGATGCATTAGCACTGAATCTTGCAATAAAAGATTCTAATTCTTTAATTTTTTCTTCTTTTTTCTTATTTTGGTCCTTAGCCATTTGTAAAGCTAATTGGCTTGATTCATACCAGAAGTCGTAATTACCAGTAAACATGGTGATTTTTCCAAAATCTATATCTACCATATGAGTACAAACCTCATTTAAGAAGAACCTATCATGGGATACTACAATAATAGTACCTTGAAAGTCTATTAAAAAGTTTTGTAACCAATGTATAGTTCTTATATCTAAATGGTTAGTAGGCTCATCAAGTATTAAGATATCAGGATTTCCAAATAAGACCTGTGCTAGTAAAACTTTAATTTTCTCTACACCTGAGAGCTCAGACATTTTTTTATTATGAAGTTCTATATTAATACCAAGACCTTGTAAGAGGGAGGAAGCATCTGATTCTGCTGACCAACCATCCATTTCAGCAAATTCAGCTTCCAACTCAGCAGCTTTAATACCATCTTCATCAGAGAAATCTTCCTTCATATATATTGCATCTTTTTCTAACATAATTTCATATAATCTCTCATTTCCCATTATAACTGTATCTAACACAGGGAACTCATCATATTGAAAGTGATCTTGTTTTAAAACAGACATTCTAGCTTCTTTATTTATAGATATATTACCACTTGTAGGTTCTAGGTCACCTGACAAAGCTCTTAAGAAAGTACTTTTTCCGGCTCCGTTTGCTCCTATTACCCCATAGCAATTACCTGGATTAAATTTTAAATTAACGTCCTCAAATAATTTTTGAGAACCAAAGCTTATAGCTAAATCATTAACATTAATCATCATACCAACTCTTTCTCTTTAAATTTTATAACAAAAAGTATATCATAAATTTTTATATATAACCTAAATATTCTTCTAAACTTAAATTATTTTCATAAATTTCCTTAGCTGCTTCAATTCCAACATATCTTAAGTGCCAAGGCTCGTAACTATAAAGTGTAATTTTTTCTTTTTCTTTTGGATATCTAATGATAAATCCAAATTTGTGGCTATTATCTCTAATCCATTTTCCTTCATCAGTATCTTCGAATGATTCTTCTAATAGTAAGTTGACATCTCTAGAAGAAACATCCATTGCAAGTCCTGTTTGATGCTCACTATGGCCTGGAATAGCTACTAGTTTACTAGCTTCAGCTAGTCCATCTTTTTCTTTTTTATTATTAAAAAGACTTTCTTGTCTTTTAAATGACCTATATCCTGATACAGCATACAGCTCTAAACCTTCTTTTTCACTTGCTAGGAATAATTTTTCTAGTTGATGGGCTGCTTCTTTTCTTAATAATTTTTTTTCTATATCTTCTTCAAAAGAAAACCTAACATTTGGTGTTATTAAGTCATTAGGTTCATAATTTTCTGGAAGGGAGATATCTTTATTGACAAGACTTAAAATATGATTTGGTTCCTTCACTATAAGTTTTCCATCTTTAGATTTGATAAATAGGTCGAGGGAGGATTTTTCATAACCTTCCCCAATATATTTAACAGGAATTTCTTTTAAATTTGTTTTACTTTCAAAAAATGAATTAACTTTTCTAACAATCAATACTATTGATAGTATTATAAGTAAGAAACGAACTCTTCTATATAATAAACTTCTTTTTCTCATTATCTTCCTCCCTGATATCTATTAAATTAAGCTAACTAATTATTATATTGTATAATAGTTAGTAGAAATAATAAAGGAGTTGAGCCATGTCTACTTTAAATTATTATAAAAAGTATGTAAAAAGATATAAAAAAGAACTTTTAATAACGATTATATTTTTAAGTTTAGAAACTTTTTTAGGATTATTGATATTTCACTTGCTAGGTAAAATAATTGATAAGGGAGTTAAAATGAAGGATTTAACCTATCTTTATAGGGTTGGTGGGCTAATGCTTCTAATAACAGCATTAATGGGGATATTCACTATAATAAGAAATAAATATTCATCTTATATAAGTCAAAGCTTTGCATCTGATTTAAGAGAAGATATATTTGTGAAAGTGAATAGTTTGAAATTATCTAGTGTAGATAAAATAGAAAAGGCTAGTTTAATAACTAGAATGACTAGTGATATAAATCAATTACAATCATTTGTACACAGTTTAATGCGTGTATTTTTTAAAGGACCTATTTTAGCTATAGGATCTTTAATTTTATCTTTTACAATAAGTATAAAATTGTCACTTATAATATTAGTATCAATCACTATAGTATTTTTGATGATTAAATTCAATTTAAAGCTATCCTATCCTCTTTTTAAAAAAATACAAGTAGCTATGGATAGATTAAATTTGGTTATAGGTGAATATTTATCAGCAATCTCAGTTGTAAAAATATTTAATAGATATGATTATGAAGAGGAAAAATTTAGGGAAGCTAATGAAAATTTCAGAGATAGAAATATTAAAGCGTCGAAAATAATGGCTATATTTACACCGTTAGCAACATTATTAATAAATCTAACCCTAGTTCTTATTATTTATTTATCGGGTCTTGAGTTAAGAGATTTCAATCTAAGTTTAGGAGATATTGTTTCATTTATAAATTATATGGGACAAATATTATTTGGTCTATTAGTTATAAATAGATTTTTCTATAGGGGACTTAGGGCTAAAACATCCTCAGATAGAATATTAGAAATTTTAGCTGAGGATAGTGAGGATATAGACTCAGGTTTAGATTTAGAGAAAATATATAAGATAGAATTTAAAAATTTATATTTTAAGTACCCATCAACCAAAGACTATATTTTAAGAGATATATCTTTTAGTCTTAAGTCTGGGGAGGAGTTGGCTATAATAGGTCCTACAGCTAGTGGTAAAACTAGTTTGATTAATTTAATCTTAGGTTTTTATGACTTTGATAAGGGAGAAATATATATAAATGATATTCCAATAAAGAATTTAAGAAAAAAAGCAATAAGGGAAAAAGTAGCCCTAATAGATCAAACCACAGTCCTTTTTAAGGGAAGTATTTTAGAGAATCTTAAGCTGGCTAAAAATAATGATTTTTCACAGATAAAAGATGCTACTAGTATGGCTATGGCTTTAGATTTTATAGAAGGTTTTGCAGACGGATTTAACACTCAGGTAGGTGAAGGTGGAGTTAGGCTTTCGGGAGGACAAAAACAAAGGATATCAATAGCTAGGGGTCTTTTAAAGAATCCAGATATCCTAATTTTAGATGATAGTAGTTCAGCTTTAGACCTATCAACTGAAAGAAAATTACTTTCTAACATTAAGACCTTAGATAGTATGATTAAAATTATTATAAGTCAGAGGATAAGTACTGTTATGCAGGCAGACAAAATCATTGTTTTAGATGCTGGAGAAATTACTGGTATAGGTAGTCACAAAGATTTGCTTAAGAATTGTTCAAGTTATAGGGAAATATATAAATCTCAAATAGGAGCAGAAGAGGAGTTAGAATATGTTAAAGAAGGATAAGGGGAAAAATATTGAAAATACATCTTATAGGGATACGATAGTTAGGCTAAATAAACTCGTATCTTTAGATAAAAATTATTTTACTGTGCTTTTCTTTGTAGTTCTAATAAGCAGTATTTTAAGCCTATTTATACCGTTTATAAATGGTAGAATTATAGATAGCTTAGATTTTAATAAATGGAATAAATTTAAGATTTTACTTATAATTTTAAGTTCAATATATATATTAGATATGTTTTTAAAAGTAGTTCAGGAATTTTTAGTAATTAAAGTTTCACAATTTACAGTATATAAGTTAAGAGAGCTTAGTTTTAATAAGTTACAAAGGTTAGATCTTATGTTTTTTGAAAACTGGAATCAAGGAGAACTTATGAGTAGGATTACTAACGATATAGAAGATATTAGTAGTAGTATTTCTTCTAGTTTAGTAGAACTTTTATCTTCTTTAATAAACTTAATAGGATCTTTATTCTTTATGTTCTATTTATCTAGATTTATGACTATAGTTAGCATGCTTACTTTACCAGTAACTTACTTTTTGACTAAAATTATAACGGGTAAAAGTAAAAAAATATTTAAAGAAAGGCAGAAACTTTTAGGCGAAGTTAACTCCCAGATTAAAGAAGATATATCTGGATTAGAGGTAATTAAAAGTTTTAATAGTCAAGATGAAACAATAGAAAGCTTTAGGCTTAAGAATAATAAGTTGAGGAGTCTAGCAATAAGGGCACAAATTTTATCAGGTTCATTAATGCCTCTTATGAATGTAATAAAGAATTTAAACTTTACAATCATAGCAATTGCAGGAGGTTATTTAGCTTTTAAAGGGTGGATTAGTCTAGGAGTGATTACAAGCTTCATTAGTTACTCAAGGCAATTTTCAAGACCTTTAAATGAGATTGCAAATAGTTTTAATAATCTACAGTCAGGTTTTTCTGGTGCTGAAAGAATCTTTGAAATTCTAGATCAAAAAGAAGAAAGAACTAATGATAATACTGCCGTATCAGCTAAAAATATCAAAGGTAAGGTAGAGTTTAAAGATGTAAGTTTTTCATATAATGGAAAAGACCCTGTATTAAAAAACATAAGTTTTATTATTCCAGAGGGAACAACTGTTGCTATAGTAGGACCTACAGGAGCAGGGAAAACGACTATAATAAACCTTCTTACAGGATTTTACGAATCTTATCAGGGGAAAATCCTAATAGACGATAGGGATGTCCTATCTTATAGGAAGGAGGAACTAAGGGAGATTTTTGGTGCTGTTTTGCAAGATACACATTTATTTTCAGATACTATATATGAAAATATTAAGTACGGTAACTTAAGAGCTAGTAGGGAAGATATTAAAAAAGCAGCAGAAGCAGCAGGAGCTCATGAGTTTATAGTAAATTTAAAGCATGGATATGATACAAAATTAGAAGAGGCGGGAAAAAACTTAAGCCAGGGACAAAGACAACTACTTGCCTTAGCAAGGGCAATTATTAAGGATCCAGATATTCTAATTTTAGATGAAGCAACATCCTCTATAGATACTAGGACAGAATTAAAGGTTCAATCAAGTATGTTAAAGCTAATGAAAGATAGGACTAGCTTTATAATTGCACATAGATTATCAACTATTAGAAATGCAGATATAATTTTATTTATAAAGGATGGAAGCTTAGTTGAAAGTGGTAGACATGATGAGCTATTAGAGAATAGATCTTATTATTATAATTTATATATAAACCAATTATTCAATAAAACAAGCTAATAATGGGTATAGATTAAGATATATAAGGAGGTAGAGTTAGTGAATTTAAAAAGGATTTTAAAAATATTAAAAAAATATAGGTTATATATAGCTATAGTTTTAGCTTTAACTTTTATAGATGTTTTAGTTGCCTTATATCTTCCTAATTTAATGTCACAAATTGTTGATATAGGAATTATAAATGGAGATAGGCAATATATTATGTCTACAGGTTTAAAGATGTTAGTTATATCTTTAGTCTCTGGTTTAGGCATGGTAGCTTCTTCTTATTTTTCTTCAAAATCAGCAATGGGATTTAGTAGAGATTTAAGGGAGAAGGTATTTAGCCATATAAGTAATTTTTCAATGGGAGAGTTTAAGGAGATGGGTACATCTTCACTAATTACAAGGACTACGAATGATATAAATCAGATACAGCAAGTGGTAATGATGGCTTTAAGAATGATGGTAAGAGCACCCCTTATGTTGATAGGGGGATTAATTATGGCTATTAGTAAAAATGCAGTACTATCCCTTGTATTATTAGTATCTATTCCTATTTTAATAATTTCGGTTATGATAGTAGGAAGAAGAGGTATACCATTATTTAAAAAGGTTCAAAAAGATATTGATAATTTAAACTTAGTTTTAAGAGAAAAATTAACCGGTGTAAGGGTTATAAGAGCTTTTGATAGGGTTGATTACGAGAGAGATAGATTTGAAGAAGCAAGTGAGGAGCTTTATGAAACTTCTGTAAGTGTTAATAAGCTTATGTTTAGTTTATTTCCTATAATAAATCTTATCTTAAATTTTACAACAATTGCCATAGTATGGTTTGGTGCTAGACAGGCTGATTTAGGGAACATGATGATAGGAGATATAATGGCATTTATTCAATATATAATGTTAATAATGTTTTCCTTGATAATGTTTTCAGCTATATTTGTTGTTGTTCCAAGAGCTGCTGCATCATTAGATAGGATTAATGAGGTATTAGATGTAGAGACTAGTATAAAGGATTTACCTTCTAAGGCTAAATTAGATCAGGTTGAATCATTAGAGTTTGAAGAAGTTAGTTTTTGTTATCCAGATGCAGAAATGAGAGTTTTAAAGGATATTAACTTCAAGGTGAAAAAGGGTGAAACTCTAGCTATAATAGGAAGCACTGGTTCTGGTAAAACTTCTTTAATAAACCTAATAGTAAGATTTTATGAAGCTAATTGTGGAAAGGTAAAAATTAATAATATAGATATAAAAGATTATAGTCTTAAAGATTTAAGAGATAAAATAGGGTTTGTACCACAAACAGCTAGCTTGTTTTCAGGTACCATAAAAGAAAATATTATGGTAGGAAAAAAGGATGCTAGTATGGATGAGGTTAGGAAAGCAGCTATAATAGCTGAAGCAGATGGATTTATTAAGGATTTAGAAGAAGGATATGATTCTGAAGTAGCACAGGGAGGAGCTAACTTTTCAGGTGGTCAAAAACAAAGGTTGTCTTTAGCTAGAGCCTTAGTTAAAGATGCGGATATATATATATTTGACGATAGTTTTTCAGCCTTAGATTTTAAGACAGACTCAAGAGTTAGATCAAAAATAAAAGAAAATATTAAAGATTCCATATTAATAATAGTGGGACAAAGAATAACCAGTGTTAAGGATGCAGATAAGATATTAGTTTTAGAGGACGGTGCTGTAGCTGGTTATGGAAGTCATAAAGAGCTTTTAAATAGCAGTGAAACTTATAAAGAGATAGTTAGATCACAGCTTTCACAGGAGGAGATAGATAATGACTAATGCAAAAGGTCCAAGAGGAGGAGGTCCCGGTTCTAAGGCTATGAGGCCAGTTGAAAAGGCTAGTAACTTTAGGGGGACTTTTTTAAGACTTCTTAAATATTTAGCACCTTTTAGAAAGCAGATAGCTTTAGTTTTAGTTTTAGCTGTTGTAGCTAGTTTATTTACAGTTTTATCACCTAGGGTTTTAGGTTTGGCGATGAATAAACTTCTTGAAGGATTGGAAGCTAAAAAATTAGGAGGCAGTATAGACTTTAAATATATAGCAAAAATTTTAACCATACTAGGGGGATTATATTTAGTTTCAGCTATATTTGCATATTTACAAAGAAATATTATGGCATCAGTATCCCAAGGTGTGGTATTTAATTTAAGGGAGGAAGTTGATGAAAAACTATCAAAACTACCTCTTAGATATTATGATGCTAATCAAACAGGAAATATATTAAGTAGGGTAACAAATGATGTTGATAGTTTAAGTAGCACTATACAAAGAACTTTAACTCAATTTATAACTTCTATAATTACTGTTATAGGAGTATTATTAATGATGTTAAGTATTGATATTAAACTTACTTTGATAACTTTTTTGGTTATTCCAACTGGAATATTTGCAACAAAATCAATAGCTAAAAAGTCTCAAAAATACTTTAAGGGTCAATCTCAAAGTTTAGGTAACTTAAATGGACACATAGAGGAAATGTACTCAGGTCATGAAATATTAAAAGTTTTCTCTAGAGAAGAAGAATCTTTAGAGAGATTTAATAAAATAAATGATGAACTTTATAAAAAAAGTTATAAGGCTCAGTTTATTTCAGGAATAATGAGGCCAGTTATGAATTTTATAGATAACCTAAGCTATATAGTTGTTGCAGTAATTGGAGGCGGTCTGGTTCTTCAAGGTAAAATTTCAATTGGTGAGATTCAAGCATTTATACAATACTCTAGGGAATTTACTCAACCGATAGTTAGAGCGGCTGATATTATAAATGATATACAATCTAGTATTGCTTCAGCTGAAAGAGTATTTCAGGTCCTAGATGAAGAAGAAGAAAGGCCCTATGGACACTTAAAAATTGATAAGGAATCTTTTGAGGGAAGGGTAGACTTTAAAGATGTTAACTTTAGTTATGATAAATCAGAAGAACTAATAAAAGATATGAATTTATCTGTTAATCCAGGTGATACTATAGCCATAGTTGGTCCAACAGGTGCAGGAAAAACTACTTTAGTAAACTTGCTTATGAGATTTTATGATGTAGATTCAGGAGAGATTTTAATAGATGGGGTAAATATAAATGACATTGAAGAGTCAAGCTTAAGAGATCTTTTTGCTATGGTTCTTCAAGATACTTGGTTATTTAAAGGAAGTATAAAGGAAAATATAGCCTATGGATCCAAAAATGTGGGATTCCCTGAAGTAATAGAAGCAGCTAAAATTGCCCAGGCAGATTTCTTCATAAGAACTCTACCTGATGGTTATGATACAATTTTATCTGAAGATGCAGATACCATATCAAAGGGGCAAAAGCAACTTTTAACTATAGCTAGGGCTATAATAAAAGATCCAAAGATTATAATATTAGACGAAGCTACTTCGTCAGTAGATACAAGGACAGAGTTATTAATTCAAAGAGCTATGGATAAGGTTATGGAAAATAGAACAAGCTTTGTAATAGCACATAGGTTATCAACGATAAAGAATGCTGACACTATATTAGTAGTAAATGATGGTAGAATTATTCAAAAAGGTAGTCATAGTGAACTGATGGCTCAAGATGGTTTTTATAAGGAGCTATATAATAGTCAGTTTGCAGCTTAGTTGGGAGGAATAAAGGTGAGATTATTAGTCATTACTCTATCTATTATAATGTTTATTAATCCCTTAGTTTATGCAGGATCTTTTTTTGAAAATTTTAATATAGTTTATGAAGATAGTAATAATAGGAAGATAAGGGAAGAATTATCTTCCTATTTAAATAAGCTGTACAATATAGAAGGTTTTCAAGGAGAAGTTCTAGTTTATAAAGATGGACATGTTTTATTTAATGAGTCTTATGGGAATAGAAAAAATGATAAATATTTAATAGGATCTATTAGTAAGCAATTTGTAGGTATGTCAGTATTAAATTTACAAAAAGAAGGGAAAATAAATATAGATGAGAGTATAGATAAGTATTTTCCAGACTATAAACATGGGGAAAAGATAAAAATTAAAGATTTGCTAAATCATAGCTCTGGTATTAAAGATTTTATAGACTATAAGAATCTTGCTAAAATGAAGCTAGATAGTGGGATAGATAATTATATTTTTTCTAGTATAATGAAAGGAGAACTTTTATTTAAACCAGGAACTAGCTATTATTATAGTAATAGTAATTATTATCTTCTAAGTTTAATATTAGAAGATATAACTAAGATGCCCTTAGAAGAATATTTAGATAAAAATATTTTCAAACCATTTAAAATGAAAAATACTTCTAATATTTCTAAGAATAGTAAAATAACAGATAAATCTTTTCCAGTCCTACCTGTAGATATTGATTTAGAAAAACTACTTGTATCAAAAGTAAAGGGAGCTGGATATCTTTATTCAAATACAGAAGATTTACTTAGATATTTAAATATTATATCCAAAAAGTTAGATTCACAGACTTTAAACTTTATCTTAAAGGAAGGAAATAAATTTTCTAGTTCCAGAAGTTATAATTTTGGATTTAAGTATGCAGATAGTATTTTAGGTAAAAAACTTTATCATAATGGTAATACATTAGGTTTTACTAGTAACTTTACCAGTTATCTAGATAAAGATATAAAAATAGTTGTTCTATCTAATATTGGTGAATATGATATAGATAGACTCTTATTGAATATTGAGAGAATTATTGATCTTAAAAAATATAAGGAGCCTTCTGAAAAAATAGATGATAATGTATTAGGAAGTTATGGACTTTTTGGATTTAATCTAGGAAGAATATATAAAGATAAGGGTAAGTATTATATAAGTATTTTAGATATAGAAAATATGAAACTTTTTAAAAAAGATGATAAAATTTTAAGTGTTAGAAATAGTAGTCTAGAGATAAAGCCTATATATAATAATCAAGGTGGTGTAGACTACATTCATATTAGTCCATATAATATAAAATTTAAAAGGGTAAAATAGGAGGGTTATTGTGAAGTTAATGGTTATGTTGGCAGATGGTTTTGAAGAAATTGAAGCTCTTACGGTAGTAGATTATTTACGTAGAGTAGATATTAATGTAGATATGGTTTCTATATCAAATGATGATCTGGTAATAGGTGCTCACGATATAAGGGTTTTAGCTGATAAAAAGCTATCTCAAATAGATCCTAAGGAGTATCAGGCAGTTTATCTACCAGGAGGGTTACCAGGAGCTACTAATTTAAGAGATAATGATAAGGTTATAGAGATACTTAAATATATGGATAAAGAAGATAAGCTAGTAGCTTCTATCTGTGCAGGGCCTATAGCTTTAGCAAGAGCTGAAATAATAGATGGTAAAAAGGTTACAAGTTTTCCAGGTTTTGAAGAGGATTTAAAAGCAGGAAAATATGTTGAAGAAAAAGTAGTTAGAGATGGAAATATTATAACATCAAGAGGGCCTGCCTTAGCTGTAGAAATAGCACTGGAAATTGTTAGATATTTAAAAGGAGACAAGGCAGTCGAAGAACTAAAGGATAGTATATTATATAATCAACTTTTTTAGGTTGATAGGAGGTAATAAATGAAAGATCTAATTAAAGAAATAAACTTTCTAGCTAATAAAGAGAAAAAGGAAGGTTTAAGTTCAGATGAAAAGGAAAGACAGAAAGTATTAAGAGAAGAATATTTAAAGCAATTTAGGGGGAGAATGAAAGATACACTTTTAAATGTAAAAGTTGTAGATGAAGATGGAAATGATGTTACACCTGTAAAATTAAAAAAAGAACAAGATGAACAAGATAAAGAAAAATAAAGACCGAAAGGTCTTTTTTTTATTTATTATATAGGCCGGTTTATATATGAAAAAGTTCTGGATTATAATGGTACATATGCTATTATTATAGTTAATATATAAGGTTATTTAAAATTAGATAAATAAACTATTGACAGCAGACTATTAATGTCGTACTATATATTCATATAGTGTGACACATTGAAAAGAAAGGTGTGATACTATGTCAAAATTAAAAATATATGTGGCATCTGATTCTCTTGGTGAAACAGGAGAATTAGTAATAAGAGCAGCCATTTCACAATTTGATACAAATAATTATCAAATAACTAGATATTCTCACATTAAAAATGTAGAGGATTTAAAAAAAATTTTAAATAAGATATCTGAAGATGAAAATCCTTTATTACTTTATACCTTTGTTAAAGAAGAATTAATAGACTACATAAAGGAATACGAAAATGAAACCTTTTTGGATACCATAGATCTTTTAAGTCCAGTAATAAATGTTTTAAGTAACAAATTAGATATGAGTCCATCTAAAAAATCTGGTCTTAATAGGAGATTAGATGATGAATATTTTAGTAGAATAGAGGCAATTGAATTTGCTGTTAAATATGATGATGGAAAGGACCCAAGAGGATTCAAAGAGGCAGATTTAGTCTTAATAGGTGTTTCAAGAACTTCAAAAACTCCACTTAGTATGTATCTGGCTAATAAAAATATAAAAGTAGCAAACTTACCATTAGTAGTAGATACACAACCAGCTAAAGAAATTTTTGAAATTCCAGCAAGTAAGATAATAGGTCTTACAAATTCACCAAAAACCTTAAATAAAATAAGAGAAGAGAGACTAAAATCCTTAGGATTACCAAATACTTCTAACTATGCTAATATGGAAAAGATTTTAGAGGAGTTAGAGTATGCTGATAAGATTATGAGGAAAATTGGATGCCCTATAATCGATGTTTCTAACAAGGCTATAGAGGAGACTTCAGAAATAATAATTTCTTTATTAAATAAAAATGGAATATCACTTTAATATGTTAAGGGGGATTTTAAATGTCTAATAAGTATGTATATAGTTTTGATGAAGGCAGCAAGGATATGCGTAGCCTTCTAGGAGGTAAGGGTGCTAACCTGGGCGAGATGACAGGTATAGGTTTATCAGTACCACAAGGGTTTACAATAACAACTGAAGCTTGTGGAAGATTCTTTGAAGAGGGAGAAGTTCTTTGGGATGGTTTATTAGATGAAGTTGATAAACATATGGAAAAGTTAGAGGGAATTACAGGAAAAAAATTCTCTGATATAGACAATCCTTTACTAGTTTCTGTTCGTTCAGGAGCTGTAATATCTATGCCAGGAATGATGGATACAATCCTTAACTTAGGTTTAAATGATAAGTCAGTAGAAGGATTAGCAAAACTTACTGAGAATGAAAAATTTGCATATGATAGTTATAGAAGATTTATTCAAATGTTTTCAGATGTAGCTATGGGAATACCAAAAGTTAGATTTGATATTCCATTAGAAGAAATGAAAAAACAAAAAAATGTTGATACAGATATGGATTTAGATCCTGAAGATTTTAAAAAATTAGTAGAAATATATAAAGAAATATATAAAGAGGAAATGGGAGAAGCTTTTCCACAGGATCCAAAAGAGCAGTTAAGACTTTCAATAGAAGCTGTGTTCGCATCCTGGAATAACCCAAGAGCTAATGTATATAGAGATCTACATGACATACCTCATGATTTAGGTACGGCAGTAAATATTCAATCTATGGTATTTGGAAACATGGGAACAGGATCAGGAACAGGAGTTGCATTTACAAGAAATCCTTCAACAGGAGAAAATAAACTATTTGGAGAGTACTTAATAGATGCACAAGGAGAAGATGTTGTAGCAGGAATTAGAACTCCAGAACATATAAGTGAGCTAGAAAAACAAATGCCTGAAGTATATAAGGAATTTGTAGAAAGTGTTGAGCTTTTAGAAAAACACTATAAAGATATGCAGGATATAGAATTTACAATAGAAAAGGGAAAATTATACTTCTTACAAACTAGAGATGGAAAGAGAACTGCACAGGCAGCAATCAACATCGCAGTAGACATGGTAGAAGAGGGACTAATTAATAAAGAAGAGGCAATACTAAGAATAAATCCTGATGATTTAAATCAGTTACTACATCCAGCTTTTGATCAGAAAGATTTAGATAATGCAGTAGAGCTTGCAAAAGGATTAGCTGCATCACCTGGTGCAGCAGTTGGACAAATATACTTCCATGCAGATGATTTAGTAGCTGCTAAAGAATCTGGTGAAAATTGTATCTTAGTAAGACAAGAAACATCACCAGAAGATATAGAAGGTATGGTAGCTGCAGAAGGTATTTTAACTGCAAGAGGTGGTATGACTTCTCACGCTGCGGTAGTAGCACGAGGTATGGGAAAATGTTGTGTTGCGGGATGTACAGATATAGATGTTAACGAAGAAACTAAAGTGATGAAGGTTGGAGATAAAACATTTAAAGAGGGAGATTTTATATCTTTAAATGGTAGTACAGGTGTAGTATATGAAGGGGAAATTGAAAAGGCAGAGCCAGAACTTGGAGAAAAATTCTATACTTTCATGACTTGGGTTGATGAAATAAGAGTTATGGGTGTTAGAGCAAATGCAGATAGTCCTAAGGATATTAAACAAGCTCTAGACTTCGGAGCAGAAGGTGTTGGATTATGTAGAACAGAGCATATGTTCTTTGATTTAGAAAGATTACCTTCAGTTAGAAAGATGATATTAGCTAAGGATTATGCCGAAAGAAAAAAATCTTTAGAGGAATTATTAGAAGTTCAAAGATCTGATTTCCATGAATTATATAGAGCAATCAGAGAAAAACCTATGACTGTAAGATTATTAGATCCACCTCTACATGAATTCTTACCTCATGCTGATAAAGAAAAAGATGAGGTAGCTAAAATGATTGGTATTGACAGAGATGAACTTCAAGTAAGAATGAATACTTTATATGAAGTTAACCCAATGTTAGGGCATAGAGGATGTAGACTTGCAGTAACTTATCCTGAAATCTATAGGATGCAAGCTAGGGCAATAATAGAAGCAGCTATGGATATATCAAAAGAAGAAAATATAGAGATAGTTCCAGAAATAATGATACCTCTAATAGGACATATTGATGAGTTAAGATATGTGAAAAGTGAGGTTATAGACGAAATAGCTAGAGTGTTTGAAGAAAGAGGAGAAACTATAGAACATTTAATTGGTACTATGATTGAGGTACCTAGAGCGGCTCTTACTTCAGATGAAATAGCAGAAGAAGCTGAATTCTTCAGTTTTGGTACAAATGATTTAACTCAAATGGGCTTTGGATTCTCTAGAGATGATGCAGGTAAGTTTTTACCAGAATATGTAGAGAAAAGAATATTTGCTCATGATCCTTTTGAGAGAATAGATCAAAAAGGTATAGGTAAACTAATGGAGATTTCAGTAGACCTAGGAAGAAAAGCTAGAAAAGATTTACAATTAGGTATTTGTGGAGAACATGGTGGAGAGCCAAGCTCTGTAGAATTCTGTTATAGAATTGGATTAGATTATGTTTCATGTTCACCATTTAGAGTACCAATAGCTAAACTAGCAGCAGCTCAAGCAAAATTAAGATAAGAATAGAGTGGGAAACCACTCTTTCTTTTTTATCTTAATTTATAGATAATTTAGAAAATTGAGTTTACCTTTTAAAAAAATTGTATTATACTTAAGATGCATCCTAGAATATATACAAGTAGGGGCGTGCTTAAGTGGGAGAAAAAATAAGAAAGTGTAAAAGTCTACTTCTTCTTCAAAAGGCTACGAAGAAAAAGTTTACCAAGGAAAGGGAAAAACTATTTAAACTAGGTACTAGGATGATACATTTAGAGTTTATGTTAGCTATTAGTATAGCAACTATAGCTCATATATTTTTAAAAGTTCCTTTATACATAATAAAAGAGCTATCCTTTATATTGCTTTGTCTAGTAATAGTAACAGCATTATATATAAATAGAGGATGTAGGAGCTTAGATAAGATGGAGAGGGCCATCGAAAAGACCATAAAAAAGGAATTAAATGAAGCAGGTTTAGAGAGGGAGGAGTTAGAAGAAAGTCTAGATAATTTTTTAAAAATAGGGTAAATAGTATATAAATAATGAAGGAGTAGATTTGATGGAAAATTTATTTATATGCTATTCAAAGTGTAGTACTTGTAAAAAAGCTAGAAAATGGTTAGAAGAGAATGATATAAAGTTTGTAGAGAGGGATATCAAAGAGGATAGACCTAATGCTGATGAACTTAAAAGTTGGATTGATTCTAGACCAGATCTTAAAATTAGAAGATTTTTTAATACAAGTGGTATGAAGTATAGAGAATTAAAACTAAAAGATAAGCTAGATGATATGACAGAGGAGGAACAAATAGAGCTTTTAGCTAGTGATGGAATGTTAGTTAAAAGGCCAATATTTGTTGGAGAAGGAGAAGTTTTAGTAGCCTTTAAAGAAGAAGAGTGGGAAGAAAAACTAAAATAAGAAGTATCCCTAGGGATACTTCTTATTTTAATTTTGTCTTAAATTCCGTTAGCATTTTTATGCTGATGAATTTCTATATTCTAAAGGTGTCTTATTAGTAATTTTTTTAAACATTATATTGTAATAGTTTTGATTATTAAATCCTACTGCAAGTGCAATATCTAAAACCGAGTTATTATTTTTCTTTAATAACTCCTTACTTTTTTCAATTCTATATTTATTTAAATATTGAGTAAAGGTTATTCCAGTTTCTTTTTTAAAGATAGAACAAAAATAAGATTTGTTTATATCTAAATAACTAGATATATCGTCTAAATTTATATTATCCATATATCTAGAGTCTATAAAATCAAGTGATCTTCTAACATGCAGACTATAAGGCTTTTTATCTAAAGCAACTTCTCTTTCTAAGGGGAAGTCTCTCCAAATAGACCTAACTAAACTTAATATATGCTTTTCTAAACTAAGTGGTTTATATACTATTGTTTTGTTATATTTTATATCCGTGTAGGGACCTATTATAAATACACCTCTATATTTATTTCTAGGACATATAGCCTCTCCCATATAATGAGTTCTGCCAATAGTTATTTTTGATCTAAAAGGAGTTATTTTATTTTTACTTAGCTCCTGATAGACATTGCCCATTTTAAAAAACCTATCAAGTCTATCATCATAGCCAGCAGATGCTATTTCTATACCTTTATAATCAAATGCTTTTATAGGTATATTTGTTAGGAGATAAAACTTTTCTAAAACTTTTCCTATATGTTTTTCTATATGCATAAATTCAACTCCTTACTAAAGTAATATATAGTTATAAAAATCATAAGAAATTTAAAGAATTAAAAAAATATTGTTGTTAAGATACTTATACTGATATTGATAATCTTTATCAATACAGACTTATGAGTATGACATATTATAGCATATAGGAAAAAATCAAGCAATTAGGGAGAGTTAATAATCTATGAAAAATACACATTTATTACTTATATTAGTTATTATATCTATAATTTCTTTAAATATTGGAATTATGGATACAGGTGGACCAAGCATACTAGATAAATTAATTTTTTTTGAATCTAGATTACCTAGACTTATGAGTTTACTTATATCAGGTATGTCTATTAGTATAGCTGGACTTATAATGCAGCAAATAACACAGAACAAATTTACATCACCAACTACATCTGGAACTATGGATTGGGCAAAGTTGGGAATTTTAATATCGTTGATATTTTTTAAAGAGATATCATCCTTATATAGCATGATATTTTCTTTTACCCTAGCACTTTTAGGAAGCTTTTTATTTATGAGAATTCTTAAAGCTATTAAGTTTAAAAATAGTATTTTAATACCCATTATAGGTATTAGCTTAGGTAAGATTGTAGATGGATTTTCTAGCTTTTTAGCCTATAAATATGATTTAGTTCAGAGCGTTTCAACTTGGTTAGAGGGAGATTTTTCAATGATTATAAAAGGTCGTTATGAACTTTTATACATAAGTTTACCCTTATTAATTATTTCTTATTTATATGCTAGTAAATTTACTGTTGTAGGGATGGGTGAAGAGTTTTCTACTAATCTTGGACTCAATCATAAACAAATAGTAAGTCTAGGGCTAATTATAGTATCCCTTATAAGCTCCCTAGTTATAGTTACTGTAGGGAGAATACCTTTTTTAGGACTAGTTGTCCCTAATCTGGTAAGTATATTTAAGGGGGATAATATGGAAAATAGTATTATATCAACAGGTCTACTAGGTAGTATACTTCTTTTAACGTCTGACATAATAGGAAGGTTAATTATTTATCCCTATGAGGTTTCTATAAGCTTAATAGTAGGAGTCTTGGGTAGCTTAGCCTTTCTTTACTTGATAGTAAGGAGCGAGATATATGATAAATAGGGATAAGAAAGTATTCAAAATGCTAACAGTATTTTTAATTGTTGCTATAAGTTTATTTCTATTTCTAGGATTAAGTAAATTCAACTATAAATATGTTTTACCTAAAAGGGTCATTAGATTATTGGGACTTAGTATAAGCGGTATTGCTATAGCAGTATCTTCAGTCATATTTCAAACTATAACTGATAATAGAATATTAACACCAAGTAGTTTAGGATTAGACTCTTTATATACATTAATTCAAACTAGTTTAATTTTTTTCTTAGGATCTACTAGTATTTTTATCTTAAAACCAACTTATAATTTCTTTTTAAGCTTACTATTAATGATAATTTTTTCTAAAATATTATATGGAAAACTTATAAAAAGTAGAATAAATATAATGAGTTTACTATTAGTAGGAATCGTGATGGGGACTTTTTTCTCCAGTTTAAGTTCGTTTTTACAGATGATTATAGATCCTAATGAGTTTTTACACATACAGGATAAGATGTTTGCAAGTTTCAATGCTTTGAATGATAGACTACTCATTATTTCTTTATTAATTTTGTTTATAAGCCTCATATATATCTTCAAAGAGGCTAATAAGTTAGATGTATTAAGTCTTGGTAGGGATCAATCAATTAACCTAGGTCTTAATTATTTTAGCTTTGTTGATAATCAGCTTTTTATAGTTTCGGTATTAGTTTCCTTATCAACAGCTTTAGTAGGGCCAATAGGGTTTTTAGGACTTTTGGTAGTTAATCTATCAAAAGAATTATTAACTAGTTTTAGTCATAGGGACTTATTTAAATTAAGTAGTTTGATCGCGGTTATTTTTCTACTTATTAGTCAGCTTATTATAGAGAGAGTGTTTAATTATTCACTACCTATAACTATAGTTATAAATCTTTTAGGTGGAAGTTATTTTATTTATCTAATTTTAAAGGAGAATGCTTAATGATAAAGGTTAGAAATTTATATAAAAGATATGGGAGTAAGGAAGTAGTTAGTGGTGTATCTACTGATATTAGAAAGTCCTCTATAACTTCTATAATTGGGCCTAATGGAGCTGGGAAAAGTACTCTTCTATCTATAATAGCTAGACTTACTAAGCAAGATGAAGGTGAAGTAATTATAGATGGGAAAAATTTAGAGGAATGGGATGAAGAACAATTAGCTAAAAGAATATCAATATTAACACAATCAAACTCAATAAATGTAAGGCTAACAGTTAGAGAATTAGTTAGCTTTGGTAGGTTCCCACATAGTAAAGGGAGGCTAAATGAAACTGATAAGAAAATAATAGATAGATCTTTAAGTTATTTAAATTTAGAACAATTACAAGATAGATATTTAGATCAATTAAGCGGTGGTCAGGTGCAAAGAGCTTATATAGCTATGGTTTTAGCGCAAGATACAGATTATATTTTTTTAGATGAGCCTTTAAATAATCTAGATATGAAACATTCAGTTGAGATTATGCAAATTTTAAGAAGGCTTGTAGATGAACTAGATAAGACTATAGTAATAGTCATACATGATATTAACTTTGCTTCAAAGTATTCTGATAAAATTTTAGCCTTAAAGGATGGTAAGGTTGTTGAAGATGGTCATATGGAAGATATAATTAAAGATAAAATTTTGTCTAAAATATATGATCTAGATTTTAAGGTAAGGCTAACTGATGGAATGAGACTTTGTATGTATTATTAGGAGGTAGTATGAAAAATTTAAGAAAATTAATAGTTTTAATTATATTCTCAGCAAGTATATTGTTACTTAGTGCATGTAATGACGATGTAGAAGTACCGGGAGATTTTATAGAGGTAGAGCATGATTTAGGAGTAAGTAAAGTTCCTAAGGATATTAATAAGTTTGTTGTTTTAGATTATGGAGTTTTAGATAATATTGATGTATTAGGACTAGATGATAAGTTATCAGGATTGAGTAAAAAATCTTTACCAGAGTATTTAATGAAATATAGCTCAGAGGACTATGAAGATTTAGGAAGTTTAAAAGAAGTAAATTTTGAAAAACTTTATGAATTGAAACCAGATTTAATAATTATTGGTGATAGACAGGCAGAACAGTATGATGAGTTTAATGAGATTGCTCCAACTATTTATCTATCAGGAAGAGGCGACGGATACACTAGTACTATAGAAAAGAATTTAGGTATTTTGGCTGAAATTTTTGATAAAAAAGAAGAGACAAAAAAGCTAGTTGATAATTTTAAAATAAGAGTTGATAATTTAGCTAAAGAAAACTCTAAAGTAGATGGAAAAGTTTTATTTCTAATGGCTAATGATGGTGAACTTAAAGCTCATGGTAGAGGATCAAGATTTGGTATGGTTTTTGATGATTTTAATTTAAAACCTGTAGATGAAAACTTAGAGGTTAGTACACACGGTCAAAAAATAAATTTTGAGTATATTTTAAATAAGAATCCAGAATATATATTAGTTATGGATAGAAGTGAAATTGCTGGTGGTAATACTAGGGCAAAGGAGACTTTAAATAATAAAATTATAAAAGAAAGCAAAGCATATAAATTAGATAATATAAGCTATCTTAATTCTCCTGTATGGTACTTATCAGCTGGAGGTATACAGGCTAGTGAGCTTATGATAGACGATATTGAAAGGGCTATAAAGTAGTATCGATATTTAGATGTATTTTAACTATTAGATATCAATAGATAGGATTTATTTAGGTATAATAAATTAGAATAAGTATAAATTGGCTACAGTTTAATTTTATTTAAGTGGGCTAACTTGTATAAAGAATGAAATAAAGTATTTTAAAAAAGTCTCTTAAGTAAAGCCTTATAAGAGACTTTTTTATTTTTTAAAGGAAATATACATTGTATAAATGATATAATATACAAGGGGAGGTGGATTATTTGGTAAAAGATATGACCAGTGGTAATCCTAGTAAATTGCTGATTAAATTTACAATACCTATGTTAATAGGTAATCTATTTCAGCAACTTTATAATATAGTTGATTCAGTTATAGTAGGTAGGTATATAGGTAAGAATGCTTTAGCAGCAGTTGGTTCTTCCTTTATGGCTATGAACTTTTTTTCTTTTGTAATTATTGGTTTAACTATGGGTGCTGGTGTAGTTTATTCATATTATTTTGGAAAAAAAGATTATCCTATGATTAGGAAGTCAGTTTTTACAGCATTTAGTTTTATAGGATTATTTACGCTTATCCTTTCTGTTATTTTATACATATATACAGATAGCATTTTAACTTGGATGAATACGCCAGAGGCAATTATTACAGATTCAGGGACTTATTTAAAAATTATATTTGCAGGATTGTTTTTTGTTTTTCTTTATAATGCAATGTCGTCTCTATTAAGAGCAATGGGAGATTCAGTAACTCCTTTAATTTTTCTGGCTCTTTCAGCTTTAATAAATATAGCCTTAGATCTATATTTTGTAAGAGTTGTAGGTATGGGAGTAGAAGGAGTTGCATATGCAACTGTAATAGCACAGGGTGTATCCTCTTTGGCTTCACTTATATATGGATTTTATAAATTGCCAGATATAAGGTTACAGAAAGATGATATGGTATTAGATACCAAGTTAGCTAAGCATGTAGGTAAATATAGTATTATGACATCTATGCAACAGTCGATTATGACTTTTGGTATGTTAGTTGTTCAAACCTATGTTAATAAATTCGGTCCTGACGTTATAGCAGCCTTTGCTGCTGGAGGAAAGGTTGAGTCTATAGCTAATTTACCTATGCAAGATTTTGGAAATGCTTTTGGAACTTATGTAGCTCAAAATAAAGGAGCAAAAAATGAAGAGCGAATATATGAAGGTTTTAATTCATCTATAAAGATAATAGTTATATTTGGAATATTTATATCTTTAGTTATTAGGCTAAATGCTGCTAGCCTTATGAAAATATTTGTTAATGCAAATGAGAAGAATGTGATAATGATAGGTAGTGAGTATATGTCTGTACTATCTGTATTTTACACATTTTTAGGATTCCTTTTAATGTTTTATGGATACTATAGAGGATTAGGACAATTAAACACTTCATTATATTTAACCATTATTTCTTTAGGAACTAGGGTTATAATAGTAGCTAGTTTAAGCGCTAAATTAGGTAGGCAAGTAATTTGGTGGGCTGCTCCTATAGGTTGGATTTTAGCAGATCTTGTAGGATTTTTAGTTCATTTTAGAAATAAAAAACTTATAAATAAGAGCTAGGTTAACCTAGCTCTTATTTTATAGTTCTATATGAAAATTTATATATATTTCTGCACCATAATTAGATTTTTTAATATCCACCTTGTCATCCTCATAATTAAAAAATTTATAGTTTCCCCCAGTAATTCTAATTTCAGTATTATAATTCTTACAGTCTTTTAAAAGGTTATAGATTTGTTTATTAATTTCCTGTGGTACAAATCCAACCATACCATGACCTTCTAAGTGTACTTCAATAGCATACTTATCTAAAGGGTGAAACTTATCTGGCATAAGTTTAACTTTATCAAACTCATATACAAAAAATTCTTGAATTTCTTCACTAGTGTAAGCTATTTCATCATCTGAAAATCCATCATATATAATTTGTGTATTTTTCTTTGCAAATTCTTTTATTATATCTTGTCTGTTATTATAGTTTGAACCAGCTACTTTAAAGAAATCTTTAGCTTGTTTTTTAATAACACTTTCTGAGGATTTGTTTGTTTTAGGATTGACTACATAATTATAATTATTGTTTTTAAGTCCTTGATTTTCTAAATTTGTTGTGTGAATAATTCTTATTATTTCAGGTTTTGATAATTTCCAAATTATATAAGATAGGCATAGAGATATCATAATTGCTAGGGTATATTGAAAAAAATCAAGATTCCAACTTAAATTTCCTAAAGTTAGCAAATACTTCAAATATAAATTTAAACTTGTGCTTAGCATTATAAAAATCACAGTAAAAAACAAAATAAATACGGTTTTCAATGTTAACCCCTCCTTAAATGAATATCTCAAAATAATATAAAAAAGTATAATATATATAGCTTATTAAAGTTTACATATATTTACAAGTTAGATTAACATTTTTTCATATAGCTATAAAAAGCTAGTAAAAAAACTACCACTAATCATTGATTAATGGTAGTTTATAGAAAATTAATTTAATTTTCATCTTTTATTTTTATTAAATTCATTAAATACTCATTTTTCATAATGGTTTTGAATATTGGAACTCCAATTATCGTAACAATTATTATTTCTGATATCATAATTTGTCCTGTTACTAAGAAAAAGTTAATAGGCTCGCTTGATAGAAAGTATATTTCTAAACCGACAATAAATGAAAATATTGCAGGGAAGATACTAGCTATATAAATATTTTTAACTTTAGTCATTGAATATAAAGCTAAAAAGCTAGCTAAAGAGCCAAAAATAACATCATAAATTCCAAAAGGGCTAAACATATTAACAAAAGCACAAGCTAATGTTAGAGGTAAAACATAAAGAGGCTCTATGAATGCTAAAAGAGTTAAGGCTTCAGATAATCTAAATTGTATAGGTCCAAAACCTAATTCCTTTACAGCTAAACTAAGAATTATATAAAGAGCCATAACTAATCCATATTTTGCTAATTTCTTACTAGACATTTAATCACCAACTCCAAAATCTGTATTATTCCATAATATTTCTATATTTTCGTAGTCTTCTAGGTATGAATACTTATCTTTAAACCAATTTATCAAAGAATCATCCCTCTTAACTGGGGTTGAATTTTCTACATAGATATTAATACAAATTCTTGGGAAGTTTTCAGTAGCGATTTTAATATCGTTATCTATCATCTCCTTAGTTTGGCCTTCTATACCTACTAAAAGACAGATAGACTCAAAGTAATTTTTGACCTCCCTATAGTCTTCAAAAAATACTCCTTTTTTAAGATATTTATTTCTAAAGTCATCATGAAAAGTTTCTATACCAGTTTTAAATATTACCTTTGTACTGGGGAAGAAATTTCTGATCTCTTCTAGCCTATCTTTGTAGGAGTAATGGCTTTCAAAGTATAAGTAATCAATGCCTTTTTCTTCTACAATGTCTTTAATATCTTTTAGGCTTTCCTCAGGTAATTCAAACACACTGGCGGAATTTATTACCTCTAAACTCTTAAACTCTCCAGTAATTTCTTTTAATATTTCTCGATTAAATTTTACAATCTCTTCTGCATTTTGGGAATTATCCTCTATATAATCACAAAAAAAACAACGTCCCCATTGACAGGGACGTGATTTAAGTAAAACAATCTCTCGAGGATTCTTATTTAGAACTCGATTGTATCTTTGCATAGTTATCACATCCTTGTTTTTTATAAGTGGGTTACCAAGGAAACACCTAATTAATATATAAAGACTAATAGAGAATAACATATATTAGAAAAAAAAACAAACATAAATAATGATAAAAATCCAAATATTTTACTAGCTTAATAAGATTATTAAGTATATACTTGGGTAAATATTATTTAGGTAGGCCTAAACTTAGGAGGTTGTTATGAATATAAGTAAGGAAGATTATATTAAGGCTATATATGAACTGGGAGGATATGCTAGACAGGTTCCTAATAAAGAAATTGCAACTAGATTAGGTGTCTCGGCACCATCTGTATCAGAGATGATTAAAAAGTTACTTAAAGATGGTTATTTAGAGTATCAGGAATATATAGGAGTTAGTTTAACACAACTAGGTATAGACTTAGGTAGAAAGGTAAGAAAAAGGCATCTACTTTGGGAAGTTTTTCTTGTAGATTGTTTAGGTTATAGTTGGCAAGAAGTTGCTAGTAAGGCTGAAAAGCTAGAACATGTGACTGATGATAAATTAGAAGCTAGGTTGGAAAAATTCTTAGATTATCCTATAGAGTGTCCTCATGGAGCGCCTATATTTATTGATCATGGTGAATATAGAAACCTTTTAGATTTAGAAGTCGGTGATATAGGTCAAATTTTAAGGTTTGATAAGTCTAGTGAATTGGAAGATTTTATAGCTACCTATAATCTACAGGTGGGAGATTTTTTAAAGTTAGATCAAGTATTCGATAGTTACTTATTACTTTCTAAAAACAGACTTAGGATTAAAATTTCACTAGGTCTAGCAGAAAAAATTTTTATAAAATAGGAGGATTAAGGTGAAAAAAAGATATTATTTATTAATTTTATTAGTGGTAGTTTCTATATCTTTAGCAGCTTGTTCGAAAGAAGAAAAGGTGGTTGAAGTTGATGGTGGTTATACAGTTATGACTACTACAACACTGGTAGGTGATCTAGTAAAACACATAAGTGGTGGACATGTTAATGTTCAGTCACTTATGGGGCCCGGAATCGACCCACATATGTATAAAGCTAGTGCTGGAGATGTAGGATATTTAAATAATGCAGATATGATAATTTACAATGGACTAAACCTAGAGGGAAAAATGGGAGAAGTATTTAAAAATCTTGAAAAGCAAGGTAAATTAACACTTGCAGTTTCAGAAGATATTGATGAATCAAAGCTTAGAGATTTTGAGACTAATCCAGGTCATTTTGATCCACATATATGGTTTGATGTTAGCCTTTGGAAGGAAGCTGCAAAAACTGTAAATAGAGGACTTAAGGAACTAGCTCCAGAATTTAGCGAGGATTTTGATAAAAATTTAGACGAGTATTTACTTGAACTAGATGAGTTAGATGAGTATATTAAAAACAGAGCTTCTGAATTAGAAGAGGATGAAAGAATTTTAGTTACTGCACATGATGCTTTTGGATACTTTGGAGATGCTTATGGTTTTAAAGTTAGAGGTTTACAAGGTGTGAGTACTTCATCAGAAGCAGGTACATCTGATGTTAGAGAGCTAGCAGACTATATAGTTGAAAATCAAATTAAAGCTATATTTTTAGAATCATCTGTTCCAAGTAAAAGTATAGAAGCTTTACAAGAGTCAGTAAAATCTAAAGGATTCAACGTTGAAATAGGAGGAGAACTTTACTCAGATTCAACAGGAGATATAGGAACTGATGCTGAAACTTATATAGGAACGTTTAAAGCTAATATAGATACTATAGTAGATGCTCTTAAATAGGAGGATTTTATGGATAAGGAAATGGAATATGTAGTAGAAGTAGAAGATATGACGGTTGCTTACCATATAAAGCCTGTACTTTGGGATATTGATCTAAAGATCCCAAAGGGGGTTTTAATGGCTATAGTAGGGCCTAATGGAGCTGGTAAGTCAACTTTAATAAAAGCTATGTTAGACCTTATAGAGCCTGTATCAGGCAAGGTTTTATTTAATGGTAGAACTTATAAAGAAGAGAGAAAGCATATAGGATATGTTCCCCAATCTGAAAGTGTTGATTGGGATTTTCCAGCAAGCGTACTTGATATTGTTATGATGGGTAGATATGGTAAGCTTGGATGGTTTAAAAGACCTGGTAAAATAGATAGGGAAAAATCCTTAGAAGCTTTGGAAAAAGTTGGGATGAGTCAATTTGTTGATAGGCAAATCTCTGAGCTATCTGGCGGACAGCAACAAAGGGTATTTTTAGCTCGTGCATTGGTACAAGAAGCGGATATATATTTTATGGACGAACCTTTTAAAGGTGTGGATGCTAAAACTGAACTTGCTATTATAGATATTTTAAAAGATTTAAAATCAAATGGTAAGACTGTTGTAGTAGTTCATCATGATTTAGATACTGTAGAAGAGTACTTTGATCATGTTGTTTTACTAAATACTCAATTAATAGAAAGTGGACCTGTTAGTGAGGTATATACTGAAGAAAATATAGAAAAAACTTATAGAACCAGGGGAAGTGTTTTAAAAAGGTAGGTGGAAACTTTGGAAAATTTAAACTTAATATTAACAGATTATACTCTTCAGATTGTAGCCCTAGGTTCAGCTTTATTAGGAATTATATCTGGTATTTTAGGTAGTTTTGCTGTTATCAGAAAGGAGAGTCTTCTAGGTGATGCTGTATCTCATGCAGCACTACCTGGTATAGCAGTAGTATTTTTACTAACAGCTACTAAAAGGACAGAGACTCTTCTTTTAGGAGCATTAATATCTGGACTTTTAGCAACGGTATTAATAATATTAATAGAAAGATACTCTAGAATTAAATTCGATAGTGCTTTAGGACTTGTATTATCAGTTTTTTTTGGTATAGGTATGGTCCTTTTAACATATATACAG
Organism: Tissierellales bacterium; assembly: GCA_030146915.1. Classification (GTDB taxonomy): domain Bacteria; phylum Bacillota; class Clostridia; order Tissierellales; family Tissierellaceae; genus JASLAT01. The sequence goes on from JASLAT010000005.1 coordinate 67,798, forward strand.
AAAATTCCTAATGCTAATCAGGCAGGACTTGATAGTTTTATATATGGTCAAGCATCTACTCTTTTAAAAAGAGATGTAAGAATGATGGCTATAGTTGGAGGAGTTTTAATCTTTTTAGTCATTTTATTTTGGAAAGAATTTATGCTTATATCATTTGATGAAGATTATGCAGAGAGCTTAGGATTTTCATCAAGAAAGCTAACCTTATTACTATCTACAATGATAGTAGCGGCTATAATAATAGGATTACAGACGGTAGGTGTAATACTTATGAGTGCCATGCTAACGGCTCCAGCTGTTGCAGCGAGACAATGGACAGATAAGTTTTCATTAATGGTAGTCTTAGCAGCAATATTTGGAGCAGTTTCTGGGGTAGTTGGAACTGTTGCAAGTTCGTTAATACCAAACTTACCTACGGGGCCTACTATAGTTTTGGCTATAAGTACGATTGTAATTGTAAGTTTAACACTTGCTCCTAAGAGAGGTTTAATTTGGAATTATTTTAAAGATAAGAAAAATCAAAGAGATATAAGTGAAGATAAGATTCTTATAAACCTTTATAATTTAGCCTTAAATCATAAGGGAGAAAAACATAGTCATGATATTTATACTATTAAACCTAGTAAAACTAGGGATAAAAAGTCTATGGATTTTGTAAAAAAAGGCTTAAGATCTTTAGAAGAGAAGGGATATGCAAGTAAGGATTATTTCGATCAGTGGGCGATTACAGACCAAGGGATTGAATATTTAGAAAGTAACTTTAAGGAGGAGGTATAGTATGAATCCGAATTTAGAAATACAGTTAATAGCTATTTTAGTAGCTATAGCCTCCTCATTGCCTGGTGTTTTTCTAGTATTAAGACAAATGGCGATGATGACTGATTCTATAACTCATACTATTCTATTAGGGATAGTAATAGCTTTTTTTATAACCAAGAGTTTAACCTCTCCACTATTGATAGTAGGAGCGGCTTTAATGGGCTTATTTACTGTTTTTTTGACAGAACTTATAAATAACACCGGCCTAGTATCAGAAGATTCAGCAATAGGGATTGTATTTCCCTTATTATTTAGTATAGCTATAATAATAATATCTAGGCATGCAGGATCAATTAACTTAGATACTGAATCTGTTCTTTTAGGACAAATTGAATTTGCTCCTTTTGATAGGCTTATAATAAATGGTATAGATTTTGGACCGAAGGCCCTTGCTATTATGGGTGTTATACTTTTAATAAACTTAATTTATGTAATAGTATTTTTTAAGGAATTAAAGCTAGTAACCTTTGATCCAGCATTAGCAGCTGTTTTAGGGTTTACTCCTTGGATTATTCACTATAGTCTTATGGGAATAGTATCTATAACAGCAGTTGGAGCCTTTGAAGCAGTAGGTTCTATATTGGTAATAGCATTTATGGTAGGACCTCCAATAACTGCTTATTTATTAACGGATGATTTAAAATTGATGATAGCTCTATCATCAGTTATAGGTGCGATAAATGGTGTACTGGGTTATAAATTTGCAGCATATTATGATGTTTCTATAGCAGGTTCTATGGCTATGATGACAGGAGTAACTTTCTTTTTAGTGTTTATACTAGCTCCTAAAAGAGGCTTGGTTACAACTATAAGAAGAAGAAAAAGACAAAGAGTTGAGTTTGCTGCTGATTCTTTACTTTTTCATATTTTAAATCATGAAGATGATGAGAATTTAGAAGCTCACAATGGTCTTGACAGTATCAGGGAAAATTTAAATTGGAATGATAGACTACTAGATAAAATTATAAATAGATTAAAGGAAGAAAATAAGATAATCTTAGAAAATGGTATTATAAAACTAACAGAAGAAGGAAGGTTATATACCATAGAAAGTTATGAAAGTATCTAAAATGTAATAGTCCTGTAATCCTAAGTCTAAAATACTTTGATATAATTGTAATGATATTAAAATAAGGAGCGATTATATGAAGAAAAGACTGATTACGGGATTTTTATTAGCCCTTTTACTACTTCCAGCAAAGTCTACCTATGCTCAGGAAGATATTAGAATTAGAAAAATAGTAGATGATGAAATTATAAAAACTATAGAAGAAAATGAATATAGAAGACTATTTTCAAAAGATCAATTAGGAGTTTATACTAAGGCTGGGACAGAAATGATACCTGTAAGGGTAGTAGCTGAAGAGCTTGGTTTCAGTGTAAATTGGAATAATAAGTTAAGGCAGGTAGATATTCAAAAAGATAACTTAATAACTAGTCTTAAGGCTGGAGAAAATTATTACTTCTTTGCAAGAATGGCACCCATAAAACTTTCACATGCACCTGAAAATAAAGATGGAGTAATGTATGTACCTATGGAATTTTTCAAGGAAGTATTAAAAGAAGAGCTTATAATTGTAGGTAATGATTTAGCAGTGATTAAAACAAAAGTTGAAGAAATAAAAAAAGAAGATATGGAAATTACTGGATATGTAAAAGATATCCATATAGATGAGAATACTGAAAATGTAAGTATTTTATTAGGAGTAGATTCTTCTGAATTAAATCTTGAAGAAATTATACTTCATTTAGTGGATGAGACTAAAATAGAGTATAAGGATAGAGATGATGAAATGAAGAGTATAAAAGTAGGAGATAAAATAGAGGCTTTAACACCGAGATATATGACTATGAGCCTTCCCCCGCAGACTACTAGTAAATACTTAAAGGTATCAAGCTTTATGGAGTTAGAGAATGGAATTAGACAAGGTCTAAATTATCCAGTTATAAAAAATATGAATAATCCAGTTATTAAAAGTAAATTTAATCAAATGATTGAAGAATTTATCTTTGATTTAGAGTCTAAGGAAATTTTTGATAATATGAATTTGAGTTATAAAATAAGTGCCTTAAATCAAGATAGAATAAGCCTTATATTTACTGGTAAATTTAAACATTTAAACAAAGAGACTGAGCTTATAAAGAGTTTGAATATGGACCTTAAGACTGGTAAAATTTTAGATTATGATAATTACTTTAAAAATGATCGTATAAGTAGGGATAAGTTAAAGGGATTATTGAGATTAAAAGTTAGAGAAAATTATGGTAGAGAGTTTGAGGCTGAAGGTATAAATATGTACTTTACAGAAAATCACTTAGTAATTTATTACTATGAGTTGGATGATGATGTAAGTTATCCTATTGAGATTTATCTATCTTTTGAAGATATAAAAGACCTAATTTCAGAATAGAGGGGTTATATGAAGATATTATGTGCTGTTGATTTAGACTGGGCTATAGGTTATAAAGGTGAATTACTATATAAAATACCGCAAGATTTAAAAAGATTTAAAGAGCTAACAAAGGGTAATATAGTTGTGATGGGTAGGAAAACTTTAGAGTCTTTACCTGGCGCTAAGCCATTAAAGGATAGGACAAATATAGTAGTAACTACTTGTAAAGATTATGATAAATATGATATAATAACAGTTCACACACTGAAAGATTTAATGAAACTGTTAAGTAACTATGAAGAAGAGGAGATCTTTCTCATAGGCGGTGGTGAACTTATAGCTAGTCTTATAGATTATTGTGATATAGCCTATATTACTAAAATAAATGATAGGGCTAGGCTAAAGGATACAGCTATTCCTAATTTAGACAAGGATAAGGAATGGATTTTAGTAGAACAATCACAGAGTTACAGTTATGATGGAATTGAATATAGATATTTAAAATACAAAAGACAGAAATAATAACTACACATACATATGTGTAGTTATTTTATTATAATTTTTAAATTTAGAATCTTCAGAAAAAAAGGGGGTCTTATATGTGTAAACTCAAGTTTAGGCCTGGTTCTACTTAGGAGAATATATGTTGATATTACTAAGTAGAGAGGAGAAGATTAAATGAAAATAAGAAAGATAGATAAAAATAAAAGAACTATGGACTTTAGAAATCCACATGCATATGTGATAATATTTCTTTTAATTATATTTTCTATGGTTTTAACCTGGATACTTCCATCTGGTAGTTTTGATAGAGTTATAGACGGAGTAAGTGGCAGAGAAATTGCAATACCAGGTACATTTAAATTAATAGATAATAAAAGAGTAGGGTTTCTTCAAGCTATAAGAGCAATCCCTCAAGGAGTGGTAAACTCTGCACCAATAATTACATTTTCCTTTATAGTACCCGGAGCTATTAATATAATAAGGGCAACAGGTGCTATTGATAGTGGGATTGTTAAACTGGTGGAAATTTTCAAAGATAGAAGTGTAGTTTTTTTGATAATAATTACTATAACTTTTGCAGTTTTAGGGGCAGTTGGTTTTCCTTTAGTAGGAGTATTACCTTTTATACCCTTAGGAGCCTCAATTGCTATGGCTTTAGGATATGATAGGGTAGTAGGATTTCATATAGTTAGAACTTCAGCTTGGGTAGGATATGCTGCAGCTTTTCTTAATCCTTTAAATGTAGGGGTAGCCCAAGAAATAGTAGGTCTTCCTCTTTTTTCTGGATCAATTTATAGGATGTTTTCTTTTCTAGTGTTTTTAGCTATAGGTTTAATATTTTTTCTAAATTACTCTAAGAAAGTAAAAAATAAGCCGGAAAATAGTATCTTATATGGATATGAGGGAAAAATAGATGAAAAATTTTTTAAATTAGATAGAACGTTTGCTAAGTTTAATAAAAGACATGTTGGAGTATTGATTTTATTTTTTGCTAGTTTAATATTTTTAGTTTATGCTAGTTTTAAATATAAATGGGGAGCAGTAGATCTTTCGGCATTCTTTCTTTTATTAGGGATAGTAAGTGGATTAATAGGTGGATTAAGTCCTAATGAAATAGGAGAAAGTTTAAGTAATGGGATGAATCAAATAGCTTTTGGAGCTATGATAATAGGTTTTGCTAGAGCTGCTTCGATAATTTTAGAAGATGGACAGGTATTAGATACCATCGTTAATTACATGGCTCAGCCTCTAATAAAACTTCCTAACTATCTTACTCTGGTAGGTATGTTTATAATGCAGACTTTTATAAATTTTTTTATAGGTACAGGTAGTGGTCAGGCAGCAGTGACAATGCCAATAATGGGGCCTTTAAGTGATTTAGTTGGTGTAACTAGGCAGTCAGCAGTTTTAGCCTTTCAATTTGGAGATGGGATAACTAATATGATTTTTCCTCAAATGATTTATATATTAGCTTTTGCAGATATACCTTATGATAGATGGGTCAGGCATATATTTAAGTTGGTAATTTATCTTAGTATTGCCGCAGCTATTTTAGTTTCTATATCAGGAATATTTAATTATGGACCATTTTAATAAGGAGGAAAGATATTAAAATATATAAAAAGCCTTAGTAATAATTAATACTAAGGCTTTTTTGATTTTAATATTTAATGATTTTATTTTTTAAACTTTACAAGTCTTTTTAAATTATTATAGTGGCTATTAGCATGATTATACATCCTTAGTCTATAATTATAATAGTCTAGGCCAAACTCCATCTTGTATTCTGTCCAAATAGCCCATAAGAATCCTCCTAGAGACATATAAGTATAGACTTTTATTAACTCTTCTTCAAGAGGTTTTCTACCTAGATAATAAGTAAAATATTTATTTATTTTATCCTCTTCAAAATCCCCATAAATGAAGAAAAGAGCTAATTCTAAAATGGGATCTGCCATTCCAGCATACTCCCAGTCAATTAATATTATTTTACCTTCCTGATTAATTAAAAAGTTATTTTTACTAGTATCTGCATGTATTAAAATCGGTTCATATTCGAACTTTTTTACTAACTCTAATAAGAACTTCATCTTATCCTTCGTAGTTTGATATAAGGAAGATTGATACAAACCAGGTCCACAAAGAGCTATATAGTCTTTAATTTTACCAATTATATCAAAATTATGTTTAACTTTAAGCTTTGCCTGATGTAATTTTTTTATTAAATCAATAGCATGCTTTATATCTTTATCGGAATTAAAATCCAAACTTCTAATATGTGGGAAATATTGACTTATTTTCATGCCACTATTTTTATCAAAATTAATTATACGATCAGATATTTCTAAGTCCTTAATAGCTTTATAGGTATAGTATTCGCCTTTTCTACTTACCAGCTCATCCGTTCCCTCACCAGCCAACCTGCATATGAACTTGTCTCCATTTATTTTAAAGGTAAAAGATGAGTTTGTCATTCCTATATTCATAGGCTTAATATTTTCTATATTGTCTTTAGTCACTTGAAAGCTTTTTTCTATAAAATTTAATACTTCCTTATTGTTTTTAAGAAAATAATCTAACTTGATGTCTTTATTTTGCTCATCTATAGATTTAATATTCTCTATCATTGATTTAGAAGTTCTAAATTTTTCTAGATTATCTACAAGAGAACTATTATTACCTAAATTATAAAATTTCATACTATCACTCCTTATGAAATACTTTTTATGGGAAGAGCCCAAAATTTAAGGCCTATATATACAATAAATAGTCCTGTAAATATAAGTAAGATAGCATATTTCTTATCTTCTTTATATAAAGTAGGGTCCTTCTCTTCCTCAGGAATAACTAGCATTCTTTTATGAAAATCTTTTTCTTCTTTAGTCTTTTTAGATTTTAAGCTTGCTAGATAAATACCTATAAAATTAAGGTATATACCTATAAAGAAGGGATGAAAAAAATTTTTCATTTCTAAGGCTGTAAACTCGTCTAGAAAGTTGCCTAGTAGTTGTCCTAAAAGTCCAAGTAGCATGCCCCAATAGGCTGAGTCTTTGGTTATTTTTTTACTCCAAACAGACATAAATGCTACTGGTCCCCAAGATGCAGCAATTATTGTACTTGCAAACCAAGATATAATTCTAATATTAGGTGGTAATATATAAGCTAAAGAAAGAGAGATTATACCAACTAATAACATTATTATCCTACTGAAGGATAGTTCCTTTTTTGGATTTTTAAAATCCTTAGCTATAACATCTTGGGTCATACTAAAACCTGCTACAGAAAGAAAGGTTGAAGCAGATGAAAGCCCTGCAGCCATAATTCCGGTTAAGACTAAAACACCTATTATAGGACTAACCATTTCTAAGCAAGCCCATATTATTACCTTCTCACTTGGAACTATATTAGGATTTACTAGGTTAATAGATAAAGCTATAAAGTAAAGGAAGCTAAGAAAAACAGTAGTTAAAACAACTGAAAGGCTTCCAGCTCTAAAAGTTACGTGTTCATTTTTTGCCATTAAATTTCTACCAGCTTGCCAGGGACTAACTGATACAGTAATTAACCAAACAAGTCCCATAGTTATTGAATAACTAATAGCATCATATGCAGTTTTATATTCAGAATTTAACACTCCATGATAGGAGATTAAGTTTTTGTCTAAATTAGAGTTAAGAATATTTGGAATTATCTTATTAATACCTCCTAACTGCTTAAATATATAGGGTCCTGCTAAGATAGTTGCAAATAAAAATAAGCTGCACATAATAGTATCAGTTAAAATAACCCCGTTAGATCCTGAATAGAAAGTAAAAGATGTAAAAGTAATCCAGGATAGTATAAGAGATAATTCATAAGATAATCCTGTTAGCTCTTTCATTAAAATGGCTGTTCCTTGAATTACAGCTATTAAATAGGCCATAAGAGACAGTACGGTGGTTATACCAGCAAGTCTTTGTATAGGCCTAGAATTAAATCTTTTAGCAAAGTATTCAGGCATAGTATTTACTTCTACCCTCCTTATATATCTACCAAAAAATAAAGGGCCGAGTATGTATCCCGCTGCACAAAGTGTATTAATAATTATCATTAGAGTAATATGCCCAGAATATGCAAAACCAGCATCCCCCATGAAACCATTAGTGCTTAACATAGAAGCGAACATAGTACCAGTTATAAATATAGTACCTGCATTTCTACCACCAACATAATAGTCATCAAGATTTTTGACCTTTTTGCCTGAATAATTACCAATCAAAATATAGATCAAAATACTAATAAGTACTCCTATAGTGTAAATATTCATATGATATCCCCCTATTACTTATTATTTTGTTTTTCTTCCTTGTCTAAAAATAAATATAAGAATATACCTAGACCTGAAATCCAAGCACCAATAAGTAAGGTTAAAATTATTTCTCCCATATTTATCACCTCATTATTCAATTGTAAGTTTTGTAAAAAAGACTAAAAAAAGTAAGAGTTAGGAACTCTTATTAAATGATTATCGTATAAGATTTGTAAAAAATAAAAATATATTGGACCTGTATATATTATGTTAACATAAAAAGAGAAAAATTTCCATTGTTTTAAATTTGCAATAGAAAATATCTTATATATAATGTATTGAAAGGGCTTTTAAGGAGGTTAAATAGTGATTGTAAAGGGAAAATATAATCAAGCTAAGGTTTTTACAGATAAATTAGAGGAAGATGCTAAAAGACAGATAGAGGAATTATTGAGCCAAGACTTTATAGGGGATTCTAAGGTTAGAATTATGCCAGATGTTCATAAGGGAATGGGATGTGTAATAGGATTTACTGCTGATATGGGTGATAAGGTTATACCTAATATAGTTGGTGTTGATATAGGATGTGGAGTATTAGTTGTAAAACTAGGTAGATTAAATATAGACTTAAAAAAATTAGATAAGGTTATATCTAAGGAGATACCAGCAGGTCATAAGGTACACAAGAAAAAACAGGTAGATTTTAAGAAGTTAAAGGAACTTAATATTTATAGTGAGCTACAAAATATTACCAGAATAGAGAGGAGTTTAGGAAGTCTAGGGGGTGGAAATCACTTTATAGAACTATCTATAGATTCTAACAAAAATAGATATTTGCTTATACATTCTGGAAGTAGAAACTTAGGTAAGCAGGTGGCTGATTTTTATCAAAATTTAGCTATAGACTTACTAAATAGTTCAAAGGCTGAAGTACTAAAGAAATATCAATCTACTGATTTAAAAGAGGATATAAGTAAAGGGTTAGATGAATTAAATTTATCTAAAAAATCTTATCCAAAAGAATTATCATATTTAACAGGAAGTATTAGAGAAAGATATTTGGAAGATATGAAAATCTCTCAAGAATATGCTTCTTTAAATAGAAAGCTTATAGCAGATATTATATTAGAAAAATATTTAAATAAGAATCTAGAAGATTTTTCCTATTTTGAAACTATTCATAATTATATAGATTTTAGAGATAATGTAGTTAGAAAAGGTGCAATATCAGCCAATAAGAATGAAAAAATTATTATTCCCATAAATATGCGAGATGGTTCTATTCTTGCTAAGGGTAAAGGAAATGAAGATTGGAATAACTCTGCTCCTCATGGGGCAGGAAGGCTATTAAGTAGAACACAGGCCAGAAAAAGGCACAGTCTTGATAGATTTAAAGAGGATATGAGGGGAATTTACTCTACAAGCATTAGTAAAAAAACTTTAGATGAAAATCCAAGAGCTTATAAACCAATGGATGATATTTTAAAAAACTTAGATGAAACTGCTGAAGTAATAGATATATTAAAACCGATATATAATTTTAAAGCAGATTAAAAATAGACAGTAGGCTGTCTATTTTTAATATTTATTGGCAAATTATAGGATATTTAAATATGGATTAAAGGGGTATATAGTTTCTATATATGCAAAGGAGCTGAAGATGTGAAATACGATAAGCAAATTGATGTTATTGAAAATTATTTAAGAGATAGAGAAAAAACTCTTGATCAATTTAAAATTGGAGTGGAGTTTGAACATTTTATAATAGATAAAGATAGTTTAGAAAGTATAAGTTATTACCATGAAAATGGTGTTAAAGATACCTTAGAAGATCTAGTAGAGTTGGGATGGACAGCTGATTATGAAGATGAATATATTTTAGGAGTTCATAAAGGAAATAAGGTTATTACTTTAGAACCAGGTAGCCAGTTTGAACTTAGTATAGTTGCTCAAAATGATCTAAGAGTAATAGAAAAAGAGTATCAAGAATTTATAGTTGACATAAAAAAAGTTTTAGATAAAAAGAATCAACGTTTGATAGCAGTAGGATACCATCCTGTAACCAAGATAGAAGATATAAAGCTTTTACCTAAGGAAAGGTATAACTATATGTTTTCTTATTTTAAGGATAAGGGTAAATATGCTCACAATATGATGAAGGGTACTGCTGCTTTACAAGTGTCTATAGACTATAAAAATGAAGAAGACTATAGAAAAAAGGTTAGAATAGCAAATGCCATGGCACCAATTTTTTATGGACTTTGTGATAATAGTTACTATTTTGAAGGGGAAAAATTTTCACAACATGGTCTTAGAACTTTAATTTGGCAGAATATGGATAATGATAGATCAGGGACTATTAAATCAGCCTTAGAGGATGACTTTTCTTATAGAAAGTATGCAGAATATATTTTAGAAGTTCCACCTATATTTGAAATGAAGGATGGAGAGGCTATCTATACTGGATCTAAGAAAATGAAGGATATATTTAATCCAGATGACTATAAGCTAAAAGAGCTAGAGCACCTGATGACGATGGTTTTTCCAGATGTTAGAACTAAAGGTTTTATAGAGATTAGAATGATGGATTCTATTCCTTATCCTTATAATTTTGGTATTATAGCATTAATCAAGGGTCTATTTTATGATGAAGATAATGTTGAAAAGCTTTACGAAAAGTTTAAGGATATTAAATTTGAAGATATAGATAAAGCGAAAGAAGACATTATAAAAAGAGGTATAGATGCTGAGTTTAAAGGGATAAGTTTAAAAGAGTGGTGTCTATATTTATTAAAGACTGCTTCAGATGGACTTAATGGACATGATTGTAGGTATTTAAGATTAATAAAATCTTTAATAGAGGACGGATTAAACCCTTACAAATTAATAGAAAAGAAAGCAGATTTAGGCATGAAAGAATCTTTAAGTCACTGTATATTAGAGAACTTTGAGGTGATATAATGGACTTTGATGCTAAGTATTTAAATTTGATAAAGTCTGATAAAAAAAGATATGAGAAGGATTATAAAGAGCTAAGGCCAAAAGTTGCAAATTCGAAAGCTATTTTTAGAGGTGAGGTTGTACCTTATATATATAAACCTTTATTTTTTAATAGTGAAGATGTTGAAAATTTTAAATATATAGTTAAGATGATGATAGATATAGGAGATAAGTTAGTAGATAGCTATTTAAAGGAGCCAAAGGTTAGAGAAAAGTTTTCTTTTCCAAAAGAGTTAGAGGAACTTATTCTTCTAGATAACGGTTATGATATAAATGTTCCTATGGCTAGAATGGATATTTTTTATAAGGATAGAGAAAACTTTAAATTTTGTGAAATAAATACAGATGGTTCCTCTGCTATGTTAGAAGATAATAGTTTTGCTAAGATAAGCTTAGATTCTTTAGCTATAAAGGATTTAGAGAAGGAAGGTTATAAGTTTAAAAACTATGAACTTATAGATTCTTGGGTATCAAAGAGTTTGGATATTTATAACTCTTGGGAATATAAAAAGGTTGATAAGCCTAATGTTGCAATATTAGATTTAATAGAAAGTGCCACTACAGTTGAATTCGAAGAGTTTAAGAAGGCTTATGAAAATAGAGGTCTAAGGGCAGAAATAGTAGATCCTAGAGAGTTAGAATATAAAGATTCAAAATTATATTATGGTGATTTAAGAATCGATATGGTGTATAGAAGGTTAGTAACTTTTGAAATGTTGGAGAATTATCAGTATATGGATAATTTCCTTAAAGCTTATAAAAATATGAGTGTATGTACTATAGGGTCTTTTAGAAGTCAACTTCTGCATAATAAACTTATTTTTAAAGTTCTACATGATGATGATATACTAAAAATTATGAATGAAAATGAAAGAAAATTTATTAAAAATCATATACCTTATACTAGGGAATTTTCAGGTGGATTGGATATTTTTAATCATGTTTTAGAAAACAAGGATAAATATATTATGAAACCTTCAGATATGAATGTAGGTAGAGGAGTCTATACAGGTAGAGATATGGACTATGATACTTGGAAGAAGAATTTAGAAGAATCTTTTAATAAAGATTATATCTATCAAGAGTTTGTAGAGCCTTATGCTGAGGAGTTTCCAGTTTATGAGTCAGACGAGTTTAAATTTAAGAAACTAAATCCTGTTGTAGGATTATTTAGTTATAAGGAAGAGTTTTCTGGACTTTACACTAGGTTAGGAGAAGGTAATGTGGTTGCTTCAACAAACAGCTATAGAAGTCCTAATCTTATAGTTAGTAAAAACTAGATAATAAAGTGGAGTTTTCTCCACTTTTTTTACTTATTAATGGCACTTTACAATGGCATCTATAGTGTTATAATCAAATAGGAAGGGAAGGTGCAATATGGAAAAAAAGGACAAAAAGAAAATGCTAATAACTGCTGTAATTGTAGCTATTATCCTGTCCTTATTAAGTTTAACTTATTATTTTTATGAGAAGAGTTTTACAAAAGTTGAGTATTCTCAGTTTAATAAGATGGCTAATAGTGAGGAAATTGAACAGGTTGAAATAGATTTTAATGCAGCAAAATTTAAATTTAAGGATAAGAGTGGTAATAAATATATAACAGAAAATCCTAAAAGTTTTAATTTTAAAAAGTCAATATTAGAAAAAGGGATAGAAGTAAAAGAAATTCAAGGAAGAAGTAGACTAATAGAAATGGTCTTTTCTTTATTTGGTACAGTTGTATCTGTAGGCTTAATGGTTTACCTTCTAAAAGGTTTTATGGATACAGGTATAGCAAATCCAGATTTAGCTAAGAAGAATGATAATGTGAAAACAAGATTTAAGGATATAGCAGGAAATGAAGAAGCCAAGGAAGATATGATGTTTTTAGTTAACTTCCTAAAAGATCCTAAAAGGTACACTGATATGGGTGCAAAGCTGCCAAAAGGTGTTATTTTATTTGGTGCTCCTGGAACTGGTAAAACATTAACAGCGAGAGCTATTGCTGGTGAGGCTGGGGTACCATTTTTCAATGTTAGTGGTTCTGACTTTATAGAAATGTATGCAGGATTAGGAGCAAAAAGAGTAAGGACGCTATTTCAAGAAGCTAAAAAAGCAGCGCCTTGTATAGTATTTATTGATGAAATTGATGCTCTTGGAACTAATAGAGGAGAGATGGGTCATTCAGAAAAAGATCAAACCATTAACGCTTTACTTTCAGAGATGGATGGATTTGAAGCATCCGATGGTGTAATCGTAATGGCTGCTACAAATAGGATGGAAGACTTAGATAGAGCTCTTATAAGACCTGGTAGATTTGATAGACATATAGCTATAGAGCTTCCAGAGTATAAGGATAGATTAAGTATACTGAAGCTTCACAGTAGCAATAAGAATTTAGCAGAAGATGTTGATCTTGAGAGCTTAGCTAAAATGACTATAGGATTTTCAGGAGCTGGCTTAGAAGCTTTATTAAATGAAGCAACTATAAATGCAGTTAATAGGTCAAGCGATAAGGTTGAGTTTAAAGATATTGATGAAGCTCATTTTAAAATGGTAGTTAAAGGAAATAAAAAGAAGGATAGTGATAGGAGTAAAAGAGATACAGAATTAGTGGCTTATCATGAAGCGGGACATGCTTTACTAGCTAAACTTCTTACTGAAAATGATGTACCTAAGGTTACAATAATACCTTCTACATCAGGGGTTGGCGGAGCTACTTTTAATATACCAAAAAAGATGTATCTTTGGACTAGAAAAGATATAGAAAATGAAATAACTGTTCTTTATGGTGGAAGAGCAGCTGAAGAAATATTAAGAGGGAGTAAAGATCTTGTTACAACAGGAGCTTCTAATGATATAGAAAGAGCAACAGACTTAATAAAGAGTTACTTTAATAACTATGGTATGAGTGATAAGTATGGAATGTTAAAAATTTCTTCTATTAAAGAGGGAGAAATTCTAGAAGATGCAATAGATATGTCTGAAAGACTATATAGTAAAGCTATAGGGTTATTAAGAGATAATAAAGATAAATTAGATAAAATATCTTATGCTTTAATGGAAAAAGAAACGATATTAGAAGATGAGTTAGATGAGATAGTCTTTGGCAAGGAAGAGGAAGAAGTAATAGAAGAAGAATAATAATAGAGGTGAAGCTATGAAAGTTATAGTGGTAGGAGCTGGTAAATTAGGTAGAAAACTAGCCGAAACTATGGTTTTAGAACATATAGATGTCACAGTTTTAGAAAAAAATCCAGATATAGTAGATATGATCAATAAAAATTTAGATGTTTTAACTGTTCAGGGCAATGGGATAGATATTTCAATTTTAAAAGAGTTGAATATAGAAACATATGATCTGTTAGTTGCTTCAACAAGTAGTGATGAAACTAACACGGTTATTTGCACACTAGCTAAAAAGTTAGGTTGTAAAAAAACAATTGCAAGGATAAGGAATCCTGAATACTTGGAACAGATAGAGTTTATAAAAAACAAGCTAGGAATAGATTATGTAATTAATCCGGATTTAGCTACAGCTGAGTCTATTGAAAGATATTTACTAAAAAGTCATAGCTTCTACTCTGATGGATTTGTAAGTGGAAAAGTTCAGTTAATGGACTTTAATATTGAAACTATGGAAGAGTTTGTTGGTAAAAAGTTAATGGAGCTTAAAGATTTTGACTCTTTACTGATTACAGCTATATCTCGTGATGGTGAGATAATAATACCAGATGGTAACACAGAGTTACAGGAATTTGACCTAATTTATGTAATAGGGAAGACTTCTGATATAGAAAGACTCTCAAACAAGTTTGATGATAGGCTGTTATCAAAAAAAGTAGAGCAAGTAATGATTTTAGGAGGAAGTAATATAGCTTTTTACCTATCTAAAATGCTTACAAACTCAGATATTAATGTTACTATAATTGAAAAAGATTTAGATACATGTAATATGTTATCTGAAAAATTAAATGATGTTTTAATTATTCACGGAGATGCAACAGATTTAAGTCTTTTAGAGGATGAAAATTTAAAAGAGATGGATGCTTTAATAGCTACTACTGGATTTGATGAATCTAACTTACTGATGGGATTAATGGCGAAGCAAATGGGCATAGCCAAAGTTGTATCAAAAATAAGTAGGGAAAATTATACTAAGATAATAGATAGATTGGATATTGATGCAGCACTTAATCCAATATATATAACTAGTAGTAAGATATTAAAGATTATAAGAGGTGGAAAGATCATGTCTGTTTCCTTGCTAATCGGTGGAGATGGTGAGGTAACAGAGATTATATTAGGTAAAGAGCTGGATATACTGGATAAAAATCTTCAGGAGTTAGAGCTACCAGAAGGTATAATTATTGGAGCTATAGTAAGAAGAGGTCAGGTTATAATTCCAGATGGGAATACTGTTTTAAAGGCTAGGGATAGGATTGTTGTTTTCTCACTTAAGGAGAATTTGGATGATTTAAAAATGTTCTTTCAGCCAAAAAAAGGAGGTCTTTTAAGTGGATTATGGCATAGTCCTAGGTCTTCTAGGTAAGTTATTAATATTAGAGGCAGGATTGATGACTCCTTCGCTTATGATAGCTCTTTATACAGGTGATGGGGATGCTAAGGCATTTTTTATAAGTATTGTAAGTATTTTATTTATATACTTATTAATTCCTAAAAAAAGATTTAGGGAAGAGCATATAACCGTTAAAGAAGGTTTAGCTATAGTGGCTACAGGTTGGATTATTCTTTCCTTATTTGGTGCCTTACCTCTTTTTTTATCGGGAAGTACAAAAACCTATATTGATGCTTTCTTTGAAACAGTATCAGGTTTTACAACTACTGGTGCAACAATTCTTACGGATGTAGAGTCTTTACCAGCAGGAGTTTTATTTTGGAGATCTTTTACTCACTGGATAGGGGGAATGGGAATATTAGTATTTACGATCTCTCTTTTACCAGCTTTAGGTATAGGTGGATTTCAAATATTTAAAGCCGAATCCCCAGGACCAGTAGCAGGTAAGATTAATCCAAAGATTAAAGATACAGCTAAAACTTTATATACGATATATTTTACTATAACCATAATACAGGTTGTATTATTAATTTTGGCAGGTATGAATCTTTTTGATTCTTTAGTTTATACTTTTGGTACAGTAGGTACAGGTGGGCTAGCAACTAAAGGTGATTCAGTTGGAGCTTATCCTAATGTAGCTATACACTTGATAATAGGTGTATTTATGGTAATATCAGGAATAAATTTCTCTCTTTACTATGCTGCTTTTAAGGGAAGATGGGATGAATTATTTGAAGATGAGGAACTTAGATTATATTTAATATTAGTTACGGTAGCTTCACTTTTTATAGCATTAAACTTATTTTTAAATAATTATAGTAGTATATTAGTTTCACTTAAAGATGCTTTCTTTCAGGTAGGCTCAATTATAACTACAACAGGTTACTCAACAGTTGACTTTAATCAGTGGCCATCTTTTAGCAAGGCTATTTTATTTTTATTGATGTTTGTTGGTGGAAGTGCTGGTTCAACAGCAGGAGGAGTAAAGGTTATTAGAGTATTAGTTTTACTTAAACTAATAAAAAGAGAAATATTAAAAATATTTCATCCAAGAGCTATAAAACCTATAAAAGTAAATGGCAAAATTATGGGAGAAGATACTATAGAAGGAATTAATGCCTTCATGGCTTTATATATGGTAATCTTTTTAATTTCTGGAATCTTAATTTCATTAGAAAATGTAGATTTACTTACTGCTTTTAGTTCAGTTGCAGCTACACTAGGAAATATAGGGCCTGGATTTAACCTAGTAGGGCCTGCTAGTAACTTTGGATTTTATTCACAGCTATCAAAATTTTATTTTTCAGTTTTGATGTTGCTAGGTAGACTAGAGTTATTTACTATAATAGCTCTTTTAGTTCCAACTAAATGGAGTAAGGTTAAATAATTTGTTATAAAGATTAAGATATAAATAATAAAAACTGGTAAGAGTTAACTCTTACCAGTTTTTTATTATAACTATTTGTTTATAATAATATTTTTATCTAATTTAATCCAATCACCTGAAAGTTTTCCATTTTCTTTTGGATATTCTCTTGTATAGATATTTAATTTTATTTCTTTAAAGTCTAGTTTTAAATCATTATCATAATTATTATATTTAAATATCAAATCTACTCCATCAGAACTACTTAAATCAAATGTCACTTTGTTACCTAAATCATCAATACCCTCAAGTTTAATTTCTTTATTAAGCTGACCATTATTTAATATTTTTCCTTTAATTATTTGACTAACAGGATTTAAAACTAACTCTTGCAACTCATAGCGGTTATTGTCTATATTGAATATATCATTTAAAGGAATCATTGTAGTATCTTTACTTAACTCTAAATTATTAGAAATAAAGTTATAATTCCAATCTCCCTTTACTTTTTTAACTATGTCATTATTATTATCATTTAATAGAAGTTTATTTATAGAAAGATCTATATTTATATCATCTTTTAGAATATTTCCATTTAAATCTATATATCTAATATCAGAATAGATATTACTATCTTTATCTAATAATCCTATAGATCCAGAAGATGAAGCATCTTTAATTGTTTTTCCATTGATTTTTATATTATAATCAAAAGATACTGAATCTATATTAGGGTCTTCAACCTCTATTAGACTTGTAATTATTAGTTGATTACCATCTAGTATTACATCTTGTAACTTTATATTTACTCCTTCATGTTCTATTACTTTATTAACTGTAGTTGAGTAGTTAGAAACATCATTATTTGTATTTAATAACTGGGAAATATTTGTTGAAATATTATCTAGACCGCTCATAGTTTTTGCATATATTTTTCTACCAGTGGCTGTATTCATTGAAGAAAAAACTATTAATCCTGCTGCAGCAATAGAAGCATATTTCATATAAGAGTTTTTCTTACTTTTTCTAACAAATCGTTTATCATTTTTTATGTTATTTTTAATTTTTTTCTTTTCAAATTCACTAATGTTTTCGTATTCTTTGATTTCATCCTCTATATCTATCCTATTAAATAATTCATATATATTTTTTTCATTCATTTTTATTTTCCTCCATTATTTTTTTAAGTTTTTTTCTTCCACGAGATAATCTATTGTATATAATATCTTCTTTTATATTTATTTCTTCAGATAACTCTGGAACCGTTTTATTCTTAAAGTAAAATTGAGTAAATATTTCTTTATCCTTTTCATTTAAATGGTTTAAAAGTTCTAAGATTTGCTTATTAAATTCTTTAGTTATTAGTTGTTCTAGACTATTATCATTAGATGATATATTTTCGTCAATTTGAGTATTTTGTAAATCTTTATTATATTTTCTTATATAGTTTAAAGATTTATATTTGGCAATACCACCTATCCAGCTGGTAAACTTAGCCTTCTTTTCATCATAGCTATCTATATTCTCCCAAATTGCTAAGAGTACATCATTTAGACATTCTTCTTTTCTATCCGGAAGATAAAATAAATTTTTATTTATTATACCAACTAATATATGACTGTAATTATCTATGATAAATTCTAAGGCTTTCTCATTTTTATTTCGCATCTGCACTATAAAATTTTCTTCTGTAATTTTCAATTAATCCCTCCTTACTAGGCCTTTCAATATGTACTTAACTCTAAATTAACGAAACCTATCAATATATATATAAAAAGTTTATTTTTAAAATAAAAATTACTTAAGATACTACTATTATTTAGAAAAGTCTAATCCTTATTATCAAGTTATCTTATTATAGTACTCTTTCCCTAAAAAACTTTTTAAAATACTTTTTCTGTTTTTAAAATATAATTAAAGTTATTAAATCTTTAATATAGTTTTATATAAGCTAAAGAATTTATGAAATTTATTATTATGTAAAAAAATGGGTAAACAAATATTAAGATTATAAAGGAGGAATATTATGGATAAGCTTAAAGAGTTTGCACAATGTGTTTTTAGAGAGTATAACTCTGAGGGATCTAGAACAGCAACTAACGTTGAATTAGTTTCAGAGGATGATAAAGAAGTGGTTTATGAGTATGACTATACTTCCTTAAACGGTGTTACTAGAAGAATGAGGAAAAAATTTAAGTATGACAAAGACGGTAATATAATGCATGAGGGAGCACTACCTATCGAAGAGTAAAGAAAAAGCCATTTAGAAATTTCTAAATGGCTAATTTTATATATTTAGTTAAAGTTTTCTTTTAATGAACGTATAAGTTAGATTATAAATAATAACTGTTACTTTAGTATTTAGGTTACTATAAAAAATGGATTTGGCCTAATAGACTTTATAGTTAAAACAAATAGTAATTTAGTCAATTCTTTATATTAAATTAAATATGAGAATTGGGTAGATATAGTTGGAAGGATATCTATAAATGATATAATAAACTTATAGTAAACAAGAGAATATATAAAATATATATATTTCACTTTGCATGCTTAAATGAAATAATATTAACCTTGTAATAAATAAGGAGGAGTAAAATGGCATATTTAAAAAACAATTATAGAGTAAAGGAAGAGAGACTGAAAATTCAGGATATTCCAGTTATAAGGTTAATCCCTGAAGGATATAATGGAAAGTATCCAACGATAATTTTTTATCATGGACTTGGATCAAATAAAGATAATCAAAGAATAAGAGGTTACATATTAGCAAGTTTTGGATATCAAGTTCTACTTCCTGATGCACCTTATCATGGAGAAAGGGCTGTAGAAGAGACTGAAGATATGGTTTTAGTTTATAAGTATTTTTATAGAGCAATACTTCAATCTATTGAGGAATCTAATCTATTAACTAGTTACTTAATAGATGAAGCTGATGCTGATCCAAATAAAATTTTTGCTAGTGGACATTCTATGGGAGGATACACTTCTGTAGGTGTTTTAACTCATAATTCTAAGTTTAAGGCAGCTGTTCCTATGAATGGATCTCTTAATTGGGAGGCTTCTAATAGAATTATGAAAAAAGATTTTGGAATAGATCCAGACTATATGGTAGAAGAAGATTACTTGGCAATTGAGTATAGTCCTAGTAATAATCTGAGTAAATTGAAAGATAAGGAGATTTTAATTTTAAGTGGAGAGTTAGATGATGAGGTAGATATTACTCCACAAAGAGAATTTTATATAGAAAATAAAAATAAGATTAATGTAGATTTTATAGAACAAGAAGGTGTAGGACACTTTGTAACAACAGGAATGTTAGAGCAGTTAATAGCTTGGTTAGGAGAAAAATAGATGGAAGATATGTTAAAGAATAGTTGGTATGAATTATTAAAAGATGAATTTAAAAAGGATTATTATAAGGATTTAATGAACTTTTTAGATGAAGAAGTAAAAGAATATAATATATATCCTGAAAAAAAGGATGTTTTTAATGCATTAAACTTTACAGACTATAATGATGTAAAGGCCGTTATATTTGGGCAAGATCCATATCACGGTAAGGATCAGGCTTATGGATTGGCTTTTTCTGTACAAAAAGGTCAGAAGATTCCTCCATCCTTAAGAAATATATACAAAGAGCTTAGTATGGATATGGGCTGTTCCATTCCAGATCATGGGGACTTAACAAGTTGGGCTAAGCAAGGTGTACTTCTTTTAAATACTGTTTTAACTGTTAGGGAAAAAACACCTAACTCACATAAAGATAAAGGTTGGGAAATATTTACCAATAAAATTATTAGTCAATTAAATGAAAGGGAAGATGGTATTGTATTTATTTTATGGGGAAAGGAAGCTTATAAAAAAGAGGAATTAATAACAAATCCTCAACATCATATTATAAAATCTTTTCATCCTAGCCCTTTTTCTGCTTATAGGGGATTTTTTGGTTCAAAACCTTTTTCTAAAACTAACGAGATTCTAAGGTACATGGGAGAAAAAGAAATTAACTGGTGTATAGACTAGGAGGATAGTATGTATGAAAAAGCTAAGAAGTGGTCAGAGAGTGTAGATAGGAGCATATATGACCCTATATACATAGGAGAGCAGCATTTAAATGTTAGAGAAATAAGAATGATATCCTATGATAGTGATAATTTTTTTATTGAAACTTATAAAAACTTATCAGATGTAGAAAAAAAGTCTGATATTAATTGGCTTCAAATAACCGGATTACATGATGTATCTTTAATTAAGGATATAGGTCAAAGGTATAAAATACATCCTCTTACAATAGAAGATATTTTAAATATGTCACAATCACCTAAAATAGAAGAGTATGAGGATTATGTTTTTATTGTTACTAAAAATCT
This sequence comes from Tissierellales bacterium, assembly GCA_030146915.1. Classification (GTDB taxonomy): domain Bacteria; phylum Bacillota; class Clostridia; order Tissierellales; family Tissierellaceae; genus JASLAT01. The sequence goes on from JASLAT010000005.1 coordinate 89,099, forward strand.
TATTATAAAAGATGAAAAAATACAGGTAGAACAGGTTTCATTTATAATAAAAGATGATATAATTATAAGCTTTAAAGAAATGGATACTGAATTATTTAAGCCTGTTATTGAAAAATTAAAACTTAAGTCTCCTTTAAGATCCTTAGGTCAGGATATGTTATTTTATAATCTTTTGGATAGTTTAGTAGATGACTATTTTTATGTTATAGATAAAATAAGTGAAGAGATAGACCTTTTAGAAGATGAGGTTTTATTAAATCCTGATAAAGAGGTTTTACAAAGAATATATATATTAAAAAGAAGATTAATTTATTTAAGAAAGGTCTTTTGGCCTACTAGGAATATTTTAAATAAGCTTTCTAGAAATGATTATTATGATCTATCTAGTAAGGTAGTATACTATTTTAGAGATATATATGATCATCTTATACAAATGATTGATATCGTTGAGACATATAGAGAGATTTGTTCTGGTCTTTTAGATACCTATCTATCCAGTATAGGAAATAGAAATAATGATATTATGAAGATATTGACTATATTTTCAACAATATCTGTACCATTAACTTTTTTAACAGGGGTTTATGGAATGAATTTTAAATATCAGCCAGAACTAAGTTGGAGATATGCATATCCCTTCTTTTGGTTTATGTCTATAGCAATAACAATTTTTATGTTGAAATATTTTAGAGATAAAGATTGGATTTAAAAATAGCACCCTGGGGTGCTATTTTATTTTATTAATAATGTATATTGTTACTATGAAATTTAAAATTATTATAACTGGTATTCCAATTGTAAATCTTTTTTTAGATAGTTTATGTTTAAAGGTTACCATACCTATAAGAGCACCAACTCCTCCTCCTAAGAAGGCTAATATTGTAAGATATAATTCAGGAATACGCCAAGTCTTTCTCATAGCTTTAATTTTATCTAGTCCATATATAAGAAAACTAGTTATATTTATTGATATTGTATAGACTAAAAGATAGATTTCAAGGTTATTAAACTTATCTAAATATGCCATTATTTAACTCCAAGATATTTAGCTATATTTGCTTCTTTATCTAGTCTAGGAATGATTTTTCCCTCTCTACTAGTAAATATAGTAGTAACTCCTGGACCATGACCTGATTTAATACAGTTAGAATGTACAATAACTCCAATAGTTACAGCTCCCTTTAGATACTGTCTACCTTGTTCATTATCTGCATCTTTAAGCAGTACTAAGTCACCAAATCTTAAATTGTTAATTCCATATTTTTCATTAGCTGTTTTATCTCCAGTCATAATATCATAATCGCCTTTATAGGCAGTACTTCCAACTCCAGACCCTAATAGCTTAGCTGGTATCTCTGTAACTACAGGAACTTCTAACGTATCATTAATTATTTTTAAATTAAGCTTTTCCATTAGATTAGGATCTAAATTCATAACTTTTACATTAACATCTTCAAGTTTTAAACCTTGTCCATAAGCTTTTATCTGTATCCTATCTTCAATAGATAGAAGATCTAAAATATCATCTTCAAAATAAACCATTACATGTTCTATTCCACCATGAGTACCAGTTACATAACCTTTAGCTCCAGTAGCCTCACCACTTACTACTCTAGCTTCATTTCCTATACAAGATAGGAGATTTAAAGCATTATTCTCTAGTGTATCAGGATTTTTCAAACTAACTCCCGGTTCAACATGGTCTCCAACTAGATCCATACAGGAGTCTCCAATTGCATAGTTATATGTGATACCTCCAGTTGCTGGTAAAACCATAGATTCTCCTGTATTACTAAGTCTGTAGGGATTAGATCCCATCATAGGGCTATGGATTCTACCAATTACAGATTGCATAACTAATTTATCTTTATTACTTTTAATCATAAAATCACTTCCTATCAATTTCTAATAAGTCTCTTACTATAGTATCTAGCTCTAAAGGTCTTGATGCCTTTACTAAAATTAAAGAGTCGTCAATTATAAACTCCTGAATAAACTTTGCAATATCGTCTGGCTTTTCTTCAAAGTGGAAAAGTCTTTTTTCTGGATATCTATCCTCTGCTTCCCAAATTATATACTCAGAATAGTAACCGATAGCTATTATATAATCAACTTCATTTTCATTGATAATTTTACCAATCTCCCTATGCATATTTTCAATATCATCACCTATACCTAGCATATCTCCAACAACCAATATCTTTCTGCTATAGCCTTTTAGGGAGTACATAGTTTCTAAGGAAGCTTTTAAGCTTGTAGGATTAGACTTATATGAATCATCTAAAATAGTGAAGTTACTAGCTTTTTTAAGTTCATTTCTCATGCCCGTAGCTTCTACTTCTTTAAGACCTTTTATTATGTTAGTCTCTTTGATATTTAGAAATTTAGCAATAGCAGCTGCACCAGCGGCATTATAAACATTATGTTTTCCTATAAGGTTTATAAAAAGCTTATCTTTTGATACTTTATCCATAGAAAAATAAGAACCTTTATCTGTAAGTTCAAGAATTTTAAACTGGTAGCTACTAGAAGGGTTTGTTCCATAACTTAAGACTTTTATATTATCTAAATCATTAGCTAATTTATCTAAGTTAATATCATCTTTAAAATAAAAATAAGTAGAATTTTCCTTCATATTATCTATAAACTCCATTTTAGCTTTTGCTACATTAAGTGGAGTCTCTAAATCATCTAAATGAGCTTCACCGGCATTGGTGATTATACCTAGATTTAATCTAGCAATACTGCTAAGTAAATCCATTTCACCAAAGTGATCAATTCCCATTTCTAAAATTACAAATTCACAGTCCTCCTCCATATCTAAAATAGTTAGAGGTAAACCAATGTAATTATTAAAATTTCCTTTAGTTTTATGCGTTTTATATTCTCTAGAGATTATACTATATAAAATATCTTTAGTAGATGTCTTACCATTACTCCCTGTTATACCTATAGTAAAGGGTGAAACATCTTCAAGATAATATTTAGCTAAAGCTTGTAGTGCTAAAAGACTATCTTCTACTTTAAGACAAGGATAGTCTTTTGGTTTCTTATCCATATATAAGCATGCACTAGCACCCTTATTAAAAGCTTCTTTTATATAGTTTTGACCATCAAAATTCTCACCTTTTAAGGGTATAAAGAGCTGTCCTTTTTTTATAGTTCTACTATCTGTACTTACACCGTTGAAAGTAATATCTTTATATTCGTTTTTTATTTCTAAATTTAAAGCTTTAGCTACATAACCCAGTGTTTTAGAAATCAACTAAATCACCTCTCGTTTTTAATTGTTTTTTTATTTTTATAAAGATCAATACCATATTGAATAAGCTTTTCGATAAGTCCACCATATTCAGTTCCATCAGTAGCCTTCCAAAGTACAGGAGTCATACTTACTGGAGTAAATCCAGGTAATGTATTTGCTTCATTTACAAATATGTTATTATCTTCATCTACAAAAATATCAACTCTAGTTAAACCTGTACAATTTAATACCTTATAAGTATCCACAGCTAATTGTCTAACTCTTTCTGTAGTTTCAGGAGTTAAATTAGCAGGTACTACCGGCTTAATGCTTCCATCTATATATTTAGCATCATAATCGAAGAAAGGTCTTTCCATAATAAATTCACCAGGTAAGGATACTAAAGGATTCTCATTTCCAATTACTGACACTTGCATTTCTCTTGCAACTAACTCTTCTTCAACTATAATTTTAAGATCATATTGTAGGGCTTCTTCTATTGCAGACATAAGATCTTTAGAGTTTTCTACTCTATTTATCCCTACACTTGAGCCTGAATTTGCAGGTTTAACATATAGGGGAAAGCCTATTTTATCTTCAATAGCCTCTAGTACCTTTAAGTTGTCTTCCATCCACTCATGTTTTAAGAAAGATAAATAATTAGCTTGTGGTAGACCATGTTTTTTAAATAGGTCCCTAGATACCACTTTATCCATTGCAATTGATGAGGACATTACACCGCAACCAACATAGGGTAAATCTAAGATTTCTAAAAATCCTTGTATTGTCCCATCTTCACCATTTTGTCCATGAAGAGCAGGGAAAATTAAAACATTATCTAGACTGTTTATTTTATCTAAAAATCTAGCTATTGATTCAGCTAAGTCTAAAGTAGCTTCTTTTCTTAAGTCCTCTGGACTTTCTATTTTATAATCACATATATTTCCAGTAACCCAAACACCTTCATTACTTATATAAACAGGATAAACGTTATATTTAGATCTATCTATAGAATTAATTATAGCGCTAGCTGATTTTAAAGAAACATCGTGCTCCACTGATTTTCCACCATATAAAACAAAAATATTATATTTCATAACTACCTCCTTGAATTTATAAACTAATCTTTATTATATCATAAAGAGAAAAGACAAATAAAATAGATTTTATAATTCAAATAGGGTAATAATCTATTGAAGGGGTGAAATTATGTCTAGATTAAAAGTAATTTTTCATGTAGATGAGATGAAAAAGTGGGATTTAACCTTAAAAAATCTTAAAAATTTTTACAATGAAGAACCAGATTCAGACATATTAGTTTTAGCAAATTCAGAGGCAGTAGAGGGACTAAAGAGAAATACTCACCATGAAAGTGATTTGGAACTTTTGGTAGGAGAAGGCTTAGGACTATTAGCTTGTAATAATTCTATTAAGGAGTTTAAAATCCTAGAAAATGATATGATAAGATCAGTTGAAGTAGTAGCATCTGGCGTAGTAGCATTAGCAAAGAAACAGCAAGAAGGTTACAAGTATATAAAACCATAGGATCATCCTATGGTTTTATCAAAAATAACTTGCTTTATATATATTAAAGGTATATAATGTAAAGGTTATATATAGGAAGGAAGATTAAAAGATAAGATGAACAAATTTGAAAATATTAATTTATCCCAAGAAGTACTAAAGGCAGTAGCTGATATGGGATTTGAAAACATGTCTCCAATACAGGAGCAAGCTATTCCTTTATTATTAGAAGATAAAGATATTATAGGACAGGCTCAGACAGGAACTGGTAAAACAGCAGCTTTTGGGATACCTATAATTGAGAAAGTTGATACTAGGTCTAAAACTGTTCAAGCAATGGTACTATGTCCAACAAGAGAACTTACTGTACAAGTAGCTAAGGAAATTGAAAACCTTGCTAAGTATAAAAAAGGCTTTAGAGTACTATCTATTTATGGTGGCGCACCAATAAATAAACAAATTAGTGCTTTAAAATCGGGTGTAAATGTTGTGGTAGGAACGCCTGGAAGAGTTATGGACCATATAAGAAGAAATACTTTAAAATTAAACAGTATAGAAACAATAGTTCTTGATGAAGCTGATGAAATGTTTGATATGGGATTTAGAGACGATATGGCTTTTATTATGGATAGATTAAGTGGAGATAGACAAACAGTATTTTTCTCTGCTACTATGGCTAAAGCTATTATGGATTTTGCTAAAAAATACCAAAAGAATCCTGTAACAGTAAAGGTTAAGGATAGTAAAAAAACTATGCCTAAAATTACCGAATACTCCTATGATCTAAAAGCTTCAGATAAGACTGATGCGCTTATTAGGACTTTAGAGACTAATAATCCAGAATTATCTATAGTATTTTGTAATACAAAAAGAAAAGTAGATAATTTAGTTGGAGATTTAATTTCTCAAGGTTACTCGGCATCTGCATTACATGGTGACTTAAAACAAGCACAAAGAGACAGAGTTATGCGTAACTTTAGAAATGGAAATATTCAAGTATTAGTAGCTACAGATGTTGCTGCTAGAGGTATAGATGTTGATGATATCGATATGGTATTTAACTATGATGTACCAGAAAATCTTGAATATTATGTTCATAGAATAGGAAGAACAGGTAGAGCAGGTAGAGAAGGTGTTGCTTACAACTTTGTAACAAGAGCAGACAGAAGAAAAATAAAAGACATACAAAGATATACAAAGAGTAAGATAAAAAGTGCAAAAATTCCAAGTAAAAAAGATGTAAAAATGATTAAGGCTAAAAATAGTCTTGATACTATAAGTGAGCTTATTGAAGGTTCAGACCTATCAAGTTATAAAGATATGATAGGAAAAATAGAAGAAAAACATTCTTTATCCGATATTTCAGCAGCTTTATTAAAGCTATATTTAAAGGAAGAGTCTAAAGTGACAAGTCCTAAAGTTGATACTAGCAAGGAACCAGGTAGAATCCATATAAATATTGGATCTAAAATGGGAATACAACCAAGACATATAGTTGCAGGTATTGTAGATAATGCTGGTATAAATGGCGATGATATTGGAAAGATAGATATATTTGATAATTTCTCTTTTGTTGAGATGCCAGAAAATAATCTAGATGCTACTATTAGGAAATTAAATTCTGGTAAAATAAAAGGGAAAAAAGTAAGAGTAGAAAGAGCAAATGCTAGAAGGAATTAATTTTTAGGAGGCTTATTTATGAAGATGTTTGCCAGTGATAATAATTCAGGAGTGCATGAAAATATAATTAAACATTTAGCTAAAGAGGCAAGTAGATATGGAACACCTTATGGTGATGATGAGACTACTAAAAAAGCTAAATCAAGAATTATAGAACTTTTGGGAAAAGATGCAGAGGTATATTTTGTTACTACAGGTACAGCTGCTAATATAATTGGTTTAAGCAGTATGATGAGACCTTTTGAATCAGCAGTAGCTGCAAAAACGGCCCATATAAATGTTGATGAGTGTAATGCTTTGGAAAGATTTAATGGGTCTAAAATACTTACTATATCAAGTGAACATGGAAAAATAACTAGAGATGATGTTAGACCAGTTCTTGAAAACTTAGGTGATAAGCATTCCAGCCAACCTAAAATTATCTCTATTTCTCAAACTACTGAGCTAGGTACTATATACACTACTGAAGAGATTAAAGATCTAGCAGATTTTGCCCATGAAAATGATATGTATCTTCATGTAGATGGTGCTAGAATCGCTAATGCATTAGAGGTTACTGGTTCAAGCTTGAAGGAAATGATTGGAGATACTGGTGTAGATTTATTTTCTTTTGGTGGAACTAAAAATGGTATGATGATAGGCGAAGCGATAGTTCTTATGAGAAAAGAGTATACTAGAAGTTTAAAATACTCAATAAAGCAAGGTATGCAATTATTATCAAAGATGAGATATGTTGCGGCTCAGTTTATTGGTTATCTAGAAGATGATTTATGGCTTAAGAATGCTAAAAAAGCTAATGATGCTGGTAGGTATTTAAATGAAGAGCTATCAAAACTAGATGGTGTAGAGGTTATAGATTATTCTAATAATAACATTTTATTTATAAAAATGGATAGGGAATCTATAGATAAACTTTCTGAAGAATTATATTTTTATATAATAGATGAAGATGAAAACATAATAAGGCTTATAACTTCTTTTGATACTGATAAGTCTGATGTAGATAAATTAGTTAATTTAATAAAAAAATCTATAAAATAAAACCTTTAAGAGTTTCTTAAAGGTTTTTTTATTTTATAATATAGATTACAAAAATACTCCACTCTATTTTTAAGAGTGGAGTATATTAGCTTTAAAGTTTTAATATTTTTATATTTTATTAAAAAATACTGTCTGATGAATGTAGTAAATTAACATTACCATCTAAACCTAGGCTATCTATTAATATAAAGTTTTTATTTTTATCATCAAATTTAAACTTTTTAACCTCTATGTTAGCAGATTGTTTTAAGTTTAAAAATATATATAAGTCCTCATCTAATTGTGCTAGATCAAAACTAGGTTGACCAAGTTGAACATAATCGTTAAATAACTCATAATCTCCATCTTTATCGTGAACTATAAGTTTCCAATTCTGTCCATCATCAAACATAAACTCACCATTATTATCTTCTTCTGCAGATGTATAAAGTGAGATTTTTTTATCATCAAATTCATACTTATCTACAAGATTAAATCCATCAAGATCTACCTTTTCTCCTAACTTAATGATTTCATTATTTTCTTTTTTATTAGGTGTTTTTTCAGTCTTAATATCTACAGGCTTAATAGAGATTATATTTTTATCCTTATCATAGGCTAAAATGTAATCATCTTCTGACTGTAATGTATCCACAAGTTTAGTATCTTTAGTTAATAGTTCTGACTTATGTCCATCTATTTCAAAGATAAGCTTACTTGTATCCTCATCGGCCTCTATAAATTTACCTAGGTCTGTATCAATATCTGCACTTACTGTTTTATCGCCACAGGCTGTTAAAGCTAATGCAAGAATTAAGCTTACAGTTAAAAATATTAAATGCTTTTGTTTTTTCAAAAAATCACTCCTCTAAATACTTTTCTTCTAGGTTATCTATCATTGATTTGAACCTTACTTGAAGTTTACTATCTTCTGCTTCTTTCTCAACTTCATTAAACCTATCTATAATTTTCACAGACTCTTCTTTAGAAAGTAGGTCCTCTGCAAGTAAATATATAGCTGAATTTTCTTTGAAAATATGTCTTTCCATTAAATCAACATAGGAAACTGAATTAGCTATAATATCTAATTTCGCCATATTATCTCCCAGATTATATTTTTTTAAAGCCTCTTCTAAATTAGCCCTATATAGCCTAGCACTATTGTGTTCAATTTTCATAGCTAAAATAGCCTTAGAAGCTGGACTATCATCTGATTTTTCTTCAAGTACTTTAAAAAGAATTCCATCTTCTTTTTTATGATGGTGATCATCTACATAATGTTTCATGAAGTCTAAAACCAGATAATAATCATTAACATCATGATCCAAACCTTCCATGAAATTATAAGATAAATGGGTTATTATTCTTAACATTTTTCTAATATTATCATGTTCAACTACAAGTAAATCTGTTGCTTTCATAATATCCCCCCTAATAATTGTATTTTATCACAAATCTAGTGTAAAATGGAAATAAGATTATGGAGGTATTTATGTTTGGTTATAATATAAAGATAAATAAAAAGAAAATAAAGCATGCTTATATAAGGATAAACGGAAGTAATAAAGAAATTAGTCTATCAGTACCTAATTATTATAGTGATAAAATGGTAGAAGAACTTATAAGATTAAGGATTCACTGGATAGAGAGTAAATTAGGGGAATTGAAACATAGGGTTATTTTAAAAGATCCTAAGGGTGTAGATGGAGAAAAGTTATTGTATTTTGGTAATAGTATAATTTTGAACATAAAAACTATAAGTAGTGGAAAACATAAGGTTGAAAAATTAGGAGATAAGCTTATTGTATATGTTTATGACAATACAAAACCTGATTCTATAAGAAGGTTAATATTAGAATATTATCGTAATGAATTACTATTAAAAATGGAGACTTATATAAAAAAATGGGAGAAAATTTTAAATATAAATTTAAATGAGTATAGAACAAAAAATATGAAAACTAGATGGGGTACTTGTAATAGGACTAAAAAAAGAATTTGGATAAACCTTAGGTTAGCTTATATAGACGAAAAATACTTAGAGTATGTAATAGTACATGAAATGATGCACATTTTAAAATCAGGACATGGAAGAGAATTTAAAAATTTAATGAGTAAGTACTTTCCAAATTGGATTAAGTTAGATAGAGAATTAAAAGATTATTTGTTAACATAACTTGCAAAAAAATAAAAAGAATGGTTTAATAAATAGGAGGCATATATTTTTAAAAAGTGTTTCCGGAAAACTGGAAAGAGTTATGGAAAACTGGAAGGAGTAGAGATGAAAATAAAAAATATAATAGAAAATATAATAGATGATGTAATAGATATAAGAAGAGAGTTTCATATGTATCCTGAACTTAGCGAAAAGGAATATAAAACTCAGGAAAGGATAATATCTTACTTAAAAAGTTGGGATATTCCTTATAAAAAAGTTGCAGATACAGGTGTTTTAGCCTTTATTGAAGGGGCTAAACCAGGTCCTACTATTGGAGCTAGAGCAGATATAGATGCACTACCTATATGTGAGGAAAATGACTTAGAATTTAGGTCTAAAAACCCTGGGGTTATGCATGCATGTGGACATGATGTTCATACAGCTATACATCTAGGTTTAGCTAAGATATTAAAGTCTATAGAGAGTGAAATTCATGGGAATGTAAAAATTTTCTTTCAACCTGCTGAAGAAACAGTTGGTGGGGCAGATAGAATGATAAAGGAAGGGGTTTTAGAGAATCCAAGAGTTGATAAGGTTATCTCTTTACATGTAACAGAGGATTTTGAAGTTGGCGAGATAGAAGTTAAAAAAGGTAGATTAAATGCATCTACTAATGAATTTGAGATAAAAATAAAGGGAAGCCAAGGACATGCTGCTTATCCAGAAAAAAGTGTAGATGCAATAATTATAGCAGCAAATGTAGTATTAGCACTGCAAACTTTAGTAAGTAGAAATGTTTCTCCCCTGAATCCAGTGGTCCTAACAATTGGGCAAATAAGAGCAGGGAACAAAAATAATGTAATAGCGGGAGAAGCGATAATCTCTGGAACCTTAAGGACTCTAAATGAAGAGACAAGAGAGTTTGCAAAGGGAAGGCTTAAGGACATAGCAGAGAATACAGCTAAGGTATATGGAGGAAGTGCTGATGTTAAGCTACCTGTTGCAGGGGCTTTTCCAGTTTTAATAAATGATGATGAAATGGTGGAAGATTTTATAGAAGTTGCTAAGGATATTGTAGGTAAGGAAAATATTTATTTTAAAAGTCAACCGAGTATGGGAGGAGATGATTTTTCATTTTTCTCTAGGGAAAGGCCATCTTTATATTACTTTTTAGGATGTGGAAATAGGAAAAAAGGTTGGACGGAACCAGCTCATAGTAGTGGTTTTAAAATAGATGAATCTTGTATAAAAATAGGATTGGAACTTCAATTAAAATCAATTTTAAAATTTTTACAGGAGTGATTATTTGAAAGTATATATAAGCGTTGATATAGAAGGTATAACAGGAGTAACAAGTTGGGAGGAAACGGAGATTGATGGTATTGGCTCTGATTTTGCTAAAAATCAGATGACAAAAGAAGCTTTAGCAGCTTGTCAAGCAGCTATAGAGATGGGGGCAAAAGAAGTTTATATAAAAGATGCCCACGATACAGGTAGAAGTTTAGATCTAAGTGTTTTTCCAAAAGAGGTTAAGGTAATTAGACAGTGGACAGGAGAGCCTGTGTCTATGTTAGCGGGCTTAGATTCTAGTTTTGATGCCTTAATTTTAATAGGTTATCATTCAGCAGCAGGGCAAGTAGGCAATCCACTTGCACATACTATCAGTAGAAAGAAAGTCCATTATATTAAGATAAATGGTGAGATTGTTTCAGAATTTGATTTAAATAGTATGGTTGCCTGGGAAAGAGGGGTACCTACAGTATTTGTTAGTGGAGATGAGAATCTTACTTTAAATGCTAAAAAACTCATACCTAAAATTGAAACATTAGCAGTTAAGGATGGACTAGGTGGAGCTAGTATAGATATTAGTCCAAATTTAGCTCTTGAATTGATAAAAGAAGGAGTAAAAAAAGGAATATCAAAAATAGATGAGTGTAAAATAGAATTACCAGATACTTTTGAAGTTGAGTTATCATATAAGGATCATACTATGGTTAATAGGGCTAGATACTACCCAGGTGTTCAGGTTAAAGATGCTTATAGTGTAAGCTATAAAAGTAAAACAATGGAAGATATGATGACTACAAGAATGTTTATAATGTAGGTGATAGGGTGCAAAAATTAGAATATGCAAAACTTTTTACAAATATGATGTCAGAAGGTTTTATTTTTATAGATCAGGAAGGGATAATTAGAATCTATAATGATAGTGCGAAAGAAATATTTGGTTTAAATAATAAATATGATATAGAACATGAAGCCGGTAGTTTGGAGGAAGGAGACATAATAATAGTAGTTAATAACTCTTTATCTTCTGATGACGGTAATATGGATTTTGAATCATTAAAGCTTCTTGGATTAGAGAATATAGGTATTAAAGCTGGTGATGCTTTTATATCTATATCTAAATATAGACAATCTAATATTGATTATAGAGTAAGACGAGATTATGAAAGACAAATAAATTTAAAAAGTGTATTTAATGATATTAACATTGAGGGATCAATAGATTTTAATAAAAACATGACAAATATTAGAGTTAATGACGTTGATTTTCCCCTAGAATTTATTAATCACATAGGTCATATGTTAGTACTTAGCGGAAAAGATTATAAATTAAAGTTTTATCAGAGCAATGGGTATACTGCTAGAAAGGAAAGTATAAATGATCTGTTAAAGGGGAAAGGCTATCAGGCCAAGTACAATAGTAGTCAAAATATGAAGCTAATAGGAGAAAATATTTTCTCAATCCATAAATCAGAAACTATCATAGAAGATTTTTATCGAGTTGCTCAGGGAGCTGATCTTGTTCGAAAAGATGAATATGAAGAAATTAATGGATTTCCTAGTCTTTGTACGATACATCCTGTAGAAGCTGAGGGTAAAAGAGTAGGCGCAGCTTTAAGAGTTGAAAATATATCTAAGTTAGAGCAACTTATAAGAGATAGAGATGAGTTGTTAAAAGATTTAGAAGAGGTAACAAAAAATATAAAAGAAAAAGAAGATTTAAAATCAATGTTTAAAGATTATCCAGGACAGTCAAATTCAATTATCCAGGCTAAAAAGATGGCTTATAGAGCTAGTAAGACTTTAAGTAATATTTTAATACTAGGTTCTCAAGGGGTAGGTAAAAGTACTATGGCCAAAATAATTCATAGACATAGTTCTTTAGGAGAAGAACAATTTTTAAGATTAAATTGTAGTTATTTGAATGAAGAAAACTTTGATAGTTCATTAAAGTCTTTTGAAAAGGGAACCGTTTACTTTGAAGAGATAGGAAATTTAAGTTTAGTATTACAAGAAAAGCTTTTAAGACTTCTAGATGGGGCAGATAGCAAGATAAGATTTATTTTTTCAACTGCTAAAAATTTAGATAAAATGATTTTACAAAGCACTTTTAATGAAGAACTATACTATGAAATCAATGTTTTTCCTATATATATAGAGGATCTAAAAGATAGAAAGATGGATATAAAACCTATAGTAGATAACTTACTACCAAAGGTTTGTAAGCAAGCTAAAGTAGAAGAAAAAAGAATTTCAAAGGAAGCTTTGGATATTTTAGAATCTTATTCCTGGCCAAGAAATATTAAGGACTTAAAGAACGTACTAGAAAGAGCTGTAAACTTAAGTTTAGGGGACAATATATTAACTAAGCATATAGTTCTTATAGAAGATATGAGACTTGTAGATGATAAGCCTAAAAATCTTAAGGAGGCTTTAGAAGAAAAAGAAAAGATTATACTTCAGACCAGCATAGCTAAGCATAAAGGAGATAGAAAGAAAATTATAAAAGAACTAGGAATTAGCCAAAGTACTTTTTATGAAAAACTGAACAAGTATGATTTAAACTAGGAGGGTTTTAATGTTAAAGAAGAGAAACTTTTTAATAATGGTAGCTATACTTTTATCTATTAGTATATTGTTTTCAGCCTGTGATGATGTCGGTTCTAAAAATGATTCCATTGTTGTAGCTCAAGATAGAGATGCAACTTCACTTGATCCACATGGTTCTAATGATGAAGGTTCCAATAGGGTTAGGGTTCAAATATTTAGTAATTTGGTAAAGTTTACAGAAGATGGAGAGTTAGTAGGAGACCTAGCTGAGAGTTGGAAAAACATAGATGATAAGACTATAGAGTTTAAAATAAAAGAAAATGTTAAGTTTCATGATGGTTCAGATTTAAGTATGGAAGATGTAAAGTTTTCTTTAGATAGAAGTAGAAAAACTCCTCTAGTTAGTCATATTTTGGAGGACGTTAGGGATATTAGGGTGGTAGAAGGTAATAAAATACAAGTAGAAACTTATGAACCATCAGCAACTATTATGAGTAAATTAGCTAGTCCCGCTGCAGCTATTATGAGCAAGAAAGTAGTAGAAAAATCAGGTGAAGATATTGGAGAGAATCCTATAGGCACAGGTCCATTTAAGTTAGCCAAATGGGATCCAGGATATAGTATAAAGTTAGAAAGATTCGATGAATATTTTGGAGAAAAAGCTAAATCAGAAGAGATAGTATTTAAGATAGTACCTGAAGGTAACAATAGAACTATAGGCTTGGAAACTGGCGAGATAGATATAGCTTATGAAATAGATCCAGTTAACATGAGTATAATAAAAGATAATGATGAGTTAGAGTATATAACAGATGATTCTTTTACAGTACACTACCTAGGTTTTAATAATCAAAAAGAGCCTTTTGATAGAGAGAATATAAGGAAAGCTATTGCTTATGGAATAGATATGGATGATATTATCGAAGTTGTTCTTTATGATACGGTTAAGAAGGCAGATTCACTTTTAAATAAAAATGTTATAGGTTCGGGTGAAAAAACCTATAATAGTTATGATTATAATCCAGACTTAGCAAAGGAACTTTTAGCTAAAGAAGGATTTGAAGATGGATTAGATTTAGAACTTATGATTAGTGATAGTGATATAAGAGTTAGGATAGCTGAGATAATGCAGGAACAATTAAGACATATAGGGGTTAATGTAAATGTAAAAACCTCAGAATGGGGTGCATTTATAGAGCAAGTTGGAAATGGTGAACACGATGCTTTTTTATTAGCAGCTACTGTTTCAACTGGAGATGCTGATGATCCTTATTCTTTATTACTTCATTCAGACCAGTTAGGTCAGGCAGGAAATAGATCTTTTTATGTAAACCCTAGAGTAGATGAGTTGATAGAGGAAGGAAGAATGGAGTTAGATCCTGTAAAAAGAGTTAAAATTTATGACACAATACAAGAAATAATTAATGAAGAATTACCTATTTACCCACTATACTTTAATAATCAAAATGCTGGAATTAATAAAAATATTAAAGGTTTTAAATTAAATCCTGCAGGATATCATTTCCTAGATAAAGTATATAAGGAAGATTAAAATTATCCTAAAATATAGACTAATATCTATATTTTAGGATTTATAAGACTTTGAATTTCAAGAATATTCTGTAAAACTGGAAAAAATGTCTAAAAATACATGAGAAATCTTGGCAGCTAACTTGCATCTACTATATATTGAAAAATATTATAGGAGATGATTTTATGAAAAATTATGTTTTCGCAGGAATAGATACAGTGAAAATGGCTGAAAAATATGGTACACCTTTATATTTAATGGATGAAGACTTTATCCATAGCAGGATAGAAGAAATTCAAAGTGATTTTTTAAATAAATATGATAATACATTTGCTGCTTACGCTTCTAAAGCTTTTTTAAATAAGGAAATGGCAAGAATTATAAAGGATAGTCCTTTAGGTTTAGACGTTGTATCTGGAGGGGAGCTCTATCTTGCCTACTCAGTAGATTTTCCTATGGATAGGATTATATTTCATGGTAATAATAAGTCTAAAGAAGAGCTAGATTTAGCCTTAAAACTAGATGTAGGTAGAATAGTTGTTGATAATTTATATGAACTTGAGCTTTTAGGATTACTATCAGAAAAATATAAAAAAAATATAAATATATTATTTAGAATAAGTCCTGGTGTAGATAGTGATACACATAGTTATATACAAACGGCTCAAGAAGACTCTAAATTTGGTATAAGTCTTAATAAAGATTCTATCGATGAGGTATTTAATTTACTAGCTAGTTATAAATATCTTAATTATAGTGGTTTGCATTTTCATATAGGATCACAGTTAGATAATTCTAAAAGTCATATAGAGGCTATAGATTATATTATAGATTTAATCTTATATTTAAAGGAAAATTATAATTTATTAACAAAAGAGTTAAATACTGGTGGAGGTTATGGTGTAGACCATTTAAAAATAGGTTCTAGTAAGGACTTGTCTTATTTTATTGATCCTATAATGGAGAGAATTATATCTTTGTGTAGAAAGAATAATATAGCTAGGCCTAGGGTTATTATAGAGCCAGGAAGATGGCTTGTAGCTAATGCAGGGATGACTATTTATAAGGTAGGAAGTATAAAGGATATTAAAAATGTTAGAAAGTATGTCAGTGTAGATGGAGGTATGACAGATAATATTAGGCCCAGTCTTTATGGGGCAGAATATAGGGCTAAACTTCTTAATAATTTGGATAGTAAGAGGGAAAAAGAGCTTGTAACTATAGCAGGTAAGAGATGTGAATCTGGAGATATTCTTATAAAAGATATAGTTTTACCTAAACTAAAGCATGGAGATTATATAGGTATTTTCTCTACAGGAGCCTATAACTATTCTATGTCTAGTAATTATAATAAGGCAAGAAAAGCTGCTGTTGTTATGGTTAATAAGGGGGTAGATAGGTTAATTGTAAAAAGAGAGACTTATCAAGATCTAATAAAAAACGATATTTAAAGTTAGTAATAATTGTAGTTATGATTATGAGGAGGATTATATGATTAATTATATTTGGGCTGGTTTATTAATTATAGGAATAATAGTTGGAATATTTACAGGAAATATAGAAGAGGTTACACAGGCTTTATTTGATGGAGCGAATTCAGGGGTAGAAATATCCTTAGGACTTATAGGGGTAATGGCTTTTTGGTTGGGTTTGATGAATGTAGCGGAAGAATCAGGGGTTGTAGATAAAATAGCTAATTTTGTGAGACCACTTTTAGTAAAACTTTTCCCAGATATACCAGAGGACCATCCGGCTATGGGAGCTATAGTAATGAATGTAGCAGCTAATATGTTAGGACTAGGAGATGCAGCTACTCCTTTAGGTATAAGAGCCATGAAGGAACTACAGGAATTAAATGAGGAAAAAGACACAGCTAGTAATGCTATGGTTACATTTTTAGCTATAAATACCTCATCAGTTATGCTTATACCTGCAACAACTGTAGCAGTATTAGCTGCAGCAGGATCAAAAAATCCTACAGAAATTATAGGACCTACTTTAATAGCTACAAGTTTATCAACTATAGCTGCAGTTTTAGCAGCAAAAATTTTAGAGAAAAAGGACAAATATAATTATAAATTAGCTAGTAAGAAGGAGGAAAAGTAATGTTTATATCCATAGTTGAAGCTTTATCAATATATGCTATACCGATTGTAGTTCTTATATTCGTATCTTATGGTTTATTTAAAAAAATCAAAGTTTATGAGGTTTTTACAGAAGGTGCTAAAGAAGGTTTTAACACAGCAATTAGAATAATTCCTTTTGTTGTGGCTATGATGACAGCATCTAGTGTATTTAGGGCATCAGGAGCAATGGATATTATAGGTAGGGCAATTTCTCCAGTAACAGATTTACTTAAAATTCCAGTAGAGGTTCTTCCTTTAGCTCTAGTAAGACCTTTAGGTGGTTCAAGAGGTGTTATGACAGAAATAGTAAACAGCTATGGACCACAATCATTAATTGGTAGGACGGTATCTGTTATGATGGGATCAACTGATACGACTTTTTATATACTATCGGTATACTTTGGTTCAGTAGCTATTAAGAAGCATAGACATGCTGTTAGTGTGGGTTTGATAGGGGATTTAGTTGGAATGTTATCAGCTATTTATATAACTAGGATATTTTTCTTATAGGAGGAAATATGGATAAAGTTAAAAAAGTTAAGGCACTTGAAATAGGAGATACTATTGGAATAGTATCTCCAGCTAGTGGTACTAATAGAGAAGAAGTTGATAAGATGAAAAGTTTAATAGAATCTTATGGTTTTAAAGTAAAAATGGGAAAGAGTCCTTATGAAAAAAGAGGGTATCTTTCAGGAGATGATAAAGTAAGGGCAGAAGATATAAATAATATGTTTGAAGATAAGGAAGTTGATGGGATTTTCTGTGCAAGAGGAGGTTATGGTAGCCCTAGAATTTTAGATTTATTAGATTATGAATTAATTAGTAATAATCCTAAAGTTTTTTTAGGATATAGTGATATTACTGCTTTGCATACAGCTTTTAATCAGCTTTGTAATATGGTTACCTTTCATGGACCAATGGGTACTTCTGATATGATTCATGATTTTTCTGAGCAATCAAAGGAAAGTTTACTTAAGGCTGTGATGAAAAAAAGAGAAAATTATAACTTAGATAATATTGATCAGTCAAAACTTAAGGTACTGTCTTCAGGAAAGGCAGAAGGTAAGCTAGTAGGAGGAAATTTATCTCTAATAGCAGATACAATAGGAACAAAATATGCTTTAGATACTAGGGGAAAGATTTTGTTTTTAGAAGAAATAGAAGAAGAACCTAGGAACATAGATAGAATGTTAAATCAACTTAGATTGTCAGGTTTATTAGATAATGCAGAAGCTATAATATTGGGAAATTTTAAAGATTGTCTTCCTAAGAAAAAGGATAGCCTAACCTTGGATGAGGTCTTTAATGATTACCTAGCAGATCTAAATAAGCCTGTTGTTTCGAATTTTCAAGCAGGTCACTGTGAACCTACTCTTACTCTACCTTTTATGGTTGATGCAGTTGTAGATACTTATAAAGGAATTATTAAAATAACAGAAAATTCTTTAATATAGTCTATTCTTAGTGTTATAATATATATAAACTCTAAGGCAAGGATGAGATATTATATGATACTGGATGAAAATAAATATATAAAAATCTTCACAGATATGATGAGCGAGGGTTTTATAGTTATAGATAAGCAAGGTATAATACAAATATATAATAAGAGGGCAATGGAGATATTTAAAATAAACCAAAGCCTTGATAAAAGCCACCCTTCTGGAAAATTAGAGAAGGGTGATATTATTATTATTGCAAATAATTCTTTAGGTCAAGATGATGGAGGTTTAAAAGGAGAAGACTTATCACTTTTAGGTTTAGAAAATATTGATATAAATGAAGGAGATGCCTTTATAGCTATAGGTCAATATAGATATAAGGGCATAGAGCCGATTTTTATAAAACGAGATAGAAAATATAAAAATGGGCTCTTAAGCTATAGTGGTTTAGTAAAAAATATTGGAGTTGATTCTGATATAGATTTTGCTAATAGATTAATTAGAATTAGAGTAGAAGATGAGAGTTATGAAATAAAATATAATAATTCAATAGGACATATGGTTGTATTAGATAGGGTTACAAAAGATGTTAAATTTTTTCAGCATTATGGATATACAGCTAGGGATGAATCAATAAAAAATATATTAAAAGGTAAAAAGTATTTAGATAAGGGAAAAAATAGTAGCGACTTTAAGTTAATAGGCAAGAATATAAAAGAGGTAAATAGGAGCAACTATATTATAGATGAGTTTTTAAATATAGCTAGTGGAGCAAAGAGAAGAGTTATATCTAAAAAAGAGGAGATAAATGGAATTCAAACCTTATGTAGCATAGTTCCAGTAAGCGATAAGGGAAATTTATTAGGAGCCGCACTAAAAGTAGAAGATATAACTGATATAGAGGAAACTAAACATGAAAGAGATCAAGCTTTTATAAAATTAAAGAAAGCGGAAGATAAGCTATATGAAGATAATTTACTAAATAAAGCTTTTAAAAATTTCATCGGAGAGAGTAAAGAAATATTAGAGGTAAAACGTCTAGCTTATAGGGCATCTAGGTCCAAATCTAACTTACTATTGTTAGGAGAGAGTGGTACTGGTAAAAGTTATTTGGCTAAACTTATTCATAAAAATAGTGAATTTAGTAGGGGACCTTTTATAAGTGTAAATTGCGGTGCAATTGCAGAAAATCTTTTAGAATCAGAGTTATTTGGATATGAAGAAGGGGCTTTTACTGGTGCTAGTAAAAGAGGAAAAAAAGGTTATTTTGAAATTGCAGATGGTGGTAGTTTATTTTTAGATGAAATAGCAGAAATTCCAGTTAGTTTACAGGCTAAATTACTAGAAAGTATTCAAAGCAAGACTTTTTATAGGGTAGGAGGAAGTAAGAAAATTAAGGTAAATGTAAGAATTATTACTGCTACTAATAAAAATTTAGAAGAGGAAATCCTAGCGGGTAGATTTAGGGAAGATCTTTATTATAGGATAAATGTTTTGCCTATAATGATTCCTTCTTTAAGGGAGAGAAAGGAAGATATTAGTCAGTTGGTTAATATATTACTACCTAGAATTTCTAAAGAACTTGGTTTATCTAGGAAGGAACTGTCGCCTGAGGCTATGAAGAAATTATACTTGCATTCATGGCCGGGAAACATAAGGGAGCTTGAAAATGTTTTAGAAAGAGCTGTAAATTTAACAGATCATAATTTAATATTAAGTCAAGATATAGTCCTTAATGAAGATTTTGATGATATAGAAGAAGATAAAAAAAGTTTTCAGGAGTTAGTAGCTTTATCAGAAAAAAGAATAATAAGACAAACCCTTAATATTTATAAGGGGGACAAACAAAAGGCTATGAAATCATTAGAGATGAGTAGAAGTAATTTTTATAAAAAACTAAAAGATTATGATTTAAACTAGGAGGAAATATGAAAATAATAATGGATGGTCATAACGATACCATAATGCACCTTATAGATGAAGAAAGTTTACTAGTAAATAAAGATTTATCAGATAAGTTAGATTTACATATAACTTTAGATAAGTTGGAAAGCTCAGGACTAAATGCTCCAATTTTTGCAGCTTTTACAGAGGGCTATTACGACAATGAGGTTTTAGTAGATAAATCATTATCTAAAACTTTAAGTATTATTAATGGTCTATATCACAATATAGAGATAAATAAAGATAGAATGGCCTTAGCTAGGAATCCTGAAGAAATTTTAAAAATTATAGCTATGGATAAAGTAGCTGCGTTACTATCTATTGAAGGAGCATATTTTATAAATGAAAGTAACTATGTAGATATTCTAAAGCAAATGGATGATCTTTCGGTAAGCTTAATAGGACTAACTTGGAATTATTCAAACAATTTAGCTCAGGGGGTTGCAGGAGTTTATTCTGATGCTAAGACTAAGTCTTTTAAAGGTCTTAGTAAATTAGGAAAAGAGACTCTTAAAATTATGGAAAACTTAGGAATTTTGGTAGATGTTTCTCATATAAGTGAAGAGAGTTTTTATGATATAGCTAAAATTACAAATTTACCATTGATTGCTAGTCATTCTGGTGTTTATAATTTAAGAAGTCATAGAAGGAATTTAAAGGATGAGCAGTTAAAACTTATTGCTAAATCTAATGGTCTAGTAGGTGTGGTTTTAGCAGATAGTTTTTTATCAGAGTCCAATTCAACATTAAAAGATTATATAGATCATATAGATTATATAGTTAAACTAGTAGGAATAGATCATGTGGCATTAGGATCTGATTTTGATGGTGCTAAGCTACCAGAGGATTTAAAAGATTCATCAGAGCTTAATAAAATATTTGAACTTCTTAAAAAATCAGGATATAGTCAGGAAGATTTAGAAAAAATAGCATATAAAAATTTTTTTAGAGTATTAAATTTAGCTCAAAGGAGAAAAAAGATTTCTAAAAAATTAAATGCAAGTGTGGATATGGATATAGGTAATAAAATAAAATTTAAGATAAATGATGAAGTTTTTAAGTTTAGACTAATAGTAAATGGAAGAGAAATAGAAAGTTTTAAGCCCCAAATAGGCAAGGAATACAGTTTCTTCTCCAAATTTAATTTAGAAAAATTTTCTCTTGTAAGCTTGGAGTTTTCAAAATATGATGCTGTTGATAGGTATACTTATATAAATTACCAGGGATAATCTTCTTATAATGATGAAATCTTAATCTTAATAGTATATAATATCTATAGTTAGAGACTATTTTAAATAGGAAGGGATATTATGAAAAAATTAAAAAGACTACTCATAGTGATAGTAGGTTCTTGTTTGTTACTATCGCTTTCGGCGTGCAACGATATAAAAAATGACACTGAAGCTCAGACTACTCTTTTAGAAGAGGATCAAGAAAAGCTAGATAGAGAAAAGATAGTTGAAATTATGGAAACCTTTGCAAAGTTAGAATCAGAAGGTAATTATAATAAAATTTATAAGTATATAGATGAAAATGCTAAGATTGTGGGAAAGGAAAAAGCTAGTAAAATGGTTCTATCCTTAGAAGATATCCTGGAAAAAAATATATATACTTATGAAGAGAAGCTAAATAGTCAAGAGAACTTTAAAGAAATAAGTTCATTAAGTGATGAAAGTATATTTTTAAATGAGAAAAACATTCATACTTTAGCTAATAAGGATCTTGAGAAGTTAATATCTAATATTTTAGATTCAGGTTATAAAATTAGGCTTGGAGAAAATAAAATCCATGTTAGTGTTAACTATGATGAATTGCTAAAGTTTGGACCAGATAGTTTAGAGTCAACTTCAAACTACTTAAATATAATGGCTAATTATATTGATAATCCAAATATAATTAATGGACAAATAAGCCTTAGTTATGATGAATTGGCAGCTAGAGTTATGAAATTAGAAAGTTTTATTACAGAATATCCAGAATCATCGAGAAGAGAAGACATATTAAAACTTTACAGACAGTCTTTAACAGACTACCTAATAGGAAGTGAAAAAACTCCCATATCTAATAATGGAGGTTTAAATAAAGATTTATTAAATAGTTATAAAAATACATCCAAACTAAAGGAAGGTATTAGTCCAGCAATAATTAGAAAGTACCTATCTTTAATTACAGATGAAAATATTTTATCTAAGGATGATAGAGATGTTTACATACTATCTTTGATAAATGAAGCATTATCATATATTGAAGAAAAGGTATGGTAGTTAGGATTATTTGAGATATTACTATATTCTAGACAGTTTAGGTAGAGGTGTAAAAGATGAGAAAATTAAGAAAAAAAGAACATGTTGAGAACTATTTAAGGACTATGTACGAAGGAGATACTCTATTAGGAGATGTATTTTTATCAAACAACTCCTTACCAGGTCTAAACTTTGATGACATATCAACAAAAGTAAAGTTTTTAGATAAGGAAATAAACTATCCTGTAATGATTAATGCAATGACAGGAGGGTCTGAATTTACAGAGAGTATCAATAGGGACTTGGCTAAATTAGCTAAGAAATTTAAAATACCAATAGCAGTTGGATCCCAAACTATAGCTTTATGTGAGGGAGAAGAGGAATGTATAAATTCCTTTAGTGTTGTTAGGGATATTGTAGGTGAGGATGGTATAGTTATATCAAATTTATCTGCAAGTGCTTCTTTAGAAGAGTGTCAGGAGGCTTTAGATTTAGTAGATGGTGATGCTATACAGCTGCATCTTAATCCCGGACAAGAAATAGTTATGGCAGAAGGAGATAGAGACTTTAGAGGCATATTAGATAATATAGAACATATAAGCAATAATATAGATAAGCCTTTAATTGTAAAAGAAGTGGGTCTTGGTATATCTCAGGAAGTTGCTAATAAGCTTTATAATGTAGGAGTAAAGTATATAGATATATCAGGAAGTGGTGGAACTAACTTTATAGAGATAGAAAATTTAAGAAATAGAGATATCGATCTATCAGAACTTTATTGTTGGGGTATACCTACTGCTATGTCTATTATAAAGGCAAAGGAAGTAGCAGAAGATATTTGTATAATAGGCAGTGGTGGGATAAGAAATAGTTTAGATATTGTTAAGGCAATAGTTTTAGGAGCTGATATTACAGGCATTGCTGGCGAATTAATTTCTTATTTACTTCATGGTGGCTATGAAACGGCAGATAAATATTTAGAAACTACTATGTACAAGCTTAAGGTAATTATGCTTTTACTAGGTAAGGCTACAATTGATGAGTTGAAAGATACAGAATATATTGTTAAGGGTCAACTTAAGGACTTATTAGAAGGCTAGAATTTATTCTAGTCTTTTTTATTAGGAGGTAATATGAAGGATAAAGTATTAGAAATTTTAAAAAGGGAAGAAGATTATATCTCAGGTCAAAAGATATCAGATAGTTTTAATATGACTAGATCTGCTATTTGGAAGCATATAAATAAGTTAAAAGAGGAAGGTTATGAAATAGAATCCTCACCAAGATTAGGTTATAGGCTAGTAAATAGTCCTGATAGACTTAGCTATGCAGAGTTAGCAACTGGCCTTAAAACTAAGTATATAGGAAGAGATGTATTATATCTAGATACTGTAGACTCAACTAATAAATTAATGAAAGAGATGGCAAAAGATAAAGAAGAAGGATTTATAATCGTTAGTGAGGAGCAGACTTTAGGTAGAGGGAGAATGGGAAGAGATTGGATATCTCCAAAAAACAAAGGAATATATTTTAGTCTTTTATTAAAACCAAAGTTACATCCTATTTATGCAAGCAGAACAACCCTAATAGCAGCAGCGGCATTAGTATTAGCTTTAGAAGAATTAGGTATAAAAGCTGGTATTAAATGGCCAAATGATGTACTTATAAATAAGAAAAAAATATCAGGAATACTAACAGAAATGAAAGGAGATATAGACTACTTAGATTATATAGTAGTAGGTATAGGAATTAATGTAAACTTAGATAGTAAAGATATACCAAAACAATTAAAGTCTAGAGCCAGCTCTATAAAAATAGAAAGTAAAGAAGTAAAAAGAAAGGAACTTTTAAGTAGATTTTTAAATAATTTTGAACTTTTATATGATGAATTTAAATTAGATGCTAGTATGAATAAAGCTTTAGAGGTTAATAGAGCTTACAGTGAGGTTTTAGGAAAAGATATAAAAGTGATAGGTCCTAAAGATAGTTATCAAGCTAAGGCTTTAGATTTTTTAGAGGATGGACAGCTGTTAGTAGAGAAAAAAGATGGTAGTAAAGAGAAATTATACTCTGGTGAAATTTCTGTAAGAGGGTTAGATGGTTATATATAATAGTAAAAAACAGCCTTAGTCAACTTTTGTTGACTGGCTGTAAAATTTATTGCTTTTTATCAACTCTGTATTGTTGCATTATGCCTGCAAATATTTCAGAACTGCTTGGTGGTGTATAGGTTATAGCATTAGCACCTGCTTCAATAGTTTCTAAGATAGACTCTTCAGTAGGACCTCCAGTTGCTATTATAGGAACCTTATCACCAAATTTTTCTCTAAGCATTTTAACAACAAGAGTGGTGTTAGATCCACCTGAAACATTGAATATTTTAGCGCCTGCTTTTAATTTACCTTCGAAATCATCATGTCTTGATGCTATAGTAGCGATTATAGGAATATCCAGAACGCTGCTCATTTCTGCGATTACTTCATTAGATGTGGGAGCGTTTACCACAACCCCATAGGCCCCTAAAAGTTCAGCTTGCATAGCAATTGCTACTGATCTCTTTCCTGTTGTTAATCCTCCACCAACTCCTACAAATACAGGTACAGGTGAAGTCTCTATTATTGCCTGAGTAATAGATAATTGTGGTGTAAAAGGGTAGACAGCCATTATGGAACTGGCGTTACTATTTTTTATTATAGCCACATCTGTAGTAAACAATAGTGATTTAATTCTTTTTCCTAGAATTTTAATTCCACTGGCCTTATAAATAGCCTCTGGAATCACGATACTTCTAGATCTTAATGTAGTTTTAACTTCTGGTACAAATTTTTCTTTTTTCATGAAAATTCCCCCCTTTAATATTCCACTACCCATTATACAACAAAATAAAGAAAAAGCCCTAATAAAAACTTTATAAAGTATTAAAAAGATTAAAGTTTAAAATATGTTATAATATATATTAATACATTCGTCTATAATTTTATAAAGGAGTGGAGATATGAAAGGAAGTGAAGAATTGTCAGCATTGTGGGATACTATAACTAGTGTATTACCCTTGGCAGGAATTTTATTGATTTTGCAACTTTTAGTATTTAAAAAACCTCTTCATAATAATAAACAGTTTATTCTAGGTTTTATTATGACTGTCTTAGGTTTACATTTTTTCTTACAAGGTGTTGAATTGAGTTTAATTCCCCTAGGAGATTCAGTAGGGAGCAACTTTGTTTATATAGAAAAGAAATGGATTGTTCTTATAATTAGTTTTATAATTGGTTATTTTGCTACTCTAGTAGAGCCAGGGCTTAAGTCTTTAGCTTTAGAGATAGAGGAGTTATCGGCAGGAGCTATACCGAATAAAGTCTTGATTCATGGTGTAGCGGTAGGATTTGGCGGAGGAATGCTTATAGGATTGGCCAGGATTTTATATGATATACCATTTATTAAAATAATAGTTCCTTTATTATTGGTCGTGGTTGGACTTGTATTTATTACTCCAGAGCCTTTTAATACAGTAGCTTTTGATGCAGCGAGTGCTACAACTGGACCGGTAAACATTCCTATAAATATGGCTTTAGCTGTAGGATTAGCTTCAGTTATAGAAGGAATAGACCCTTTATTAGCGGGGTTTGGTGTTGTAGGATTAACATCAGTAGGCTCGATGATATCTGTTATGATTTTGGGAATAATGACGAAAATATAATAAAAGTAGGAGGATAGTAATGGAAGATGTAAAATGTATAATAGGGGTTGTTGAAAGAGGTAAGGCTGATGCTGTAGTAGATAGTGCAAAGGAAGCTGGTGCAGCAGGAGCTACAATATTTTTTGGTAGAGGAACAGGTGAAACTGAGGCTAAAAGATTTTTTAATATCAGTGTAGAATCAGCTAAAGAAATAATAATAATTCTTACTGATGAGTCTAAAAGAGAACAAATCATGCGTGCAATGACGGAGGCTGGAGAATTGAAAAAGGCCGGAACGGGAATAATATTTTCTTTTGATGTTGAGAGCCTTGTAGGTTTTGGACATAGAAATATAGAAAAG
The DNA here is from genome assembly GCA_030146915.1 of Tissierellales bacterium. Classification (GTDB taxonomy): domain Bacteria; phylum Bacillota; class Clostridia; order Tissierellales; family Tissierellaceae; genus JASLAT01. Next base: position 115,885 of record JASLAT010000005.1, read on the forward strand.
GGTTAAGAGAAGCTTAAGCTTCTCTTAATTTATATGGAGAGATAGTATGAAGAAAAGGTATATAAAATATGGAAATAATAGTCTTAAAATAAGTTTGGCTAGTATAGAGAACTACCCTTTGTCCTGGCAGGATTCAACCAGGATATTATTTTTGTTAAAAGGTAGCATTATTGTAGGTATGGAAAATGAAGAGTATAGGTTAAGGGAATCTTATATTGAAATAATTAATCAGGAGGAGATATATTATATAAAGTCTACTGAAGAAGATAACTTAGTCTTAATTATAGATATTTCACCAAATTTTTTAGAAGACTTTAAGATGAAAGATAGCCCTATTTATTACTATACAAATACTCTTGATTATAGCCAGCAGTCTGATGCTAGATATGAGAAATTAAGAAAGCAATTGGCTATTTTATATTATGAAAAACTTAATAAAAGGGATGGATATAAAACTAGATTAGATGAAGAATTAGGGTCTATGCTATATCATTTATCTAATAATTTTCATTACTTATTTTACGAGAGCGAAGGTTTAAAGGAAGATGATATACAGCTTGAAAGATTTACAAGGATAATTAACTATATAAAAACAAATTATTATAAGAGGGTTAGACTTCAACAGATAGCTGAAAGTGAGTATTTAACACCTCAGTATTTATCTTATAAAATTAAGGATATTTTTGGTCAGGGATTTAATGATTTTTTAAATAAGATAAGAGTTGAGGAATCGAGGAAACTTCTTTTATCAACTAAGATGGCTATTTCAGAAATAAGTTTAGAAGTTGGTTTTTCCCATGTTAGATACTATAATAAACATTTTAAAAAAATTTATGGTATGACACCTCAAGATTATAGATTTAAAAATAGTAAGACAGATGAAGAATTAGATAGTTTAAGAGTTGTAGAATATAAAGATTTGTCGGAAGCTTTAGACTATCTAATACCTTATCTTAGGTCTTATGATAGATATAACTTAAAATATAAAACAATTAAAAGATCGATAAATCTAGGTGAGATTACTATAAAAAGTTTAAAAATTAATAATAAACTTATGATAAATAGTTATACTGACTTAAATAGAGATATCCTTCTAGATCTAAAGGATAAGTTAAAGTTTAAAAAGATACTATTTACACCTGAAATAAGTATGAACTCTCATGTTAGAAAAAACTTAATAGATATAATTAAAAATTCAGGTTTTGAAGTTGAGTTAGCCACTTGTAAAGAATGTGATATAGATTCTAATAGTATGGATGGCATCTTTAAACTTTATGAATTTTTAAAATTAGAAAGGGAGCTTATACCAAGCGTATTTCCGAGAAACGACAAAGAATTATTTTCTGATGAATTGACTATATTTACGAGTTTAGGGTTTAGGACTTTAGCCTATTATTTTTATTTTTTCTATTCCAGATTAGGTGATATTATATATGAAGATGAATTTATCACCTTTACCAGGTCAAAAAGAGGCTATGAGGCTATTATTATAAATACTGATACAGAAGTGTTAAATCTATCTTTAAGATTATATAATTTAGATCGAGATTTTTTATGTTCTATCTTTAAATTAAATGATAAAAACTCCTCCCCTAGCTATCTTTATAAACTTTATGGAAATATCAATTCTGAAAATTTAATTGAATTTAAAGATTTTTTAGTACCAAAACGTAGTTTTAGAACTTTAAAATCTGGGAAATTTTCCAATTTAAGTTTAAAGCTAGAAGGTAAAACCATGGTATTTTTAAAGTTTAGATAGGAGCTTTTTAATATTATTTAATTTTTATTATTCTTATTGTAAGCTAAATATTAATAAAATACTCTAAAGTTAGTAAGTAAGTCAATGAAAGACTTTATTAAATATGATACAATTTTAAAGTATGACTTAATAATGGAGGTTTTATATAATGAGTAGTCGTAGTGATATGTTTGGAAAGGAAAGTATCGGAAAATTATTATTTAGGTTTTCCATTCCAATAATAATATCAATGTTAGTATCAGAATTATACAATATGGTAGATACCCTATTTGTAGGGAATATTGTAGGAGAGCTGGGAATAGGAGCCTTAGTAATAGTCTTCCCTATTCAAAGAATTATTATAGCACTTAGCATTATGTTTGGAATAGGAACATCAACTTCATTTTCAAGAGCTAATGGTGAAAAAAATTATGAGAAAAGTAGGAAGATTTTAGCTAATGGATTTAGTCTAACTATAGTAGTTATGATTAGTTTAACTATAGTAACTTATATATTTTCTAATCCAATACTGAAGTTTTTAGGTGCTAGTGAGGAAATTCTTCCCTATGCAAAAGATTATTTAAGTATAGTTATTTTAGGAAGTACATTTTTAAGTTTAACAACTTTTACTTCACATGTTATGTTATCTTTAGGAAATAGTAAAATATCTATAATAGCCACTAGTTTAGGAGCTATATTAAATGTTATAGTAGATTACTTCTTAGTAGTCAGAGCAGGAATGGGAGTTAAGGGTGCTGCAATAGCAACGACAACTTCTCAAATAGCAGGATTTTTATATGCCTATGGTCATTTAAGAAAGGTTAGAAAAGATTATAATATTAAAGGAATTAAATTAAATAAAAAGATAATAGTTCCACTACTACTTGTTGGGATATCTTCTTTTATAATCGAAGCTGAAGATGGTATAGTTATGGCTTTTATAAATAATTTATTAGCTGATGCAGAAGGAGATCAGGCTATAGTTGTCTTAGGAGTAGTTACTAAGGTATATATGTTTTTGTTTATAACTATGTTTGGTATGGCTTCAGCCATGCAACCTATAGCTGCCTATAATTTTGGATCAAAAAATTACTCTAGGCTAAAGTCAGTGGTGAAAAAAACAGTTATTTATGCAACTATAACAACAGGAACTCTTTGGCTTATAGGCATGGTTTTTACAGAAACGCTTATGGGATTTTTTATAAAGGATCAAGAAATTATAAAATTGTCATCAGAGGCATTTAAAATAATGATTTTTGTAATGCCTTTAATAAGTATTTATTATGTATCAATTTTCTATTATCAATCAATAGGTAAAGCTAGATATTCAGTTACAATAGCAGTACTTAGACAATTAATAATAATGATTCCACTATCTATATTTTTAGTTAAATTTATGGATATGGGAGCTATGGGAGTTTGGATATCCTATCCAATTTCAGATATAATCTCTGCTATAGTATCAACAATTTTAATGATTAGAGAATCTAAAGCTTTAGATCTTAAGATAAAGGATGAAGTTAGTATATAGGTATTAAAAGAAACTTAATATAAAGAATATAAAATTTTATATAATTTAAAAGACACCAAAAAGTATATATTTTTTGGTGTTTTTTTTGTTATATTTAAGACTAAATATTAATTGCTGACTATAAATAAAGTTATACCTATGTTTTTATTAATTACTTATATAATCTTTATAAAATCTTTATAAATAAGAAATAATATATAAATTATATAAAGGAGGATTAATATGGAAATAGAAAAAACAAAAAAAGGGCTAACATCTTTTGATTTAAAGATAATGGCCCTAGTATTAATGTTATTTGATCACATTCATTATATTTTTGATTTTACAGGAGTTATACCAATTTGGTTTTCTTGGCTTGGTAGACTATCAGGAGGACTATTTTTATTTACTATGGTTGAGGGGTATTGTCATACTTCTAATAAAAAGAAATATTTTTTAAAAATTTATTTAATGGGACTAATTATGAGTTTAGTTAAATATTATATTTCATTTTCACCAGATCTTATTAGATCAGATAATTTCTTTCCGCAAAATGGTATATTACAAACATTTTCTTTATTGATTATCATGTTTGTGGGTATCGACCTTATTAAAGAGAAAAAGTGGATTAAGGGAATTTTAACAATTGCTTCAACAGTAGTTATAAGTTATATATTTTTTAGGTTTATAAGTACTTCGACCTTACCAATTGAACTTAAAAATATAATGTATGTTATATTTACTAGCTTAGTTCCCTATATATTTCTAGTAGAGGGTGGTATATATGTAGTTTTATTAGGCTTAATATTATATGTAACTAGAAAAAATAGAAAAGTACAAGCAATTTCCTTTATCTTATTTTCCTTAGTTTGGATGATAATACTGCCAATCATATTCATAGAAGGAATTAATTTCAAACTAATGTTTACTGATTATTACGAGTGGATGGGAGCTTTAGCAGGATTAATTTTTATTAACTATAATGGTGAAAAGGGTAGATCTATGAAAAAATTATTTTATGTTTTTTATCCACTGCATATATATATACTTTATATTATTTCAATATTTCTTATACAATAGTTTTGGGAGGTTAAGATGGAAACAATATTAATTGTGGATGATGAAAAAGACTTAGTTAATATTATATCTGATACCTTAGTTTCAAATAATTATAAAATATTAAAGGCTTATAATGGATTTGAAGCTATCGAGATGGCAAAATATAAACCAGATTTAATTTTATTGGACGTAATGATGCCAGATATAGATGGCTACGATGTTATAAGGTCAATAAGGGATAGGGTTAGCTGCCCTATAATTTTTTTATCGGCTAAAGATGATGAAATGGATATTATAAAGGGCTTGGCATTGGGTGGGGATGATTATTTGAGTAAGCCCTTTAGTTTGAAGGAACTTATATTTAGAATTAAAGCACATCTGAGACGTGAAAATAGAGAAGTAACCCCTTCTAATACGATTAGGTATAATAACCTAACAATTGATCTTAAGGGCTATATAGTAAAAGTAGATGAGAGAGTTGTTCCTCTTACTAAAACAGAATTTTCTATTGTTGAATTATTAAGTTTAAATCCTGGTCAAGTATTTCCTAAAGAACTAATATATGAGAAAATCTGGGGTTTTAATGGGGAGTCAGACCTATCGACAATAACAGAGCATATAAAAAAGATAAGGGCTAAATTTCATGAAATAGATAATTCTATAAATTATATAAAGACAGTTTGGGGAATAGGTTATAAGTGGGAGGATCTTTAATGAATAAAGATAGTTTCAAATCAATGTTTATAATATCATTTATTAAAACTCTAGGTCTTAGTTTTTTATTTAGTCTTTTAAGTTTTGCTTTATGGATTTATTCTATTGATAAATACTTTCTTCCTGCTAATCATTATGAGAAACAAGTTCCAGAAATAGTTTCATCTATTAGTAAGCTAGATGTTTTAAATATTTCTAATAAGGATATTATAAATAACTTAGTCCCTAGTCCATATATTGAATATCAAATTTTTGATAAAGAGGGAAAAATACAATATGCTAGTAATTTTACAGAGTTTGTAGATAAAGATAAAAATTTTATAAATGTAATTAATACTACAACTTATTTAAAAAATAATAAGTATTATAAGATTTTTCCTTTGATAGATGAGAATGATAATTTTTATGCAGCAGTAGGATTATTATATAGCTTAAACTCTAGATCGGTTAATAATAATACCATATACAATTATATTGATGGATTTATTATATATATTCCTTTTATATTTATAATTATATTTTCCCTATATTATGCAAAAAACATTTCTAATAAATTAAAAATCCCACTAAGCAAATTATCAGAAGCTAGTAAAAAAATAGAGAATAAAGAGCTTGATTTTACTATTAAATATAACGGCGATGATGAGTTTAAAGATTTATTTTTAGCTTTTGAAAGGATGAGATCTAGTCTAGAGTCCTCTTTAAAACAACAGTGGGAGCTTGAGAGCTTAAGAAAAGAAAATTTATCAAATTTAGCTCATGATCTAAAGACGCCACTTACTGTAATACAGACTTATTCAGAGGCTATTCTATTAGGATTAGTAGAAGACTATAGGCTGCTTGATTATGTAACTACTATAAATAATAATACTAATAGAGCTTTAAAAATGGTAATGGATATCAATATGATAACCAAGGTAGAGGAATCAAACTATAAATTGAACCCTATATATTTAAGCATCGGAGATTTTTTAGAAGAAAAATTAGAAGAATATAGACCCTATTTAATAAGAAATGGATTTGATTATGAAGTAGAGATACTAGATAGAACAAATAGTAAAGAAAACTATTATGATATTGATGCTATTAGTATTATTCTAGATAATATTGTAAGTAATGCTGTAACTTACTCTAAAGCTAATAAATTAAATATAAATATTGAGATAAAATTGGATAAAGTAGATATAAATATAATAGATAATGGAATAGGTTTTACAAGTATAGATTTAAACTATGCTAGTGATAAATTTTATAGAGGAGATGAGTCTAGAAAAAGTTCTGGTAGTACTGGTCTAGGACTATATATATCAAATAAGTTGGCAAAAATTCATGGAGGGGAAGTAGTTTTAAAGAATAATGATAAAGCTGGAGCTAGGGTGATAATTATAGTTAAACCTATAAAAGTTTAAAATGATAGAAATAAATAAACCTCCTATAAAATTTATAGGAGGTTTATTTTTACATAGGATTAGCGTTAAGTTTAATTATCTCTACAATAAGTTGACATGCTTTTTCCATTGTTTGTAGGGATACAAATTCATATCTACCATGTAAATTTTCTCCACCAGCAAAAATATTTGGTGTAGGTAGTCCCATATATGATAATCTTGCACCATCTGTTCCGCCTCTAACTGGGTCTACAATTGGTTCAATATCTAACCTAAGCATTGCTTTTTCAGCTAGATCAATTATATGCATATGATCTTTTAGGACTTCTTTCATATTAAAGTAGGAATCTTTAATATTTAATTTTATTCTTTCATCATCTAACTCTTTATTGATTTTATTAACTATATATTCAAGAGCCTTTTTTCTAGCCTCAAACTTATCCTTATCATGATCTCTTATTAGATAAGTCATAGTTGTCTTATCAACATTTCCTGACATTTCATCTAAAAGATAAAAACCTTCGTACATTTCAGTGTGCTCAGGAAGATCTTTTTCAGGTAGACTAGCTTGAATTTTATGTGCAAGTAAAAGTGAGTTCACCATTTTACCTTTTGCAGAACCTGGATGAACATTGGTTCCTTGAATCTCTACAGTTGCAGTAGCTGCATTAAAATTCTCGTACTGTAACTCACCTAAAGGGCCTCCATCAATTGTATAGGCAAAATCAGCCCCAAAATCTTCAACATTGAAATTATTAGCTCCGCTACCAATTTCCTCATCAGGTCCAAAGGCAACTTTAACCTTTCCGTGTTTTATATCTGGATTGGCAATTAAAAATTCCATTGCAGTAAGTATTTCAGCTATACCAGCCTTATCATCTGCTCCAAGTAAGGTAGTACCATCTGTAGTTATTAAAGTATCTCCCTTATAGTTTTTAAGATTAGGGAAGTTACTTGGACTTAATATATATTTACCTTCTTTATCTAAATTAATATCAGATTCTCCATCATAGTTTTCAATTATTTGTGGATTTATATTTTCTGAATTAAAATCAGCTGTATCCATATGGGCGATAAATCCTATAGTGTCTACCTCTCTATCAATATTACTTTCTAATTCTCCTATAGCAAATCCACTAGTTTCATCATAGTAACAATTGCTAAGCCCAATTTGTTTCATTTCTTCAATTAATAGGTGGGCAAATTCTACCTGAGATTTTGTTGATGGTATAGTATTACTGTTAGGGTTAGATCTAGTATCAATTTTCACATATTTTAAAAAACGTTCTAATAGGTTATTCATAGTGTCCTCCTTTATATTAAGTATTATCTAAAATTATATAAAAAAAAACCAAGTAAGCTCAAACTTACAAGGTTCTTTAGAATGTGGTCGGGGCGAAAGGATTTGAACCTTCGACCCCATGGTCCCAAACCATGTGCGCTACCAAACTGCGCCACGCCCCGACAATTTATATAAACAACTACAAAGTAGTTGGTAAGAGACAAGGACATAAAAAAATTCAAAAGTATAGTTAACCTTTGAATATAGTGGTCGGGGCGAAAGGATTTGAACCTTCGACCCCATGGTCCCAAACCATGTGCGCTACCAAACTGCGCCACGCCCCGACGTATGTACTCTGTCTCAAGCACTATTATAGTATAGGCTAGGTCACTGAAAAATACAAACTCAAAAAAATAGAAATATATTTAAATAAAACCTATAATCTTTATTTTACTCTATATTCCTCAATAAATCTCAAAAAATCAAAAAGATTTATATCTTTTTAAATTATACAATAGTGATTAGAATATATTAGGATTGGTGAAATTTAATGAAAGATGAAATCTATGTGTTTTTAATGGCTATGATGCCAGTTGTAGAATTAAAAGGGGCAATCCCCTTAGGATTGAGCCTTGGATTTTCTATGAAAAAAAGCTTATTAATAAGTAGTCTAGGAAATATTTTAATTGTACCTGTATTATTACACTTATTTAAGCCAATAGATATATATTTAAAAAAATTTAATATCTTATCTAGAATTATGAAATATATAAAGAGAAAAAGTCTGAAAAAAACTAGGAATCTTATAAAAAAATATAAATATTTAGGTCTTTTTATACTTGTAGCTCTACCGCTGCCCACTACAGGTGGTTGGACCAGTTCTATAGCTGCAAATATTTTAAAGCTAGATCGGACTAAAGCGCTAATTATCATAAGTTTAGGAATAATGACATCAGGACTTATAGTCTCAAGTTTAAGCTATTTATTTGTTGACTATTAGTAAAGCCCTTGTTAATATACAAGTTATAAGGAGGCATAAAATGATAACTGAAACCTTTGAGACTGTAAGTGTAATAATTATATTAATAGGAATGGGAATGTTAGTTTCTCATTTAGGTTGGTATAAAAAAGAAGACAAAAACTTCTTATCTAAATTGATTTTGAATATAGGTATACCAGCTGTGACAGTAAAAACATTTTTTGTAAGTTTTAGTAGGGAACTTTTATTAAACTCAGGTAAATATATATTTATATCTATCTTGGCTATTTTACTTTCTTGTCTATTAGCTATTATTTTTGCTAGAATTTTAAGACTAGAAGGGGATAGAAAATTAAGTTTTGTAAGTATGATAACCTTAGCAAATGGAATGTTTGTAGGTTACCCTGTAAATGTTAGTATATTTGGTGATGAGGCTATACCATATGTTCTTATCTATTATTTGGCCAATAATTTAATTTTTTGGTCACTCTTTGTTCCAAAGTTTAAGAAAGAAGACAAAGATCCTAATAAGAATTCCATATTTGAAAATATAAAAGGTATATTTTCACTACCTTTAATAACTATGTTTATAAGCTATATATTAGTTTTATTAGACTTTAAACTTCCAGAATTTGCATTAGAAGTGGTGAGTCATTTAGGAGGAATTAGTACTCCTTTATCCTTAATGTTTATAGGTGGCGTAATATATGAAGGTGGTATAAAATCTTTAAAAGTAGATAAATCTATGATTTATCTTTTAGTATTGAGATTTATCGCATCACCAATAATAATGGCATTAGTAGCTATATTTTTCGGAGTGGATGGTACTAGCTTAAAGGTATTAATAATGTTATCTGGAATGCCTGTTATGACTCAGTTAGGTGTAGTTGGTGCAAGCTATGGATCAGATAGAGAATATATAAGTGCAGGGGTTTCTATAACTACAATAGTAAGTTTGTTTTTTATACCTATATATATGATAGTTATGAATAAATTATTTTAAAATATTGACTATTAGAATAGATATGTTAGAATAATAGTACAAGATAATATATCCTTATCAAGAGTGGTGGAGGGTCTGGGCCCTAGGAAACCCGGCAACCAGTAATTAAATTACAAGGTGCTAAATCCCACAGACATAGTCTGAGAGATGAGGTTTTACGTGGAAACTAAGACCTTTTAAAAGGTCTTTTTTTTTATTTAGGAGGTAATATATATGAAAAAATGGTTGTTTACTTCAGAATCAGTAACTGAAGGGCATCCAGATAAGGTTTGTGACCAAATATCAGATGCAGTTTTAGATGCTATAATAGCTCAAGATAAAGATGCTAGAGTAGCATGTGAGACTTTAGTTACTACAGGTATGGTAATGTTAGCGGGAGAAATAACTACTGATTGTTATGTTGACATACCTAAGATAGTAAGAAAAACTTTAAGAGAAATTGGGTATACTAATATTCAACATGGTTTCGATGCAGATACTTGTGCAGTTTTAACATCTATAAATGAACAATCTCCAGATATAGCTTTAGGTGTTGACTCAGCAGTAGAACATAAAGAGTCTGATAAAGATGCTATGGATAAAATAGGTGCAGGAGATCAAGGTATTATGTTTGGTTATGCATGCAATGAAACAGAAGAGCTTATGCCTTTACCAATATCCTTAGCTCATAAATTAGCTAGACAATTAGCTAAAGTAAGAAAAGATGGAACATTAGATTACTTAAGACCTGATGGTAAAACTCAGGTTACTGTAGAGTATGATGAGAATGGACCTGTAAGAATAGATACTATTTTAATATCTACACAACACAGTGAAGATGTTACTTTAGAGCAAATTAGAGAAGATTTAAGAAAATATGTTATAGAAGCTATAGTTCCAGCAGAACTTATTGATGAAGATACTAAATTTTTAGTAAATCCTACAGGAAGATTCGTTATTGGTGGACCTGTTGGAGATGCAGGATTAACTGGTAGAAAAATAATAGTTGATACCTATGGTGGTACTGCTAGACACGGCGGAGGAGCTTTTTCAGGTAAGGATCCAACAAAAGTTGATAGATCAGCAGCTTATGCAGCTAGATATGTGGCTAAAAATATTGTTGCAGCAGGATTAGCAGATAGATGTGAAGTAGGTGTATCTTACGGTATAGGAATAGCTAAACCTTTATCAATTTACGTTGATACTTTCGGAACTGGCAAGATATCAGAAGAAGAGATAGAGAAAAAAGTAATGGAAAACTTTGACCTAAGACCAGCAGCTATAATAAGAGATTTAGACTTATTAAGACCAATCTATAAAGATTTAGCTGCATATGGACATTTTGGTAGATGTGACTTAGATTTAACTTGGGAAAGAACTGATAAGGTTGAAGCTTTAAAAAAATAAATACTTTATAAATTTGAAGTAGGTTAGAAATATTTCTAACCTACTTTTTTATATACCTTTAGTAATAATAGAAGTAATTTTTTGTTTTTTAATTAACTTTAAATTTCTGATATAATAAAGTTAGTTTTAAAAAAGGAGGAGTTAGATGTTAACTATAGAAGGTGTTATTGATGATATTATTTTTAGAAATGAAGAGAATGGCTATACTGTTGCAAGGTTAGCAACGGATGAAGGCAACCTAACTATAGTAGGTATGGCTCCTTTTCTATCTGTAGAAGAGACTGTAGAAGTTGTTGGTGATATGACTTATCATGAAAAGTTTGGTGAACAATTTAAATTTGAAAAAATGGAGAAAGTTATACCAACATCACTTAAGGGTATTGAAAAATACTTATCATCTGGACTTATACCTAATATAGGACCTAAAACGGCTAAAAATATAGTTAAGAAGTTTGGTAAGGATTCTTTAGACATAATTCAATATAGTCCAAATAAGCTACTAAAGGTTAAAGGTATAGGAGAAAAGACATTAGAATCTATAGTTGAGGCTTTTGAAGAGCAAAGAGAAATTAGAGATATTATGATCTTTCTACAAAAATATGATATCTCTGTTAATTATAGTATTAAGATTTATAAAAAGTATGGTAGTGATACTATAAAAATTATTCAAAACAATCCTTATAGATTGACTGAAGACATATATGGTATTGGTTTTAAAAGAGCTGATGAAATAGCAAAAAATATGGGAATTTCAGGCGAACATCCTAATAGGATTAAAGCTGGTTTAAACTATGTGTTAAATATGTCACTTGCAGAGGGACATTGTTACTTACCATCAAAACTACTTTTAAATAGAGCATCAGAGATACTATCTATTGATAGTGATCATTTGGAAAACTATTTAAGGGAACTAGCTATGGAAGATAGAATAATGATTGTAGAAGGAAAAGAAGATAAGCAGGTATATCTTAGTAGGATTAATGCAGCAGAAAATTATGTTGCTAGAAAGGTTATCGATTTAGCAGCTGTTAAAATAAAAAAAGCAAAGATAGACATCCAAGAAAAAATATCTGAAATAGAAGAGAAAGAGAAAATAAAGTTTGCTAGCAAGCAAAGAAGAGCTATAGAAGAATCTATAAATAACGGACTTATGGTAATAACAGGTGGTCCAGGTACTGGAAAGACCACAACTATAAACGCTATTATAAAGATCTGTGAAGACTTAAATTTAAAAGTTGTTCTAGCTGCTCCTACTGGTAGGGCTGCTAAAAGAATGAGCGAAACTACTAACAGGGATGCAAGTACTATACATAGACTTTTAGAGTATTCTTTTTTAGAAGATGAGGCAATGGCTTTTTTAAAAAATGAGGAAGAACCTATAGAAGCAGATTTAATAATAATTGATGAAGCTAGTATGATAGATATTTCCCTTATGCAATCTTTATTAAAAGCAATAAACCCAGGAAGTAGAGTGGTTTTAGTAGGTGATATAGATCAGTTACCTTCTGTTGGTCCAGGGAACGTATTAAGAGATATTATAGATTCAGAAAAGGTACCAGTAGTTGTTCTAGATGAAATATTTAGACAGTCTGAAGAAAGTATGATAATCGTAAATGCTCATAGGATAAATAAGGGAGAGTATCCAATTTTAAATAAGAAAGATAAGGATTTTTATTTTATGAAAAGGTACGGTGGAGATAATGTTTTAGAAACTATTTTAGACCTAGTTTCTAAAAGGTTACCGAATTATTATGAAATAGACCCTGTTAATCATATACAAGTATTATCACCTATGAAAAAGGGCGATGTGGGTGTAAATAAGTTAAATATTAGTCTGCAAGAGAGGTTGAATCCTCCTAGGGAAGATAAGGATGAATATCAGTATGGAACCATTATATATAGAGTTGGAGATAAGGTCATGCAGATGAAAAATAACTATAATCTAAAATGGAAAATATATAATAATCAGGGAAAAGTAGAAGATGGAGAGGGAATATTCAATGGGGATATGGGTGTTATTACTGAGATAGATAAGGATAGTAAGACCTTGATTATTGTTTTTGATGATGAAAAGGAAGTTGAATATGATTTTAAATCTTTAGATGAAATTTCCCTATCATATGCAACTACTGTGCATAAGTCTCAAGGTTCAGAGTTTCCAGTAATTGTTATGCCTATAAGTTGGGGGCCCCCAATGCTACTTATGAGAAACTTATTATATACAGGTATAACAAGAGCAAAACAATTAGTAGTTTTAGTGGGTGAAGAAAAATTTCTTCAAATGATGATTAAAAATAATCGAATAGATAGAAGGTTTTCTGCACTTAATAATAAAATAAAACTTTTAGCTGATTTTGAAGCACTAAGGGAGCAGTAGACATGCTTGAATTTCTAAGAAAAATAATATTTTTAGAAGGTGAAATTTGTTATATATGTAAAGAGTCTAAATCATATAAATATGATCTATGCCAAGATTGCCTAGAAAAACTACCTATTTTCCATCAACTATATGATAGAAAGCTAGAGTATATAGATAGACTTTTTTATACTTGCAAGTATACTAATTATGTAAAGGATATTTTATATGGTTTTGAAAATCAAGATAAAACTTATCTATATAGACCTTTAGGAAAATTAATGACTAAAACTCTGACTGAAAATAGGATAAACGCGGATTTAATAATTTCTATGCCAACTGATGATAAGATGGATAGAAGAAGGGGATATAGTCATGTTAAACTTTTAGCTTCATATCTATCTAAGAGTTTATCTATAGATTATAAAAATAATTTAATAAGTTTAGAAAGAACTTCAAATATAGATCGGATATTTAGATTTAAATATGACTTATATAAAGAAAAGCAGACCTTTAAAATCCTAGATCCTAATTATATAGAGAATAAAAAAATACTAATAGTAGGTGATTTTTTTATAAATAACATTGAGCTAATAAAAATAGCTAAGTTTCTTAAGAAATTTGGAGCTAGTAGGGTTGAAGTTATAGTTTTTGCTAATGGTGGAAAGTAGGTGGGAAAATGTTTCAAAGTATTTTAGATTAAGCCCTTGATAGAGAAGCATCTGATATACATATAGTCGATGGTAGCCCAATTTATTTAAGAATTTTTAATAATATTGAAGAGGCTAAAAGTTTTCCTAAAATTTATAAAAGAGAGATTGACCTAATAATAAGATCTATATTGGATGACGAAAGAATTAGAAGCTTATCAATAAATGGGTCTTTAGATCTATCTTTAGAGTATAGGAGATATAGGTTAAGATTACATATTTTTAAAGAGAGAAGATCTTATTCTTTGTCCATAAGAATACTCCCTTTTCTTATAAAATCTTTTGAGGAGTTAAATTTACCAAAAGTTTTAAATAAAGTTATATATTATGAAAAGGGATTGGTTTTAATAACTGGTTCAACAGGGTCTGGAAAATCTACGACTTTAGCTAGTTTAATAGAAAATATAAATCTAAATAGTAGAAAAAATATTATAACTATAGAAGATCCTATAGAATATATTTATGAAAATAAAAAGTCTATAATTAGACAAAGGCAGATAGGTATGGATGTTATCGACTTCTCTCAAGCTATAAAAGATTGCGTAAGGGAAGATCCAGATATAATTGTACTGGGTGAAATAAGAGACTTAGAATCAATAGAGGCTGCCTTAGATTTATCTGAATTAGGGCATTTAGTTTTAGCTACAGTTCATACAAACTCTGCTGTTGAGACAATAAGTAGGATAATTAATGTATTTCCAAGTGACAGGTCTAATAAAATTAGATTTCAGTTGGCATCCAACTTAAAAATGGTGGTAAGTCAAAGTTTAATAGAATCTAAAATAACGGGTTTAGTACCCTTAGTAGAAGTTTTAGTATGTGATAATGCTTGTAGAAACATAATAAGTCAGGCTAAAAATTTATCTAATTTAGAAAACCATATGCAGATTAACGGTAGGAATTTGGGATGTCAAACAAAAGAAGAATCATACAAAGATCTTAAAACTAAGGGATTGGTAAAATAAAAAATAGTATTTAAATTATATAGTAAAAAAATAGAATAGTGGTATAATATACACTAAGGAGGTATTTTATGAGGAAAAGTCATTTGTCAGTAATTCCTATTATTGTGGGCTTAGTCTTAAATATTAATAGTTTTTCCTATGCTGGAAAATTAAATTCAAAGACTGATATAAGTCCTAGTGTAAATAGCTCACAATTTATGAACTTAAAAGAGGATACACTTCTTGGTTATAATAAACTTACGAGATCTTTAGAAAAGGTTAAGGTAGATAACTTAATTAATAAACTATCTAAAGAAGGAGTATTCCCTGTAGATGAAAAATACTTAAATGTAACATCTAACTTTGGATATAGGGGGAAAATTAGACCTAGTATGGATGGTTATAATGAGCTTGAGAATATGTCATTCCATGCAGGTACAGACATAGCTGCAGCAGGTATATTTAGAGCGGATGCCTACAGCGTGACATCTGGGCGTGTAGCTAAAATAGAGAGAAGCAATGTAGGATATGGAAACTTAGTTATTGTAGATAGTGGAGATTTTAAGACTTATTACGCACACTTAGATAGTATTGCAGATAACTTAAAAGAAGGCGATAGCTTAAAATCAGGAGATCTTATAGGAAAAATTGGAAGTACTGGTAGATCTACAGGGCCACACTTACATTTAGAATTTAATATAGGGGATGTTGCGATTGATCCTGAGGCAGTCTTACCTTATATAAAAAATTATCCTAGTAAGCCTAAGAACAATAATTCAGATGTTAAAGAAACAATAGAGAAATCTAGTGATAAGATTAAGCCTAATCTAGAGGTAAAGGATATTAAAGATATTAAAGTGAAAGATAAAGAAGAGATAGTTAATAAAAATGTAAATAAGGAAGTACCAAAGAAGAATATATCACAAAACAAACCAGCTACTATAATAGAGCAACCAAAACAAATTGATATAAATGAACTTGTAAAGGTTCCTAACTCAGAAAGTAAGGGTTATGGATTTGCCTTTGATTTTCATTTAGAATCAGTTAGGAAGTAAGCTATGATTTGTTTTACGATATTATCAATAATAATTAACATTAACTTACTAGATAGGACTGAGGAGAATATAGAAACTCAGTCCTATTTTTTATCCGTAGTTTTAGTTATTTTAGGTAACTTTTTAATTTATCAATCTAGATTATCAAGATTAAATAGTCTTATAAATGTAATTTTTTATAGTAATTTAGTATATCAATCTCAATTAGATTATTTGACAGGTTATGTAGATCCAAAACTAATTAAAATAAGTTATATTTTAATATTATCAATTAGAATCATTTTCGGTTTAAGGCCAGTGACTTTTTTAATATATAGTATATTAGTATTTATTTCTTTATATTTAATATATTTCTTTAGTAAGGGTGGAATGGGAGGAGGAGATGTTAAATTATATGCATTGATGGGTCTAACTCTAGGATTTAAAGCTACATTGAGAAATCTATATATAGCATCATTAATAGCTTTATTATATTTTTTAAAGGAAATGTTTATGAAAAAAAAGATAAAGGGAAGAAAATTACCTTTTCTACCATTTATCTTATTATCTTTTCTATTTAATTATCTAGAGATAATATTTTGAGTGAAGCATTTATTTCCCCTCCTATTAAAATGATAGTGCTAGTCATATATAGCCAGATTAAAAGTACAACTATACCAGCTAGACTACCATAGGTTTTAGCGAATCCAGAAAAATTATTTACATAATAAGAAAAAGCAAATGATGTTAGGATCCAACCTATTGAAGTAAAAATAGCACCTGGAAAAGCTTCTTTTAATCTTATCTTATTAGGCTTTCCTACAGAGGGAGCTATTTTATAGAGGATTGTAAATATTAAAATCATTAAGCTTAAGGATAAAATCTTACTAAAATAAGTCCAGAACTTTATAAATTGTGTTGCAAACCCTAAAAAATAAAATAGTCTCTCTATTAAAAGCTCTCCAAATACTATGGTTATCAAGGCTATTATAAAACTAAATAAAAGACCGATCGTAAGTATTATAGATATAAATCTTGTATAAATATATGAACGACTCTCCTCTACCTTGTAGGCTCTATTCATGAGGTTTATAAAAGCCATAGCTGCTTTTGAAGCTGCCCAAAGACCAGTTAGTGCAGAAAGTGAAAGTAAAGTTTCACTACTACTATCTATTGTTTCTATAACGAGCTTCATAAGAATATTTTTAACATCCCTAGGTAGTACAAGTAATATTGAAGGTATCAAATCATCAATAACTAAAGGTAGCAAACTTAAAATATTAAGAAAAAATATAATAAAGGGGAAGACGGATATTATTAAAAAATAAGCTAGTTGAGCTCCTATGGCACTTATATTATCTTTTTTTAATTTTTTAAAAAATAATCTTATAAAGTTTATAAATTTATCTTCAAAGACTCTTCTATCAATCAAAGTATCACCCCTTTACTTAAGTAAGATAAGCAATTAAATCAAATTATTATGATCATTAAATTGATTTAATTAAAATAAAAGGTAACGTACGTTACCTTTTATTTATATAGTATTATATCTTAAATATTTATGGAACCAGTTTGAGATTTCTTTTAATCTTTTTATTCTATGTTTTGGTAGACCGGACCTACTTAACTCATGATTTTCTTCTTTAAAAAGACATAGTCGAGAATCTACATCATAATATTTTAAAGCAGTGAACATCTGCATAGCTTCAGGCATCCAGCACCTATAATCTTCAGTCGAATGTATAAATAATGTTGGTGTAGATACTCTATTAGCATATTTTAATGGAGAATGCTCCCATAGTTTGGCCGCATCATTCCAAGGATTGCTAGCCTGTTGATCTTCTGTAAAATAATATCCTATATCACTAGTTCCAAAAAATGAGAACCAGTTAGATATACTTCTTTGTGAAACAGCAGCTCTAAATCTATCGGTATGTCCTATTATCCAGTTAACCATGAAACCTCCATAAGATCCACCTAAAACTCCTATTCTATTAGAATCCATATTAGGATAGTTTTCTAATGCTAAATCTAAAAAATCCATTAAGTCTTCATAGTCAATACTACCATATTTTCCACGTATATCTGCGAAGTCCCTCCCCTTACCATCCGAGCCTCTAGGGTTACAGTAGACTACAAAATAATTTTGATTAGCTAAATATTGCATTTCGTGAAAAAAGACATCACCAAAGACAGTTTTAGGCCCTCCATGTATGGATAGAACTACTGGAAAATTTTTATCTTTTTGAAAATCTACAGGCTTCATTATCCAACCTTCTATCTTTAAATTATCTTTCTTTAAATTTATATATTCAGGTTTAGATATTTTTTTATTTTTTAAAGTTTCGTCATTGAAGCTAGATATTTTAATTATTTTGTCATTTTTTATTTCATATATTTCTTGAAGTTTTAAATCTCTCATACCTATGAAGAATATTCCATTTTTACCTATGGAAAAGTCATCGACAGAACCCTTAGAATCTGTTAATCTTTCAAGGTTACCATTTAGATCAATTCTATTTAGATTAGATGAAAAGTTATCAGTGCTTATAAAATATAAGAAATTTTCATCTGTAAAGAAAGTTTTGCCACTACCATATCTACAATCAGATCCTACTGTAGAACCAAAAGACATATCAAAGTTATCATTTGTAATTTTTCTTATATTTTCTCCATTTAAATCCATAGAGTAAATATAAGGATTTTCATTTAATCCATAGTTTTTCATATCAGTAGAGACCAACACTATTTTATTTTCTATAAAGTCTGCATAGTAGTGTTTATGATCTTTAGGTCCTAATTGTTTAATGGTATTTTTCTTTAGATCATAAATATGAAAATCAACTTCTAGTTCCATTCTATCTTGGAAGGTTCTAGATAGAAAAATCATTTTATCTTTATCTTTATTTAATTTATAGTCTAAAATATCGGTAAATCCATTAGTAATAGGATTTAACTTACCTTCTTTTAAGTTATAAACATATAATCTATTTCTTAATTTATTAGTAAAACTTTCTCCATTTTTAAAGAAAGGAATTTCATCAAGAATAATATAATCATCATATTCCTCTAGTTCCTCTTTACTTAGTTTTTCAAGATCTTTTATTAAATTATTATATTCACATATAAGAGCAATCTTATTTTCTGAAATAATTTTAAATGATTTGATTTTCTCTTTAATATTAAGTACTATTTGTTCTTTTCCATTTGTTATATTTAGATTTATTAATCTATAATATTCAGCTTCTTTACTAAGATAAATTATATTTTCGTCATCTATCCAGTTAAAGTCTATAACTTTACTAGAAAGTTTTTTGAAATTAATTTTGTCGTAAAAAATTAAATCAGTCTGATATGTATTTTCTTCTAATTTTACATTATGCTTCAAAAAAGCTAGTGCCTTGTCCACCTGTTTAATTTTGGAAATAAAACTATATTTTATAAAATCATCTAATTTTAAGTAGTTCATGTCCTACCCCCATTCTTAGAAATAAAAAAAGTAATAACTTATATATTATTATATCTTATAAGTTTATATATACTATAGTTAATAAAAAGACAAGTAGTTTTTACTTTTTCTTGTAAGATTATTATTAATCTTGGGTAATATTAGTTAAAATGGGGTGATAGGATGGATGAAATATACGATATGCTACTCTATTCTAAAGATTTATGTAATTATTATAAAAAATATTATAATTATACTCTAGAAGAGTATAAGCTTTTAATGGATAATAGATGCGATAGGGTAGAAAAAATTTTAAATAGGAAATGTTCTATACAAAATGAGATAAATAAAATAGAAATTAATTATGAAAAAACTAGATATAAAATAGAAAAAAGTAATGAAAATTATAGAGATGATCTTTTATATATAAAAATATTAGAAGGAAGAAAAAAGCTCAATAAGCTTAAAGAAAGAATTGAAGATATGGAGTTATCTTGTAAATTCTTAATGGAAAGAAGATTTTGCACTTTAAATTTAGATAGAAAGACAAGCAATTTAAACTCTATTTTTATAAAAAATTTAACTACAAATATTATGAATTTGTAATAAAACTTTGTATAATAATAAATTATCCATAGTTTATTAACAATATAAATAGCTTAAATACACTTACCCACAAAGTTACCCACATTATCCACAGGTAAAATATCACCAAGCAAAAGTTATCCACAATAAAAGAGATAATTTAGAACTGTTAAAATATTCAGAAATAGGGTATAATATATTTAAGTAAATAACATAAGTTTTATCATAAGGGTTTATTGAAAGGAGCTGGCTTTATGAGATTAATTTTTGCAGGTAAGAATATGGATGTTACTCAAGCATTAAAAAGTGTAACTGAGGAAAAACTATCTCGACTGGATAAGTATTTTGACGAAGATATAGAGGGTCATGTAACCTATAGTACAGAAAGAGATAGACACACTATAGAAGTTACTATAAATCTGCCAGACACGATTATAAGAGCTGAAGAAGAGACTTATGACATGTATGAGTCTTTAGATAAAGTGGTTGATATATTAGAAAAACAAATAAGAAGACATAAGGGAAAATTAAAAGCTAAGTATAGAAATACTGAGACTATAAGATTTGAAAATATAAAACCTTTACAAGATGAAGAGGAAGAAAATGGTCCGAAAATAGTGAAAACTAAAAGGTTTTTATTAAAACCTATGAATTCAGAGGAAGCTGTTTTACAAATGGAGCTTTTAGGACATGACTTCTTTGTATATATGGATGGAGACACAGGTGAAACTAATGTTGTCTATAAGAGAAAAGATGGAAACTATGGAGTTATAGAACCAGAGTTTTAGTAATAGAAAAAGCTACTTCTAACTAGTTAGAAGTAGCTTTTTTATTTTTTAATTGTTAGAAATGCTGCTTATCTTACTTAGTTTCATAGATTTAGCAACTATCTTATATACGAATACTGTACCTATCATGTTTATAATAGCTGCTGGTATTACTACAACTTTAACCATAGAAAATACATTTAAATCTGCTGATAAAATAATTAAAGCAGAAAGTAGAAAAACACTACCACTAATTATAGTACCGAAGAATCCTATAAAGGCTAACTTAAATGTATTTAGTTTATTTTGAAATATCCTCATAATAACGAATAAAAATAAACCAAGCACTAACTTATCGATTATATTAGGAAGTTGTCCACCAGGAAAACTTGTAGTCATAGCTGATATTAATCCACCAAGTAGGCTTGTTAATATTATATTATTTTTTTTAGGATTTATAAATACAGATATAAATATAAAAATTAGTAAAAAATCAAATTTCATACCTAAAAATATAGCTGGTGTTATTTGATGTAGTATAAAACCTAGGGCTAGTAATAATGCTGTTCTTATATTCTCTTTTAAATTCATGTTAATCTCTCCTTTTAATTTTTTAAAATTTAAACTGTTACTTAAGTTATAAAGTGATTTATTTGTTCATAACATATTACCAACCCTCCTTTTTTGAATATAAAAAAACCTTCATCCTTATAGAAAAGGACGAAGGTATAATCTCCGCGTTGCCACCTTAATTTAAACAGTGTTTACTCTTCAGATACTAACATATCCTAGTTCTGTAACGGGAACACCCGGCTCAGGATACTATTAGTTCCCCTGGCTTACAATAGATCCATTCACTTATTATATAAATATCGGCTTCCACCATCCCGACTCTCTAGAATTTATAATGATAAGCTACTACTTCTATTGATAAATTTATAAATGTGAAAATTCTTTCTATTTATTATAGTATATCAAAAATAATTAGAATGTAAAGCTTTTTATTTATTTGTTAAAGCTAGATATTTGTGTTATTATTAAGCTGATAAGAAAATAGTCTAAGGGGTGCTTATATTAATAGGCTGAGATAGAAATGTTATTTCTGACCCTCAAACCTGATATGGGTAATGCCAACGTAGGGAGTAAGCTTGAATTTTAGCTGCATGCCTTTTGGCGTGCAGCTTTTTTGTTTAATTTATGGAGGTGAATATGTCAGTTTATAGAATAATAGATGCTAATATAAATAGGGTATCTGAGGGCTTAAGAGTTTTAGAGGATATCTATAGATTTATATTTAATTCTGAAGAAATAAGCAAAGAACTCAGAATATTAAGACATAAGGTTAGAAAGAACTTCCAAACTAGTAAGCTTCTTGAAGGAAGGGACTCTATAGGTGATGTAGGTCTTAGAAATTCTAGGTCATCTAAATTAGATGATAAAAAGACTTTACTAGAGGTAAAGATCTCAAATTTTAAAAGGGTTGAAGAAGGTCTAAGAAGTATAGAGGAATCTTTAAAACTTTTAGGGGCATATGAACAAGCCAAGGATTATGAGCTTATTAGATATAAGGTGTATCAATTAGAAAAGGAGTCTATACTAGGAAACTCTCCTTTAGACACAGACTTATATGTGATACTAGATCAAGATTTATCTAAAAGTGGTGATAATATAAAGTTAGTTAAAGACTTAGTTAAGGCAGGAGTTAAAACCATTCAGTATAGAGATAAAGAAAAATCAAAGTATGAAAAATATAAGGAATGTAAGGAAATTAAATCTTACCTAGAGGATAAAGATGTTTTCTTTATAATCAACGATGATTTAGATATCGCCTTAGCTGTTGGTGCTGATGGATTACATATAGGACAGGATGATTTGGACTTAGAGATTGCTAAGGCAGCAGCGCCAGAACTAATTATAGGAGTTTCCACTCATAATGAAGAAGAAGCAATACTAGCACAGAAACAAGGAGCAGACTATATAGGTGTTGGACCAATTTTTCATACAGATACAAAGAAAGACTTATCTTTTAGTAAAGGTTTAGAGTATTTATCTTGGGTTTCTAAAAATATTAGCATTCCTTACGTAGCAATAGGAGGAATAAAAGAAGAGAATATCTTAGAAGTTAAAAGAGCAGGGGCAAGTTGTTTTGCAATGATTTCAGAAATTGTATCTGCTTCAGATATTGAATTGAAAGTTAAAAATATTAGAAAAAAATTGGAGGATGATTAGGTGAAGTATACAACGCAAATGGATGCAGCTAAAAAGGGTATTGTTACACCAGAAATGGAGATAGTTGCCAAGAAAGAAAATATGGATGTAGAAGTCTTAAGAGAAAAGGTAGCAAGAGGAGTAGTGGCTATTCCAGCTAATAAAAAACATAAGTCTTTAAGTCCAGAAGGTTTCGGTGAAGGATTAAGAACAAAAATAAATGTAAACTTGGGTATATCTAAAGATTGTCCAAGTATAGAAGAAGAGATGAAAAAGGTAAAAACAGCAATTGATATGGAAGCTGAAGCTATAATGGATCTTAGTAACTTTGGAAAGACAGAGGAATTTAGACAAAGATTAGTTGAGGTTTCTCCAGCAGTTATAGGTACAGTTCCTATTTATGATGCTGTAGGTTTCTATGATAAAGAATTAAAAGATATAACATCACAAGAGTTTTTAGATGTAGTTAGAAAACATGGTGAAGATGGTGTTGACTTTGTAACTGTACATGCAGGCATGAATAGGGAAACAGCCGCAGTATTTAAAAGAAATAAAAGAGTTACAAATATAGTTTCAAGAGGTGGATCATTACTTTATGCTTGGATGGAGTTAAATAATAAGGAGAATCCTTTCTTCGAATATTATGATGAACTTTTAGATATATGTCAGGAATATGATATGACTATTAGTTTGGGAGACGCTTTAAGACCTGGAAGTATTGCTGATGGTACGGATGCGCCTCAAATTACAGAATTAAGAATATTAGGTGAGCTAACTAAGAGAGCTTGGAAGAAAAATGTACAAATTATAATAGAAGGACCAGGCCATATAAAAATAGATGAAATTAAAACTAATGTTCAATTAGCTAAAAAATTATGTCATGGAGCTCCGTTCTATGTTTTAGGACCTTTAGTAACAGATGTTGCTCCAGGATATGACCATATAACGTCAGCTATAGGGGGAGCTATAGCAGCTTGGCATGGTGTGGACTTTTTATGTTATGTTACACCTGCAGAACATTTGAGACTTCCAAATGAAGAAGACATGATAGAGGGTATAGTAGCATGTAAAATTGCAGCTCATGCAGGAGACTTAGGAAAAAATATACCTGGAGCAGCTGATTGGGATCTGAAAATGAGTAAGGCTAGACAAAAATTAGATTGGGAAACTATGTTTAATTTAGCTATACATGAAGAGAAAGCAAGAAGATATAGAAAAGAGTCAACGCCAGAACATGAAGATTCATGCACTATGTGTGGAAAAATGTGTTCTGTAAGAAATATGAATAGGGTTATGGAAGGAAAAGATGTAAATATTTTAAGGAGCGATGACTAGTGAAAACTAGAAAGCTAACATTTGCAGCCTTATTAGTATCCATTGGTGTTATTTTAGGGAATTTAGTATATATACCAATTGGTATGAGTAAGTGTTTTCCTATACAACATGCTATTAACCTTATATCAGCAGTAAGTTTAGGGCCTGTATTTTCGGTTTCTATAGCATTTGTAATATCATTAATTAGAAATATTTTAGGCCCAGGTAGTTTACTTGCCTTTCCAGGAAGTATGATAGGGGCTCTACTAGCAGCCCTTATCTACAAATATAGTTCAAACAAAATTTTAGCAGGAGTAGGAGAGTTAATAGGAACAGGTCTTTTAGGAGGACTTTTAGCCTATCCACTAGCTAGTTATTTTATGGCAAAAGAATTAGCCTTACTATTTTATGTATATCCCTTCTTTATAAGTAGTTTAGGTGGAGTTATACTGGGTTTAATTCTTTTGAAATTAATAGATTTTGAAAAACTTGTAAATAAAGATAGAAGGTATAGTTAATAAGATGAATAAGGCTTTGAAATTATTAGTTAAAAAAAATCCATTAATACATGAAATAACAAATCTAGTGAGTATGAATGACTGCGCTAATATAAGTTTGGCCTTAGGGGGATCTCCAATAATGGCAATAGATCCTAAAGAAGTTAGTGACATTACATCTATCTCAGATGTTTTATTGATTAACTTAGGAACCCTAAGTGATGAAAGATTAAAGTCTATGAAAATATCCATTAAAAGGGCTAAGGAAAAGAAAATTCCAGTAATAATTGACCCGGTTGGGGTAGCAGCTTCACCATATAGGTTGGAGGGTTTTTACAATTTGATGGAAGAAGAGTATGCTACAGTTATTAGAGGGAATTTTGCTGAAATAGAAGCTATTTTAAGGTCTAATAAATCTGCTAAAGGCGTAGATTATATAGGAGAAGATAGTTTAGAATATAAAATAGAAACTTGTAAAGAGCTAGCTAAAAAATATAAAACAGTTGTAGTTGCAAGTGGGAAGATAGATATAATAACTGATGGAAACAAGGTTGAAAAAATAAGTGGTGGAGTAGAATTATTAAAAAAAGTTACAGGAACTGGCTGTATGACTACTTGTTTAATAGGAGGGTTTTTGTCAGTTAAAGATCCCTATATTGCATCTAGTCTAGGTATGGAGCTTATGGCTGAAGCTGGTGAATTTGCTCATCAAGACATAAAAAAAGAAGGCCTTGGCTTGGCTAGCTTCAAAAATTATTTGATAGATTATATAAGTATAAAATCAGGTACAGTAAAGGTAGATTAGTTATAACTAATCTACCTTTATTTTTGGACATAAATATGTAATACTCTAATTATTGAAACTAATTTGTATAAGTGATAAAATGATGTGAATGGCTAAAGTGGAATATTGGAAAGGTGGTAGTTGGATGCCAAGCATATTTGAGAAGATTTTTGGTACTTATAGTGAAAGAGAAATAAAAAAGTTAAATAAAACTATAGACAGGATAGAGTCCTTAGAGGAGGATATGAAAAAGCTTTCAGAAGAAGAATTGAAGGCTAAAACTGAAGAATTTAAGAAAAGATTAGCAGAGGGTGAAAGTTTAGATGATATTCTAGCTGAGGCCTTTGCTGTAGTTAGAGAGGCTTCTGTTAGAGTATTAGGTATGAGGCACTTTAGGGTACAGCTAATAGGTGGATTAATACTTCATCAGGGAAGAATAGCAGAGATGAAAACTGGTGAGGGTAAAACATTAGTAGCAACTCTTCCAGCATATTTAAATGCTTTAGCAGGAAAGGGAGTTCATATAGTTACAGTAAATGATTATCTAGCTCAAAGAGATAGAGATACAATGGGTAAACTATATGAATACTTAGGATTAACAACAGGTTGTGTAGTTCATGGAATAAGTAAGGATGAGAGAAGAGCAGCTTATATGGCTGATATAACTTACGGAACTAACAATGAGTTTGGTTTTGATTATTTAAGGGATAACATGGTAGTTTATAAAGAGGAAATGGTACAAAGACCACTTTTTTATTGTATAGTGGACGAAGTTGACAGTATTTTAATAGATGAGGCAAGAACTCCTCTTATAATTTCTGGAGCAGGGGATAAGTCTACTTCTATGTATGAAAGAGCTAAAGCTTTCGTTAATACTTTAAGTTTTAGAGTTATGGAAATTGATGAGGCTAAGGTTGATCCATTTGATTTTGATAGAGAATTTAAGGAAGAAACAGTAGATTATCTAGTAGATGAAAAAGCTAACTCTTGTACTCTAACAGATAAAGGTGTTGACAAGGCTGAGAGGTATTTTAATATAGAAAACCTATCTAACCTTGAAAACATGGAGATATCTCATCATATAAACCAGGCCTTAAAAGCTAGAAGTTTAATGAAAAGAGATATAGATTATGTTGTACAAGAAGGAGAAGTTGTAATAGTAGATGAATTTACAGGTAGACTTATGTATGGAAGACGTTATAGTGATGGATTACATCAAGCAATTGAAGCAAAAGAAGGTTTAGAGATAAAAAGTGAATCTAAAACTTTAGCTACTATAACTTTTCAAAATTACTTTAGGATGTATGAAAAGCTAGCAGGTATGACGGGTACAGCAATGACAGAAGAAGCAGAATTTAGGGAGATATACAATATAGATGTGGTAGAGATACCAACTAATAAGCCGGTTGCAAGGATAGATCATCCAGATGCTGTTTATGCTACAGAAAGAGCAAAATTAGATGCTGTAGTAAGGGAAGTAAAGGAACTAAACGAGAAAGGACAACCTGTTTTAGTAGGAACTATATCTATAGAGAAGTCAGAGTTAATTTCAGAAAAGCTTAGAAGAGAAGGTGTAAAGCATCAAGTACTAAATGCCAAGCATCATGAAAAAGAAGCTGAAATAGTAGCTCAAGCAGGAAGATTTGGAGCTGTTACTATAGCTACGAACATGGCAGGTAGAGGTACAGATATAGTTTTAGGAGGTAACCCAGACTTTTTAGCAAAAAATGAGCTAAAGAAAAAGGGATATGAAGATGATGTTATAGCTTATGCAGATGGTTTTTATGAAGGAGATAATCCTGACATTTTAGAAGCTAGAAAACTTTATGATAAATATTATGAAGAATATAAATTAGGCTGTGAAGAAGAAAAGAAAAAAGTTATAGAAGCTGGTGGTCTACACATAATAGGTACTGAAAGACATGAGTCAAGACGTATAGATAACCAGTTAAGAGGTCGTGCAGGTAGACAGGGAGATCCTGGTTCTTCAAGATTCTATGTTGCATTAGATGATGATCTTATGAGGTTATTTGGTGGAGAGAGAATGGGTAATTTAATAGCTAATTTAAATATGCCAGAAGATGAAGTGTTAGAACATAGAATGCTTACTAGAGCTATAGAAGGAGCACAAAGAAAAGTAGAAAGCAGCCACTTTGCAGCTAGAAAACATGTTTTAAAATTTGATGATGTAATGAATACTCAAAGAGGTATTATATATAAAGAGAGAAGAAGAGTTTTAGAGGGAGAAAATTTAAGAGATCACATATTATCTATGGCTGAAAAAATTGTAGATACAAGTATAGAACAGCATGCTATGGGTAGCGAGTTTCCAGAAGAGTGGGATCTTCATGGTTTAAACGTTTATATGGTTGATATATTTGGACTTGATGAAGAGTTTATAGGAAGTTTAGATATAGCTGATATGAATAAGGCTAGTTTAAGAGAAGATTTACTTGAAGAAATCGAAAAATTATATGAATCAAGAGAAGAAGAGTTTGGAGATGAAATAAGAGAGATTGAAAGAATAGTACTTCTTCAAGTAGTTGATACTAAGTGGATGGATCATATTGATGCTATGGATCAGTTAAAACAAGGTATAGGCCTAAGAGCAATAGGACAGGAAGATCCAGTAATAGCATATCAAATGGAAGGATTTGATATGTTTGAAGAGATGAATTACAGCATAGCTGAAGATACTGTTAAACTACTTTTCCACTTAGCGAAACCTGAAAAAATGGAAAGAAAAAGAGTTGCCAACCCTATAGATGAAGTATCTGGAGATAATACAGGAGTAAAGCCTGTTGTTAAGAAAGATACGGTAGGTAGAAATGATGATTGTCCATGCGGTAGTGGTAAAAAATATAAACACTGCTGCGGAAGGTAGGAGGTAGTTATGGAGTTACATTTATATGAAGAAAATCTTAAGAGACTAAGGGAAGAAGTTGAAAAATTAGGGAGGTCCCTTTGACCTTGATAGTTTAAGGCTAGAAAAAAATAAGTTAGAGAAAGAATCTTTTAAAGAAGATTTCTGGGATAAGGTAGATAAGGCCCAGGAAACTATGCAAAGAATTAATAACCTTACAAAGGAAATAGAACAGTATGAAAAATTAATAGCTAAGATAGATGATAGTCAAGCTTTGTTAGAACTAATAATAGAAGAAGAGGAAGAAGAGCTTTATTCTGAACTTACAAAGGAAATTCAAAATATAGAGAAGAAGGTTGCTAGCTTTAGACTAGCAACTTTACTATCAGGTGAGTATGATTCTAATAATGCTATTTTATCTATAAACTCTGGTGCTGGTGGACTAGAAGCACAGGACTGGGCACAGATGTTGCTTAGACTCTATACTAGATATGCAGAAAGAAAAGGTTTTAAGGTTGAAACCTTTGATATTTTACCTGACCCTGCAGGTGGGATAAAGTCAGTGACTTTAAAGATAGAAGGGCATAATGCTTATGGTTTTTTAA
Organism: Tissierellales bacterium; assembly: GCA_030146915.1. Lineage (GTDB taxonomy): Bacteria > Bacillota > Clostridia > Tissierellales > Tissierellaceae > JASLAT01. The sequence continues at coordinate 145,059 of JASLAT010000005.1, forward strand.
AGACGGAAAAGGGAGTTCATAGATTAGTTAGGATTTCTCCTTTTGATTCGGCTGCTAAAAGACATACTTCTTTTGCTAGTGTAGATGTTTATCCTGAATTAGATAGTAATACTGAGGTTGAAATTAACCCATCGGATTTAAAAATAGACACATATAGGGCATCTGGTGCAGGGGGCCAACATGTGAATGTAACAGATTCTGCTGTTAGAATTACTCATATTCCTACTGGCGTGGTAGTACAATGTCAAAATGAAAGATCGCAACATAGCAACAAAGAAACTGCTATGAATATGCTAATATCAAGGTTAATTCAATTGAAAGAGGAAGAAGAAAAAGAAAAAATTGAAGATATTCAAGGTAGTTACTCACAAATTGCTTGGGGTAACCAGATTAGAAGTTATGTTTTTCATCCATATAGTATGGTGAAAGACCATAGAACTAACCATGAAGTTGGTAATGTAAGTAGAGTAATGGATGGAGATATAGATGACTTTATAGAGGCTTATTTAATAGGTGAAACCCTTTCTTAAGAAAGGGTTTTTTAAAGCCGGAAGCTAAGTTCTTTATAAGTTAGATAGGAGATAGGTATGAATATAGAAAAAATTTTATTAGATGAATTTAAAATATCTAAAAAAAGTTTAGATAATACAATTAAACTATTAGATGAAGGAAATACTATTCCTTTTATAGCTAGGTATAGAAAAGAAGCTACTGGAGGATTAGAAGATATTGTAATTAGAGATTTATCTCAAAGATTAGAATATCTTAGAAACTTGGAATCTAGAAAGGAAGAAATTTCAAGATTAATACATGAGCAAGGTAAATTAACAGACACTATAAAACTAGATATAAAACAAGCCGATAGTTTGCAAAAGTTAGATGATATATATAGACCTTTTAGACCTAAGAGAAGAACAAGAGCAACTATGGCAAGAGAAAAAGGTTTAGAAGGTTTAGCAGAATTTCTTTTAACTGATTATAATGCAGAAGAATTAAAAAAAGAAGTAGAAAAGTATATAGATGTAGAGAAGGAAGTAAATGATGAAAAAGAGGCTTTAGCCGGAGCAAAGGATATTTTAGCGGAAGATATATCTGATAATGCAAAATACAGAGAAGAAATTAGAAACTTTATAGAGAAAGAAGCTTTTTTAACTACAGAACTTATAGACCAAGAATTAGACAAAAAAAGAGTTTATGAGATGTATTATGAATATAGGGAGAAAATATCAAATCTTGCTAATCATAGAGTACTAGCGATAAATAGAGCAGAAAAAGAAAAAGTTATCAGAGTTAAATTAGAACTTGATAATGATAAGGCTTTAGATAGGGTAAGAAAACATATTTTATCTAAGTATGATAAATTAGATCAATTTATGCAAGAGGCATTGGAAGATAGTTATGACAGGTTGATTTTTCCTTCTATAGAGAGGGAAATAAGAAATAAATTAACTGAAAAAGCAGAAGATGAAGCTATAGATGTTTTTGCTATGAATTTAGAGCCCTTATTATTACAAGCACCTCTTAGAAATAACAGGGTTTTAGCATTGGATCCAGGATTTAGAACTGGCTGTAAAATGGCAGCTTTGGATGAATTAGGAAATTTATTAGACTATACTACAATTTTTCCAACTGAACCTAGAAATGATATTGAAGGAAGCAAAAGGTCTATAAAGACTTATATTGATAAATATAATATAGATATAATAGCTATAGGAAATGGAACAGCATCCAGGGAAACAGAACTTGTAGTAGTTGAAGTTTTAAAAGAGATAAGTAAAAAGGTATCTTATATTATAGTAAATGAAGCGGGAGCATCAATATATTCTGCATCTGATGTTGGAAGGGAAGAGTTTCCAGATTTAGACGTTTCCATTAGGGGAGCAATTTCAATTGGAAGAAGGATTCAAGATCCTTTAGCCGAATTAGTTAAGATTGATCCAGAACATATAGGTGTAGGGCAGTACCAACATGATCTAAATCAAAAGAAACTAGCAGAATCTTTATCAGCTGTTGTTGAAGACTCTGTAAACAGAGTAGGTGTAGATTTAAACACAGCTAGTGTTTCACTTTTAAATTATGTGGCAGGTTTAAGTAAGAGGATTGCTAAAAATATAATAGCTTATAGGGATGAAGTAGGAAGATTTACAAGTAGGAAGGAACTACTTGAAGTTAAAGGTCTTGGACCTAAGACATTTACTCAGTGTGCAGGCTTTCTAAGAATACCAGAAGCAGATAATATACTAGATAACACAGGAGTTCATCCGGAGTCATATGATGTAGCTGAAAAACTACTTAAAACTGACTATGACAATGAAAAACTAGAAAATCTTGCACTTGAGTTAGATGTAGGACTACCTACTTTAGAAGATATAATACAAGAACTTAAAAAACCTGGTAGAGATCCTAGGGATGAAATGGAAAAACCTATTTTAAGAGAAGATATATTGAAAATAGATGACCTAAAAGAAGGCATGAAAGTAAAAGGGACTATAAGAAATGTAGTTGATTTTGGTGCTTTTGTGGATATAGGTGTTGGACAGGATGGTTTAGTTCATATATCTGAAATGTCTAATAAATTTATAAAGCATCCAAGTGATGTAGCACAAATAGGAGATATAGTTGATGTAAGAATAATAAGTGTAGATAAAGAAAAAGAAAGAATAGGATTAAGCATGAAAAAAGACTAGGTTATAACCTAGTCTTAAAATTTTAAATTGCTAATAGTTCTTATTTAAAATCATTTAAGGATGTAATTTTTATGTATCAAGTAATAAGATAAAATATTCAGAAAAGACTATCTTTTTTTCTTTTTATATAGTATAATTGATTTTAAAAATTAAAAAGGGAGTGTTTTAATGATACTTATAAAAAATGGACGTATACTTAATGTTTTAGAAGAGAAGTGGGAAGATAAAGATATCTTATTAGATGGTGATAAAATAAAATCTATAGAAGATGAGATAGAAGATAAAGGCTATGAACTTATAGATGCTAAGGGTAAGTTAATAACTCCAGGACTTATAGATGCTCATTGTCACTTAGGCTTAGATGAAGATGCTATAGGTTTTGAAGGGGCTGATTATAATGAATCAGTTGATCCTATAACACCACATTTAAGAGCTATAGACTCTATAAATCCTATGGATAGAACTTTAGAAGAAGCTTATCAAGGTGGAGTAACTACAGTTAATACAGGTCAAGGTAGTGCTAATGTTATGGGAGGTAACTTTGTTGCTATAAAAACTCATGGCCATAGAGTTGATGATATGATTGTAAAATACCCAACTGGATTAAAAATAGCATTTGGAGAAAATCCTAAGAGAGTGTATAAATCTCAAGGGAAAAGTCCTATAACAAGAATGGCTGTAGCAGGACTTTTAAGGGAGACACTTTACAAGGCTAAAGACTATATGAAGAAAAAAGATGAAGGAAAAGATATTGACTATGATATAAAAATGGAATCCATTCTTCCTGTTTTAAAAAGAGAAATACCTCTTAAAGCACATGCTCATAGAGCAGATGATATATTTACTGCAATTAGGATTGCTAAAGAGTTTAATGTAAAGGTTACTTTAGATCATTGTACTGAGGGACATTTAATAGCTAAAGATATAGCTAAGGAAGGTTATCCTGCTATTGTAGGACCAAGCTTTGGTCATAGAACAAAGTTTGAACTTAAAAATACAGATTTTAAAACTCCAAATGTTTTAGAAGAAGAGGGAGTTTTAGTATGTATAACAACTGATTCACCTGTAATTCCAGTTCATCACTTACCAATGTGTGCAGGACTTGCTGTAGGATCAGGTATGGATGAAATGAAGGCTTTTAAGGCCATAACTATAAATCCAGCTAAAGTAATTGGTATAGATGATAGAGTTGGAAGTTTAGAGGTTGGAAAGGATGCGGATTTAGTAATATTTGATGGTCATCCTTTAAGAGACTTAAATTATAGGGTTGAAAAAACAATTATAGATGGAAAGATTGTCCATAAAGGATAATAATATTTGACTGTTAAATAAGGGGCTTAGGCCCCTTAAAATTTGACAAATTTTGATTATATGCTATTATAATAATTAGATGAATAGATGAATCTTCAGGGGGAGGTGTAAGTCCTCACCGGCGGTAGAGTCCGCGAGCCTTATAGGTTGATCTGGTGAAATTCCAGAACCGACAGTATAGTCTGGATGAAAGAAGATAATTATAGTGTGTATTTTTGTACCCCGAAGATCCTTTCTCGGGCATTTTTTATGCCTATTATAAAAAATGGAGGGATTTTATGTATACTTTAAGTAAGGAAAAATTATCAACAAGAAATATGGTGAAAATATCAATATTAGCAGCTATAGGGATGGTTCTTATGTTTTTTGATCTATCAGTTTGGTTTGCACCACCATTTTTAAAGTTAGATTTAGCAGATTTACCTGCTTTACTAGGAGCATTTGCTATGGGACCTATGGCAGGAGTTGTAATACAGTTTGTAAAAAATATTTTAAGTTTACTGATTGAGGGGACATCAACAGGTGGTGTAGGAGAATTATCTAATTTTTTTGTAGGATCTATATTTGCATATTCAGCTGGATTTATATATTTTAGGAAAAAGAATTTTAAGAATGCTTTAATAGGATTATTAGTAGGAGTATTTGCTATGACTGCAGCTGCTACATTGAGTAACTATTTTGTAGTTTTTCCTCTATATGCAAAGATTATGATACCTATGGATAAGATAGTGGAAATGGGAAATGCAGTTAATAAGAATGTCGTTGATTTTAAAACAATGATGCTATATGCAGTAGTACCTTTTAACTTACTAAAAGGTTTTGTAACATCAGCGATAACCTTGTTATTATATAAAAAAGTTTCACCAATACTTCATAGATAGGAATAAAAATACCAGCTTTTAAAAGCTGGTATTTTTTATATATATAACTTAAATCCTAGTTTATCTATAAGGTTCATATCTGTTTTTACATTAATACCTTTAGTATTAAGTAAATTACCAGATATTATAGCATTAGCCCCAGAGGAAAAACACTCTTCACCCAAATCACTCACATTCCCTCTTCCAGCAGCATACCTTATAAATGCCTTAGGATTTATAAACCTAAAAATTGCAAAAACTCTCTGAATTTCTTCATAAGATAAAGGCTTTTTATCTTCCAAAGCCGTTCCTTTTATTGGACTTAGAATATTTATAGGAATAGACTTAACTTCTAAGGATTGTAACTCTAAAGCCATATCAATTCTATCTTCCATAGTTTCTCCCATTCCAATTATTCCTCCACTACAGATCTCTAAGCCAGCTTTTTGAGCCTTCTTTATAGTATTTATCCTATCCTCATAGTTATGAGTACTACAAATTTGTGGGAAAAATTTATTAGAACTTTCTAAATTACAGTGGTATCTACTAACACCAGAGTTTTTTAGTTCTACAAAGTCCTCATACTCTAAAAGCCCGTGTGAACCACATAAGAATACATCTGTGGAATCTTTTATTTTACGGTAACTTTTTGTAATTTGTAAAAGTTCAGATTTTGATAATTTTCTACCTGAAGTTACTATGGATGTTCTCATAATTCCATCATTGGCATTATAGGTAATTTCTTTTAACAAACTATCTGTATCTCTAAGCCCATAAGACTCAACACTCACGTCACTATGTATAGACTGGGCACAAAATTTACAGTCTTCACTACAATTTCCGTTTTTTCCATTAACAATTCCACACACATTAAATTTGTTAGATAGGAAATGCTCTCTAATAGAATTAGCATAAAATTTTAAACTATCTAAATCATAATCTATAAGTTTCATAGCTTCATCTTTAGAGATTAAATAACCAGATTTAATTTTTTTAACTAAACTTTCCATTATATAACCTCTTTTTTCAAGTTTTTATTCAAAAGTGGTACAACTCTTGTAGCTATCATACTAGATAAAATAAATTTCAAGGTATCACCTGGTATAAATATAAAGAATCCTTTTTTAAAGGCATCTAATAGTGTCATAGATTTACCCATATATACATTAATGATCATATACATATAAGGAACTCCAATTAGATAAAATATAATTGAACCTATGAAGGCTGCTATCCAAATTCTTTTTTTAGAAAAAGTGTTACCCATATAAGCTATTTTACCTATTACATAAGAACCAACTACAAAACCTATTAAAAAACCAAAAGTAGGTCCTAGTACTACTTGTAATCCACCCTTAAATCCAGAAAATACGGGAATTCCTATGACTCCTATTAGGATGTAAACTAACTGGGATAGAGCTCCTAGTTTTGGACCTAAGAGCAAACCAGATAAAACTACAAAAAAGCTTTGTAGTGTAATAGGAGCTGGCCCTACAGGTATACTAAAAGCAGCTCCAACAGCTGTTAGTGCTGCAAAAAGACCTACTAATACGATATCTTTAGTCTTCATAAAACCTCCTTGTAAACCTAACAATTAATTATGTTGACAATTGAATTGTACTACTATACAGACATAATGTCAACCCATATAAATTAAAAGTAAACAATAAAAAAGTATACTCAAGAGTATACTTTTAAACATGATCCTCATCAATTACTATATTTTCGTCAAATAAAGGATTAGGAGTGGAAATGCATAAAATTTTAACATTTTTATTAGTATCATTTGCCCAATTATGCATAGACTCTGAAGAGTAGTAAGCTGAGTCTCCTGGGAAAAGGTTATAAATTTTGTCTTCATGTATTAAGGTTAAGACACCTTCTAAAACATAGATAAATTCTTCTCCAAGATGAGCATAAGGTTTTATATCTTCATCAGTCATTTGTGGTAATATCTCTATTAATCTGGGGTACATAGTGTGTCCCTTATTTTCTGAAGCTAGATGCTTTACTATATAGTTATTGCCTATAACATCTAGAACCTTTTGTTTGTAGCTTTTTATAACAATAGAAGATGAGCTTTTCTTTTGCTTTCTTTCATCTTCAGAAAAAAAGTAGTTTAGATTAACTCCATATACACTTGCTATTTTGTTAAGTGAATCTATAGCTATTGTATTTATCCCTCTTTCAAATTGAGATAAATAACCTACAGAAAGATCAGTTTTTTCACTCAGTTCCTTTAATGTAAGATTATTTTTATTTCTTAATTCTTTCGCTTTTAATCCTATTCTTGATTCTAATCTTGGCATATATGCTCCCCCTTACTAGTTTTATTATATAAAAAAAGGGCTAAATGTCAAAATCTATCAAAAAAATATGAAGAAATATATAAAATTTAAGCCTTTAATGTCATACTAGAATGGTTCAGGTTAATGAAAATCTAATATTATAAAAATGAATAAATAGGTAAAATTAATTAAAAAATGAAAATAGTTCATAAATATGAATTGACATTGTGAAAAATTATGCTTATAATGAAATCAAACATAGTTAATCTATTAGCAATCATCTGATCAGAAATGATTGAAAATTAACAAAAACATAATAATTTGAAAATTACTAATTTTCGAATTGTAAATTGAAAGGAGAATAGTAATGGGAAAAAATTCAGAAGTTAAAAAACCTATTGATGATGGTAGAGTTGACAAAAAACCAGTTACATTAGAAACTTTTGTATCTCTAGGATTAATAGTAGGCTTATTTGCTTACTTAAGCAGTAAAATGGGAGCAGATGTGGTTTTTAGTGTCATGATGAAGACTGGACATGACGTTTTAATGAATACTTCTTTTTACATAATGGCAGTAGCTATATTAGCAGGTGCAGTTTCAGGTATAATGTCAGAGTTTGGAATTATAGCTTTGATAAATAAGTTAATATCACCTGTAATGAGACCTTTATTTGGTTTACCAGGTGCTGGTGCTTTAGCTGCAGTTACTTGTTACATATCAGACAATCCAGCTATATTATCACTAGCAGCAGATGAAGGATTTGACAAATATTTTACTCCAGCAGAAAAAGCTACATATACAAACCTAGGAACAACTTTCGGTATGGGACTTATAGTAACAGCTTATATGTTGAGTTTAGGTAAGGAATACTTCTCAGCAGTTTTATTTGGAAACATAGGAGCTATAATAGGTGGAATTGTTTCAGTAAGGTTAATGCTTATAGTTGCTAGAAAATATTACAATGAAGACCCAAAAGCATCTGTAAATGTAAAAAATGAAGAGGAAGAAGTAAGAAGAGTTAGATCAGGTTCACATTTTGAAAGATTTATGTCTTCTATGATGGAAGGTGCTAAATCAGGAGTTCAATTAGGTTTAGACTGTGCTTCAGGAACTGTACTTATTTGTACATTTGTAATGATTTTAACTTTTGGTCCAGCAGGAGACAATGGACAATACTTAGGAGTTGCATATGAAGGGGTAGAATTACTACCTAAATTAGGAGCAGTATTTTTACCAGTAGCTAAAATACTTTGGGGATTTGATAGACCAGAATTACTAGCATATCCATTTACAGCTTTAGGAGCAGTTGGTAGCGCTATGGGTCTTACAAATGGATTTATAGAAGCAGGATTTGCAACAGCAAGAACAGTAGCAACTTTTACAGGAATGGGAATTTGTATGAGTGGTTTCTTAAGTACTCATATAGGTATGCTTGATACATTAGATCAAAATCAATTTGTTAAACAAGCAATATTATTTCAACTACTAGGAGGTTTCGTAGCAGGAACAGCGGCAAATTATCTGTTCATGCTTTTTGGATAGGCTAATTAGAAAGATGGTGGAATAAAATGGACAAGGCTTTAGTTATAAATATACAAAGATTTTCCCTACATGATGGAGATGGGGTTAGGACTTCAGTTTTCTTTAAGGGATGTGGATTACACTGTACTTGGTGTCATAACCCTGAAAGTCAGTCTTATAAAAAGCAAGTTATGGTTTATCATGAAAGATGTAAGCAATGTGGTTATTGTGTGAAAAATTGTAGTGAAGATGCCATAAGCTTTGATAAAGATAAACTTATAATAGATAGAAACAAGTGTATAGCTTGTGGAGAATGTGTAGAAAACTGTGCTTATAATGCCTTAGAAATGGCAGGAGATTACTATACTGTTGATGAGTTAGTTGAAGAGATTAAAAAAGATATGATTATGTATGATGAGTCTGGTGGAGGAGTAACCTTATCAGGTGGAGAGGTTATGAGTCAAGATATAGATTTTCTTTTAGAACTATGTAAACGTCTAGAAAGAATAGGTATAGATATAAATGTAGACACTTGTGGTTTCGCTCCAGGTGAAAACTACGACAAGATAGCACCATATGTTAGTAAGTTTTTATATGATATAAAAACTATGGATGAAAAAGTTCATAAAGAACATATAGGTGAAGGTTTAGAAAGGGTCTTATCAAATCTTGAAAAAATAAACTCTCTAGGAGCAAAGATAAATATTAGAATACCTGTAATTGGTGGAGTTAATAATACTCAAGAAGATATGGAGGCAATAATAAAATATCTTCAAGATAAAAATATAAATGTAGATGCTATCAATTTACTACCATATCATAAGACAGGATCAAGTAAGTATGACAGATTAAATAGGGATTATAAAGGAAAAGACCTTACAGTTCCTAAGCAGGATGATATGGAAAGAATTAAAGATATATTTATTAGAAGTGGCTTTACTAATGTAAAAATAGGAGGTTAAGTAAAATGGAAAGAAGAGGCATGAATGAAAGAGTAAAAAATTTACGTGAAGAAAGTGTAAGCATAGATCCAGCGCTATATATGGAGAGAGCTGACTTATTTACAGATGCTTATATGAAATATGAAGGAACAGTATCAATTCCAGAATTAAGAGCCTTAGCATTTAAACACTTCATGGAAAACAAAACAATAAATATTGGTGAAGGTGAACTAATAGTTGGTGAAAAAGGAGATGGACCACAAAAAGCTCCTACATTCCCAGATATATGCTGCCATACTATAGAAGATATGGAAATAATGAATGAAAGAGAGTTAATTGGATTTAAAGTAAGTGAAGAAGACTTTAAATTACAAGAAGAAAAAATAATTCCATATTGGAAAGATAGACAAATTAGAAAAAAAATATTAGATTCTATGACTGATGAGTGGAAAGCTTGTTATGGAGCTGGAATATTCACAGAGTTTATGGAACAAAGAGGACCTGGACATACAGTAGGTGGACCACACTTATATGAAAAAGGTTTCAATGACTATAAGAAAGAAATTCAAGATCAAATAGATAAGTTAGACTTTTTAAATGATAAGGAAGCTTCTAAGAAAAAAGAGCAATTAAATGCTATGTCAATAGCTTGTGATGCAATCATTATTCTTGGAGAAAGATATGCTAAATTAGCTAGAGAAATGGCTGATAAAGAAACTGATGAAACTAGAAAAGCAGAACTTTTACAAATTGCAGAAAACTGTGAAGTTGTACCAGCTAACAAGCCACAAACTTACTGGCAAGCAATACAAATGTACTGGTTCATACACTTAGGTGTTACAACAGAATTAAACCCTTGGGATGCTTTCAGTCCAGGTAGACTAGACCAACATCTATATCCTTTCTATAAAAATGATACAAAAGAAGGAAGACTAGATGATGAAAGAGCCTTAGAATTATTACAATGCTTATGGGTTAAATTCAACAACCAACCAGCACCACCAAAGGTAGGAGTTACTTTAAAAGAAAGTAGTACCTACACAGACTTTGCAAATATAAATACTGGTGGTATAACAGCAGATGGACATGATGGTGTTAATGAAGTTAGTTATTTAATATTAGACTGTATGGATGAAATGAAACTATTACAACCAAGCTCTAATGTTCAAATAAGTAAAAAGACACCACAAAAATTCTTAAAAAGAGCTTGTGAAATATCAAGAAAAGGTTGGGGTCAACCAGCTTTTTATAACACTGAAGCAATAATACAAGAATTATTAAACGCAGGAAAAACTTTAGAAGATGCTAGATTAGGTGGAGCAAGTGGATGTGTTGAAACAGGATGTTTCGGACATGAATCTTATAACTTAACAGGATACTTTAACCTACCTAAGATATTAGAATTAACTTTATTCAATGGATATGATCATGTGTCAGATCAACAATTAGGTTTAAAATTAGGTTATGCAGAAGACTTCAAATCATATGAAGAGTTATTTGAAGCTTATAAGAAACAAATAGAGTACTTCATAGATATAAAAATGAGAGGTTCAAACGTAATAGAAAACTTATATGCTAAGTATATGCCAGTACCTTTCTTATCAGTTATAACTAATGACTGTATAGAAACTGCGACAGACTATAATGCAGGTGGAGCAAGATATAATGTTTCTTATATACAAGGTGTTGGAATAGGAACTGTAACAGACTCCTTAGCATCAATAAAATACAATGTTTTTGAAAAAGAAAGATTCTCAATGGAAGAGTTAATGAAGGCTATAGAAGATAACTTTGAAGGTCATGACCGTATCTATAACTTTGTGACTAATAAGACACCAAAGTATGGAAATGATGATGACTATGCTGATGAGATTATGAAAACAGTATTTAACACTTATAAAGATACTGTAAATGAAAGACCTAATATGAAGGGTGGACAATACAGAATAAACATGTTACCAACTACTTGTCATGTTTACTTTGGAGAAGTTATGTTAGCTAGTGCAAATGGAAGGTTTGCTCATAAACCTCTACCAGATGGTATATCTCCAGAAAAAGGTGCAGATATAAATGGACCAACAGCAGTAATAAAATCAGCTGCTAAGATGGATCATTTAAGTACTGGAGGAACTTTATTAAATCAAAAATTCACTCCATCTGTAGTTAAAGGTGAAGAAGGATTAGATAATATGGCTAACTTAGTTCGTTCATACTTTACAATGGATGGACACCATATACAATTTAACGTAATAGATAGAGATACTCTTATAAAAGCACAACAAAATCCAGAAGACTACAAAGACTTAATAGTACGTGTAGCAGGATATAGTGACCACTTTAGAAATTTAAGTAAGGCGCTACAAGACGAGATAATAGATCGTACAGAGCAAGACTTTAACTAAAATAAAATAAAGTATTAGGTAGGAAACTACCTAATACTTTTTATCAAAACTAAAGGAAAGGTGAATACATAATGAAATTAGGATTTATAGGTTGCGGAAATATGGCTCAGGCCATGATGGGTGGAATAATATCAGAAAACTTATTAGAAGCGAAGGAAGTTATAGCTTCAGATGGATATAAACCTAGCTTAGAAAGAGCAGAGGAAAGCCTAGGTATAAATACTACATTAGATAATAAGGAAGTAGCTAGAAAAAGTGAAATGATTGTTCTTTCAGTAAAACCTCAATTCTACCAAAATGTTATAGAAGAGATAAGAGGAGAAATTAAGGAAGATACAATAATAATAACGATAGCTCCAGGTCAAAGTTTAGAAAAATTAGCATCTATGTTTGATAAAGATGTAAAAATTGTAAGAACTATGCCAAATACTCCAGCTATGGTTGGAGAAGGTATGACAGCTATGTGTGTTAATGAATTTGTAAGTGAAGAAGAAGCTGAAAAAGTACAAAATATCTTAAGTGGATTTGGTAAGGCTGAAATAGTTCCAGAATACATGATGGATGCGGTTGTAGCTGTTAGTGGAAGTTCACCTGCCTATGTATTTATGTTCATAGAAGCAATGGCTGATGCAGCTGTTTTAGAAGGAATGAGCAGACAACAAGCCTACGTTTTTGCAGCACAATCAGTATTAGGAAGTGCAAAGATGGTATTAGAAACAAAAAAACACCCAGCTGAATTAAAAGATATGGTATGTTCACCAGCAGGAACTACTATAGAAGCTGTTAAATCTTTAGAAGAAAAAGGCTTTAGAGCTGCAGTTATAGATGCAATGTTAGCTTGTAGTGAACGTTCAAGAAATATGTAAGCTTTAAATAAGTTGATTTATAGGGGGTGTCCTTACACTCCCTATTTTCTTCAAAGGAGAGATTAATATGACTAAGGAAAAAACTCAATGGGGCTCGAGATTAGGTTTTATAATGGCCGCCATTGGTATGGCCATAGGAACAGGAAACATTTGGAGATTTCCAAGAGTAGCAGGTAATAACGGGGGAGGGGCTTTTTTAATAGCCTATATTATTGCTAATATAACTTGGACAGTTCCTCTTATAATGACAGAAATAGCTATAGGGAAAAAAACGTCGCTAGGTACTGTAGGGTCTTTTAAAACTTTTGCAGGGGAGAAAAAGACTTGGCAGGGGGCATGGATCTGCTTTGTGTGTGCAGCTATAACCTTTTATTATGTTATAGTGCTAGGCTGGTCTTTAAGATATTTTACATATGCAATAAAAGGTAGCTTTGTAAACAACGTAAATACAGAGCTTATATGGAATAACTTTACAAGTAATCCTATAGAAGGTATTATTTTTCAAATTATATCTTTAGTCTTAGTAGGCTATGTACTTTTAAAAGGGGTTAATGATGGTTTAGAAAAAGTAGGAAAGGTAGTAATTCCTGTGTTATTTATAAGTTTAATTATGGCATCTATTTGGTCTTTGACCAAGGAGGGAGCGCTTTTAGGACTTAAATATCTTTTTGTTCCAAACTTTAAGGATTTATTAAACCCTAAAATATGGTTAAATGCATATACTCAAGCTGCTTGGTCTTCAGGAGCAGGCTGGGGGATGATGTTAACATATGCTAATTATATGAAGGATAATGAGGATATAGCTGTAAATAGTTTTATGATCTCTTTTGGAGATGCCTTAGGTGCTATTATAGCTGCTATGGCTGTTTTACCGACTGTATTTGCCCTATCTAATAGTGAAGCAATGGCAATAGAAGCTTTAAATAGTGGAAATACAGGTTTAACCTTTATATATTTGACTAAATTATTTGCAACATCTAAGGGTGGACTTATAATATCATCACTTTTCTTTTTAGCCTTATCCTTGTCAGCTTTGACATCCTTATTACCACAAATGGAAGTTATAGTTAAGAATTTTATGGATTTTGGTTTAGAAAGAAAAAAAGCAGTAATAAGTATGCTAACTATTTGCTTTTTCTTAGGTTTACCAAGTGTATTTAGTATGGACTTTTTTGATAATCAAGATTGGGTATGGGGAATTGGTTTGTTAGTTTGTGGATTATTATATATTGGAAGTGTTTATAAGTATGGTATTAAGAAATTCAGAGAGGAATATATAAACCCTACATCTGATATAAAGGTAGGTTCTTGGTATGATACATTGTTAAAGATATATCCAGTATTACTTTTTTCAATGTTAGCAACAACCTTGTATCAGGCAGCAAAGACCAGTAGTAACTGGTGGACACCATTTTCTGTAGATAATCCAGGCACAGCAATATTTCAATGTATCTTAACTATGTTAATAATGATTTTATTTAATAGACAGTTAAATAAGGGGATTTCGCAAAAAATTTAGGAGGTAAGTATGTTTAAGGTTATATTTTGGATGATAATTTTATTAGGAGTAAATCTTTTAGGATTTATATACTTTGCAAATATAGCAGCTAAAGAAGAGAAATATAAATAAAAAGAGACCCAATTGGGTCTCTTTTTTATTCAATACTTCTCTATTTAGGAAATTTAGTAAATTATTGTTATTATATATTTTGTGTTATAATATTATAGTTAAAGATGAGGGTGATAATATGCTTAAGATAAAGATAGAAGGTCTTCAAGGAACAGAACAATTTGCTAAGAGCTTAGCCAGTCTTTTAAAAGCTGAGGATATTGTTTGCCTAAATGGAGACTTAGGTGCAGGTAAGACTACTATGACTAAATCAATTGGTAAGGCCTTAGGGGTTGAAGATTATATAACGAGTCCAACCTTTACTCTTATAAATGAATATGAAGGAAGGCTTCCAGTTTATCATTTTGATGTTTATAGACTAGAGGGAGCAGAGGATCTATTTGATTTAGGGTTTGATGAATATTTTTTTGGCCAGGGAGTTTGTATAATTGAGTGGGCAGAAAAAATAGAAAATCTACTACCTGAAGATAGAATTATTATAAATATTAAAAAGACAGAAAATCCAAAAGATAGAATAATAGAAATCACAGGTAGTGGTGAAAGATATAAAGAAATAATTAAGGAGTTGGGAAAATGAGAATTTTATCTCTAGATACATCTACTTTAGTATCCACCTGTAGCTTGATAGAGAATGATAAGGTAATAGGTGAATATTCTTTAAGTAGAGATATGAGTCACTCAGAAAAGTTGGTTCCTATGATTAAGAGCCTACTAGATGAGTTGGAAATTAAAATAAAAGATATAGACTTATTTGCTGTAGCTACTGGTCCAGGTTCTTTTACAGGCTTGAGAATAGGATTGGCTACTATTAAGGCCTTTGCTCATGTATTAGACAAACCAGTTGTTGGAGTATCAAGCTTGGAGGCTTTAGCTTATAATTTACCATATAATAAGATAGTTGTTCCTATGATGGATGCTAGAAGAAATAGGGTTTATACAGCTATATATAAATTTGAAGATGAACTTGTAAATATTATGGAAGCTCAAGCTATTGATATTGATGTATTTTTAGATGAACTAGATTCTTATGATGAGGTTTTAGTCAATGGGGATGGATCTTTAGTTTATAAGGATAAGATAAAGGAAAGACTTGGTAAAAAGGTTAAATTTGCAACTGCAGCTAATAACTATTCTAGAGCTAGTAGTGTAGCTGAGTTGGCTAAGTTTAAATATGAAGCTGGATATGTGGATGATTTTTATAGTCTAACTCCAGATTATCTAAGAGTATCACAAGCAGAGAGACAACGTAAGGAAATGAAAAAATGAGTTTTTTAATTAGAAAAATGGATTTAGAGGATTTGGACATGGTAGTTGAAGTAGAAAAACAATGTTTTAATACTCCTTGGTCCCTAAAATCATTTGAATTTGAAATAAAGTCAAATCCAATTGCCCATTATTTAGTAGCAGTAAAAGATGAAGAGATAATAGGTTATGCAGGTATTTGGAATATAGTAGATCAAGCTCATGTTACAAATATATGTTTACTTGATAAGTATAGGGGTTTGGGCTATGGAAAGGAGTTATTTTCTAAGTTAATACAATTAGTTATTACTCTAGGAGCACAAACGGTCAGCTTAGAGGTTAGAGAGAGTAATATTGTAGCTCAAAATTTATATAAGAGCTTTGGTTTCTTAGAAGAAGGTATAAGAAAGAAGTATTATATAGATAATGGTGAGGATGCAATTATAATGGTAATGAAGGTGAAAGATAGGTGAGTAGATGTTAACTTTAGGAATAGAAACATCTTGTGATGAAACATCTTGTGCAGTTTTAAAAGATGGAAGAACAATTTTATCTAATGTGATTTCTTCACAGATAGACATACACAAGGAATACGGAGGGGTTGTCCCAGAGATAGCCTCTAGAAAACATATAGAGAGTATTAATTATATAGTTCAAGAAGCCTTAGATGAAGCAGGGGTAACTTTTGAAGATATAGACCTAGTGGCAGTAACTCAAGGGCCAGGTTTAGTAGGTGCCTTATTAATTGGTATATCAACAGCCAAGGCTATAGCTTACGCGTTAGATGTTCCATTGATAGGAGCTAATCATATCCAAGGGCATGTTTGTGCTAACTATATAGAACATAAGCAATTAGAACCACCTTTTATATCCTTAATAGTATCAGGTGGGCATAGTTATTTAGTCCATGTTAAGGATTATGTAGACTATGATGTTGTAGGTAGAACAAGAGATGATGCTGCAGGTGAAGCTTTTGATAAGGTGGCAAGATCATTAGGATTACCTTACCCAGGAGGACCTCATATTGATAGGTTAGCTAAGATAGGTAATAAAGAAGCTATAGATTTTCCAAGGGTTATGTTGGAAAAAGACTCTTATGACTTTAGTTTCTCTGGTTTAAAAACTTCTGTTTTAAATTATCTTAACCAAATGGAACAAAAAGGAGAGGAGATAGTAGTTGAAGATGTAGCAGCTAGTTTTCAAGAAGCTATATTGGATGTATTAGTTGAAAAATCCTTTAAATTAGCTAAAGAAAAAGCTTTAGATAAGATAGTTATGGCTGGAGGAGTTGCATCTAATAGTGGCCTTAGAAATAGGATGGAAGCAAGAGGAAAAGAAGAGGGAATAGAAATTTATTACCCTTCACCAGTTTTATGTACAGATAATGCAGCTATGATAACTTCTGCAGCTTATTATAATTATAAAGCAGGTCAAAAATCAGATTTAGGCTTGAAAGTTAAACCTAATTTAGGACTATAGGCAACCCAAGGGTTGCCCTTTTTAGGTCTAAAAGTTATCCACAAACTAACAAATAAAACACAAATGACTTGTGGATAATGTGGATTACCATACTTGTTGGCAGTATATAAAGGGTCAAAATGTTAGTAAGTCTGTGGACAGTGTGCATAAGATGGAATTTTCCATTAATTTTCATCCATCAGTAGAAATAGCTCTTCATAGAGTTTTTCTAAATTTTCTTCTATATTTTCCCTAGTAGAAGTTATTTCTAGAACTTTATCTGTATCTTCATAGATATCATTATCAGCCAAGATTAAATCTATATTAGAAAGTTCTTTTTCAAGTTCTGATATGGATTTTTCAACTGATTTTATTTGTTTTTTTAATTTCTTTTCTTCTCTTAGAATTTCTCTTTCTTTTCTTTTTTCTTGTTGTATTTGAGTTTTTGTTTTAGACTTTTTATCATCAGAGTCATCTTCGTTTTTCTTAGTAGTTTTTTCTAAGTAATAGTCATAATTACCTAAAAATTCTTGGATACCATTTTCTGTCATAAGGAAAATTTTATTAGCAACCCTATTTAAAAAGTATCTATCATGAGAAATAACAAAAACAGTTCCTTCATAATCTAGAAGAGCATCTTCTAGAACTTCCTTTGAATCCATATCTAAATGGTTAGTAGGCTCATCCATAAGTAGAAGATTAGCTTTAGACATGATCATTTTTAGTATTGAAAGTCTTCCTTTTTCTCCACCAGATAAATCGGATATCTCTTTAAAAACATCATCTCCAATAAACATAAATTGACTTAGGATAGTTCTTATTTCTGTATGGTTTAATTTAGGATTATCATCCCATATCTCATCAATTATTGTTTTATCTAGATTAAGATCTGACATTTCTTGATCAAAATATGCAGGATAAACATGGTGACCAATTTTAACTTTCCCTAAGTAGTCATCAATTTCTCCTAGTATGATTTTAAATAAGGTTGACTTTCCTATTCCATTTGGGCCTATTAAACCTATTCTGTCACCCTTATAGATATTGAAACTTATATTTTGAAAAAGTTGTCTAGAACCGAAGGATTTTTCCAAGTCTTCAACTTCCAAAACATCATTTCCAGACTCGATTTCTGGTATAAATTTAAATCTTATCTGACCTTCCTCGCTATGTTCTTTCATAACTTCTATTTTATCTAACATCTTCTGTCTACTTTTGGCCAGTCTATTATATCTTTCACCGCCATAGGCCTTGTATTTTTCTATAATCTCTTTGTGTTTAGCAATCTCTCTTTGTTGGTCTTCAAAGTGTCTTTTATATATCTCTATATTTTCTTTACGTCTTTTAATGAATTCTGTATAGTTAGTTCTGTATTCCTTTAAGGCATAGTTTTCTATGTGAAAAATTTTATTTACAATCATATCTAGAAAATACCTATCATGAGAAATTAAGATAACTGCTCCCTTGTAATCATTAATGAATCTAGCCAACCAGTCAATAGCTTCTATATCTAAATGGTTTGTAGGCTCATCTAAAAGTAAGATATCAGGACCAGATAATAAAAGTTTAGCAAGAGCCAGTCTGGATTTTTGCCCACCACTAAGCATATTTACACTTTTTTCTAAGTCTTCTAGACTAAAGCCTAGACCAGTAAGGGTTCCTTTAATATTAGAATCATAAGCATAGCCATTAAGATCATTGAATTTTTCACTAAGCTTAGAATATTCTTCCATTACCTTGTCTAGATTAGATTGGTTCTTAGACTGTGAAATTTCAGAAATTTCCCCTTCAAGTCTTCTTAAGTCCTTTTCCATTTTTAAAATATGAGTAAAGACCGTTAAGGCTTCATCATAGATAGTGCGGTCACTTTCTATTTTTGTATGCTGTTTTAGATAGCCAACCTTCATACTATTTCTTACATATAATTCTCCAGAATCAAAATCTATATTTTTAGATATAATCTCTAAAAGTGTGGTTTTTCCAGATCCATTTAATCCAACAAGACCTACCTTGTCTCCCTGTGATACTTTAAAATTTAAATTTTTTAATATTACGTCTGTCCCATAGGACTTATTTATATTTTTTCCTTCCAGTACTAGCATAATAACCTCCTATTGTAGTTATAGCTAATTATATCAAAGTATAGGATATAAATGAAATTAAGAATTTTAAAAGTAATTATAGGTTAAGTCAAATGATTTCTAACTAAAGACTAGAAAGATATATTGACTATATTTTTAAGACAGGTATAATTGAATTGATAGGAATTATAAGAACTATTGAAAATATCTATATACTGCTATTGTAGGGTAAATAAATATTCTGAAAAAAGATTGACAAAATTATCACAGTCTGCTATACTAATTATCGTGTTAGTATATACATAAGGTGGTGTAAAATAATGTCCGGAACAGATGGTAAGAAGAACGATGTTTCAATAACAGTGATTAGAAGATTACCCAAATATTACCGTTATTTAGCAGATTTACTAGAGAAAGAAGTAACTAGAATATCTTCTAAAGAACTGAGTAAATTGGTTGGGTTTACTGCATCACAAATCAGACAGGATCTAAATAACTTTGGTGGATTTGGTCAGCAAGGATATGGATATAACGTTGAAGAACTATACACAGAAGTAGGAAAAATTCTTGGACTAGACAGAATGTATAACACCATACTTATAGGTGTTGGTAACTTAGGTCAAGCTATAGCTAATTATAAAGGTTTCGCAGATTCAGGCTTTAGACTTAAGGGACTTTTTGACAGAAACCCAGAGTTAGTAGGAAAGACAGTCAGAGGAATTGAAATATGTGCTATTGAAGACATTTCAGATTTTATAGAAGAACATAATATAGAAATAGCAATCTTAACTGTACCTAGAGAGAGTGCTCAGAGTATTGCCGATAAGCTTGTAAAGGCTAATATAAAGGGAATATGGAACTTTGCACCAATTGACTTAACGGTACCGGAAGATATCATAGTAGAAGATGTAAGACTTAATGAATCTTTATTTACTTTATCTTATTTTTTAAAAGACTAAGAGTTAAATAGGTTAAAATTAAAAACAAATAAATTTTTTAACAAAATTAGATATTTATTTAACAAATCTTTAAATAAGATTTATGTTAGCAGTTTATGGATTAATAATCAGGGAGGGAAGTTGAATATGAATTTTGAGTTATCAAAAGAACATGAAATGATTAGAGATGTTGTTAGAGAGTTTGCTGAAAAAGAAGTAAAACCTTTAGCAGCAGAAGTTGATAAAGAAAGCAGATTTCCAACAGAAACAGTGGATCAAATGAAAAAATACCATATGTTAGGTATTCCATTCCCACAAGAGTATGGTGGAGCAGGAGCAGATGAGTTAGCATACGCAATAACTGTAGAGGAGCTTTCAAGAGCATGTGCAACTACAGGAGTTATATGTTCAGCTCATACATCACTAGGAGCTTGGCCAATATACAAATTTGGTACAGAGGAACAAAAACAAAAATACTTAGTTCCACTAGCAAATGGTGAAAAATTAGGAGCTTTCGGTTTAACAGAACCAAACGCTGGTACTGATGCTGCAGGACAACAAACAATAGCAGTATTAGACGGTGATGAATATATACTTAATGGTACTAAAATATTCATAACAAACGGTGGTCAAGCAGATGTTTACATCGTAATGGCTATGACTGATAAAACTAAAGGAACTAGAGGAATCTCAGCTTTTATAGTTGAAGCAGATACTCCAGGATTTACAATAGGAAAAATAGAAGACAAATTAGGTATACGTGGATCAGCTACTACTGAGCTTGTATTCCAAAACTGTAGAGTACCAAAAGAAAACCTATTAGGTTCAGAAGGACACGGTTTTAAAATAGCAATGAGTACTTTAGACGGTGGTAGAATAGGTATAGCAGCTCAAGCACTAGGAATAGCTCAAGGAGCTCTAGACGAAGCTGTTCAATATATACAAGAAAGAGAACAATTTGGAAGACCTATAGGTAAATTCCAAGGTCTACAATGGATGGTAGCAGATATGGCTACAAAAGTAGAAGCAGCTAGATTCTTAGTTTACAGAGCAGCTTATAATAAAGCTAAAGGTTTACCTTATACAAAAGAAGCTGCAATGGCTAAATTATACGCAGCAGAAGTTGCTATGGAAGTAACTACTAAAGCTGTTCAATTATTCGGTGGATACGGATATACAACAGACTATCCAGTAGAAAGAATGATGAGAGATGCTAAGATAACAGAAATATATGAAGGAACTTCTGAAGTTCAAAGAATGGTTATAGCAGGAGCAGTTATTAGGTAATCAAATTGGCTAGGAGGAATGAAGATTTATGAATATAATAGTATGTGTTAAACAAGTACCAGATACGACTGAAGTTCGTATAGATCCTAAAACAGGAACTTTAATCCGTGACGGAGTACCAAGTATAATAAATCCAGATGATAAAAACGCTTTAGAAGAAGCTTTAAGAATAAAAGATGCTAACGAAGGTGTTAGAGTAACAGTAGTAAGCATGGGGCCACCTCAAGCAGACGTAGCTTTAAAAGAAGCTATAGCTATGGGTGCAGATGATGCTTACCTATTAAGTGATAGAGCAGTAGCAGGTTCTGATACTTGGGCTACTTCAACAGCAGTATCTAGCTTAATTAGATATGTTGAAGAAAAACAAGGAAAAGCAGACTTAATATTTGCTGGTAGACAAGCTATAGACGGAGATACAGCGCAAGTTGGACCTCAAATAGCTGAACATTTAGATATACCGCAAATTACTTATGTTAAAGATTTAGAAGTAAAAGAAGATAGAGTTGTAGCTCACAGAGCATTAGAAGATGGTCACTATGTAGTAGAGTGTAAAATGCCAGTTCTAATCACAGCTATAAGTGAACTTAACGAACCAAGATATCCTTCAATTAAAGGTGTAGTAAACGCTAACAGTGAAGATGTTAAAATCTCTGTTGTATCAGCTGCAGAAATAAACGCAGATACTGATAACATAGGATTAGACGGTTCACCAACAAAAGTAAATAGATCTTTCACTCCAGAAGGTAGATCAGGAGCAGGAGAAATATTTGATGGAGAATTTAAAGACTCAGTTAAACAATTAGTAGTAAGACTTAAAAAAGATCACTACATTTAATGAGAAATCACTATTTAAAAGATGATAACGGAATTGAGGAGGAGTTTACATGGCTGTTGATTTAATAAAAGATAAATGTATAGGATGTGGAAAATGTGTTAGATCATGTCCTGCAGATGCAATAGAAATGGTTGATAAAAAACCTGTAATAGATGGAGAAAAATGTATCCTTTGTGGAGCTTGTGTTGAAGCATGTCCAGTAGATGCATTAGAAATGGAAAAAACTGAAGGACCAAAAACTGGAGTAAACGTTGAAGAGTACGAAGGAATTTGGGTTTTCGCAGAGCAAAGAGGAGGAGAACTTCTAGAAGTTGCTTTAGAATTAGTAGGACAAGCTAGTAGAATGGCTAAAGAAATAGATACAGAAGTTTCAGCTGTTCTTTTAGGACATAACGTAAAAGATTTAGCCCAAGAGTTAATTACTTATGGAGCAGACAACGTTATATTAGTAGACAAACCAGAGTTAGAACACTATACAACAGATGGTTATACTAAAGTTATAGACCAATTAATAAAAGAGTTCAAACCTGAAATAATGTTAATAGGTGCTACTAACATAGGTAGAGACTTAGGACCTAGAATTTCAGCAAGAGTTCATACAGGACTTACAGCTGACTGTACAAGATTAGAAATGGATCTAGAAAACAGAAGAATACTTCAAACTAGACCAGCTTTTGGTGGTAACTTAATGGCTACTATCATCTGTCCAAACCATAGACCTCAAATGTCTACAGTAAGACCAGGAGTTATGGAGAAAAATGAAGCAGATGAAGCTAGAGAAGGAAACATAATAGAACCAGAAGTAGAAATATCAGAAGATGATATATTAGCAAAAGTTATCGAAGTTGTTAAAGAAGAAAAACAACAAGTAGATATAGGAGCTGCTGATATAATCGTTGCTGGTGGTAGGGGACTTGGAGACAAGGAATCCTTCGAAATATTACAACAACTTGCAGATAAATTAGGCGGAGAAGTTGGTTCATCAAGAGCTGCAGTAGACTCAGGATGGATAGACTCATCTCACCAAGTAGGACAAACAGGTACAACAGTTAGACCTACATTATATATAGCTTGTGGTATATCAGGAGCTATTCAGCATTTAGCTGGTATGCAAGATTCAGATCTTATTGTAGCAATCAATAACGATCCAGATGCACCAATATTCAAAATAGCTGACTATGGTATAGTTGGAGATGTTCATGACGTAGTACCTGAGCTTATAGAAGCTTTAGACTTCGTTGATGACATAATGAAAGAGCACAACAAAGCAAACGCTTAATAATAGATAATATAAAAAGGACAACTAGTTAACTAGTTGTCCTTTTTTATTACCAACTGGGAGGTGTCATAGCCCAGATAGATACACACTCTTCATCATCAAAACTTTCATACATATGAGGTACTTGACTGGAAAAATATATGCTGTCCCCCTCAGTTAGCACATGTTTTACTCCGTCTAGATTAAGTATCATTGAACCTTTTAAGACATATCCAGCTTCTTCCCCATCATGAGATAAAAGCTCCCCTTCTTCGTTAGTAGCTCCTTTAAGAGTAATTAAAACAAATTCAATCTTCCTATCATGAATAGGTGCTAAGAATTCATACTTCTTACTCCCGTCATCAGAATAAACTATATTTCTTTCCTCTGGCTTTTGTACTAGAAAAACATTATTGCCATCATCAAAAAAATCTGCAATAGTTGTATCTAAAGCATTAGCAATCTTTACTACATTTTTAATAGAAGGAACAACTATACCTCTTTCTACCTGACTTATAAGGCCGGTAGAGAGTCCAGATTTTTCTGCAAGCTGAGAAATACTAAGATTTAATTTATTTCTTTTTTTTCTAATGACCTTGCCTAACTCATCCATATTTTCACCCCACAATACTAGTACTAATTTAACTATACCAAAAGAAAGGATTAATTCAAGTTATTAAAGATTAATGTCAAAAAAAGGGTATAATATATTTTAAGGAGGAATCAGATGAAAGTAGTTAACCTACATTCAGATATATTGTCTGATATAACAAATAGAAGAAAAAATGGAGAGACTAATGTGTTTAAAAGACACTATTATAGAAGCTTTTTAGCTGGTAAGGTTGAGACGGTTGTTTTTGTAATATGGATTGAACCTAGATATAAAGATATAAATAAAAGATTAAATGAAATAGTTAACGCCTTAAAGCTGGAGCTTAAAGAGTCGAAAGATATAATAAATCATGTAAAGACTTATAATGATTTTAAAATAAAAAAACCAGGACAAATAAACGTTCTTGTAGCCTTTGAAGGGCTTGAACATCTTGGTGAAAATATAGAGCTTTTAAGAACTTATAAAAAGGAACTTGGAATATTCTACTCATCATTAACTTGGAATGAGAGAAACCTTTTAGCTTCTGGCTGGGAGGATAGTAATAAAGGATTAACTGATTTGGGTAAGAGAACTATAGAAATTATGGAGGAAGAAGGCATAGTTTTAGACCTATCCCATCTAAATGATCGGTCTTTTTATCAGGCCTTAAATATTACTAATAAAGCTCCAATAGCTTCTCATTCTAATAGCAGGACTATTGAGGATAACTATAGAAATCTAAAGGACGATCAAATAATAGCAATTGCAGAAAAAGGTGGTTTAATAGGGGTAAATGCCTACCATGCTTTCGTATCTAAAAATTATAATAAAAAAGATATAGATGGACTTATAGACCATATTGATCATATAAAAAAATTAGTAGGGATAGACCATATAGCCTTAGGTTTAGATTTTTGTGATTTTTTAGATCCTATAGATAGGGGAGAACTTGACATTATAATAGGCTCTACCACAGTAAAGGGCTTATCTTCTGAAGGGGATATTTTAAATTTAATAAGTGGACTTGAAAATAGATTTTACACAAAGGATGAAATAGAGAAGATAACCTATAGGAACTTTCATAATTTTATAGAAAAATATATTTAAAAATAAAAAAATCATTTAAATATATGTATTAAAAAAGCTAAATTGTGGTATAATTACACTACAAATGAAAGTTTGATTAAAATTGAGGAGGGTTACTATGGATAATAATTGTAATTGTAACCA
>JASLAT010000037.1 GCA_030146915.1 Tissierellales bacterium
AAAATGACAACTACAAAATCCGTACACCGAAACATCAAAAACAAATCGGACGCGCGGTTTACTTAGGAACGTTAGACTACTACTACCACTTTGAAGGCTACAAAAATGACACAGCACCACTTTACAAAGCACAAGGTGCAACACCGTCACCACGTCGCCATTAATTCAAAGACAAAGCTCTCAAGCAATCGCTTGAGAGCTTTTTTTGTTCTTCTTTAAAATAAAAAACGCTCGAGTATTTACTCAAGCGCTTGTAGCTGTGGATAACTTTTTCATATACGCTTCAACTTTCGGATGAAGCTTGTCTTCTGTGGATTGAACAAACTGTAATTTACTTTCAAGCATTTCTTTCAAGTTGCCCGGCATAGGAAGTCCGAGCGACTCGTACAATGCTTCGACTTCGATTAAATCAATGAGCGTAAGCTGTGGATAATCATCTCCACTAAACGTGCCATCTGGTCGCAACTGATACCAAAGGTCACCATTGTCACGGATCCAATCACTTGCAGGGCCGAATCCTCGAACGAGTTGTTCAGCTGTTTGTAAAAATGTTTCATCTTTCGTCTCGTCCCAAGCGGTGAGTAAAATCTTCAATCCGCCTAATGCGTGATTCATCGATGAATGGGTAATATGATCTTTTCCGTCAAAGTAATCAGCGATCAAAAAGCCGTCATTACGAGAAATGATATAACCTTGTTCTACTTTTTCTAACAAATAATACGCATAATCTTGCACGTATGTTGTCGGTGTATCGTCCATCTCTTTCGATAACGCATCTAAGAAAAAGGCAGCATACTCATTGAAACGAGTATCGACATAAGGCGCTTCTACTCCGTATGCATTTTTCAACCACGTACTCGTATATTCCGTCACCCAACGACTACCGCCAAACTCTCGGTTATATCGCTCGAGTTGAGCACGTGATTGTAAAAGGAGCGTTTCAAAATAACGTTCTTCTGTCTCTTGAAACCATTCGAGCGCATCATCGTCTTGCATTCGCCCAATTGCCCGACCGAATCCGAGTTCTGTCGCCGGTTCGATCGAAAACGGCAACTTCGTATACGGACCATCTGCGGTGAGCCAATGTAAATCTTTCATCTCTTCGTCGTGAATCCACTCGACATACTGCTTTTCACTTTCGTCAAAAAACGAATCATTCGTTGAAAAATACGAAAAATCGAGAATATGGCCGTGCTTACTATTTAAATCGTACGTAATCGTACTGTCTTCGATCAAAGGAGCATCCCCATTTCGAATCCATTCACGAATACTACTTTCGCCATTTTGTAAAATGCGCGACTCTACGGGATGCATCAACACCCATTCGTGTTCTTTCGTAATGACGCGACCGAGTGGAGGCAATGTTGGATCGACGCCGAAGACAGGGTGATGATCGTTTTTCTTTTTTTCTTCATCCCAACGAATGACTTCTTTCACTTCCCCGGTATCAATACGCAACTTCATCGGTAACGTCCAACGTTGCTCGTTTTTAAACGAGTGAAAATGAACGACGTCTCCATTACTTAATTGGCGCTCGGTATATTTGTACGTACCGACTTTTTTACGCCCGAGCGCAATCGTATATAATGTTTCTTTTTCATTGGCGCTTGAAAACTGAGCATGTGTGCCGTCTGCAACTTGCAACGAAAAAATGCGTGGCAGTAAAATGACGCTATTTGTCGATTCACTAATCGCTCGTTTCGTCGGCCATAAGAAAAACAGCGCCGTACAAAGAGCGATCAGTATGATCAACAACCATTCACGTTTTCCCATTATGCACGTCCTCCTTTACTTCGCACCATTCCGAGGAGACGTCGGAATCCTTCTTTATAAAAGATCCGTAAACTAATCGTATAGACGACGACACCGATCGGGATGAGAACCGCAAGTGCTATGATCGGTCGCCAATCAGCAGCACCGAACAACACTTTCGCCCCCCAAACACTTACCGCCATAAGAAGCGCTGGAATAATGACGCGTACACTCATCCGTGCAAAACGACGGAATTCGTTCATTCCAAGGTCTTTATAAACGACGATCATCGACACGGTGAAATAATAGACACTGACGACAGAGGCACTCATCGCAAGTGCCGGATACCCGTACTTATCGACGAGTAACCAGTTCATCAAAATATTGACTAGAATCGTCGTCACACTAATACGGAAGACGACGGCTGTTTTTCCACGCGCATACATCGACTTCGACAAAATGAGCTGCATCCCTTGGAAAATGATGATCGGCAAATAAAAGAGTAACGCAATATGCGTATTTGCCGTATCTTCTGGCGTAAACATTCCGCGCTCATAAATGAATGCGATCACTGCATCCCCAACGATGAACAACCCGACCGCCATCGGAACGAGTGTGACGAGTGAAATTTCCATTCCGCGAAACACTGTCTCACGAAACTTCGTTACATCGTTCGTCTGTTCACTCATTAACGTAAAAATAATCGCAGCGAGTGTCGTCGCATAAATCGCATTCGGAATACTCGTAATGAGTGAGGCATTATTTAAATACGTCACAGCAGCTGGTTCGGTTCCACTGGCGAAAAATCGGTTAACGAACAAGTTAATTTGCCCGACGACCGAGTTTAAAAGAGATGGAATAATGAGCGCAAGAAACGTCATTTTAAACGCATGATCCATTTGCCACTCCGGCTTCCATTTGTAATCACTTTTCACAAGTGCGGTTAATTGAATACCGACACCGAGCACTGTACCGAAAATAAATCCGTACACGAGGGAGAAAATGCCCCACGTATCACTAAATAGTAATGCAAATACGGCCCCCATCAATGTCGCAAGTAATTTTGCGACTTGGCTCGGTACAAAAATGCGTCGCGACTGCAAGTATGAATCGAGTAGACCGCTTAGCGCAATCATCACCATAAATGCGAAAAACCATTCCGTCATTTCAATCGCAAGAAGTTCTGTCTCTTGTGACATTCGTCCGTAAATGAGCGGCACGAATTTCTCCGCAAACAACACACCGAGCACGCTAATTACTGCAAATAACGTAATCGTCCAGTTCAGTAACGCGTTCGCATTTTTATCCCCGATTCCTGGACGGTCTCGTCGTTCTTTGACATACATCGGTAAGAAGACGTTATTAAACCCGGTCGAAATCATCGCAGTGACGAGTGTAATAAACCCGAAAGCGAGGAAATACGCATCGGTTTCCGCACTCGCTCCGAACTCTTTCGAAATGATCGCTTCACGAAGGAACCCGGCAAATTTCAACACAATCGCAAGTAGCGTCGTCCATATCGCGGCTCGCTTTAAACTTTTACCCATCGAAACACTCCTTCATTTATTCTTCTCAATCAAAAAGGGCACGAAGGTCACCGTGCCCTTGAATTTATTGTTGTAACGCTTTTTTATAAATCGCTTCATATTTCTCTGCAGCTGCAAAGTGAGAATAATCCGCAACAATTTTTTCACGAGCCGTACTTGCAAGACGCTCGCCTTCTTCTTCATTTTCCATTAAATAAATCATACCGCGTGCAAGATCATCGACATTTCGTTCTTCCACGAGAATCCCGTCTTTTCCGTCATTGACGATCTCTTTTAACCCACCGACCGCACATGCGACAAGCGGTACACCTGAACCCATCGCTTCAAGCGCACT
>JASLAT010000032.1 GCA_030146915.1 Tissierellales bacterium
CCTACTTCTGTTAGATATATAATTTGTACTAAGCCAACAGCTCCAACTACAAATTTAGTTTTAACAAAAGTCATAGGTGCTAAGATTAGACCAGGAATAAACATATCAGCAAAACCTACCAAGGTAGCAGGAGCAGCATCAAAAGCTCCTTCTAGTCCTAAAACTTTC
This sequence comes from Tissierellales bacterium, assembly GCA_030146915.1. Taxonomy (GTDB): domain Bacteria; phylum Bacillota; class Clostridia; order Tissierellales; family Tissierellaceae; genus JASLAT01. The sequence continues at coordinate 169 of JASLAT010000032.1, forward strand.
ATATACATACCCATAGGATAAGATAAAAATTTAAATAGCGGAGTATATTCTACTAATATTAAAGATATAGTACCCCAAGCTATTATTATAGGTGCTAGTCCAAAGATAACGCTAAATAACATATCATTACCCTGTGATATAACTAATTTTAAATCAGATATTTCCGCTCTTTTAGCAGCTGACTCTAATGCATAATCAAATTTACTCATGCCTTCTGGTACAGTCTCGTCTACTTTTTTACCACTTTTCTCACTATAGGTATTAGGTAGAGTAGATAAAGGCTTTATTCTAGGAGTAATAACTGCTAATAAAATTCCTGTAAAAGTTATAATAACATAAAATGGAGTGAAATAGCTTTCAACACCTATCATACTAGCTACTATATAACAAAAAGGAATAGAAACTAGTGAGAAGTTTGTCATAATAATTCCTGCTTCTTTACCTGTATAAAATCCATCATCGTATTGTTTTTTAGTTAGTAATACAGCAGCATTAGAAGCTCCTAACCATGAAGTAATAAGATTTATAGCAGACCTACCAGGTACTAAAAATAGAGGCCTTACTAAGTCTCTTATCAAGACTCCAACAAACTCCATAACTCCAAACTCTGTTAATAAAGGCATAGTATAGGATATAACTAATAGTATGGAAACTAAAGATCTAGTTAAATCTATCATAGTCCCACCAGTAGCTTCTGATATTATAATATCAGGTCCTATTTTGAAGTAATACATAAGAATTACTAAGGCACCTATAACTCTACTGGCTATATAAAGTGGAGTTGTAACAAGTATTCCACTTAACCACTCACTCTCCATAATAAATTTTGGTTTAATAGTATTAGCCAAAGTAGTTAATATAGCATTTATTGTAACTAAAACCACCATAAAACCTAAAGTATACTCATGAAGATATGATTTTACTATATCAATAATAATGCCTACAGGGATACTAAATCCTTCCCCATATGGTATTGGAATTAAAAACAGAAAAACACCAATTGCAGATAGTAAAACGAACTTTAATATATTAGCAGTATTTATACTGCTTTTTTTATCAACTTGCATAATTAACCTCCCCTTAACCCCTTAAGATAACCAAGTTAGATTTTCAATTACCTCTGGATTTCTAACATTGATTGGTAACTTATTATTTAAAATATCTGCTACAATTTTTGCCGTAGTTCTAACTTGTAAGTCAGAAGCTTCATCAGAAAGATAAGCACAGTGTGCTGTAACTATAGTATTATCTAAATCTATAATTTTTCTTTCTTCCTCGCTAGGAGGTTCTGTAGCTAAAACATCTAGTCCAGCCCCTTGAATTATTCCAGATTTTAGTGCCTCTATTAAGTCAGTTTGATTAATTAATTGTCCCCTTGCTGTATTTATAATATAAGCAGTATTTTTCATAAGCTTTAAGCTTTCTTTATTTACTATGTTTTCTGTATCCTTAGTAAGTGGTGTATGTAAGGATAAATAGTCAGACTCTTTAAAAATAGTTTCTAAATCCACTTTTCTAGCTCCAAAAGAACTAATTGTCTCAGCATCTAAAAATGGATCATATGCTAAAACTTCAACGTCAAAGCCCCTCAACTTTTGACAGACAGCTTTAGGTATGCTTCCAAATCCTAATAGTCCAACTTTAGAATCTTCAAATCTCTTAATACTACCAAGAACTTCCAGGTCCCACTTGCCCCTCTTAACATAAGGGACCATAAGATTCATTTTTCTATAAAGTGAAAGCATAAGTGTTATAGTGTGACTAGCAACTTCATCTACACAGTAATCTGCAACATTTGTAACTATAATATTATTTCTGGTTGCTGATTCTATATTTGAAGCATTATAACCTATACTAGCAGCACAATAAGCCTTTATATCAAGCTTAGAATATATATCATCATCCATTTCTTGGTCCCAGGAAATTAATACCTCAGCTCCTTTTGCTTTATCAAGTAGAATATCTTTAGAAACTACAGATTCTGATATAAAATCAAAATCTAAATCTTCTCCATATTCTTCTTTTATATATTTTTCCATTTTTTCTATATCACTAAAATTCATTCCAGGAACACCAACAAGTACTACTCTTTTAGACTTATTCATAATTATTCCTCCTACTTAAAAATATCCATAGCAGCGATTCTATCAAAAGCTTCATCTATTTCATCTTCTCCAACAGTAACTGCTATTCTAATATATCCCTCTCCCGCTTCTCCAAAAGCATTTCCAGGAAGAACTAAAACTTCAGCTTCTTTTAGAATTTTGTCAGCTACTTCACTAGAAGTAAGACCAGTTTCTTTTATATTCGGGAATAGGTAAAATGTTCCCTTAGGTTCTGATATCTTTACATTTTTAAGTTCTTTAAGTCTCTCGTAAGCTTTAAAAGTCCTAGATTTAAACTCCTTAACCATAGGTTCTTGAATTTCTTTTCTCATATTAATTGCATGTAGAGCTGCTCTTTGAGATATAGAAGGAGCTGTAAAAACATTATTTTCATTAACATCTTTAGCTGTTTTAATAATATTAGGATTTGCTAATATATATCCAATCCTCCATCCAGTCATAGCGTAATCTTTAGAGAACGAACCTAGTGTAATAGTTCTATTTCTCATACCATCTAAACTGGTAATAGGTATAAAAGGTTCCTGGTAGCTAAATATTGTATA
>JASLAT010000035.1 GCA_030146915.1 Tissierellales bacterium
ATTTCCCCCATTCCATCTTTATTTAATAAGATATCATTAGCTAGGTCTAACTCTTGATCTAAAACTCCACCTCTAACATATCCATTAGTTGTAATTTTAAATACTCTAGAATGTTTTCTTTTTCCAAATCCAGATGTGAAAACATTAATAGTGTCATAATTTTCATATTCGTGTATCTCATCAAAGACTAAACAAGCAGATCTCTTACCATCTTTAGTATTTGCATTAGAAGTATTATATTTTATATAACTATTTGTAGCTTTACATATAATTTGTTCTTTGGTTTTACTAAAGCCCTTCTTCATTTTATTCCAATTATTTTCTAACATTGTAAATACATCATTAAAAGAAGTCTTAGCTTGATCTTCGTTGTTAGCTACAATATCAACATTATAACTTTCAATACCATGGTTAGGAGTTGTTAAATACCATATTATTGGACTAATAAAACCATTCTTACCATTACCTCGACCCATTAAAATTAAAAATTCATCAAATACAACCATATCTAAAGACTTATAGTAACAATGGATTAATGCGAGTATTAACAATTGCCAGGGAATTAGAGTAATATTGAAATGATTTTCTATTATTCTTCTAGCATCATAAATTTTCTCACTATCTATAAATACATCATCATTATTTAGTTTTAGTTCTATTAGATCCATGGCCAGTTTAATTTCTTTAGATGTCTTTATCTCTTCTGTTCTAACTGCTTCTATATAAGAATCTATATATTCATGATATTTATAATTGGAAGTCATCTTCATCATCTTCTTCTAAATCTACAGGCTTTAAACTAAGGTCATTTAATATTCTAAGCATTTGTCCATTTACCTTATTTAGTTCTGAGACAGAATCATTTTTCTTCCATCCGTACTGATTAGCACCATTTTTATACATAACAGATACACCTTTTGTTCTGATATCATAAATTAGCTCACTTTTTATGTCCCAAAGAGCCATATAATCTAACACTAAATCTTTATAATGAGACTGTGTGGCTCCAATACTATCAAGTTGGTTATTAAGTTCTCTACGTATTCTATCTCTCTTATTCTTTCTTTGAGAATATCTCTCATCCCTATTGGAATTGGTATCTACAACACTTTTAAGATAACTAAAATATTCTTCTAAAAGCTCTTTTTCTTTATCTATAGCATCTTGAATTTTATCTTGACTCATATATACACCACACCCCCCTACACCTCACGCGATAAAACTGAAAATCTGAAATGTCATCTGAGCTGCCGGTCTTAGAGATTTTTAAAAACCTGAAATATTTTACTGGGGGTATACTTAAATCTATAGAAATGTTTATATTATTTAAGTTACCACCGTTCAGGTATCTTTACATTCACTTTGTTCTTTTCACTATACTCAAACCTTTTATGATAAAAGTTGTGGCAGCTTTTACATACTGTTATCAAATTACTATCTTCTAAAGCAAGTTCAGGATAATCTTCTAAGTGTTTTATATGATGTATTTCAAGTATCACATCTTGATCTATAGTTAACTTGCCTAGCTTCTTACATCGTTGACATTCATAGTTATCTCTTTTTAATATATCTTCTCTCTTATTAATCCATGCTGCAGTCTTGTAAAATGATTTATTACTCACTTCTCTGCTCTATCATTAAATCTTTTGAACTCTGCCCATATCCCTAACAGTAGTATTAACATGCTAGGAATTGTTATATACATAGTTAATATTCTTCCAAAGTTATATAACATACTAATCACTCCAAATCCAAACATAAAAAAAGCAGCTAATCTAGGCTGCACTATCTTATTTTTTATCTAACTTAAGTTCACTATATAATTTATCTGTTAGGTCCTCTAATTCTCGTTTAACTTTATAATACCTATTCTTATTTCTATTACTAGTTTTAGTTCTGTATAGTCTTAATTTTTTCTGTACTTCTTTTCTTAATAATCTAGTCTTATTGTTCGTATACATAATGTTATAATCTTTTTTACAATTAGGACATCTCATATATTCTTCTATAATGTCATCTTTGATTTTTCTCTTCTTAACTTCTATTTTAAACTCCTGAGAACATTTATCACATACTACCATTTCTTCCCTCCTATATCCGAGTGTATGATTTTAAATAATATCATACACTTATAAAATACTACTAAACTACTATATATCAATACTTGATTAGATTTTATAGTTTAGAGGTAACTTGAGTGTATAGTTTATGTATAGCTTTTAACACTTAGTGTATTGTATTGAGTTATATTCAGAATTATCTTACTTTTATAATTCTACCTTTATGCCTTTTAAAAACATCTCCTTCTTCCATAATCTTTTTTATTTCCTTTATACTCTCATATCTATTTGTTACCATAATATTTTTATGTTTACCATTGAAAGGACATGTTATATATTTATCTTCTTTTATACTATGCTCTAATTCCTCTTCTATTAAGAAGAAGCTTTTCTTACATGTTTTACATTTATATTGTATTAGATCATTCATTGATACCACCTTTCTTTTTTAGACAATAAAAAAAGCATCTATTTAATATAGATGCTTTTTAATTATTTTTCTTAGTTACTTATTTTAATTAAAGCCTAACTATTTGTTGTTTTAACTAATATATTTCTTTAATAAATCCCTCTATTTTATTATAAACATTATACTTATAATACTACTGCTGATCTTGCTATTACTTCTTTTACTGCATCTTCATAGCATGTAGATTTACTAATCTTATTACCACCACCCTCAGCAGCATAATTACCATAAATACCATTTTTATCCCACATGACACTTATTATTATGGATCTACCATCATCGTAATTAAACTTAACCAAATCACCATTTTTTAGATTCTTCATCTTGTTTAAGTTTCTAGCATTATACTCGTACATTTTAATCCTCCTTATATTAAGGTCTAGTTTTTCGAATTTTTTGCATCAACTTTATAACTCCTATCATTCCTTTGATAAAAAATACAATAGAAATTAAAAATAATTTTTCTAGTATATAGAAAATACTATTCATTTTAAAATATATATTGAATACTAAAAAGATTGAACCAACTATAGATATGATACTACATAATATAGATATATACATGGTGTTAAAATAGTTATCTAAATATCCGTTTTCTTCCAGGTTTTTTATTCTTGGCTTATCTATAGATGAAATTAATATACTCATTCCTGTAAATAAAAAACCTACTATCATTGAATTTACAGTGATAATATCCATTCTATTATCACTAGAAACATTTATATCTTTTTTGATACATATAAAAATTATAATGCTTATAAATAATAAAATAATATTTAGTCTGTTTTTTCTAAAAAACTTTTTTTCTAACATTTTATCATCCACCTTTTATACTAGGTAGTAATATCTTGTATAAACTTTAAAACTTCATCCTTTTCTTCATAGTATGTTTCTAGTAATTTAGACTCTATTTCTTTCTCTCTATGTTCTTTTGGACCTTTAAAATGTTTAAAATTAACCTTTTTTATAATTCTACTTTCAGCCAAATCGTACTCTTGAGCTGATTCACTATATTTATCCTTTGCAGAAACTACTATTTTATCTGATTCAATAAAGCCTTGCAAAAAATTAACAATTTTCTTAGGATTAAATAAAGTTTCTTTTTTATTACCTATTGTATAAGTAGTTTTTTGTTTTAAGGTCATGTTAGGATTTAACGATAATTGTTCAAAGTCTTTTTCAGGTAAAGAAAGACCTCCATGTCCTAATGTTTTGCTATTAGGAGCAACGACCTCTACATCTACTTCTACTTTAGTGATAATATTTTTGTTTTTAATAGTAGCTATAACTTCTTTGTTTAAGACAGGCTTTATTGAAAGTCTTCTATTTTTTATTAAATTATCCATACAATAATCTTCATATAGTTTAGATACAAAGTGAATCCTTGGTGCATACTGTGTTGATAGAAAAACTATTATTCCTGTTTCTAAAAATAAATAAAAATGAGTAAATATTTCTAAGTTTTCACTTCTACCTAAAGGAATATCTTTTAATTCTTTTGTATCATTATCTCTAATCCCAATGTCAATATGATCTTTTTCTTTACCTATAGTTGCATATACATATTCTGCATCAGTAATATTAGTATTAATATGTTCCTTATTTATATACTTACCTATTTTTCTAACTTCTAATATTATCTTAGGAGATTTATCAATAATTTCTATATATTTTTTATTATTTAACATATTATGTATTTCTTTTCTTAATTCATTTGAATTTAATATATCTGTATACTCTGTATCTTTTGTATATTCCACTTCTTCTATGTATGCTTGATAAAAATAAATTTTTTTCATAAATTCCCTCCTATAACATATTATACCAATAATTTAAAATAAAGCAGCAGCCTATTTTAAATAAGCTGCTGCTTTAAAGATCAAATATAATATATTAAAATTAGGAGGGATTTAATTGGACAATATAGGATTTGAACCTATACCTTAGGATCTACATCCTAATGCTCTACTTAAGCTACTCATCCATACAGCCCTATAATAGGGCTAATTTAATTATTTAAAGGTGTTTATATATTGAACAGTAAATAAGTTAAGGATGTACTCATTTATGAGTAGGTCTTAATTGATAACTACTCATACTAATTTTAATTAATTAGAATTACCTTCAATAACATTTTATCACAGTTTTTTATTGAAATTGTAGGTTGTATGTAGGTTATATCTACTACTTAGAATTGGCATATACTTCTCTAATATACTGATAAGAATAATTTAGTTCCTTTGATATCTGTAATAATGTTTTACCTTCAATTTCTTTTTTATATACAACCTTATAATCTAATCTTTCAAGTTCCCTTAATTTTAAATTTAACCTGCTAATATGCTTATCTATTATTTCTAATTTAGTAGAAGCTGCTTCAATCTGTTCATTAACTCTATATAACTGTTCAGATAGCTGGTGCATAAATATATCCATATTCATTCTATTACCACCTTGAACGTAAGGCTCACTATAATCAATTCCTTTTACTTCTCCTGGTCCTTTAATTTGACTTAATATAATTCTCTTTGTATCTTCAAATGCTTCTAATATATTTTTATTAATCTGTCTGATTTTCAATAGATCTTTATAACTCTTTATTTCATTCATTGAAGCCTCCTATGATATTTCATCGCTTTTTAAGTTTAATTTCTTTAGTCCTTCTTTATCTAACTTTATTCCATAAACCTTATATTTTTTAAATATATAATATTCTCCCTGATCATGTACCTTATTGTGCCACTCTCTACTTAATGCTATTAACTCTAGACCACTATGACTTATCTTATATCGATTTCTTCCCATTCCTACCCTTGAATAGTTTACATGATGAATATCTGCTCCTTTTCTTCCAGTTATAGCACATGTCCTTGTAATTAAGCATCTATATAAATAAGCATCTATTTCTTCTGTTCTATTAACTGCTAAATCTAGTAAAGGAACTTCCCACTCAATTGCAAAGTCTATCAAGTATGTTATAAACTCCCTTGCTATTAATACACTAGCTGCATTATCCTTTCTTCTACTTAAGGAGAAGGTATCTATATCCCTCTCCTTGCAAAATTCCTCCACCAATATATCTTTGAGTTCAATACTGCTCATCCATCCTTGATAGTTTGCTATATCATCTATAGTGGCCCATATCTTTTTTCTCTGTTCTGTTGTTATTCTTCTTCTATCATCTACAAATAACTCTGAGTCAAAAGCTGCACTACTAGCATATTTTAATATTTCATCTTTAACCTTATCTTCAATCTGTAGTATGACATAAGTTCCACTATCTGTTTCTTCTACTTTTCTTATCTTTGAATAGTATTGCAATATATCACCTATTTTTTAATCTTTTCGTCTCCTAGTATTTCTTCTATAAATCCTATTGCATTAGATCTTTTATTTTCTGTTGGAAATTCTATTTCTAGTTCATCTAAAACTACATCTAATATTCTTATTGCTACATCTTCATCACTCATCTTTATACTTTTACCTTTATCTTCTAACTAAATTAAAGTCATTATTGAATAATTAGCTAAATCCATAAGAGTATCATTTATAGTTTCATCACCTACACGCTGCTCCTTAGTTGTTAAGTTTTGCAGCCTATTAACTTTATCTGTTATCCTTGTTACTGCAGATACTATTCCTAACTTACTAAAAGTTTCACTAAAACTATCTCCGTAATCATGGTTTTTCGAGTCATATATTTGATTTAATTTATTACATATTTCATTATGCTTTTTTATTTTATCCATTTTAAACCTCCTATCTAAATATTTCATTTACAATATCATGAGCATCTAAGAATCTATATCCCTTTACTGATAGAAGATCATATGCTTTATCTATTTTTTCTGTATTTGCTAATTTATCATTATTTTTTATTATCATAAGACTTTTATATATTTTCTTATCTTCCAGTACTTCCAAAACCACCACTTCCTCTATCTGTTTTGTCTAATTCTTCTACATAAATGATTTCAGGTTGTATATATGGGATTATAATCATTTGAGCTACTCTATCTCCTGATTGAATCTTATATGTCTCTTTGCCTTCATTTATAAGTCTTATTCCAATTTCTCCTCTATAGTCTTCATCTATAATTCCTACATCATTGATTAATTTTATTTGCCTTTTATAAGATAAACCTGATCTTGCTACTACCATTCCAAAATGTCCTTCTGGTATAGATACTGCAAGTTCACTTTTTATATCTACTATTTCTCCTGGACTAATATCTATATCATTGTTTGCTCTTAGATCTAATCCAGCTGCAAACTTATTTGCATAACTAGGTTTATGTCCTTTACATATAGCTTTCATTTTCATATCTATTCCCCTACCTCACTTATAATCCATTCTCTTATTATTGATATATCTCTTACTCCTGTTGTAACTGCTTGCTCCACTAATATATCTATTGTTTGTTCTTCTACTTCTGGAAATTCTTTATAAAGTTTATCGCAAAGTTCAAACTGGAAAAATGTAATATATAATTCGTTTATATATTCTCTGTTTATCATTTCGCTTCTATCTCCCCAATCAGCTATTAGTTTTAAAACTGCTACAGCTAAAGTTATAGCTGCAGCTTCTGTTTTATTATTAACTTGCATTTCCTGCAATATTGTTATAGTTTTCTTTATTAAAGTTATCAATTAAATCTATCTCCTTTTTGAAGCTATTTTTTAATTTATAAAATTTATCTATATTATTTATTTCTTCTAAATCCTCTATAAAATTTAATAGTGATTCTTTTAAATATTGATTTTCATATTCTATATTTCTTGTTTTCTTTTCCTTATAACTTAATAGCTTATCCCTATGATCAAGCATATCTTCATAATCTTTTTTTAATGAGTCCACTTTCCTTATATAGGCTGAACTCATAAATTCTATATCTTTTCCATAAGTACTAACTAGGCTTCTAAGCCTTCTATCATTAATTTTTATAGTTACTATTAATGATGTTCCTACAGATACTAAAGACATTAAAACTACAAATAATATTAAATACATATTCTCCTCCTATTTTTTATCTCTATAATATTGCATTTCGTACATAGTCTGATATGATTCTTACTATACTTGTACCTACCATGTACAAGTTTTGATAGACAATAGCTGCATATGTTACTCTTGTAGATTTTATTAGTTAATTCAAACTGTACTCTATTCGTTCTGTATAAGCATATAGCAGCTTTGTATCTATCACATGTATCCCTAACCTTACAATTCACAGTAAAGCATTTCATGAAATCACCTTTCTATTTAACTAGTACATAACTCTTCTAAATTGATTTCTAATTTTTATTTTTGTATCCTCATACCTACTTAATCTATCTTCTCTAATTTTATTTGCTATAAAATCATTATTTCTTTTATATCTTTTATATAAACTACATTTATCGTGACATCCTGGTCTCCTACCAGTATTTTTATTACATCCATAACAAGGTACTTTTAACATATCCAATCCCTCCAATTTAACTTTAAAGTTTTAGAATGGTATATCCTCATCATCTACAGGATGAAAACCATCTATAGAGTTTACTGTTTGATTGTTCTGCTGATTCTTATCTGGCCAATCTATAAAGTGTACTTTTTCTGCTGTTATATTAAATTGTTTCCTCCTAACACCTTGTTTATCCTCATAAGACCCTGTTTGTATTCTTCCTTGTATGCCTACTTGTAAACCTTGTTTTAAATAATTAGCTATATTTTCTGCTTGTACTCCCCAGGCAACTATATCTATAAAGTCTGCTGTATAACCTCCCTTAGCTTCTATTTCTTGTCTTTTATCTTTTGATAGTCCTTTATCAACTGCAATTGTGAAGTTTGCTACTGCCCTACCTGATACTGGTATGTATCTAAGCTCTGGATCTCTTACCAATCTTCCTATAAGTGATACATTATTCATTATGCATTTCCTCCAATTCATATTCTTTTATATATAAATCTACTTTAGTAATAGATTCTTTAATTCCATTTCTATGTTCTAGTAATATAAAATGTCTATATATACCTAAAACTTTCACTATATTTTCTTGGCCCAATATCTTTGCATTAGCTGATATTGAGTTACGTTTATAATTATTTCTTATTAATTTATAGTACTTGCCTACCTTAGGTCTAATCATTTGTATATCTCTTCTCATTCTTATAACTTCTAAATTATAGTCATCATTATCATCTTTAGCTTCATAATGTATATCAATAGTTTCTCCTTTTTTAATCCCTAATCTAGCTGCTCTAGATGCTACTGAATGCTTTGTTCTACTTAGAACTTGTGCTATAAATGAAATGGGTAATATGGGATATGCTTTTCTTAATAACTCATCTTCTTCTTCAGTCCATACTTTAGTAAATCTCAGCCTTTCTAAAAAATAGTTTATATGCTTTTCACACCTCCTTAGATCCTTAGCTAACTGCTTATTAGTTCTTTTTTTATAATAATCTTCTATATATAGTATTTCTTCTTTAGTAAAGAAATTTTTATCAAGGCTATTCATAGTAACAAACTCCTTTCTAATCATGGAATAGTAAACTTAATAATTGATTGTCTATTTCTCTTGCTTCTATATCCCTTATTGATTCTTCAGGGAATCTTAATTCTAAACTGGTTTTTCTTATTCTTGACTTAACTCTTTCGTGATAACTTAATTCATCTACAGAGCTATTAGAAGTAAATAGGGTTACCTTTTTATTATCTACTCTATGATCTATAAGAGAATACAGTATAGATTCACTCCATTGAGTTGTATTTTCTACTCCTAAATCATCTATTATTAATAAATCAACTTCTTTAAAACTGTCTATTATTTGTTTATTGTTTACATCACTCTTACTATTAAAAGTACTTTGTATATTACTAGTAAGCTGTTCTACTGTCGTATACCTAACTGCTATATTAAATAGACTAATAATCTCATTAGCTATCGTTATTGCTAATCTAGTTTTTCCACTTCCTGGAGTATGACTAAAGAAATATAATCCTTTACCTGTTTCCTGAACTGCTCTATACTTTCTAATAAATCTCGTTACTATAGTAATAATTCCTTCTATATTTTCTTTATCTCTATAAATATCTACTCTAAAGTCTGACAAGCTTAAGTTTTTAAATTCTTCTGGTATCTCTGCAAAATCTATTAACTTTTCTATTTTTGCTTTTCTAGCAACTTCTACCACACATTTACATTGTTTAGCACTTGTTTTATCAATAATTATTACACCTGTATCTTTACAAAGATTACAATTATAAGTAGTCTTTGAAGGTTTTTCCTTTTCGTTCAAGTAATTCTTTGACTTTTTCTTGTACTGATTTTTCATTCTTTGCATTATTTGATTTAACTCTTGCATGGTTACCTTCCTTTCCCTTATTACTATTCTTAGATATATTTTTCTTTTGAACTCTTAAGGCTTCTAGATCAGTAAGTGTATTTATATTGTTCTTCTTCCATTGATTCAAAATACCTTTTATATATCCAAAGTTACATTTAGATTTATCTGTTGCTATTTTTATCGCTTCTTTAAATAAAGCTGGATCTATTTCTTCTGATATCAATAGTAATTCTTCTGCTACAATCCCATTTATAACTCCTATATTTTCTTGATATAGTTTTGAAATTTCTTTTAGCTTTTCCGACTCTTTTTCTACATACTTACTTATATACTTATTATTTGTATTATTAATACTTGTACTATTATCCTTAACATTTTTGTTAATAGGGGTATTAACATTTTTGTTAATAGGCTCTATACTTTTTTGTATAGGGGTATTAACATTTTTGTTAATAGGGCTGTTCATTAATTGATTAATATAAATTCTTCGTTCAGATATTTGCTTAGTGCCTTTTTTATACTTTATTTTTGAAGTTACATATCCTTTGTCAATTAAAGCTTTTATCCATCTAGAAATAGTAATCTTAGAAACTCCATACAATTCAGCAAAATAAACATTGTTTGCCCAACAGTATCCTTCTTGATTACTCAAGGCTGTAATTTCTCCATATAATAGCTTTGCATTTGGTGGTAAATCTCTGTCATATCTTACTGTCGCTGGTATAATCGCATAATAGTTCGGTTTCATATAATCCCTCCTTTTTAGGAGAGCTTAAGCTCCCCTTTATTTTTTTCTATTTTTTACTATATCTTGACAACTCATACATAAAGATCTTCCAAATCTTTTTTGACTATAGTTATTTTCTGCTTGAGATATATCTTTAGAACAAGCACTACAACTGTATCCCATTCCATTATTTCTGCTATTAACTGCTTTATCTGCTACTGATTTACTCGATGCCTGTCTCATATAACTATTCTTATTATTAATGACTACATCTTCCCCTAACTCTTCTACTGCAGTCATACCTACATTCGTTAAGTCTCTTAATGCTCTAGCCTTACTTCTAGTTTCAGCCATTCTAATTAAGTGTGGGATTATCATCCTATTGACTGAATTTGGAGATGCATCTCCAATACCATGAAATTCTCCATCACCTGTCTTACATACTGCCTTTACTATGCAAGTATTATTATTTTCGGGATTAGGTAACTGTATAATTTCAGTTTTTATAGACTTTAGACCTTTTTGATGAGCAAAATCTAATAGTCCTTCATACTTAACAAAATTTGTTCCTTGAACATTAATAATAAATTTTTCATTAATTTTTGGTTTAGTTGAATTTATTGTTGTCACTTCTATCATCCCTCCTATAAATCTTTAATTTATTTTCTCTTTTTGCAATCTGTATACTGCTTTTAAAATCTTGTGTTAAACTTTCATATTTTTCTATAAAAACTTCCTTACCTTTTTTTCTATTTCTTATAAATGTTTCTTTTACTATTGGTTCAAAATGAAAATTTGCATCATATCTATATAAATAAATCTTAAGTTTAAAATAATAAACTTTATTGTTTTCATAAATTTTAAAGTATTGTGTTTTCCCTATTCTTCTTTTACTCATTTACTTCTATCCCTCCATTTGATATAATGAAGCCCAAGTATATTTTTGTTTGCTCTTTCTAAGTGCCCGCTTAGAAGAGCTTTTTTTATGTCTAAGCAGCTTCAATATTTTCATTTACTTTTTCTACTCTTTCTTTTATAGTTTCTTTTTCTCTCTGATCTATTAGATATTTAATTATATTTTTTACTGTCAAATATAAAGGTACTACCAAATATTCACCACCTATACCAAAATATCCCCTTTCTATATAAGCTAACTCCTTACACTTTATAGTTACTATTAATCCCATTATCATTTTCATCAAATATTTTGAATCTAGTTTATTTATAAAATTACTTATTTGTTTCTTCAAAATTATCACTCCCTATACATTTTATTAGTTTTGTTTAGTTTTGTTGTTATTTTCTTCAATTTGTTGACTTGAGGGTAAAAAAAGTTCTTCAAAATGTACATTTAATAGATTAAGTAATTTTATGATTTCTTTTTCAGTAAACTCTCTTTCCCCTGATTCTTTTCTATGATAAGACTGCATTGATATACCCAATGCTTCAGCCATATCTTTCTGTGTCGAATAACCATTTAATTTTCTATGATATGTTAATTTAATTTGTCTTTCTTTCATTTTCCAACCTCCTAATTACATTTTATTAAACAAATTGTATAATGTCAAGCTTTTTTTAAACATTTTGTTTATAAAAGTTTACATTTTGTTTAAAAGATTATATTATAAGGGTATAATAATAATGAGGAGGGATTTAATGCTAGGTAATAATTTACGTAATTTAAGAGAAAAAAATGGATATACTTTATCCCATGTTGCACAAAAAATTGGAGTAAGTACTGCTACACTATCAAATTATGAAATCGGCACTAGAAAACCTGATTGGGAAACTATCGTTAAATTTGCTGATTTCTATAATGTATCTACAGACTATTTATTAGGTCATACTCCTAAAAATAGTAATCCTAAAATAGATACAATAGCTGCACATTTAGCATCTAATGAATATACTGACGAAGATCTACAAGACATTAAAAAATTTATTGAGTTTGTAGATAGCAAAAAGAACTAGCTTCGACAGCAAGATAGGAGGGTTAAATGAAATATAAAAAACTTATTAATATAGCAGAAAAAAATAATATCAATATCATAAGGTTTAAATTTACAAATAATCTTAAAGGATTATATTATAATGGTAATATTGCTTTAAGTAGTAATATTCATGATAAATATGAATTAAATACTATTCTTGCTGAAGAACTAGGACATCATTTTTTAAACTCTGGAAATATATTAGATACTAAAAAGATTAAAAATCAAAAAGAAGAGATTAAAGGGAGAAGATGGGGTTATAAAAAATTAGTTAATTTAGATGAAGTTATTAATATTATTAAAAATGAAGCAGTAAGAAGTGTTCATGAAATTGCTAAATACTTAGAAGTTACTGAGGAATATTTTCTAGAAGCTAAAAAATATTATAAATATAAGCATGGAAAATATTATTTCTCTGGTAAGTATATGTTAGATCTAGATACTTTTGAAGTACTAGAATGTATTGCGAGTGATGAAGAGGAGTTAAAAAATTATATGAAAAATTATTCAAGCAGCTTGTAAATGTAGTAAATACTATCATTTAGCAGCTGCTTTTATTAAATTATTATATATATTACATATCATTAATGTTTTCTATATATTTTAATTAATTATTAAATAATTTTATATGATTTAATTTAAAATATAAATCTTTAAAGATACATTTTTGTTAAAAATAATACTATTTTCTATAATTATTCTATATTTGTAAAATTAATATTGATAAATCTAAAGTTAATCTAATAAAAAAAGTTAATATTTAAAATATATTTACATTTCTTGTAAATATATGGTGCTTTAGGTATGATATGGTTATACAACTAATTTAATACTACTGGATATAATCAAGGGGGAGTGCTTATGCAAACAATAATTATTTTACTATTCCTATTAGTTTTCCTTATACTTAGTTTAGGAACATACGTGATTTTTGACTATATCTTTATATCATTAAACCTGAGTAAAAATTTAGAAATATTCAAGTTTATCCTAATTATCATAACATCCGGATCATTGACATATATATTAAAAGAACTTAGCACTCCACAACTTATTAAAATCTCATCACAAGATAGCTTAGTTAAAGAAGGAGTTAATATGGATAAATACTCGCACAATGTGACTTATAATAGTAATATTTTTCAGAATAATCAAAAAGAACCTACGATGACTATAACTAAAAAAGCTAAAAATTTCTTTAAGGTAGCAGGAACGACTTATAATAAGAGACAAGATATACTAGAAGAATTTGCTAAGGAGAATACCCAAATTATTTATGATGGATATTCAGATGAAGAAATAGCATATACAAGTGAAGATGTGCAAGAATATTTTGTTTATGAGTTTGATAAAATTCAATTAATTCCAGATAAATTTCACCCTATGGATAATTATGCTATACAGGTTCATATAGTTAATTACGGTATGATAGGTTATGTTCCTAAAGAAATTAATAAACTAATATATAATCTATTAGCTAAATGTAAAAGTTATTCAACTGAAATGAGAATTACAGGTGGAAATTACAAGTTTTTTAATTACGAGACAGATCAATTAGATATAAAAAGCTTACAATATAATGCTGAGGTTTATATTGATTTTAACATTGAGTTATAATAATAAAACAATCTAACTATTCATTTTACATTAGCCTCTGTAATACATTTATATACTTTAAAACAGTCTATATATTATCATTATATAGGCTGTTTTTGTTTTATTTAATAAATATAAGCAAATTACTTGTAATATATGTTAATTTTGCCTAGTATATATATGTGAATAATATTTAGTTCTATTAGGAATTATTAGGGATATTTAATAAATTTATAGGGTTATAAGATTTAATGTTATCCCAATAAATACTGTTGTCACAAGCTGCTTAATTAATATATAGGAGAATACATATGATTACTAATTTTATAATTTATATGATTAGAATTTATCAAAAATATAAACCGAAAAAGTTTAAGAATAGATGTTTATTCATACCTAGTTGTTCTCAATATATGATTTTATCGTTAAAAAAGTATGGATTAATAAAAGGTTTATATTTAGGTATTAAAAGATTATTTAGATGTAAACCACCTAATGGTGGTTTAGATTATCCATAGGAGGGATTTTATGAATGTTGTAAATTATGAATACAAAAGTATACCTTTTAATGCAACTATATCAATCACTAATGATTACAGTGAAGTGGCTTTAATGTATGAGGACATTATTAATAAACATGCAGTCAATGGTTGGGAACTATATCTTATAGATCAGGTTACTGCACATAAACCACAAGGTTGTTTTACTCCAGCTGAATTAGTTGAAATTAAGATAGCAATTTTCAGAAGAAAATTAATATAATATCGTATTCATAGTTATATTAAGCAGCTTTTATTAAAGATTAAATATATTCATATTCTATTTAAAGGGGGAGATTTAAATTAAAGTACTAGGAATTATAGCAGCTGTTCTTTTATTAATTACATTTTATAAAGTTGTTTTCTTTATTGCACTTGTTGGAGGAGGTGGATACTTACTCTATTCTTTGTTCAAAGGTGGGTTCAAAGAAAAATCCAAGTTATCTAAAGTTGGATTAGGATTTTTATCATTAGTGTTAATATCTGGAGGATTTAATATAGCCACACCTAGTAATGATACAAAATTAGCTGATAATCCTAAACCAGAAATTCAACAAGAAGTTAGAGAACAAGAAGATATTAAAGAAAAAGAAAAAATTGAAGAAGAAGAGAAGCAGAAGGAGGAAGTAGAAGCTTCAAAAAGTAAAACAGAAGAATTAAGTTCAAATTCTACCAATGCTGTTCAACAGACAAATACTTCTTCCGGTTCCAAATCAAACTCTAATTCTCAAAGTTCAACCAATAAACCAGTACAAGAAAAAGTTGAAGAGGTGCAGCCTGAACCACTAACTAATAATCAAAATGTATATATAACTCAATCTGGTTCTAAATATCATCGTGGAAAATGTGGTAGAGGTAATTTCTTTGAAGCAAGCCTTCAAGAAGCACAAAGCAGAGGACTAGAACCATGCAGCAAATGCTATTAATATTAAGGAGGAATGATTATGTTTAATCAAAAAGTTAAAAGAAGTTTAATTCTACTGCTATCATTTCTATTAATTTTTACTTCGATAGGATTTAGCAATGACAAAAGTTTCGCTCAAGCAGCAAAGCCTACTTATCAAAAAGTAAGGGATCTTAAAGTTCACTACATCGATGTTGGCCAAGGAGATAGTATTTTTATAGAATTACCGGATGGAAAAAATGCTTTAATTGATGGAGGGCCTACTTATGCAGCTAATAAAGTAGTAACCTACATTAAACAAACTGGAAATAATAAGATTGACTATCTTTTTGCTACACATCCACATGAGGATCATATAGGTGGTTTACCAACTGTAATTAATACTTTTGAAGTAGATAAAATTTATATGCCTGATAGAGCTCACACTACTAAAGCATTTGAATATCTATTAAGAACTATACAGTCTAAAGGAAAAACTATTATACCTACTGATCATAATACAGTAGTATTTGATATGCCAGGTCTAGCTCTTAAAGCATTTGGACCTATAAATGCTAAGAATGCATCAAATTTAAACAATGCTAGTATTGTTCTTAAGTTACATCATCAAAAAAATAATTTCTTATTTACAGGAGATATGGAAGCTGAAGCTGAAAGGCAATTAATTAATAATGGTAAGAACTTAAAGGTTAATGTATTAAAAGTTAGCCACCATGGAAGCAATACATCCACCACACAAGCTTTTCTTGATAAAGTAAAGCCAAACTATGGAATTATATCTTTAGGGGCTAATAATCAATATAATCACCCTCATAGTGATATTATAAATAGACTTAAGTCTAACAATGTACAAATACTTAGAACAGATCAAGATGGAGATATAACTTTTACATCAGATGGGAATAATTTAACTATAGCTAAAAATGGTGTTGTTATTAAAAGAGATACTCCTACAGCTAATAAACCTGTTATTAAGCCTCAACCAAAACCAGTGGTTAAACCTAAACCTAAGCCCGCACCAATAGTTAAGCCAAAAGCTCAAGTAGGCACTAAAGTATTAGTTACACCTACTGGTAAAAGGTATCATGCTAGAAAATGTGGTAGAGGTAATTATTCATGGACTACATTACAAAAAGCTAAAGCTCGAGGACTAACCCCTTGCAGCAAATGTTATTAAAATAAAACTAGCATTAGCTAGTTTTATTTTATTATTATTTCAAATAATCTAACTTTTAATACAATTAGCTATAATAGTTAATCACATCTATACAATAATTAAAAATATCTATATTATCTATTACAACAAGACATAATGATTTCTTAGCTCTAGTCAAGTTTTGAAATAACATACCTTTTTTATCGTAATATGTTCTACTTATGCATATCAATTTCCCATCATAATATGTAAAATTTTCATTTAAATAAACCACCACATTATCAAATTCTTGTCCGATAACTTCATGCGAGTTTTCAACACCAATGTCTCTTAAGTCATATATTTCTGGTTCATTGCAATGAAAAGAATCTGTATAATTTAAAACTTTCCAACCCCTACTTTTAAGTCCATAAATATATTTTTGTGCTGAAGATGAATCTTTCAAATATTCCACATGAATAAAATCCTTCATATTTTTTACTTTTTTATTTTCTTTTTTATTTTCTTTATCAAATAAACATTTTATAAACTGTGCTATAGTTGGATTTGTTCTTAGTTTATTAGATAATTTAAATATTTCACTTGTTACACATAACTGTATCTTTTCATCAAATTTAAGCTTCCACTCATATGTACTTAAACATTGTTTAGGATCATAACAAAAAATAATATTAGTGTTCTTACTTTTTACAAAATCTATCAAATCCTCAAACTGACTTTCTTTAATTCTTTGAGCTTCATCTACTATTAATAAATCATAATTATTTACCATTAATATATTATCTAAATATTTTATAGGACTTATACTAAACTCTCCAAATTTTATTAAGTGTTCATGGCCTTTATTTAATTTCCCACAATGTATAATCTTGACTTTTTTATTATTTCTTTTTTGATCTTTTGCTATATCATAAGCTAATAATGTTTTACCAGTGCCTGGAGAACCTTTTAATCCTAAAATATTAAAATCATTATTTGATTTATTATTTATAATATTATCTATAGTTTTTTTTATTTCATTCTGATGATTGGTCAAAAAGTAACTATCTTCTAAAAATTTACCAGGAGAATTAAAAGGCGATACCAAGTAATTATTTATATCGAATAGCTCATTAAAGTCTATAACTTTCTTAGGATAAAGATTCTCTAAATTTTGTTGATTTAATATATTGTATAGATATTCAAATGAACATTCTTCTAATTTATTATCTTCATTTAACCTGTATAAAATATCTGACTCATAAACATAAGAGAATATTTTTAAGTCTCTATTTAAAAATTCAAGATAATACTTATTCTTAATTAATTGGCTTAAAACTTTATCTTCATCTGCTTTTGTTTTTAGTTCGATATTTATATGATAATTTTCACCAAACCTTAATAAATCAAATTCTTTACTTATATGTGGTATTGTATATCCTACAAGAAAGTTATCATATATATAATTAGTACTATCTTCTTCTAATTCTAACATCTTTAACTTATCTATTATTTTATTTATAATCTCTAATTCGGAATCTTTTACTTCACATTCTCTCTGATTTATATATTGATCTACACTATTAGTTGATTCATATAAGTTAGATAAAGTTAGTAAATTTATAGTATTCAATATTAATTCCTCCCAAGTGATTATTTTTAGTAGCTATTTTTAAGTTTATTTAAAAATTCTTTTCTTTTTTTTCTTGCAACCTCTTCTAGCTGCTCTTCTGTATAATCGTCTGTTCTCTGTTTAAAATTGTGAAAACTTGTTTTAGGTCTATTTACACTATTATTACTTTTTAATATATTCTTTTCCATTTCAACTTCTTGGCAAATTTTATCTAAGTAAGCATATAGATTATTTATAACTGTTCCAGCATTTTTAGCTTTCGCAGCTTTTAAAGTTGCTTCAGTTATAATTTCAGATGAATATTTTTTAGCTAGCATACTCATTGTTTCTTTTTCATTCAATCGATCATTCTTCTTTTTATTATTAATAATACTTTTATTTGTTGAAACAGTTTCTTCTTTTAGATTGATTGATTGAGTATCATTAGAATCAGTATCACTATATTCAGTATCATTAGGGGAACATTTTGTTCCTTCTAGAAGGAACAAATCATTACTTCTAGAAGGAACATTTTGTTCCTTCTTGTCAATATCAATAGTTTGAGCCTGTGGATAACTTTCGCTTAAAGATATAACTTCATTCATTCTTTCTTTATATGTATCAGATTCTATATAATCTGGTTGTACTAAATATATCCTATTACTTAATCCACGACCCATTCTTCTTTCTTCTAACAGCCCATATTTTTTTAAATTATTTATATATCTTCTAGCTGTTTTTTCATGTACTTTTAAAACATCACCTAATGTTTCTCCAGAAAATAATATGTAAGCATACCCATCTTCATCAAACCAATTATTTTTCATACTTAGCATTGTACGATCTAGCAGCACTCCATAAACTAATTTTTCTGCTAAACCTAAACTTTCATATTTTTCATTCTCAATTAACACTTTTGGTACTTGAAAAAATCTTAATTTTTCTACTTCATTTCTTGTAAAGAATTTTTTAGTCATTAAAAAAACCTCCTATTTTATAAATAGAAGGTTACTAAACAAAAGCTAAATGATATTATCTATATTTAAGTTGCAAAAAAACTATAGTTATGCTAAAATATAACTATAAAATGAAATTAAATATTGTTTGTTTAGTAACCAGGAGCTTGTTGGTAGCAAGTTCCTTTTTTTCTATATTTTTTTAGTTTTAAGTAGCTATTAGATTATTGGGATAATCTAAATTTATTATATACTATTATCAGAAAACTTACAATTAATTATATAAAATCAAAATCATCTTCTGAAACATCTTCTTTCTGCTCTGTAGTTTTAATTTTATTTTCAAGATTTTTCACTTCATATTCTGGACTATGAGTTATTATTAAATTTTGACCATACTCTTGTTGAAATTTATCAGAATCTATTTTCCCTTCAAACAGCTGCAATATAGCTTCTTTCATACTCATACCTTCTCTTCTTTTGCTATCAAGATACATTCTAAACTTTAATTCTCTAGGTTTATTTTTGTCTAGCTTTATAATAACATTTTGAACATCGCTTTTATTAATTAATTCATTTTTCAAACTTACCAGCTCCTTACATTAGCCAGTGCATAATATGCTTTAACATTAGCGAAATGTGGCTCTTTAGTTACTTCTTTATTTTTAAATGTTTTATTATTTATTAATTGTGTACTTAACAGTTTAGCTCCACCACCAAAGTAATTGACTCTAATAGCCTGTGCCATTGTATCTGATAAATTCAATCTTGTTTTTATATCCTCAACAACAGTATTAACTCTATCTTGTAACCACTTATCACAAAACTCTTTGATGCTTACTTCTTTATCATTAATGTTTATATGATCTATTTTTAAATACTCTCCATTTAAAATAACTTCTTCCATAGTTAATAAGAATCCAGAGTCTAGTTGATCAGGTCTAGGTAATCCAAGTCCATAACTATTTAAAGTATTTCCTAGCTCTTCTAGTAACTCATTTAGAGGAAAGTCTATAGTCATATACCTTTCTTGTGTACCTCTAACAAAGTAAGCTATATCTAAAGTTCCACCACCTAAATCAACAAGTAGAAGGTTATCTTCTTTCCAATTATTTAATGTAGGTGCAACTACTGCAGCTTGTTTAGTTACTTCTGCTTTAGAAACTAATATTTTATATTTTTTATTGTTTAATTCTATTGTTTCAGGTTTACCATCCTTAGATAACATTAAATCTAAATAGTCATCTTTATTAGCATCATAATCATTTAGAGGAGTACCTGTTACTACATAAAACTCTCCTTCAGTTTCATTTCTTTTCCTCAATTCTCTAGCTAATCCAACTAATTTGAACATGTTAGCTATTTCTCGTATATTTTTATCTCCTTTATTTTGTGGGAGTCCAGATCTACCTTGTACTCCTACTAAAAAATATCTATCTCTGTATTTAACTTTTTCCATATCTTTACCAATAGGTTCATTTTTATACCAATACTCATTTTGTTCTCTATAAGCAATTGGTATTTCGTGCGCTTCTACATCTCTAGAGTACACCTTTAGATTCTTATTCCCCATGTCTATACCTAATTTAATTATCATATAAATCCCTCCATTAATAAACTATTAATATCTAATTAATATTATATATTAATATAATTAAATAAACAAGGTAAAAGTGTAATGTATTAATACTATATTAATACTATATTAATACATAGTTAATACTATATTAATACTATACAACTATAGTAATGTATATTATTATTAAATAAATATAACTTGTTGAAAACAAATAATATGATAATATATATCTAGTATCTACTTAGTTGGATACAAATCCTCGAAAGAGGAGGTGATAAGCTCATGTATAAACTAGACAAGTGGTTAATAATTATATTCTTAGTTATTAACCTGGATATAAAGATCATCGAAGTAAACTTTGATTGTAATATCCAAACAAATGTAAATGTTGATTTTAATTATTATAATTAGAAACAACAAAAGGCCCCTGATAGCTGCAACTATCAGGGGCCTTATTTATATGTGATAAGCTTTTAAACTAGACAAGTTTTCTGCTTATACAAAAAATATATTCTCTGTGTATATAAAGTATATATGTACGGTAACTAAAAGTCAATTTTAAAAATATTTTTTTACTAATTATTTGTTAGTATTTTCAAATTATTAAAATGTAATTCAATTTCACTGATTGAATTATTTTTTATTTCGTTTGAAATATCAGGATTATTACTTATAATTTCTGCATTTAAAGATAAACATAGTAGACTATCTAAAATACGAAGTTCAATATTATCAAATTTTATTATATTAGCATGGGAAAAAGTATGCAGAGAATCTAAAATGATTTTTTTATGATGTTCGAATTCGTTAGGTTCGTTAGGATTGCAATATTTTATAGCTAAAGGAAGATATTTAGGAAAATCGCTTATTTGTCCAGTAAACATTTTGTTAAGTTCATTCAATACAGGATTATTATACATGTGTTCAATATTGATTTGTATTAGTTTCTTACACTTTTCATATTCGTTCATTTCATCACCTCATAATCAAAGTTAAAAAATATGTGTAGTAGTTAAGTTTGGGAAGGTAACTACTACACGTAAGGATTATTAGATATTACAATTATTTGTAAATATTTGTAAATAATTGTACTTACAAACAGTATAACATTTCATGTAATAAATTACCAATAGTTATTAGTTATCATTATGATAACTACCATCTTCTAAATAGTATTTAAGATTAAGAACTGAACTTTCAATTAAATTATCAATTTGTCTATGAGTAAATAATATTTTCATAATGCCAGGAAGTCTAGTATATATTTCAGATGTGACCTTAGAATATTTAAGATCACCAGTACCACTACCTAGTTGCTTTTCAGCTTCAAATACTAAATATAGTAACATCTTTTTTACTTTTTTAGTGTATCCTCTTTTTAATAGGAATATACATCCAATTAGAAAAACTATAATAGTAATTACACTATCTAAGTTATTTAATATAAGGTTTTTCATATTTATTCTCCTTTATTATTTATAATTATTATTTTATTATCGTGATCCCAGTTTATATTTAATTTAATCAAATTTTCTAATGCTGCTAACTTAATAAAATTAGTATTTTTATTTAACTTAATAGATTCAATTGTTGTAATTTCACCATTAACATTTATTAATTCATTCCTAGGATTAAGAATTATTTTATTATCTTTATAATCTACAGTGAAGCCTAGTAGATCACATAACTGCCTAACTTCAATATATGATTTTCCATTCTTCTTAAAACCCTTTAAAGCAACATCTTGTCCATCAATAGATAACTCTTGATTAGATATATTCATACTTACCTCCATTTTATTATTAAGGTTTAATCCATGTAAAATGGAATTAGCATAGATTTTAGGAGTTAATCTTTCCAAATCTTTATTATCTGGACTATCTAAAAAACCACCCTCAACTATAATTGAAGGTGGTATTGTCATAGATATACTCCAAAATCCAGGTTTATGTTTAACTCCCCTATTCCTTAAACCTGTTATTTTAGATATTTGTTTAGTTATATTTAACCCATACTTATAAGAAAGTGGATTATTAGCATTCAATAATACTTCTGGGCCAGTTCCACCTCCACTATTCATATGAATATCTAAGTATAATATTTTGTTTCTTTCATTAATTGGTATCGAATTGTATATTTTATTAACTCTTTTAGCTCGCTCTCTATGAGCAGCTTTATTACTAATGAACTTTTCATTATAAGGAGTAACATCATAAACTTTACAATTTACATTAGATTTAATTATAGCTACTGTTTCTTTAACAAAATTAGCTTCTTTTATTCCATTAGCTGCAGCACCATTATCAAAATAAGGTCCATTATATATATTGTGTCCAGCACTTAATATTAAATGTTTTATCATATGGATCACCTACCTTATAGTATCTAATTGTTTTTTGATATAACTTAAATCTTTATGCATTAAATCGATAGTAGATAGTCTTTTCGCTAACTCTTTATTTATTTCTTGATTTTCTCTTATTATAATTTGATTTTGTCTTATCGTTTCTATATAATTTTCTTCTCTTTCTATATATTTATCTTCTCGCTCAATGTATTTTAATTCTCTACGAGAGCTATCTTGTAACACATAAAAAAGAAGTATTACTGATATAAGTGCCCATAAGCCACTCTCTGCAGCTATTTCAATTGCTTTTTCCATTTATTCCTCCTGTTTAAATAACAAAGAAATAGCAACCTTAAGGTTGCTCAGTTAGTTTAGTAAATCTCTTCTTCCTATATTATTAAGTGCTTTTTCAACTAATTCTAGATCTGTAGGATGTATTTGTTCTTTAGTGATTAAACCCATTTCTAAACCTAAAATAAATACTAAAGTCATGCTTTTCCACCTCCTTGTAATAAAATTGTATGATAGTTTAATTCTTTTCCAAGTATTCATTTTTAACCTCTAAGACTTGTTGCAAGTAATTCTCACCATATATTTTAGAAATTTCTTCTTCTGTTGTTAATTTCCTTATTAAAGATATAGCATATACATGGAGCATTATTTAATCACCTTTAGTCCTATAAGACTCGCTTGATTAGCAGATTTTTCAGATGCTAACTTTTCTTCTAGATCTTTTATTTTATTTTGTAAAGTATTAATATTAGAGCTATCAGCATCATCCTCTTTAATTTGTTTATCCTTTAATTCCCTATATAAATTTTTATCAAAGGAATAATTGGATGGATTAATTGTATTCAAATATTTATATATATCTTCTGGATATATATTTTTAGTTTTAATGACTTTCATTTTAGATATATCTAGCTTATTAAAATCATGTGCTCTAAATTTTAAATTCTGCTCTATTACTTTAATATTATTAGTGGCTTCTACAAACTCTCCCTCTTCTTTCTGAGAGTAAATGATTTTATCATCATATATAACAAAGTAAATCATATTTTTTCTCTCCTTATATTTTCATAATATAGACTAACTTGTAAAACGACGGTCTAATATCAAATGGTTCTCCTTCACCACTATAATCAGCTTGTCCAGGATGGGTATGACGCCCAGCATTTTTAATATATTCTCTATCACTATAGTCTGTAAAATATGATTTACTAGTATCTATAGAAGATAGTTTTGTAGGTGTTGCTTGAGGTATCGGATAATCTGTAAATATAGAATGACTATGACTTCCTGCTGCTGAAATGGAAAGATTATGTTTGTGTCTAGGTGTATGTTGTTCTTTTAATGCTATCTTATTGCTTCCACCGATTTCATGTGCATTTTGTATATTACTCCCCATTATAAATCTATCTATTAGATTAGGAGTTCCATTGCTTCCATCGCAAACAATCCAACCTTCAGGAATTTTATAGTGACCATCTGCATCTTTTTTAGGATACCAAGCTATTATAGTACCACCAGGAACTCCATAGCTACCGCCTATTGCGGGAGTGTTTATATTTAATTCAGACCAACCGCATAAAATTGGGTTAGATCTCTGATCTATTATATTATTATCTGTTAGACTATCTGTATTGGCATCAATATATATATCAGCTATAATTAAATCATAATAATCATCAGTCCTAAGATGACTTGTGGGTTTAGGATTTGAAGAGCTGCTCCCTTTTAATATTTTTAAATCTATATAACGATTCTTTAAATCTAGACGAATAGCAACCCTATCTATTCTAGGCATATTCGTAGGAGGATCTAGTTGTAATTCTGGAGAGTCATTTTTATCTACAACAGCATAGTATCCATTTATAATAGCTTTTCCAGGATTTACTTTCAGAGTTAATCCCTCTTTAATTTTAACTTTAAGTCCATCCAAATACTTATTATTTTTTCTATCCATAGGAATAACACCGTTACCAATAAATGATGCAAAATAATCTGCAAAGTCTTCTGCTAAATAGACTCTATCATTTTGAGAGTTAAAGAATCTACTTTTCATATATTTTGGTTTTGACATAATTTCACCTCTTTATTTAATCTACTATTGCTATAAGTTTATATATTCTATTAAAATTTATCTAATATTGTTGGAACTTTATCACCATATTCTAGGTCTATATATTTAATGCCAGTCTCAATAGTTTCAGTTATTTTAATTATTTGCGTTTTTAAAATTAGTTTCCAATCAAAATTTCGAAAAGTGATATAGTCTCCTAAATCAAAATCTTTTCTATATATGAAGCTATTACTCTCTCTATACTCACCGTCTAAAGATATTAATGTATCATATTCTTTTAATTTTCTAGTTGCCAATTTATCCAAATCATTAAAATCAGTAGCATTGAAAGCTTCATATATCTCTTCACGTTCTATACCATCTCCTTGCCCATAAACTTGAATAAGGTTTTTGTTCGTATCTTCAGCATATATGATGCTCTTTCTATCATTGGTTGTCCTTAAATATGTTTCATTATAAATATTGTCGAATTCTCTAGAAAATATAACAGAATTGGTTAAATCATCACCCTCTATTACGTCAAAAATAAATTCTTTTTCTTTAAAATTAAGATATACATCCCAACCTAGATTAGAATATACTCCGATTTCTTCAAGTTTATCAGCTACATTTTCAAATCGACTTCTCCAATTGTCTTGACTTCCTAAGTTCTGGTTTTCTGTAATATATAGATTGTTAATTTTTCTGTTATTTGATGTATTAATAAAGTTGTTATATACAAAATTTTTCATTATTAATTCTTGATTTCCAGATTGTTGATCATAATATTGATTAGGAGGTGGAAGTATTATTCTTTTTTTCATTATAGCTTTTAAATTAGGACCTGATATCTTGAGTATCTCTAAACCATTTTGGTCTTTATAAATTTCAATATTTCTAATAATACCAACTTTCTTAGAATCATTTTCAAGCATAATAAAATAATCATCATTGAAAATTTCAAAGTAATCTTTTTTCATTGGTAAGTGTAATTCAAAATCACCTATACTATAAAAATTTCTTTGAAAAATACAGCTTATGAAATCATCAATTTCAGCAATAGGAGATATATTTTTATCAAAAATTCTTATCAAATTAGCACCCCCAATAATTGTTATCATAGGAAAGATTTACATATAGGTTTTCGATACCTACTTCTGCATCATATTTTAAATAATTATCTCCTAATGATAGTCTAAAGAAATTCATATTAACATCTATGTGCTTAAATACATTTTGTATATTTCCAATGTCATCAATAAGTTCTACTTTTTTATTATTAAAGTTAGTATTTACTCTTAATGTTTGACCATCATTTAACTCTATATATACTTTTATGTATTCTCTAGTATATATATTTAATAAACTCGGATTTACTACCTTTCCATTTGCTTTAAATTCGACTATAAAACCTGAATCGACATCTCCGTCATTTCTAATATTTTTAATAGGATTAGATTGTATTAATCCAAATTCCACCCCTGCTTTTACTGGAATTTCTAAAGGAAATTGAAAACTAGGAATAACTGTTGCCATAATTTCATTTGTCTCTATTAAATCTTTAAACATTGGATCTGGGCATATAAATTGGATCTGCATCTTTTGCATCCTCTTAATTTTTAGACTATAGTTTGGTCCGGAAAAAACTCTACAATTAATTTTTCTTGTTAAATAACTATTTTTATAAATCAATGTACCTTCTAGTTTAGGATTCATTATAGATACTAAATTTTCTCTTATTTTATACATATCTTTTTTAGAATTACCAAAAATGCCTAAATCTATAGTTATAATTCTTTCATCTAAAAAATTTTTATGGAAGTAGGTCCCATCTCCTATACTCTTAGTCGTAACTGAATCTATGCCAGGACTGCCAAGACCAGTAATTTTTTCTAATATAAAAGGCCGTGCATTACCAAACACGACCTCTTCTCCTCTTGAATTTATATATATAACTTTTTCCAAATTGACCACCTACATTTCTAAACTTATCTTTCGCAACTCTTTACTCATAGCTTTTCTTTGCTCACGAGGTCCTAATGCTTTAGGACTATATATATTTACTTCATAGTTATTAGTTCTTGATGACAATTCAAAATTATCATCATATAATTCTTGGTTTCTTCTACGATTTACACTTTTCTCAACAGGTGCATATTCTGATAAGTCGTTATTATATAAATGTTTAAATCTACGTTCCATTTCATCATCACTGATAGGTTCATAACCAAACTCTTCTCTTATGAAATTAATCATATCAATTAGCTTCCATATCTGTGGTTTCATACCATCAAAAAGTTGCTGGCCTAAGCTTGCCCCTGCATTATGATAATCAGGTTTATATTGGTGTAAAAGATCGATGATATCATCTTGTTGATTTTTAAGTATCAGTTTTTCAGCTTCGGCTTGTAAACTCTTATCATTTGTTTTTTGTTGTAACATTTCTCTATTATCTTCTATTTTACTTTCTAATATATTTCTTTCAAAGTCGTATAAATGGTTAATATCTTCTAATTCTTCTAGTCTTCTATTTTCTAATATTGTTTTCTCTTCTTCAGAAGACTTTTTAATTAAATCAATTTTATTTTTTAGTTGTTCTTTTTTATCCTCTAGAGCCCATTGATTTTGTTGTTCTTCCCATTTTCTTTTTTCTTCTTCAATTTGTTTCTCTAACTCTGCTCTATTATATTCATCATGTTCAAATTCTAAAGCTTCTTCTAACTGAGTTATGTTAGAGGTTAGCTCATCCTCAATTTCTTTACGAGTTTTTTCTTTTTCAGCTTGATCTAATGCTTCTAATTCTTTTTCTATTGCTTTAATTTGCGTATTAGCTGCTTCATCAATTCTCTTTATTTTATTATTATATACTTGATTAATTCTTTTAATTGATTCTTCTTTCCATTTTTCTAGCTGATTTATCTCTTTGTTTAAAGATTCTTCCTGTAGTTTATGTTCTCCATTATATTTATTTTTCAAAGCTTCTACAAGTGTACTATGAAGTTCATCTACAGCTTTAATTTGTTCATCTTTTATTTTATTATTAAACTCTTCTTGTTTTTTAATTATATTGTTATATGATTTATTAATTTCTAAGTTATACTTGATAAGGTCTGTTTTAGCAGATTCTAAATCTTTTTTAGCTTGTTCTCTATTTTTGTTTAGATTTTTTTGTTCTTTAGAGTTTTTAGCTTTTTTGTGTAATAAATCATCATAAGCTTTAGATAATGATTCTATTTTATCTTTTTGTACTTCAGCTATAGCTACTGTATTTTTAAAATTTGAAAGATTATCTCCAGTATCAAATGAAAGCCTTTTAATTAATTCATCATGTCCAGTATCAGCTATTAACTTAGCAGCATTCTTTGTAGATTTAGCAACCATTGCAGCATTATTAGTTATACCTATTTCCCATCCATCCATTGAGTCTTTACCAATACTCATAAATACTCTTGATGGAGATTTAATTCCAAGCTTATCTTTTAAGGCGGTAATAATCTGACCACCTGCATTTTTTACAGCATTAACCGGAGCTAAAACTTTACTAACTATACCTTCTTTAAGTCCTAACATTAAATCACTACCAACTTGAATAAATTTAGCTTTATATTCATTAACAGAGTTAACTAGTTTACTCCAATTTTCCTTGCCAGTATTAACTAAATTTGTACCGAATTCCTTAAATCTATTATTTATATTTTTCCATGTATTTATAGCACCAGCTTGAAGCTTTTCCCAATTTTCTTTAGATTGTTTTTCTCTAATCTCTGCTTGTCTTTGTGCATCTTGTCTATTTAATTCCCTTTGCTTTCTATTATTCTCTTTAAATTTTTCCCACCAATTTTTAGTATTAGCTTTAAACTTCTCCCACTTAGTTAAAACTTCACCTGTTTCCCAATCTACATAATCAACATGTTCTTTTGCTTGTTCTTTAGCTTCATTAACTACTCCATCATGCATTTCTTCAGCTTCTTCGATGGATAGCTGCTTTTGTCTTTGAGCTTCAGCAATGATTTTATCAGCAGTTTCCTCAGCTTTTTTACCACCTTGAGCTCTAATCTGCTCAGCTATTCGTATCTGTTCATCATATTGTTCCTCAGCAGCTTCTATTGCTTTTTCTTTTTGTTGTAAAGATGATTTTACTGTATCAGCTAACATTTGAGCATTTATTTCACCTCTATTATCTCTTAATCTTTGTAAGATAACTTTAGATTCTGCTTCTGTCTCTGAAAGCGTTGCGATACCAATATCTCTAATTTGTTCTTGATATGCTTTTATATTTAGCTTTTCATTATCTGTAAGCTCTCTTCTTTCTTCAGCTGCTAATTGATATATTTCATTTATGGAGTTTTGATATTCTTTAACTTTTTCTTTTTGCTCTTGATATGCTATTTCTGTAGACTGCATTAATTGTTGCTGCTCTTCTTCTGTTAAATGAATGGAGTTGCTAAGCATCTCTTTCATTACTGATAGAGCTTCTTCTTTATCCTCATTTAAGCTATCAATAACAACATTGCCCATCTCTTTATAATGTTTTACCATCTCATTGGCAGTTTCTTTAGTAATTATAGAAGACTTACCCTTTAATGATACTAAAGCTTGAGAAGCTTGTTTATCAAGTTCTAAAAAATCATTTACAGCAGTTTGTGTAGAGTTAGATATTTCTGTTTCTAAAGTATCACTAAATAAGTTTACATCCAAACTAGATTTATTTAATTGTTTAGATAGAGCCTTGCCGCCTATAGCTAATGCGGTAACTCCAGCTATAGCTAATCCAACTGGTCCAGTTAACACTGATGCAGCTCCTGCAAAAATGGATGTTGCCGTTGCTGATCCTGCTATTATTTTAGATAATAATCCCAATTTGATTGAAAATGTACTTATTGCACCAGCAGTTTTTCCTACGATTAAAAATAGTGGGCCAATAGCTGCTACAAACTTTCCTATTTTAACTATATTTTCTTGTTGTTGTGGTGTTAGGTTGTTAAGTTTATCTGTCCAAGATTTAAGCAGTTCTATTAAATTAGCTATATTTGGTCTTAATTGGTCATAAAGTTTTAATCCTAGTTCTTCTAGAGCAGATTTTAATTCTGTAATACTGCCTTTATTATTATCTAACATTGTTGAAGCCATGTCATCTAAAGCACCATCAGCATTTTCAACAGAGTATTTTAAATCATCATAAGAATCTCCAAGTCCATTTAATAAGGCATTTAATCCTTTTACATGTTCTTTACCACCTATCATAGCTAAGATTCTGTTTCTTTCAGCATCAGTCATATCTTCTGTTTTCTCTTTGACATCAAATAATACTTGAGTAAGACCTTTAAAGGTTCCATCTGCATCAAAAGCAGTATAGTTTAACTCTTCTAGTGCATCTTTAGCTCTTCCAGCAGGAGCAGTTAAATTTAATAGAATAGCATTCAGGCTTTTACCACCTTCACTACCTTTAATTCCAGCATTAGCCAATAGTCCTAAAGCTATAGCACTATCTTCAGCAGGTACTTTTAAACCTCTTAAAGTACCACCAACTGCTAAATATGCTTCCATCATTTGATCTATGTCGGTATTAGAATTTCTTGCGGTTTGTGCGACTATATCTAAGTACTTATCTAAATCTTTAACCTCTATTCCTAATGATGCCATAGAGTCGGTAACTAGGGATGAGGATCTAGCTAAATCAATATTACCTGCTTCTGACAATCTTAATACAGGTTCTATACCTCTTAAAGAGTCTTGAACATCCCAACCAGCCAAAGACATATATCCTAAGGCATCTGCTGCTTCAGTAGCAGACTTAGATGTTTGAGCTCCCATTTCTCTAGCTTTACTTTCTAACTGTTTAAATTCTACTGCAGTTGGTTGTGCGAGTGCCTTTACATTTGACATACTAGCTTCAAAGTCCATACCAATTTTGGTGGCAATACCTGACATGGCGAATAAAGGTGTAGTAATATATGTTGTTAGACCTTTTCCTATAGACTTACTAATTTCAGATACTTTTCCAGCTTTATTTCCAAATGCTTCAAGATTTTTGCTATATTGAGTAAATTTATTAGATTGAATATCTATTTCTTTAGAGGTATCCTTTAATGATGATTGCATATTTTTCAATTTAGAACTAGCATTCATTGTTTTGATTTCATAATTTTCTAAAGTTCTAACATTATTTCTTATTTTTTCTTCATTATTTTGATATTCAGTAGTTAGTTCATCTAAATTTTGTTTTAATTTTTTAGTTTCTTCTGCATTAATACCATTTGCTGCAGTAGAAGATTTATATTGCTTCTCAATATCTACAATTTTATTTTTTAAGTTTTCTTGAGCTTTAGCATTGTCATTTAGTGTCTTTCTAGATTCTTCAAGTTTATTTCTATAGGACTCTGTTATTTGTGATTGAGCTTTAATTTGTTTTTCTAACATTTTAGCTTTAGATTGTAGACCATCCAATGATTTCTCAAACCCTTTAGATCCAGCAGCACTAGATTTAAATTCAGAAGTAGCCTTTCTTATACTTCTATTCATGTTCTGTATTCCACGTTGAAAGTTGCTATTATCTAAAGCTAATTTAACTACCAAGTTACCAGAATCAGACATACTTACACCTCCTTTTATAGCCAACTACATTGATCAATGTATCCACCTGATTTTTTATTAGAAGCATTACTTTCTAGTCCATTTATTTTTTTATAGATTTTATATAACTTCAAAATTTGGTTAGGATTTGACTTCCAAAACTCTGTTTCACTTAAATGTAATAATGTTACAGAGATATAAAAATACCACTCCCAAGGAAACTGCAAATCTTCCTCAGAGTGGTTGGTTAGTTTTTTTCGCTATGATCATCTTCTTCATTCGAAGCTATATATGTTTCTATTGCATCACCAAATGCTGTATAGATTTTATTTAAATTATTTATATCTATAAGTGTTCCAACTTTTTCTTCTGTTAAAGAAGAGTCTTCTTCCTTTAACATTAAGTATAGTAATTTACGTACATCTTTTAATGTAGGCTTAGATGCCATAATATTTAAAGCTTTTGAAATATCACCATACTCTTCTTCTAAATCAACTAAAGTATTAAAGTTAATAATCAGTCTTCTCTCTCTATCAAGTGAAATAGGAATTCCTTTCTTATTAAATGGATTATTATTTTTCAATCTCTTTTTCCTCCTTAATTATCTTAATCAATTCACCATATCCAGCATTATTTATTTCTGTAGCTCTTTTTTTAGAAACTGAAAATTTTTGACCTTTTAAATACCTTATATTTGTATTTTTATCAGTGAATGAATGCATTACTATTGCTAACATAAAAAACCTCCTATCGTTTAGATTTAAACGTTTAAAGCTATTTTTACAAAAATAATAGAAAAAAGAGGGTATAAACCCTCTTTAAAAATAAATTATGCTAAAATGTCTCCATTTTTCAGATATTCAGTTGAAAAAAACTGCTCTTCACCTGGTGCATCATCTAAATTGGTGTCAGCCTTAAATCTTAAGTTTCCATCAAATAATCTAGGTGTAAATACTAAGTCTAAAGTAGGAGTTCCATATTCGATATTTTCTTCCTTAGTTTGATTTTCTTCATCAGTAGGTTTGGCCGTACCTTTTAATAACCAAACCATCCTGTATCCTCCACCACCAGTTTTTGATTTTTGTGCCATAAAACCTAAAGCAAGTGGATCGGCTGTATCATCTTTATTTTCTATTAAAGTTCCATTTTTATATTCATGACCTTTTAGATAAGCTTCATCTTCTAAAGTTAAAGAAGCTAAATCTACATTAACTTCTATAGCCGTCAAGGAAGATTCATTTTCTAGTAATTGATCATCTCCATATAACGAACCTTCGGCAACCTGAGGTGACATATTAACAATTCTTGCTCCAGGTAATCTTTTAAGTTCTTCTGCATACTCAACACCTGTTTCATCATCTTTTTTTAATTTACATACAATTAAATTTCTCAAACCTATAAATGCCATAATTATTCCTCCTTATAAAAATAACGAAGTACTTTATGATATAGACCAGTATCTTTCTCATACGGTGCATCATAATGACTTCGTTTTCTAAACCCTATGCTTTTTAATAGCGATTCTACTTCTTTAACTAAATTAGTATAATTCTCTTTACTCCAAACATCTATCTGATAATATCGGCCAGTTACAATAGCTTCATCATCAGCAAACATTTCATCAGTATTAAGCATTTCAAAAAAAGTTATATATGTTTTTTCTTTTCCGGTATAATGTCTAAAGCTAACTGGTACTTTCGCTTTGGATAAAGTATCTATAATAATTTTATTCATTTTAATCCTAGTCCTTCTTTTAAAATATTAATGATAATTGTTTTGGATAAATTTTTATTTTTTTCATAAGCAGGTCCTAAAAAAGGTTTAGCTGCCATTTTAGAAGTGCCATATTCGTGAAATTTCATATAGAATATATCGGAGTTATTTCCTTTTTCTACTCCAATATTTATATATTTAATTCCTTTACTTCTCCTTATATTACCTATATCTAACCCAGCTCGACCTTTACCAGTAAGTACTGGTGCAAGACTTTTAGCGTCTTTTAAGATAGGTATAGCAGCTTCTTTTAAAGCTTTATTCTCTATACTTCCACCTTTTCTGCCTAGCTGTTCAATATCTTTAACTAGCTTATCCATACCTTCAAGTTTAAAATCTAATTTATTACTCACTACTATCAACTGAAGCTGCATAGATATTATATTCAATGTTATCTTCATTAACATTATCAATATGGTAAATATTGTAAATTTTATTATTATACCTTATAAAGATATTTGTATTTAATCCTGAGAAATAATTACAGTTAAATACTTTTTTATCTTCAGATTGAATACTAGCTGCAGCTTCAAACTCCCTACCTCTTAAACTCCTGACATTTGCCCAAGATTTATTAATAGTTTGCCACTCTTTCTTATCGAATCCTTCATCATCAGTTCCAATAAAAGTAGAACCAAATTCTATTAATTTATTTCTAGGATTATTAACTCTTTTCATTTTAATTCTTTTCATATGTTTTAGCTCCTTCACGGAATATAAGTCTATTTAATTCAAGTGAAAAGTTTGTTTCAAAGTATTCGGTAGCATTATTATAATCATATCTACAATAATTTATTAAAAGATTACGAGCTAGACCAGGTGTTTTAAAGTCTAGCTCAATACCTACCAAATCAATTAGTGTCATCTTACCTCTAAGGATAATATCGTCTATTATTTTGTCATGATTATCATCTATAACTCTTAGATTTCTTTTTACTTCTTCTCTTAGATCCATATAAATTATCTCTCCAATATTGATAACATTTCTGATTTTGTCATACTCATATCTAATGATAAGCCAAGATCATAACCAATTTTAATTAATTCTGACTTAGTCTTCCCCTCTAGATTAATGTCAGATATACTTGATCTAGAGGATATTATTCCCCCGGCTTATCACTGTTTTTAGTATCTATTTTTACTTTTTGGATAGCTGGTTCAAGATCAGATATATCTAATAATAGGAAATCATTATTACTTTTCGCTTGGCCATGTCCTAAAAATCTCACTTTGTAAGTTCTGTAATCTTCTAAAAACTTATATTCATCAGAGTATTCTATTTTACCATCTTTAACTAAACCCATTCCCATAAAGTACTCTTTACCTAATCCAATTATTGCTTTACCTTCTTGAATTTCAGTAGATTGTACAATTGTAGTAGGATAAGGTAATACATTATTTACATATGTTCCAGATGCACTTCTTATTGTTGTCGCTGGCATTATTTTTTTGAAATAATCTGTTGGATTAACAATAAGGATTAAATCTGTAATTTTTCTAGAATATCCTTTTTCTGTTTTTGTCATTTTAGATAAGATTTTACCATATTCTATAGGGTCTAGAGAGTTTATTTTTATTGCTTCTTTTTCAGGATATTCTCCACCAACTATAGCTGCATCTTCAGCTATGTTTCTAGTCATACCTATAGGCATTTCTTTTCCTGTACCACAAATCATTCCAAACTCTAAGCCAAATGCTAAAGCTTCATACATAACTTCTCTTACATATCTATCTAAATAAATCGGACCCAAATCTAGCATGTCTTGATGTACAAACATATAGGCAGATAGCTTATTGTTACCTAGTACTATCTCTTTAAATCCAGAAGTTAGTTCTTCTTTAACCTCAGAATTTAATGGACCCCAATGAGCTAGTTGTCTTATATTAGTATTTAATAAAATTCTAGTTAAGCCTGTAACATTATTAAAATCTATTAACTCTAATAGCTCATGATCGGCCTTTAAATCATCAAATACAGCATCAATAACTGTTTCTGGAATAACCACATCCAAATCACTTACCGAGTTAGGTGCAGCTTGCATTACTTCAATTGCTTTTTGATAGAATTTGGTTTCTTCACTAGTTAGTTGTCTAACACCTCTAGTAGACAGTATATTACTATCATTAATTGCAATATTATTGTTAGCTTCTCTAATTATAGCTTGTTCAATACTACCTAAATAATTAGAAAAAACTTGAGCAAACTTATCACTATCGTTATCTTGAATAGCTTGTTTTATTTCAGCTCTAAATTCATCCTTTGTCATATGCAAATCTGGATTTTTACTATGAAGTTGTAATTTAAAAGTGAATGGTTTTCTTGTATACATGTTTATAACTCCTCCTTATTATCATCATAAAAAAAAGCCTTCATAAATGACTTTAGGTCATTTTGGGGCTTTGTGTTTTTTTCTTCTTTTACTTGTTTTATATTATTTGTATTAATTAGTTTTTCTTCAAGATTTTTTATTTGTTTAGACACTATTTCTTCTAAATCATTTTTATCTAATTTTAATGTAGCGATAGGCTTATAGGGTTTCTTTGAAATTAATATATTCTTAATATCTTTTTTTATAGATTGATTAACCTCTTCGTCTTCTGAAGTATCTAGCAAATCAGATGCGAAGCCTTTATCTATAGCTTCAGAAGCACTGATCCAGGTCTCGTTATCCATCATTTCTTTAACCTCTGACTCTTCTATAGTTACATTTTTAAGATAAGCATTTATACTTGCTTGAGTGATTTTTTCTAAATCTGCTGCTTGTTTCTTTAAATCATCAGCATTACCTGAAGTATAAGTCCATGCATTATGAATCATCAATAAAGATGTATCACTCATATACCTATTATCGCCAGCCATAAATATTACTGATGCTATACTACAAGCAAATCCATCGCAATAAGTGTTAATAGTAGCATTATGTCTCTTTAGAGAATTATAAATAGCTAGTCCTTCTGCAACTTCACCTCCATAAGAATTTATATATATATTAATTTCATCAACATCATCTAATTCTTGTAATTGTTTAGATAGTGTGTAGCTAGATACATCGCTTTCATACCAATCCCAGGAAGTTATATCTCCATATATATAAATATCAGCTATATTATTTTGTTTGTATAAAGAAAAATATCTTCTACGATTCATTTACTCACCTCCTTTCATAAAGTTTTCAATAGATTCATTGTTCTTTGTCATAACTCTTAAACCTCCAATATTTCCACCTATAGGATGTAATCCTAGAGTTTTTAAGGTATCATCTATAGTAAATGCTCCATTCCTAACTAATAAATCTATAGAATTAGCTATATCTCTAAGATCAACAACTTTTATTTTAGAAGCATCTAATTTTACATAAGTTTTATTTTTATAGTTATTATATTCGTAAAGTTTTCTATTTAGTTCATTCTCTATTAACTCAGCTAAAGGAACTATACAAAAAGTTAAAAAATTATTAACAGCATCTTTAGTGTCAACAGTATCTCCTTTTAGTAAACTTGGTGGAATCCCAAAAGAAATTGCTATTAAATCAAAAATATCTCCGATAAAATTTTTAGTTTCTCGTCCTGAATCATTAGATTTACTACCTTTAGCTTCATCTATTTCAGTATATTCAATACCATTTGTCTCAGGTAATACAGAGTCTTTACTTGGATCCATAAAATCTTCCATTATTGCATCTATATGCTCTTGAGTTGACTGTTGAATTTCTTTAGTTTTCGATAGATTAGCAGGAATATTTAATTTACCTTTTCTGGATTTGCTTCTCAGATATCCTTTCATTGATGACTTTATTAATTTATTAATATCAGTAGAAATGTTAGTTAGTTGTTTTTTCATATTACTGCAAGTATCCTTTAAATGAATAATATTAGAACTTTTTTCTTGTGCAGAAATAAGCTCATTGTCTATTTTAAGATTCAAAAATACATTTCCATTTTTCCAACTATTTTTTATTTCATACTCATCAATTAATAATAGTTCCCCATTTTTACTATATATTATTGCTTCTCCATCATTTAATAACCTTGTTATAACTCTTTTCCAAAATACTGTAGCTGATTCGTTCTTATTAGCTTCAATATTAAACATATAGTAATTTTTTTTAATGGTTTTAACACCATTTTCATAAGTTTCAAACTCAATTCGTGAAATTGTTTTTGCTATCAAATCAATACTTGCTTTATATGCTAAAGCACCATATATAGAGCTGTCATCTAATGAATTGCTATATGATTGAAAAAAATTAATATTATCTATACTTTCTTTTAAATTTAAAGTTCTTCCTAAAAAATCTAAAATACTCATAACTCACCTCCTTATTTAGTATATATATCAAAAAAGAAAACTTCAGATTCCTCTGGTACTTGATCATCCAAACTTAAGGCATGGATAAGTGCAAAGAAACCATCTGTTTTCCTTGTTTTAGGTTCTATTTTCTTATAAGATACATTACCTTTCTTATCAAAATCTTTAAATGTGTTATTTGTATACCAATTCATCGTTCGGTTATTTCCCCATATGATAGTTTGTTCGGCAAAAATACTATCTACAAGAGGAGATAATTTACTATGAGTAATGGGCCCACTCCTAACTATTTCTAAAGGTAATCCTTTATCTTCAAATTCTTGCTCTAAATAAACTGCTCTATGTGAGTCTGCTGCTATATTAATTATATTAAAATAAGGCATATGTTCTAAAAACCAATTAGATATAGTGTCAGGTCGTATACTTGCATCTTCTATAATAGTAATTAAACCTTCCTCAACCATATCCATAATTGGAAATTTAATTTCTCTACCTGGTATTTCTAATCCCTTTCTATTAACAAAAGTATGTTCATACCAATATCTTTTACCATTATGTTTAAATAATAGTCCGACAGATGCAAAATCTCTAATGCTTGCATAATCTATTGCCCCAACACAAGTTTTTCCTTGTAATTCTTCAAAAGGGATTTCTTCTCTTGTAGCAGCTTTTATATCTTCCCATTCAGCTACAACTGCAAAAGTATCTTGCTTAGGTAAATTCATTCTCTTAGTAAAAAATTCTATCAATGTTCCAGGTTTATATTTAGTATTAATCCAATGTTTTTGAATTTCTTGTCTTAATACCGGAAAATAATTATAACTTGGATTAGCTTTTTCCCAATTCTCCTCTTTAGAAGCTTCTTCTTCCGAATCTAATTTATAAATTAATGGTAGAGTTGATAGTATTTCCCCCATTCCATCTTTATTTAATAAGATATCATTAGCTAGGTCTAACTCTTGATCTAAAACTCCACCTCTAACATATCCATTAGTTGTAATTTTAAATACTCTAGAATGTTTTCTTTTTCCAAATCCAGATGTGAAA
>JASLAT010000021.1 GCA_030146915.1 Tissierellales bacterium
CCTGATAGATTTAAGTATTGAATATAACCTGTTGATTTTTCATAAATATATATATTTAATTTACCAAAACTAACTCCATAGTTTTTTAAAACTATATCTTTTTCCCAGTCTTTTTCTCCCTTGTTATTGTATTTAATAATCTTATCATCCTTGTGAACAACTGTACCTTCACTATAGGAGGCTGCATCTTTTACTGAATCTATTGATATTGTTCTATCCTTCTTTAGTTTTAATTTTCCTTGTTTTGTAGTATTAAAAAAGTTTAAAATACTTTCTTGATTTGATTTATCTACAACTATAAGTAATAAAAATATTGTTGTAAAAATCAAAAAACTTAGTTTTATTATCTTATTTTTTTTAGTATTCATTTTATCACCTCTTCTTATTATAACCTTTATTTTATTCAACTTATAGAGTATATTATATATACCGATACATTTTAAGGAGGTTTGTTATGATTATTGATAGAGATTCTAAAACCCCTCTATATATACAACTATATGAACAATTAAAATTAAAAATAGAAGACAATAAATTAAAGGCCGGGGAAAAACTTCCTTCTATACGTAGTTTATCTAAGGAATTAAATGTTAATAATATAACTGTTGTTAATGCCTATAAACTTTTAGAGCAGGAAAATTATATCTATTCTATCAGAGGAAGTGGAACCTATGTAAAACCTTCAACTTCCAGTATTAATCTGGAGAGTTTAGAAGCTGGTAATATGAAACTTATGACTGATGGAATTCTTTCCTTGAAAAAGGATAATATAAACCTATCTTCTGCTACACCAGATCCAGATCTTTTTCCAGTTGAAAAATTTAAGGAAAGTATTATTGAAGTTTTAGATAGGGATAAAGGACTTGCCTTTAATTATCCCGAAATAAATGGTTATGAAGCCTTTAGGGAGTCTATTAAGGATTTTCTTTATGATAACTATAATATAAGTATTGATAAGGATTTGATTCAAGTTATTTCTGGTGGCCAACAAGGAATTGATATAATTACTAAATCCTTACTAAGCCCTGGTGATACTGTTTTAGTTGAGGATCCTACATACATAGCAGCTATATCTGCTTTTAAGTCTAGGGGAGCTAAGGTTATAGGAGTACCTATGCGTAAAAATGGTATTGATTTAGGAATTTTAGAAGAAGAAATTATTAAAAATTCTCCTAAAGCTGTTTATGTTATGACAAATTATCAAAGTCCAACTACTTATTCCTATTCAGAAGAAACAAAGGAAAAATTAATATCCTTAGCCAATAAATATAATTTTTATATTATTGAAGATGACTTCTTAACAGATATATACTTTAGTGAATTAAATTTACCACTAAAAACTATAGATACCCAGGATAAGGTAATTTATATAAAGTCTTTTTCTAAATCTTTTATGCCTGGTGTTAGGATAGGTTTTATGACTATGCCTCCTTCTTTAATTGGAAGTATAATTAGGACCAAGCATAGTACTGACATTACTTCTTCCGGTTTTCTTCAAAGGGCCTTTGATCTGTATCTTAGAAAAGGTTATTGGAAGGAGTATATTGAGAGTATAAACAAGATTTATGCTGAGAACTATAATACTATGGTTGAAGCGTTAAAAGGCCTTGAGAAGTACAAAATAAGCTTTACAAAGCCGAATGGAGGCCTTAGCATATGGCTTAAGCTGCCTAAAGAACTTGAAGCTAGTCAATTATATGAAGAATGTGAAAGAAATGGGCTTTCTATAACACCTGGTCAAGTTTTCTTTGTAGAAGATAATCAAGATAAAAATTATATTAGGTTAAGTTTTAGTAATTCTAGCCAAAAAGAAATTAAGAAAGGAATTAAAATTTTAGAAGAATCTATTATAAATATATTAAAGTTAAAGGATACAAGATTTTTACCCTTTATATAATAAGAGAGTTTAAATACTAATTAAACTCTCTTTCTTTTTTGTCCTTTAATATATTAAATTCTTCTAGTTTGTTTTTTATATAATCAGGTAGCTTAGATTTTTTCTTATAAACTCCCTCTTCATAATAATAGTGAGGATTATTAACTGGATAATAGTATCTCAGTCTATTAGTCCATTGTATATAGTCATTTCCTTTTATACCTAAATACTCAAAAAGATATGCAAATAAATAGTCAGGACTAATTTCCTCTCCCTCTTTTTCAAAGTTTTTATTAAAAACATGTTTGGCTTTCTTATTTCCCCATATAAAATAGGAAGTTTGGT
This sequence comes from Tissierellales bacterium, assembly GCA_030146915.1. Classification (GTDB taxonomy): domain Bacteria; phylum Bacillota; class Clostridia; order Tissierellales; family Tissierellaceae; genus JASLAT01. The sequence goes on from JASLAT010000021.1 coordinate 2,222, forward strand.
AAAAGTCCATAAAAGTTTCTAACTCATTTTTTTCTGATAAACTAACCATCTTATCCCTATTATTCAATCCTATATTAGGCTTGTGGGAACCATAAAATACAAGTACTGTCGGGTCCTTGTCTTCATAATAGTTCATTAGTTCTCCTGCTATATAGTTTACCTGGGTTAAATAATTAAAGTATTCTTCCTTATCCTTGAAAAATCTATTTTTAAAGTTTGTAATATAGGAAAAATAGGGTTTCTTTTCTATTTTATCCTCTTCTTTTAGCTTATTTACTAAAAATTCATAGCTATTTCTATTTTCATAGGAAGAAAAGTTTACACCCTGGTCCTTAAATTTCTTTTTTAGTTTATAGTAATTTTTATTATAAAAATTACTTGCATAAAGATTATAACCTTCTTCTTTTAGGTAATCTAAATATATAGAAGCATATTTGAACTTATTTTTTCTTTTAAATAAGTGAAATATTTGATCGCTAGTTTTAAATTTATTTTTTCCATACTGATTTAAAATTAAGTCCCCATTTAAGCTATTGTCCTTTAACTTGTTAAGTTGGGAAAACCTTTTATCTGACAGAAAGTCCTTATTATCTTCTGGATAGTAAAAAGCCTCTAGCTCAACAAATATAATGTTCGCTTTTTTATCTTCCTCTATTGGAATAGTCTTATACTTATCAGCTAATTCAATTTCTATATCTCTCTTTTTATCTAGCACTTTTATATTTTTGTTTGAATTCTGTCTTTTGCTAAAGAAAGATTTAATGGGTCCTTCTACTTGATAGTCTATAAGATTTCTAGGCAAATTAGGATTTGCCTTGTATAGGATAGTATTTAATTCCACATTTTCTTTAATTTCCAAAGGACTATTAACTTTTAATACTAATATATATATAAGAATTACTATCCCTAAAATATTTAACTTCTTATATTTTATTTTATCAAAACTTAACCTTTTATGTATTATTAGGGCTACTGGAATATAAAGAATTAAGGTTAATAAGATTAGCTTTATATCAAAAAACTTTTGCCAATGTTTTCCTATATCTAAATAAACTTCTCTTATGTTTCCTAAGTCTTCTAGGGTAAAATTATTCCCATATATACTAATAGTAAAATTGCTTATAAAACCTAGTAGTAGTGAGATTATAAAACTTATGTAAAAACTAAGTTTAATCCTGTCTGTTAATAAGTAAATTAAGGCTAGTAATATGAAAATAAGTATAAAGTTTTGATAGAATACTTCTAAGTTTAAAAAATAGTTTTTTAAAAGCAGGTTTCTTTCCTTTAAGATTACTTTTGATGAAACTAGTAAACTAACTATTGTTATAAAAATACTTAAGAGTGTTATTGATGTTATTTTAGGCAAAAATCTTTCCAAAAATTTTTCTACAAACGTCTTATTTTTTATTTTAGCCAAAAAGGTAACCTCCTTTTTTATCTTTAACTTCTATATCAGCTTATCCTACAGATACTCTTTTTAAGCTACTTATATTTTAACATAATTCCTTTATCCATCATCTAAATAAATAGCTTTTTTAAAACTTAGTTTAGATTTACTTATAAAAAAAGCATCTTATCAATGATAAGATGCTAGTCATTTGGCAAAGTCCTACTCTCCCAGGACGTCTCCATCCAAGTACCATAGGCGCTGAAGAGCTTAACTTCTGTGTTCGGTATGGGAACAGGTGGATCCTCTTCGCTATCTTCACCAAATCTATTT
>JASLAT010000031.1 GCA_030146915.1 Tissierellales bacterium
CTTATAGTAACTAATCTTTTAGCCTTTGCTGAATTTGAAAGATCTATGATAATAGAAAGAACCCAGCAGGGTAAAGCTATAGCTAAACAAAAGCCAGGATTTAAAGAGGGAAGACCTAGGAAGTTTAATAGAAAGACTATAGACCAGGCCCTTTCGATGCTTACTGTCAATGGAGGGGACTATAGTTATAATGAAGTAGCTGAGATTATGGGCATTAGTAGGAGTACCTTACTTAGGAGACAGAGGGAACAAGTAAACAAATAAGTTTACTTGTTTTTTGTTTACAAAATTAGATATATTTAAATAAACTGTCAGGAAGAATACTAATCATAAGGATCTATCTTAGTAGGAGAATATGAATCTTTATTGAGATTCTTAGGATGCGTTGTATAACACAACGCTTTATGCAACGCAATTACTTCCGTTGTATAAAGAAACTATAAATGCTATAATAAAGTAAGAGGTGATTTTATGAAGGAGCGTGAAACTAATAATCTAGAGTACAAACTGGATATAACAAATACATTTTTAAAAACTATAACAGCCTTTGCTAATTATGGTGGAGGTCAGGTCATATTTGGATTAGATGATGATGGAAAAATTGTAGGTCTAGATAATTTAAATGAAAAGGCCCTAAATATAGAGAATAAGGTAAATGATAATATTAGCCCCTTGCCTGACTATAATCTAGAGATAGATCAGGAAAAGAAAATAATAAGGCTTTTAGTAAGAGAGGGAATCCATAAGCCCTACTACTATAGGGGAAAAACTTATAAGCGGGCAGATTCTTCCACTGTAGAGGTAGATAGAGTGGAGCTAAATAGATTGATTTTACAGGGTTCTAATAAAAACTTTGAAGATTTAAAAGCTTTTAATCAAGATTTAAGCTTTAGATATTTAGAAGAAGAGCTTAAGGAAAAACTGAATATTAAGGAGCTTAATTTAGATATTCTAAAAACGCTAGGCCTATATAGTGATGAAGATGGATATAATAGGGCTGGGGAAATACTTTCAGACAAAAATTCATATGAAATGATTGATTTAGCTAGATTTGGAGATACTATAGATATTTTTATAAGTCGAGATAGATTAGGTCAAGTATCTTTAGTGGAAGCTTTCAATAAGGCCCTAAAAATTTTTAGAGATAATTATACATATGAGATTATAGAAGGAGCCAGTAGAAAAAGGCTGGAGAGGATACCAGAAAAAGCCTTTAGGGAGGCTTTGGCAAATGGAATTGTTCATAGGAATTGGGATGTAAATTCCAGTGTAAGAGTAGCCATGTTTGAGGAAAAAATAGAGATTACATCACCAGGAGGACTTCCACAAATTAAAGCGGTTTAAAGGCTGTTTTTTCTAAGAATAAAGTTTTTTATTTATTTTTATACTTTATACTTTTTATATGCTTTTTTCTACTCTTATGATCTGATTTTTCCCTTAATTCTATAACTTTATAAATATTATCTATTTCAGATTTATTATAAATAGGTTCTGTATAAGATTTTATTAACTTAATTACCTTAGAATAATAGGTAACATTTTCTATATTAGTTTTAAGAGTTGCTTCTCCTGAAAATGCAATAATAGATATAAAGTTTACATTAGATAAAACTGGATCTAGTTCCTGTAATCGTTTTATGTGCCCGTAGTTTGGGTCTATAGGATTTTAAAAATGCGTTTTAAGGCCGTATATATTTTGAGTCCATGTTTTAGAATACCTATCACCAAATATTCAGCCCTTATAGTTTTTATTTTCTATTATAAAAACTGCAAATTGAGATATAACTATATGGTCTACTTGATTAGTTCCACTGGAAGTTTCTATAAATACATCATTTATAAAAGGTGGTGATTTTGACTGTGATGAATAAGCCCAGTAAATTTTTCATAATATTAATAGTAGTTGTACTTTTACTGATATTTTATATTTTTAAACTATCTAATAAATTATCACTTATTAGCTCTACTATAAGCGAAAATATGAACGGAACATATTTATATGGGAATCCTATAGTTGATAATAATGCTACATATCTTGTTATTGAAGATGACTATATATTTTTCTATGAAGAATTTAAACCTATCCAAAAATTTGAAATAAATTATAGAGATAATAATATTATTAAAATTAACTCTAAAAAACTTCAGTTGACTTTAGTAAAAGTAGTTTCAGAAGAAAATGAATTATATGTTGTTTTAAACACGATTGATAAAATTAATAATTTAAATAGTTTCAGGTTTAATAAAATATCGGATATCTCTTCTTTTATAAATATTAAATCTAATAATTATTAAACTTATTTTATAAGATTTTTCTAAAAATATATATTTGGAAATAAAAAACTACAGTTTGAAACTGTGGTTTTTTTATTTGTAAATTTTTTGTAATTTTGTATAATATTGTATGAGGTCTAATTATGATTTTTTTAAGCAAAAAAGGAGGTGTCTTAAGATTAAAGTAATAGCTACTATAGCAACTGTTCTTTTATTAATTTTATTTTACAAGTTAGTCTTCTTTCTAGCATTTGTAGGAGTAGGCCTATATTTACTTTATTCCATATTTAGAGGATATCGTAGAAGTAAATCAAAAATTTATAAATTTGGAATAGGATTTTTATCATTAGTCTTAATATCTTCGGGGATAAAAATTGCAGGAATTAACAATAAACCGACATCTAATAATAAGACAGAAGTTGAGGAAAACTTTAAACTTGCAAAAAATAATAAAAAAATTGAAAATAAACAAAAGTTTACTAAAGAAGATAATATCGATAAAAGAAAACCTTTTAATGATAACGATGAAAAACTAGAAGATTTATCAAAAAATAAAGATGAAAATAATAAAGCTCATGTAGATAAGAGTGAGAAAAAGTCATCAGAAACTAATACCAACATTGTTAGTAAGGAAAGCAATACTTCTTCTAAAAATATAGATTCTCATTCTACGCAATTAAGAGCAGAGGAAGTTAAAGATTCAAAGCCAGAACCTCTTAGAAATAATCAAAATGTATATATTACAAAAACTGGTAGTAAATATCATAAAGGTAAGTGTGGAAAGGGTAATTTTTTTGAGATAAACCTTAAAGAAGCACAAAGTAGAGGATTAGAACCATGCAGCAAGTGTTACTAGTATTAAGGATGGTTTATGAAAAAATTATTAGGAATATAACACTAATATTATTACTCATGTTAATGTTTTGTTCTGATAATAAAGAATTAATCGAATATAAAATAGCTAAAGTTTTACAATAATTTATGGATTTACTTCTAGAAAAAGATTTAAAAAAGATAGATCAATTAACAGATAATTTTATAACAAATGAATCAGTAGCACAAAAACTTAATAAAAGTGTAAATTACAATGAAAATTAAATACTTATTATTGTTAAAAAGTTTAATCTTTGATATTTAAGTAATCTTAAAAAATAATATTAAGGAGGAATGATTATGTTTAATCAGAAATTTAAAAGAAGTTTAATTTTACTACTATCATTTCTATTAATTTTTACTTCAATAGTGTTTAATGATAGTGAGAGTTTTGCTCAAATTGCAAAACCATCCTATAAAAAAGTACGTGATTTAAAGGTTCATTATATTGATGTAGGACAAGGAGATAGTATTTTCATAGAGTTACCTGATGGAAAAAATGCTCTAATTGATGGTGGTCCTACTTATGCAGCTAATAAAGTTATAACTTATATTAAACAAACTAGAAATAATAAAATTGACTATCTTTTTGCCACTCATCCACATGAAGATCATATAGGTGGATTACCCACTGTAATTAATACTTTTGAAGTAGATAAAATTTATATGCCTGATAAAGCTCACACGACTAAAACTTTTGAGTATCTATTAACAACTATACAGTCTAAAGGAAAAACTATTATACCTACTAATCATAATACAGTAGTATTTGATATGCCAGGTCTAGCTCTTAAAGCTTTTGGACCTGTTGATGCACAGAAAGCATCAAATTTGAATAATTCTAGTATAGTACTTAAGTTACATCACAAAAAACATAATTTTCTATTTACAGGTGATATTGAAGCTGAGGCTGAAAGACAATTAATTAATAGTGGTAAGAATTTAAACGTTAACGTATTAAAAGTTGCTCATCACGGAAGCAATACATCCACTACACAAGCTTTTCTTGATAATGTTAAGCCAAGCTATGGAGTTATATCTTTAGGAGCTAATAACCAATACAATCATCCTCATAATGATATTGTAAATAGACTTAAGTCTAATAATGTACAAATACTTAGAACAGATCAAGATGGAGATATAACTTTTACATCAGATGGAAATAATTTAACTGTAGCTAAAAATGGTGTTGTTATTAAAAGAGATACTCCTACAGTTAAGAAGCCTGTTATTAAGCCTAAACCAAAACCAGTGGTTAAACCTAAGCCTAAGCCAGCTCCGGTAGTTAAACCAAAAGCTCAAGTAGGTACTAAGGTATTGGTTACCCCTACTGGTAAAAGATATCATGCAAGGAAATGTGGTAGAGGTAATTATTCATGGACCACATTACAAAAAGCTAGAGCTAGAGGACTAACACCTTGTAAGAAATGTTACTAATAAAATGAAGCACTATAGTATTTATAATACTATAGTGCTTCATTATTACTATCCTTAATTTCAATTACTAAAGAAAACTTAATTAAATTATGTATTTTTATTTCATTGAAAGATTCCAATCTAGTAAATATTTCTAAACCTGAACTTAGTTTTCTCCTACTGAGAAAAATTTATAAATATATTTATTATCATAAAGAATCCTAACATTCATTATTTCGCCTATATCTAGATCAATATTAGATTCATTTGTGTTTTTAAGGTCCTTAACTTCATACTATATTATTGGTTTCTATTTTTTAAGTTTTTAAGAAAAATTAACTTCAGAAATAGTTATTTGACTCTAATACTTTAGATTTACTATTTATTATTTCATAATTAACTTGATTATTTGGTTTTTTAAACTCGATTATAATTTTTGTTTTAAGTATTTTATTTTTTATATTGTTATCAATTATGATAATATCTTATTTTAGTTGTTATCTAATATAAAAGAACTAATTATTATTATAAACCCTACTGGAAATAAAAGTATTCCAAATACCGCAATAGGTGTTTTTTTAAATACATCTGATATCATGTATAAAGACATTAAGCAAATTAAAAATCCTATATCTCTTAACTTAGATGTTTTTGACATTTAAGTTCACCTCCTACTTAAATATTATCATATATAGTTTTTAAATCTAAAAAATTATACTGAATTGTAGAAGGATTTCCCTCAGCTCCAGCGCTAACTACTATATATTCTTTATCACTTTTTTCTCCAAAACTAACTAAGCAAAGTCCTGCTGCTTCAGTATATCCAGTCTTTCCTCCTTTAAGATAGTTTTTACTTATATCTAGTATATTTCTTTTATGAAAAACATTATTTGTTATTTTATGCTTGCTAAATAAAGTTTTATTGGGTTGGGCTATATGATCTTTAGACATAATTATTTTTTTAAATATTTTATTTTTTAAGGCATAATCAAAAAGTTTAGCTATATCTTCAGTTGTACTATAGTTATTACTATCAGTTATTCCACTACTGTTAGAAAAATGTGTGTTATACATTCCTATACTTTCCGCCTTTTTATTCATAAGTTTAACAAACTCATCTTCACTTCCTGATATTTCATAAGCTAAACTTATACTAGATTCTCCACCAGATTCTAGAAGTATCCCATATAGTAAATCTTTTATTCTAGGATTATCTTCTGCCTCAAATCCAGATTGGCTCATCCCTTCCCTAACACAATAATTTATAACATCACTACCTATCTTAACCCTTTTATTTAAATTTTTAGCATTTTCAATACCTATTAATGCTGTCATAACTTTAGTCATAGATGCAGGATTTATTCTTTCTAATCTTGATTTACCTAAAATTACTTCTCCCTCTGCTCTATCTATTACAATAGCATTATTAGAATAAATTCCCTCTATTTCTTTATATTCTTCTGATAAACTATAATCAATTTCACCTATGTTTCCTATTAACTTTTTTATAGAATATAAATTAAAATTATTAACAAGAAGCATAAAAACTCCTATTAATATAATCATTGAAAAACTTATAAATCTTTTTTTACTCAATTAATCAACTCCTATTGTCTGAAAATAAATATTAAGAACAATATTTAAACTAGTATTTTGAATTAATATAAATTAACTTCTATTAGTAGATACGATTGAATGTGTCAATTATCACGAGAAATAAGTATTTATTTTTATAATTTTACTACTTAGTTATCATTTATGATAAGATTTTTTATGAGTAGATTTAATATAATCTACTTAATATATTAAAAAAATAATATCTTGCATATTTCGTTATTTAACTTATTGTTTTTACTTAAATTTTCAGCTTTTACCAATCTATGAGAACTTTGAGGATTAATAGTATCTTCACCACAAAGATCTGCTGCAAAAATTTTATGTTTTATATTTTCTATTAGGTTTCTAAAACTATCAAAATCCATACTTCCTTGATCCCAATTTGTAATTGCTAAGTTTCTACTGAATACATCTTTATCTATACTTAAATATGTCTTATAACTAGGTAGAACCTTATTTATCAAACTTTTATCTTTTACAAGATTCTCCCTACTTATAATATGAAAATTTTTTATATTATAATATCTAGAGTCTAAATCATCTAAATACTTTTCGCTTACGCCTAAGATATAAACTTCTTTTAAATATTTATTATTCTCTATAACATGACTTAACCATGAACCACAACTTATAAATCCATCATAATTAATATCTAACATTTCTGTGTGATTATCTAATAAAACTAAGCTAAAAGGCTCATTTATACCTTCTAATATTATACTCGTTAGATAATGATAGTTGCCACTTGCCAAATATGTGAGTCCTAAGGGCCTGATTCTTGTCATATAAGCTCTTATTTTGTTTAAAGTATCGTAACTACATAAATAACTAACACCTCTTAATTTCGTTAAATTAAGAACTTTATAGTTAAACTTTTTATAAAAGTCCATATTTAAATAATAATTATCTAAATTAATTATATCTATATGTTTTTTCATAATATCACCTGACAAAATTATATATTTAAAAATCTATTTAAACAAGTATCATAATTTCTTATGTTATAATTACTAATAAAGGGAGTGATATTATGTTAAAAACTTTATATTGGGAAGAGGATGCCTTATATTTATTAGATTGTAGAAAACTTCCTCAAGAAGAAGAATATTTAATTTGTGAAAATTATGAACAACTATCATATGCAATAGAAGAATTAGTAGTTAGAGGAGCACCTGCTATCGGAGTAGCTGCTGCTTATGGTGTAGTATTAGGTTTTAATGAAGCTTATGCTAAACAATTAGACATCGAAAAAAGGAACGCGCTTATAGTAAATTCTATTCATAGACTTTCAAGGACTAGACCAACAGCAGTAAACTTATTCTGGGCTTTAGACAGAATGGAAAAAGTTTTTCTTGATAACAAAAATGAGAATCATTACAATTTGAAAAAGATTTTACTAAAAGAAGCTAATAAAATCTATAATGAAGATATAGAAATCAATAAAAATATAGGGAAATATGGAAAAACCTTAATTAATAAAGGAGATAATATTTTAACTCACTGTAATGCAGGTGCGCTGGCTACTGCTGGCTATGGTACAGCTTTAGGAGTTATAAGGTCTGCTCATGATGAAGGTAAAAATATCCATGTTTATATAGATGAAACGAGACCCTTATTACAAGGATCAAGATTAACTGCCTGGGAACTTCTTAAAGAAAATATCCCAGCAACTTTAATTGCAGATAATATGGCAGCCTACCTTATGCAATTGGATAAAGTCGATTTAGTAATATTTGGTGCTGATAGGATTGCAAACAATGGAGATGTTGCTAATAAAATTGGTAGTTACTCACTAGCTGTATTGGCTAAATATCATAATATACCGCTATATGTAGCTGCACCAACTTCTACTATAGACTTTGATTTGAATAGTGGAGATGAAATACCTATTGAATATAGAAACAAAGAAGAATTAAGAACTCTTTACGGTAAAACTACAGCTCCTAAAACTATAGATGTTTTTAATCCTGCATTTGATGTGACACCGAATAAATTAATAGATGGAATTATAACTGAGTTGGGAATTTTAAAACCACCATTTACTGACTCTATAATAAAGTTAAAAAATAATTTAAATATAGAATAAGAAAAAGCCCTAATATTAAACTTAGGGCTTTTCTTTGGTTGTTGGTTTGTTAGATAATATTTGACCTGTATATACAGTGATATATACATCATAACACTCTTTTTGCTATAATGCACTATCTTTATTTAATACTAAGTAACTATAAGTAAAAAAATAATAACTAACAATAACACAAAATAGTCCTTTCCACTTAACTTTTTTCTGGATGATTTATTTTTACTTCTATCCATCCCCTTCTTTTTAAAACTTTTAATTGGATCAATGGTAGTTTTATTATAAAACTTATTATAGACAGCTTTTTTCGGATCGTTTATATAGCCCATACCTTTTTTACCATACATTGGATTTATAGAACTTTTTAAATTTCTCTTGAGTTTTCCTGTAGTTCTAGCCTTTATAGATTTTTTTATATTAGGTTTTCTAAATCCAAACTTCATATTAATTCCCTCCAACTATACAACTATAGTATAGTAAATATTTAAGAAGTATTATGTATATATAAAAAAGGCCCACTAAGGGGCCCTTTAAATTAATCTTCTTTATTTTCTTCTGTCTCTTCTACCTCAGTTACCTCTACTTCTTCTACTTCCTCTACATCACTTACTTCTTCTGATAACTCATCTTCTCTAGTACTAAGGCTTATTTTCTGCTCTTCTTCATCTATATTTATAACTTTAACCTCAAGTTCTTGATCCATTGATAAAACATCTGATGGTTTATCAATATGTTTGTTAGATATTTGAGATACGTGTAATAATCCATCTACACCTTGTTCTAATCTAATAAAAGCACCAAATTCAAGTAGATTAACTACTTTACCCTTAACAACATCTCCTTCTTCTACTTCTCTAACAAATATGTCCCAAGGTTTTTCTGTAGTTTGTTTTAATCCTAAGGATATTCTATTTCTCTCTTGATCTAATCCTAAAATTTTAACTTCAACCTCTTCTTCTGCTGAAACAATTTCTGAAGGATGTTTTACTCTAAACCATGCTAGGTCTGATATATGGATTAAACCATCTAATCCACCTAAGTCTACAAAAGCTCCAAAGTTAGTAAGTCTTCTTACTATACCCTTAACAATTTGTCCTTCTTCTAATTCTTCCCAAAGCTTTTCTTTTTTAGCATCTAGCTCTACTTTTTCTACTTCTTTTCTAGATACTATAATTCTTCTTTTAGACTTATCAAAATCTATAATTTTAGATTCTAATTCTTTACCTTTGTATGCTGCTAAATCACTTACAAAATCAACAGATACATGAGAAGCTGGCATAAATGCATTTAAGTCATCAACTAATACTGCTAATCCACCTTTAACATTTCTTACTACATTAGCCATAACTTTTTCGCCATTTTCATATTTAGCTTCTAATTCTTCCCACTTCTTAGATTCTTCAACCCTTTTTGCTGATAGAACAACATTACCTTCTCCATCATCCATTCTCATTACAAATACCTTTATCTCATCACCTTGCTCATAAAGATCTTTAGGGTTTACATTTGGGTCATTAGAAAGTTCTGTTTTATCAATTATACCATCTGAAGTATAACCAATGTTAACCATAACCTCAGTATCAGTTACAAAAAGAACTTCACCTGTTATTACATCTCCTCTGTTTATTTGTGTGAAAGAGCTTTCTATCGCCTCCATCATTTCGTTTTGCATTTCATTGTTTTCATTATTCATAGTTTGAATAGCCTCCTTAATAATCCAGTCAGGTGTAGAAGCACCTGCTGTTACTCCTATTGTATTAAATTTTGCAATTTCTTGCAAAGGTAAATCTTTAATAGTTTCTATATGATAAACATTTTTGCAATGTTTCCTACTCACTTCTGCTAATTTATTAGTATTGGAACTATGTAGTCCTCCAATAACTACCATAGCGTCTACTTGCTTAGCAACTTGCATACAAGCATCCTGCCTTTTACTAGTTGCATCACAAATAGTATTAAAAACTAAGGTATTGTCATTATTTTTTTCAATAATATCAACTATCTCATTAAAAAAATCTAATCTATTAGTTGTCTGAGATACTATACAGACATCCTTATAACCTTTATAAAGTTTAGCCTGATCTACGTTTTCTATTATTGTAGCATTATTATTACACCAGCCATTTATTCCAATAACTTCTGGATGATCTTTTTTTCCTACAATAATTATATTATACCCCTTTTTTTCAAATTCAGCCACACGATTATGTACAGCTGTCACAAAAGGACAAGTAGTATCTATAACGTCTAAACCTTTATCTTTCATCTTATCTATTTCAGATTTGCTAAGGCCATGAGATCTTGTTACAACTGTACCTTTTTCAATCTCATCTATGGAATCAACTGGTACTAACCCTTCATCTTTAAACTTATTAACTAAGCTATTATTATGAATTAAAGGTCCATGTGAATATAAATTACCATCTGTTGTTTCTATACTTTCCTTAGCTAAATTTACTGCTCTATTAACTCCAAAACAAAATCCTGCATGTTCTGCTAGAATTATTTTCATTACCACTACTCCTTTAATTTATATATTTCTTTTAAAACATGTTCCCCTAAAATTTTATAATCTTCTTTAGAAGGTTTGTTCTGATAAAACTGATCAAACTCAATGGTTTTACCAATATTTACTTTAATTTTAGAGAAGAACTTATAATTTGAATCTATATAAATAGGTATTATGGGAGTTTGTGTCTGTATGGATATTAAAGCTACACCTGGTTTAGCATTGTCTATATCAAAATTTTTAACCCTAGTTCCTTCAGGAAATATACCTAGAACATTATCAGATTTTAAAATTTTCATAGAATGTCTTAAACTATCTAATCCAGGCTTTTGCCTATCCACTGGAAAGGCTCCCAGTTTCTCTAGAAAATAAGCTATAATCTTACTTTCAAATAATTCTTTTTTTGCCATCCAATTTATCTGTCTAGGAAAAGAAGCAATTAAAACCATAGGATCGTAATTACTTATATGGTTAGAACATATGATAAGCTTTCCTTCTTTTGGTAAGTTCTCCAGATTGTTAATTTCTAATTTGAAAAAAAGTTTAAAATAAAGTTTAAGGAGTCTTTCTACTATTTTATAAAACATCTTCCCTCTCCCTTATCTCTTTTAGAACTTTATTTATACTTTCTTCAATAGATAAATTAGAAGTGTCTATTCTTATAGAATCATGACTCTCAACTAAGGGGGAATGCTCCCTACTAGTATCAATAAAATCCCTTTTCTCTATTTCTGCTTTTATTTGTTCTAAGCTTATACTTTTATCTCCTTTAGATAATAATTCTTTATATCTACGTTCAGCTCTAGTATCTATACTTGCTGTAATAAAAAATTTATAATTTGCTTCTGGTAGAACTTTTGAACCTATATCTCTTCCATCCATAACAACTGACTTTTCTTTGGCTAATCTACGCTGGCTTAATAACATATATTGCCTAACTTCTTTTAATTTTGCTATATCAGATACCTTATTACTAATATTATTATCTCTTATAAGATCAGATACATCCTTACCATCTAATATTATTTTTCCTTCAATAAAACTTATTTCAGTTCTATTTAACAAGTCTTTTAAATTTTCTGGTTTTTCTATATCTATATTTTCATTTAATACTTTAAGAGTTAAAGCCCTATACATAGCACCTGTATCTATATAGTTTATAGAAAGTCTTTTAGCAATTTCTTTTGCGACTGTACTCTTTCCAGCACTAGCAGGTCCATCAATCGCTATTGATATTATCTTTTCCTTCATCTCAGCCCTCCTAGATCCGGCCTTAAAACTTTAGCTCCTTTCAAGTATACATGTTGTACAGAATCCTGTTCTAGCTTAGATTGTATAAGTATATTAACTCGTATACACTTTTTTAAACTACCAACAACATACATCTCTTGAAAACATAAAAGGGCAGCTTGTAGATAACCTAACTCTCTAGCTGCTCTAGCCGGATATACTGTATCTAAATCCTTAGTAGCTGTAAATATAATATTAACTACCTGAGACCTATCTATCTTGTTTTTCCTTTCCATTTCTTTAAGGAGTAATTTAGTATTAGACAAAATACTATCACTAGTATTATCTTCTACGGTAATAGCTCCTCTAATAGAAACAAGATTCAAAAAAATCACTCCTTCTAATAATTATATATGATATTAGACTAGTAAACAAGTTAATTTCTAATTTTACTCTATATACTCAGTCCTGCCAGATAACCTGTTGAGTATGCTATTTGTAAATTAAACCCACCTGTAACTGCATCTACATCCAAAACTTCTCCTGCAAAATATAGATTATCTAATATTTTAGATTCCATCGTAGAAGGATCTATTTGATTTACATCAACTCCTCCAGAAGTCACTATAGCCTCTTCTACTGGTCTAAAATTCTTAAAAGTTAAAGGAAAAGCTTTTAAATTTTCTAGCAATCTCTCCCTTTCATCTTTAGTTATTTGATGAACAAACTTATCCAAGTCTATATTAGATAATAATAAAATAGGTTCTCTTAATTTAGCAGGTAATAAATCATCTAATGCATTTTTTACCATTTTATTATTATATTTATCAAAATCTCTTAAAACTCTTCTATCTAATTTTTCCATATCTAATGCAGGTTTTAAATCTATTTTAAAATTTATTTCCCTATCAATATATTTATATAAAAAAGTACTCATAGATAAAACTATTGGGCCTGATATACCATAATGAGTAAATACCATATCTCCAAACTCTCGATAAATTTCTTTTTTACCACTAAATGCACTTATTTCAACATTTTTTAAAGATAATCCCTGAAGAGTAGATGCAATATCTTCTTTTATTTCTATAGGAACTAAAGATGGTTTTATATCAATAATATTATGGCCTAACTTCTTAGCTATCTTATATCCAAATCCTGTAGATCCTGTTTTAGGATAAGATTTTCCACCTGTTGCTATTATTAATTTGTTAAATGCATAAATTCCTTGATCTGTTACAACATAAAAAATATCATCTTCCTTATAAACATCTTTAACTTCAGTATTAAGTTTTAAATCTACTTGTTTTTCTTTTAAAATTTTTTCAAATGTTTTAATTACATCTGATGACTTATTACTAATAGGAAATACTCTTCCTCCTCTTTCCACCTTAGTTCTAAGTTTATACTTCTCTAGTAAATTAATTATGCTATCATTACTAAAAGTATAAAGGCTACTGTACATAAATTCTTTATTAGTCATTATATTGTCAAAAAACATTTCTAAGTCCATATTATTTGTAATATTACATCTACCTTTACCTGTTATAAATAACTTTTTACCTACTTTTTCATTTTTTTCTAAAAGTATTACTTTTTTCCCTTCACCACTAGCAGCAATTGCTGCTAAAATTCCTGCTGGACCTGCTCCTATTATACCTATATTTTCTACCATTTTTACTCTCCTAAATGACTAGTATCATTATAAAGTTTTAAAACATTATTATAATCTCTAATCTCAATTATACTGTGACTAACATTATCCATAGCTAAATTTTTATAATTAGTTAGTGGAATATCTAGTAAGGTTAATAGCATAGTCTTCAAAGCTGTTCCGTGTGAAACTATTAAAATATCTTTTCCTTCATTAACCCCTATAATATCATCTAGTACCCTGTTCATCCTAAATTGTAAACTTTCTAAATTTTCACCTTCATCTATATTTAAATATTCCGGCTCTTTCATCCATTGCTCAAATTGTTTAGGATATTTTTCCTGAACTTCACTAAATAACATAGTTTCCCAAACTCCAAAGTTCATCTCCCTTAAGTCTTCTCTAACATGAAGATCAACACTAGAATAACTAGCTATAGTTTCAGCAGTTATTCTAGCCCTATCTAAATCACTTGAATAAACTACATCTATATCCATATTTTTAAACTTTTTAGCAACTTGCTCAGCTTGCTTCAGTCCTTTAGTTGTAAGTGGCGCATTTGCATGTCCTTGTATTTTCTTTAATATATTCCATTCACTTTCCCCATGTCTAACTAAATGTATTCTTGTCATTTTATCTCTCCTTATTTTTTTCTATAAAATATAAAACTGGTGGGTTATTTATCTGATTAATATAATCGAATTTTACAACACTAAATTGTCTTTGATCTATACCTCTTAAAAAGATATCTATTTCCTTTAGTTCCTCGTTGCCAGTCTTATGTCCAGGATAAACCACAATACCTATAACACCATTATCAGCTAATAGCTTAAAAGCTACTTTTAATGATTCTATAGTTGTACTTGCTTTAGTGGTTATAGTTTTATCCCCACCTGGTAAATAACCTAAATTATAAATTATAAAATCTATTTTTTCTTCAATATACTTACTTAGATTTTCATGACTATCCAATATTAGTTTAATGTTTCTATAATCTTGTAGTTTCTTTTTACTATTTTCTATAGCTTCTTTTTGAATATCAAAACTATATACTTTTCCAGATGAACCAACTAATTCACAAAGTTTCAAACTATCATAGCCATTACCTAATGTTGCATCAATAACTTTATAACCTTCTTTTACAAAACTTTTCATAAATAATTCCATAGATTTTAAACTACTTTTAAATACTTTATACAAACTCTCACCTACTTAAAAGATTTTATTTCTTCTTTACTTAAAAATCTATACTTACCTTCTTCTACACCATCTAAAGTTAAATGTCCTAAGCTAATTCTTTTTAACTTGATAACCGGATGACCTACTGCTGCAAACATCTTTCTAACCTGTCTATTCTTTCCTTCATGAATAGTTATCCTAACTCTTGAGTTACCACCTTCAAAGGCTAAAAGTTTTAATTTAGCAGGATGAGTTTTAAAATCATCTATTCTTATTCCATCAGTTAATTTCTTTAGAGAATAATTACTTATTTTTCCAATAATTAATGCTTCATAAGTCTTTTTAACCTCATTACTTGGATGAGTTATATAGTTAGTAAATTTTCCATCATTAGTAAGTATTATTAAACCACTAGTATCCATATCCAATCTCCCAACCGGATATAATCTAACATTTACATCTTTTATCAAATCTAATACAGTTTTTCTTTCAAACTCATCAGATACAGTACTTACATATCCTATTGGCTTGTTTAATAAAAGATAAACTTTTTTTTCTTCCAAATCTATAGACTTATTGTCAACCTCCACTTTATCATGTTCAGTTACTTTTATCCCATGACTTGTAACTACCTCACCGTTAATTTTAACTCGACCATCTTCAATTAATTTTTCTGCCTTACGCCTAGAAGTTAAACCAGATTTAGCTATAAATTTTTGTAATCTCATATAATCCTTATCCCTCCATGCTTTCTTCACTATCATCTTCTGATACTTGAAAAAAATCACCTAGCTCTGGAAGTTTATCTATACTTTCTAATCCAAATACTCTTAAAAATTCATCGGTTGTTCCATATAAAATTGGTCTACCAATTCTATCTAGCCTACCTTTTTCTTCTATTAACTCTTTGTCTAATAAAGTGTAAATAGCGGTATCACATTTAACTCCTCTTATAGACTCTATTTCAGACTTAATAACTGGTTGTTTATAAGCTATAATAGACAAAGTTTCTAAGGCTGCATTTGAAAGACTTTTACTACCTATAGGTTTATTTAATTTTTTTATATAGGGATAACAACTTTCTTTAGTAGCCAATCTATAGGTGTCCTTAATTTTTTCAACAAAAAGTCCCCTATCTTTATCCTTATAATCATCTATTAAATCTTCTAAAATCTCTTTTAATATTTTACCTTTTAATTCCACAACCTCACCTATATCATTTAAACTTAAAGGATCTCCCCAAGTAAATAGTAAAGCTTCAATAATAGCCTTATATTCTTCTCTAGATTTCTTCATATTCTTTACTCCTTTTCTCTAAAATTAAATCCGAAAAGTCCTGCTTCTGACTTATAGATAAAAATTTTCCTTTAGCCAATTCCAATATAGATAAGAAGTATGTAATTATCTCTTCTACACTAGTTTGTTTTGATAATAAACTACTAAAATATATAGAGGTTTTTTTCTCTAACCTTTCTTTTACTCTTATTATACAAAACTCCAATGTATACTCTTCTCTTTGTATCTCGCTAATCGTTAGTTTCTTATCTTCTTTTGTTCTATTTTTTATAATATTATTAATAGCTTTAAGAAGAAGCCCAACCTCCATCTCCTCCAGCTCCAGTTCTATTTCTTCTTTTACAATTTCTTCCTTAGGTTTATAATAGACTTTTGATTGCCTAGTTTCTCTGTTTCTTAGAACTTCAGAAAGTTCCTTAAACTTTTTGTATTCTAAAATTTTATCTACAAGATCGTCTCTTGGGTCTTCTTCTTCCTCTTCCTTATCAATACTATTTTTAGGTAACATCATTTTAGATTTAATTTCTAGCAAAGTTGATGCCATTAGTAAAAAATCACTAGTTACTTCTAAATTTAAATCTTCCATTAATTTAATATGTTCTAAAAATTCCTCTGTTATAACATTAATAGGAATGTCATATATATCAATTTCTGCTTCCTTTATTAAATGTAATAATAGATCCATAGGTCCTTCAAAGGATTTTAACTCTACTCTATATTTCATAGGACCTCCTTTTATTTTTTTATATAATCTCAACTTAATATTATACCATATTCCTAACTTTATATAATATAAGAAAAACCCTATTTAAATAGGGTTTTTTATTAATATATTCTATCTAATATTAAGGGCTTCTTGTTATTTGTTTTATACTTTGATAGCTTATAAGCATCTTTTAGAATTTTTTTCGCATCTTTTATTTTGTCTAAACTATTACTATAGATTGTAATAAGAGATTCACCCTTCTCTATATAATCATCAACCTTTTTTCTTAAAATCAGTCCTGCTTGTAAATCAACTTTAGAATCTAAATCTTCTCTACCAGCTCCTAAACTTAAGGCTGCTTTTCCTATAAGCTCTCCATCTATTTCCGATATATAATAGTTTTTATCTACATTAAATTCTTCTACATATTTTGCACTTCCAAACTTACTCGTATCATCTATAAAACTACTATCACCATTTTGTTTTTCTACCATTAACTTTAATTGTTTTAAAGCTGATCCATTCTCAATGGTTTTATATAGCATATCCTTAGCTTTGTCCCTATCATTTGTTAAACCTGATAAAATTAAAATTTCACTACCTAATTCTACAGAAAGATCAACTAAATCTTTAGGACCTTCCCCTTTTAAACTATCTATCGCTTCAATTACTTCCAAATTATTACCTACTGCATATCCCAGAGGCTCATCCATATTAGTAATAAGTGCAACACTATTTCTTCCATAAGCTTTTGATAATGATACCATTTCATTTGCTAAGTCTCTTGCTGATTCTAAATTTTTCATAAAAGCCGCAGAACCCAATTTAACATCAAGAACAATCCCATCAGACTCTATAGCTAATTTTTTACTCATTATACTACTTGCGATTAATGATATATTATCTACAGTAGCGGTAACATCTCTTAAGCTATATATCTTCTTATCCGCTGGTGCAATATTACTTGTTTGACCACTAATAGCAATATTTATATCATTTATATTATCATAAAATTGCTGATCTGTTAGGTTTAAATTAATGCCTTTAAAAGCTTCAAGCTTATCTATAGTCCCTCCTGTATGACCTAATCCTTTTCCAGACATTTTAGCAAATGGTACGCCTAAAGCTGAAACCATAGGACCTAATACTAAGGTTACTGTATCCCCAACACCACCTGTCGAGTGTTTATCAATTACCTTAGATTTAATATCCTGAAGGTGAAATTTATCACCTGAATCAATCATAGCTCTAGTTAAGGCTAATGTTTCTTTATCAGACATTCCATTTAGATATATGGCCATAAGCAAGGCCGAGGCTTGATAATCTTTTATTCTACCTTCCGTATAATTTTTTACAAAATACCTAATTTCATTTTCAGATAGAACTTCTTCATCCCTCTTTTTTTCTATAATATCATACATATTCATAGTAACACTCCTAAATGTGTTTTAAACAATCTAAAACTAGACTTTGAAAATCTCCTTTAACTTTTTGAGAAGTCTTAACCACATCCTCATGACTTAAAACCTCATCTAAAACTCCAGATGCCATATTTGTTATGCAAGAAATTCCTAATGTCCTTATTCCTCTATGGTTAGCAATTATTACTTCTGGTACCGTTGACATACCTACTGCATCAGCTCCTAGATATCTAGCCATTTTTACTTCTGCTGGAGTTTCATAAGTTGGTCCAGTAAACCAAGCATAGACTCCTTCTTTAATATCTAATTTTAAATCTTTTGCAATTTTCCTTGCTAGTTCTATATATTCATCATCGTAGGCTTTTGACATATCTGGAAATCTCGGGCCTTCTTTATCATTATTTTTCCCTATTAAAGGATTTTGTCCTGCTAAATTTAAGTGATCTGTAATAATCATTAAATCTCCTGGCTTAAAATCTTTATTTACTCCTCCTGCAGCATTAGTAACTACTAAGCTTTGTATACCTAAGTCTATTAACACCTTAATAGGTAAAACTACATCTTCAATAGGATATCCTTCGTAAAAATGAAATCTACCCTGCATGGCAACAACACTTTTACCAGATAGCTTTCCAAAAACTAATTGACCTGCATGCCCTTTGACTGTTGATATTGGGAATTCAGGTATATCTTTATATTTAATTTCTACTCTATCCTCTATTCTATCTGCTAAATCTCCTAATCCTGATCCTAGTATTAATCCTATTTTAGGTTCTTCTTTTATAATTTTCTTTACATATGAACTTGCTTTTTTTACTCTATCCATCGTTTACCCCCTATGCTCTTGGATGTGAATTTCTATAAATCTTTCTCATACTTTCTTGACTTGCCTTTTTAGCATAAACTTGTGTTGTAGACATGTTTGTATGTCCTAGCATTTTCTGTACTAATTCTAAATCTGCACCATTCTCTAACATATGAACTGCAAAAGACTGTCTTAATATTTTTGGAGTAAGAGGTTTTTTTATATTAGAAAGCTTTTCATACTTTTTCAAACTTTTCCAAAACCCCTGTCTACTTAGTCTTTTACCCCTATTATTTAAAAATAAAGGACTATTTTTATCAACAGTTTCTCTTTTTTCTAAATATCTATCAAGATACTCTTTAGCATAGCTACCTATTGGAATAACTCTATCTTTATCATTCTTTATTCTTATTAACTCTAAATCCAAATCTATATCCTCAATATCAAGAGAAACAATTTCTTTTATTTCTATACCAGTAGAGTAAAGAAGCTCTAACATAGCTCTATCTCTTAAACCATTGATCTTATTTAAATCTGGCTTTTCCATTAAACTATCAACTTCTTCCACACTTAATACTTCCAAAGCTATTCTCTCTAACTTAGGTCCTTTTAGGTTTAAAGTTGGGTCCTTATCTATATAACCTTCATTAACTAAAAAACTACCAAAAGATTTTAAAGAAGACAGTCTTCTAGATATAGTAGAACTTGCTAATCCTTCCCTCTCCAAATCCATCAAATACTTAATTATTAAAGTTTTATTAACTTTAGATATATTATCCATAGACTTATTCTCTAAGTAACTTAGAAAATACTTAACGTCTACTATATATGACCTAGAACTTTCTTTATTTAAGTTACCTTCAAAATCGATAAAGTTTCTATAACTATCTAATAAACTTTCAAACATTATTCTCCCTTTTCTTCCAAATATTCCTTCGCTAAATAAAGTCCTATAACAGTTTTACTATCTAGTATTTCGCCTCTTTTTACCATTCTCTCTAAATCTTTTATACTAACAATTTCAGTTTCTAAAAATTCACCACTATCAAAATCTGTTTCTCCAGGTGTAAGGCCTCTAGCAATAAATAAATGGATCTTCTCTGTAGTTATACCTGCAGAAGGATAAAATTCAAAAACATACTCTAATTTTTCTGCTTGATATCCAGTTTCTTCTTTCAACTCTCTTAAACCTGTTTCTCTAGGCTCTTCATTGATTTCTAGTCTTCCAGCTGGTATTTCTAATAAAAATTTTTCAACTGGTTTTCTATATTGCCTAACTAAAATTAATTTTCCATCATCTGTTATAGGAATAATTCCTACTGCACCAGGATGCTCAACTATTTCTCTTTTGGAATATTTTTTATCAGGTAACTCTACGGTATCCACTCTTAGATTTACTATCTTACCTTCATATATTTTTTCTGATTTCATAGTTTTTTCCTCAAACAACATATAGCTAATCCTCCTTCAAATATTCAATAGCATAAGAAGCTACGGACGATAGACTTTGAAAATACTCCAAATCCTCATGAATTCCTCTACCCATTGTCTTTACATTTAGTTTATAGTAATCCAATATTTTTTCTATATTTAATGGATCCTTATAAATAATTTTATATCTTTTATCATTAAATATAGTAGATATCTGTCCATTTATATATTCAAGTTTTTCAGATTTTAAATTTGATAATACTACTGTTGACTTAGTGTTTATTATTTTATTTAATACTGTTAAACTATGATGACTTATACCATAGTGTCTATCCCTTTTATCTGCAAAGCTAATTCTAGGAACAAAAATAGCCTTTCCTCTTAAATTATTTACAGCATCAATATTAATACCCTGTTCAACACCTGTAAAGCCAAACTCAGTTCCACTACCTACTATACCTGGCCCCATTGCTACTATAGTAATATCAGCATCTGCAATTTCCTTTGATATAATTAATCCAGTGTATATGTTAATAGCTTCAAAATCTCCACCAAAAGCATGACCGATAGTAATCGTTTGATTCAAAATACCTTTGTTTTTTAAATCTTTGACTGTATTACTAAAGTTAATTGGTAAAGCTGCACCATCAGTCATTATAAAGTTTATTTTTAGATCAGAATTCAAATATTTTAAGCTAGCCGCTATAGGAGCTAACATGCTATGTAGCGTTGCTACAATAACAGGATGTCCATCTAAGCTTTTAAAGTTTTTTATTTGTTCGTGGAAAGGACTTTCCTCTTCCTCTGTAGCCATAACTTTAACTTGATAGGGGCTATATCTAAGTTTCATTATATGCCCATCATCCTTAGCCTTAAGCTTCTCTTGATTATAGTTATAAATTATAAAATGTTGCCCTCCAGTACCTAATGACATATCTCCAGCAGTTGTATTAACAACTAATCTATCACCGACTTTCACTTCTCCTGTAATATTTTTATAAGCTAATGCTTTTTTTATTTTATTATCTATATCTAATTCTACAACGACCGTCGTCTCATCTTCACTTATTATTGATTTTGCAATTGCATTTTCATATGAAATCATAATTACCTTCCTAACATATCAATATAATTTAAAATTTTATTATTACTTATTATTTCAGAAAAAGATTTTCTTTCTGATAAATAATTTAAAAATATAACAAAAAAGAGAAAACTAACTCTGAACATTAAACTAAAATTTACCACTACATAAAAACCTAAACTATATCCTAAAAGATTTGAACCAGAATCCCCCATCATACTTAAGGCTTTTAAATCATCCACTATATAAATAGATAAAAAACCTAAAAGAGCTAAAATTATACTCATATTATCAGATTTTATATTTATAGTTAATAAAATAAAAGAAGCTATGCAAAAAACCTTTATAGCTCTACCTGGTCTTAAATCAAATAGGTTCATAGTATTTATTGAAAGTGCTAAAAGTAAACTATTTAATACAAGGTTTAAATAATCCTTAGAAAAAAAACTACTTATATATAAGCTAGTAAAAAAACCTAAAATCGCTTTAAGATTACCGGTAGTTAATTTCCCTTTTAAGAAAGCCCCTATATGTCCTTTAAAACCTTTATACTCATCAGTGCCAATTGTATCATCTAATAGGCCTAAAAAAGAAATAAATACCATGCCTAATAAGTATAAATTCAAATTTCTATTATATTCAAAATAATTTAGTATAGATAGGGTAATAAACTGTGAAAATACAAATCCTACTCCCATACCATTAGGAATTTTTTCTCCACGAAAATTACTTTCTAGTAAAATAGTTTTAGATAACATATGTTTTAAAGGTTGAACAAAAACTAAAGCTAAAATAAAAGAGATTATAAAAGCAAATATATTTATCATTTCATCACCTCTTCAGCCCTTTAAAAAACATAATTATAAAAGTAAATAAAATATCTTTAAACTGTTTACCTCTATGAATAAATCCAGATAAATCTCTTGAAGTATACCTATGACCCATAATAACAGGAACTTCTTTTAATGTAAAACCACTGTTTAGTGCCTGTACTGTCATAGCTACTTCTACTCCATAATTATTAGGTATATATTCTATATTATCTAGAACTTCTTTTTTATACACCCTCTGTCCTGATAAACTGCTAGATACATCTTCACCTGTAAAAAACTTAATTCCATTTTTAGCTAAACCTTTTACCAAGCCAAGACCACCTTTTTTATTAGTCATAGTTCTAGCCTCAGGAAATTTTGCAATAGTAAAGTCACATTTATTTAATAACACTGGTTTTATTATCTTAGAAACCTCACTACTAGTTTTACCCAAGTCTCCATCCAGCATAATCATGTAATCATAATTTAACTCTGTGATTGCTCTTTTTAATGCATAGCCTTTTCCCATATTTTTTTCGTAACTTATAAAGTCTATATCCAAGCTTTTTATAACATTTAAAGTATTATCAGTTGATCCATCATTTACAATAACTATATTGTCAATTTCTTTAATCTTTTTTATAGAGTTTATAGTATCTTCTATAAATTCTTCTTCATTGTATACAGCTATTACACAAATAAGATTTTTACCACTCATAAAAACACCTCTATTCTAAAGGAATTATACTATCAGCAGTTCCTTTTATACCATAATTACCTCTCTCACCAACCAAGGATAAAACTGTAGCAATTTTCCCTGCTTTCATATCTACATTATCTATAGTATTTATTCCATATTCTTTGTATTTACTCATATAAGAATTATTAACTGTAGTTTTTTCCACACCTGTTATATCTATGCCTCGTTCTTTAGAAAAATCTACTATTCTTTTATCTATTTCTAAAACTCTATTGTTTTCCTTGTATTTACATCCTCCAGATATAATTATATGATCTATATCTACACCAGCTAGACCTATAAAATCCATCTTATCTTTACTAATATAATTAACTACATCTTCTCTATTAGTTCCATCAACTATATAAGTAAGGACTTTAGATAATTCATCTTTATTTATTCTATCAATACTAGTTAAACTTACTACCTTAGCACCTGCTTTTTCTAAGTCATGGGCTAGAGATGATGATACATAGTCAGTAGTTTCTATTATAGCAACTTTTTTACCCTCTAATTTGCCAGGAACAAGATAATTATAAGACTCCTCGATATATTTATTTATATTTTTATTTTTTAGTAAAATATCTTCATTTTCTATTTTTAATAATTGATTATCTGCGCTTAAGCT
Source organism: Tissierellales bacterium (assembly GCA_030146915.1). Lineage (GTDB taxonomy): Bacteria > Bacillota > Clostridia > Tissierellales > Tissierellaceae > JASLAT01. The sequence goes on from JASLAT010000031.1 coordinate 23,755, forward strand.
TTCAAACTGTGATTCTACAATATCTACTAATTTTTCTTGTTGTTCTGTAATAAATCCTTCTGTATCCATAGAGAAACCTATATATATACCTACTGCTAATGCCGTAAATATAGCTACTATAGATACTACATAAAACTTCATATTTGGTAACATAATAACCTCCTAAATTCCCATAAGTAGTTTGAATCTTATTTTTATAAGCTTTAGAAAACTTCTAGTTATTGGGTTAATAATTGTCAATATTATAATAGGTATTAAAGACGCAACAATAATACTAGCTATATATTTAAAACTAAAATCCGAGCCATAAAGCTTATTAACTCCTCTTGCATCTACTAGTTTATCCCCAACCTTTAGCCTAACTAAAAAAGTACTAGCCATTCCAGGTCTTCCTTTTTCTAAAAAATCTATCATATTTGTATGGGTTCCTAAGGCTACAATTAAGTCTGCATTTTTTTCATATGCTAATAATAAAGCTATATCTTCACTAGTTCCTGGTGAAGAAAAAATAACAGGATCTATACCTAAAGATTTAACCCTTTCAAGACCTGGAGCTCTCCCATTCGGAAAAGCATGTACAACGACCTCTTTAGACTCCTTTAAACACCTATCTGATACACTATCCATATCTCCTACTAAAATATCAGGAGTATATCCGAACTCTAATAATGCGTCCCCACCACCATCAACTCCAACTAAAATAGGTTTTATTTCATCGATATAATTTTTTATAGTAATTAAGTCTCTCTTGTAATCTTGACCTCTTACCACTACTAAAACATGTTTCTCATTAAAATCTGTCTTAGTTTTTGGAATAACAATACTCCCCGTCACTAAACCTTTCTCTTTTTTAGCATAATCTAAAGTATTTTCAATAAATCTATCCAGCTCAAACTCTATATTATCAAAGCCTTCTTTAAGCAATTTATGTATTTTTGAATCTTCTAGATATTCATAAGAACAAACTTTCTTATCTTCCAAATAAATATAACTATCATGTATCGAAATTATATCTCCCTCTTGAATAGCTTCTACAGATTCTAAACCATTAACTTCCAATATTGGTACTCTATGATTCATTAAAACTTCTGGCCCTCTATTAGGGTATTTTCCACTTATTGTTTCATCAGTATTTATAACTGCACTAACCTGCGCTTCTACAAGGGATTGAGCAGCTATCTCATCTAAATCTCTATGAGATATTAAAGCAATATCACCTGGCTTTAATCTCTTTGTTAAGTTTTTAGTTACTTTATCCCTTTTTACAACAGATTTAATATTCATACTTCACCTCCTAAAGCTCTTTTTTAAATTTATCACTCAGATATAGCATCTCTTTAGCATGACTTTTAGTTGTATTAGTTAAATCAATTCCACCTATTAATCTAGCTAATTCCTCAACTCTTTCATCATATGTTAATTTTTTAATATAAGATCCTGTTTTACTATTTTCTACTAATTTATTTATAGAATAATGACTATCTGCTAAAGCTGTTATCTGTGGCAAATGAGAGATACAAATAACCTGTCTTTTCCTAGATATATGATATATTTTTTCTCCTACCAACTGTGCTGTTCTTCCAGAAATCCCAGTATCAATCTCATCAAAAATTAAAGTTTGAATGTTATCATACTCAGCTAAAATGTTTTTAAATGCTAGCATTATTCTAGACATCTCACCACCTGATGCTATTTTTGATAAAGGTTTCAATTTTTCACCAATATTAGTTGATATTAAAAACTCTATATAATCTATACCATCGTGACTAAAATAATCTAATTTTTTAAAATCTACTTTAAATTCTACCTCTTCCATATTTAAATATTTTAATTCTAAACTAATTTCATTTTCTAAAAGTTTAGCTAATTTCTTTCTATAATTCGAGACTTTAAAAGATTTTTCCTTTAATTCAGTTTCTACCTCACTTATTTGCTTCTCTATTTCCATAATTTCTCTATCTTGATTTTGTAAACTTTCTAATCTAAGTTCAGCTCTATCTTTAAAATCTAAAACTTCATCTAAACTCTCCCCATACTTACTTTTTAGACTATTAATAGTATCTAATCTTTTTTCTATTAATAACATAGTAGTATCATCAAAATTTAAATCTCCTAAATAATCTAAAACTCCTCTGTAAATGTCCTCTAGTTCATACTTAATACTATTTAACCTATTATAAATATCCTCTATTTCCGAATCAAAATCTTTAATGTTATTTATTTCTAATATAGATCTATCTAAGCTATTTAATATATCGTTTTCTTGAAAACTATCAGATTTTAATTTATTTGATAATACTACTAGTGCTTCTCTTATATTATTTATATTTTTAAGCTTTTTATAATCTTCATTTATTGTTACATCTTTATTTAAATCTATATCAGCACTTTCTATCTCTTGAATTTGATACTCTAATATATCAATTTCTCTATCTCTAGATAACTCATCAATAGAAAGATTTGTTAGTTTTTTGTTTAATTTCTGATAAATTTTAAATGACTTCAATAGATCATTTTTTAAAGACTTTAACTCCTTACCACCAAAAGAGTCTAGTAGTTCTTTATGCCTATTAACATTCAATAATGACTGATGTTCATGCTGTCCAAATATATCTATTAAGTTACTAGTTATATCAGATAGCATAGATAAGTTCACATTCTTACCGTTGACTTTGGATAAACTAGGCATATCTTGAGATATCTGCTTATTAATAATAAGTAGCCTATCACTATCTATGCTTATTTGATATTTTGATAATATCTCTTCAATAGGACTTTCATGATCTATATAAAAAACAGCCTGCAAATTAGCCTCTGTTTCTCCAGTCCTTATAAAGTCCTTATTACTTCTAGCACCTAAAATTATGCCTAGTGCCTCGATTAATATAGACTTACCAGTACCTGTTTCTCCAGTAATTATATTTAATCCTTTAGAGAAGTTTACTTTAATATCTTTTATAATCGCAAAATTTTCTATATTTAATTCTAATAACATAAACTACCCCCTAGATGAGTTAAACCTATCATAAGCTGCTCTTAAAGTATCATCTATATCTAAAAAATCAATATGATCATAGTTAGGATTTAAAGTAAATTCTGCTAAAAATTCTATATTTCCTGTAGCTCCTGTTATAGGTGAGTAACTCAAATTAGAAATTATAATATTTAGATTTCTAGCAAATTCTATAGTTTCTTCTATTACATATTTATGAACTTTACTATCTCTAACTATTCCACCCTTTCCTACATCTTCCTTTTTAGCTTCAAATTGTGGTTTAATTAATGCTACTATCTTACCTCCATTTTTTAGCAGTTTTTTAGCAACAGGTAAAACTAATTTTAAAGATATAAAAGATACATCAATGGATATAAAATCTAATTTACTTTCTATATCTTCCAATCTTACATTTCTAATATTTGTTCTTTCCATTACTACAACTTTAGGGTTATTTCTTAAATTCCAATCAAGTTGACCATATCCTACATCTACTGAGTATACTTTTTTTGCTCCATTCTTTAGCATACAATCTGTAAATCCTCCTGTAGAACAACCGATATCCATACATCTAGCATTAGATAAGTCTATTTTGAACTCATGCAGTGCTTTTTCCAATTTCAAACCACCTCTAGATACATATTTATGTTCTTTTCCTTTTATTCTAATGTTAGATCCATACTTAATTAAATCTCCTGATTTCTCAATTGGAACATTATCTATCAAGACTAATCCTTGCATTATATAGCTATTTGCTACTTTCAAACTCTCAACATAGCCCTCTTTATACAATACTATATCCGCTCTATCTTTCATAATCACCATTCCATTTATTTAAATAATTCTATACCTAGCTTTTTTTCCATAAAATATACTATCTTTGCTATTTTAAAAATAATTTCCTCATGATAAACCATAGCTATATTTTTACCTATTCCTTTTCCACCTACTGTTATTGAGGCAATTATAGACGTAATTACCAAAGATATAAAGGCACCATCAATATTTGGATATACCTTTAATATGCTATAAACAATATTAGTACCAATAGCACCGGAAATAATACCACTTATATCGCCTATTACATCATTACAAAAGTTAGATACCTGAGATGCATTTCTAACAAGTTTAATAGCACTTTTAGCTTCTAAAACTCTATTTGCAGCCATAGCATGAAAAGGTCTTTCATGAGCTGATGTTACAGCTATCCCTATTATATCAAAAATTATACCTATAAAAATAAAAACTAATAATACTATAAACGCGGGTATTATGTTTAAATATTCTACCAGTTTATCACTAATAATAGAAAATATACTTGCTAATATAAAAGTCCAAATAGATATCTTTATAATCCATTTTAAATTATAATCCACTTTTCTTTTTTTCATATAAATCCTCCTAAACATTAAATAGCTGATAGCCTACGGCTATCAGCTATTTAATAGGTGGTAACAACTTGTGTAAATCTTACGGCTTTGGTCCAGTAGGATTTCCCTAATAAAAACTGCATGTCGCCATAGCAGCGGTTTCCCTTTAATTCTACTATTACCCTGTCACCATAGGTACAACTGGATTGCCACTTAGGCCGCACTGTAATCCACAAGCTGCCTCTTTTGAACAGTCTAGGAGTTTTCCTCAACAGATTGAATATTCCTTAGCCTCTTTTGCAAAGTAGGTTTCGGCAACAAAGCCTAGAAAATCGTGGGCCCCTAATTTCCCAGGTGGCTTACCATCTGCCTAACTTCACTCAAGGCAGGCTACTCTGTTACATTACTTTTATTGTAACAGGTTTATCACAACAATGGCAGTTGTGTCTCCACGGAGGTAGGGTCATCGCCCGCATGCCTTTGCAGATCGCCCCATCCCCCTTACTCCCTACATAAACCCCCAACTGGGCGTTGGAAGCCTATACAAGAAACTTCATCGATGTGCCTTTCAACGGATTTTTAGCCCCGCCTTCGAGAATATTCGCACTGACTAGAATACTGCACCACCTTTCGATATATTATACTATATCCCTATATATTATTCAATTTTATAAAATATAATTTATAGCCTTTAAAACTCTCTATACTTTAATTTTTCTATAAAAATTTTAAAAAATTCGCTTTCTGGATAATCTTCAACTATCTCAAGTGCCTTATTTGTATAATAATCTAGATCTTTTTTTGCTTGATTATAGCCTAGAGTCGATATATAAGTAACCTTATTTATCTCATTATCTTCCTCTAAATCTAAAAAATCATCTTTAATTTGATATGCTAAACCTAAATAAAGCCCTAGTTTCCTCATCTCTTCAACTTTACTTTTATCCGCACCTGCGATAATTGCTCCTACCACTGTAGAAGCCATTATAAGTCCTCCTGTTTTACATTTATACATATATGTTATATTCTCGCTATTTGCTTGTGAATGTTCTAAATGTAAGTCTACAACTTGTCCACCTATCATTCCTTTAACTCCTGAATACATAGCTATTTCCTTCAAAGCTATAATCTTATTGATTGAATCATTGTTACTTATATTTAATAATATATTCTCAAAAGCAAAATTTAATAACCCATCTCCAGCTAAAATAGCCATAGCCTCGCCAAATTTTTTATGATTGCTTAACCTACCTCTTCTAAAATCATCATCATCCATAGCTGGAAGATCATCATGAATTAAAGAATAAGTATGTATCATTTCAATACTAGCAGCATATGGTAATATCTCATTATAGCTAGATTCATTAGATAAAAGTTCATAAACCTTTAATGATAAAATTGGCCTAATCCTTTTCCCACCTGTAAATAAACTATATTTTATAGACTCTAAGATTGTATTTGAATAATCGGTGTGTATATTTTTCAAAGATTCTACCAAGTACTCATCTACTATTTTTCTTAATCTTTCAATTTCTATATTTATATCCAAAATTATACCTCCGTAGATAGATCAAAATCTTCTTCTTTGCCATCTAATATCAACTTAACTTCACCTTCAGCTGAATCTAAAAGCTTTTGACAATGAAGATATAATTCATTTGCATTTTTAAAAAGTTCAATAGACTCTTTTAAACTTAAATCTTCTTTTTCTACCTTATCTAAAATACTCTCCAGTTTATTATAAGCCTCTTCATAAGATAAATCTTTAATTTCCATCTTTATTCACCTTTTCAATAGTTTCTACTTTAGACTTAACCCTACCATCTTTAAGATATATATCTATATCATCATCTTCGTTTATATCATTAATACTACTAACTACCTTCCCATCTTTATTTAAAATTATACCATAACCGCTTTCTAATCTCTTTTGTGGATTCAAATAGTCAATTTTATATTTAATTTCTCTTAAACCTTCTCTACTCTTATTACTCTTAGAAACTATTTCATTTTGTATTTTTCTATATATATTATCTAAGTTTTGTCTATTATTATATAGTTCATGGATTGGACTATTTAATTTTAATTGACTAGATAACTGTTCAACTTTACTTCTTTTTTCTAATAGATTCCTATCCATCGCTTTGATCAAAGAGTCTTTAAGTGAAATTAAATTAATTCTATATTCATCTAGACTAGGAACTGCTATTTCTGCTGCTGCAGAGGGAGTAGCAGCTCTTTTATCAGCTACAAAATCAGATATAGAAAAATCTACCTCATGGCCAACAGCTGAAATATTTGGAGTTTTCAACCCGTGTATTGTTCTTGCTAAATCCTCATCATTAAATGCAAAAAGCTCCTCTGTAGATCCACCACCTCTTCCAAATATAATCAGGTCTATATCTTCTCTATTATCTAGGTACTTTAAACCTTCAATAATTGATTTTGGGGCTTGACCGCCTTGAACCAAAGATGGATATATCAAAATATCAACAGTACTGAATCGTCTTTTTATAACGGTTATTATATCTCTTATCGCTGCACCTGTAGCAGAAGTAACTACCCCTATTTTTTTAGGTAGTTTTGGTAATTCTCTTTTATACTTTTCATCAAAGAGACCTTCTTTATCTAACTTATCCTTTAGCTCTAAAAATTTTCTATATAAATCTCCTTGCCCGCTTTCTTTCATTTCTCTGACATACAATTGGTATATTCCTTCTTTTTCATAAACAGAGACATTTCCTCTTGCTATAACCTTCATACCTGTTTCTGGTTGAATTAAAAGTTTACTATTATCAGACCTAAACATTACTGATTTTAATTTTCCACTATCATCTTTTAAAGTAAAATACATGTGCCCACTATAATGATGTGTAAAATTAGATATTTCGCCCTCTACTTCAACATCTGATAAAATAAAATCTGTAGAAAGTAGCTTGTTAATATAGTTATTTATTTCACTAACTTTATATGCTCTCATAATTACTCCTCTAAACTTTTTATAACTCCGCCTAGCACGCCATTTACAAATCTATATGCTTCTTCTGCACTATATTTTTTTACTATTTCTATAGCCTCATTTACAGAAACCTCGTAGGGAATATCATCTCTATAAATCATTTCATATATAGCTATTCTAAGTGTAGAAAGATCAACTTTTGCTAACCTATTTAGCTTCCATCCCTTTAAGTTTTTTTCAATATAAGAGTCTATTACTTCCAGGTTTGTGCCTATTTTTTCACCAGCATCTTTAATATACTCTATTTCTGTGTCACTATAGCTTGTATTTCTTATAAAAACATCAAGTAATTTCTCTGAAAAATCCTCGTTCATTTCCATTTTATATAGTAATGACATAGCACCTTCTCTAGCTCTTTTTCTACCCATAATTACCTCCAATTTATATGTTAACTTTATTAACATATTTTTACCCTCTAATTTTAGAGGGTAAGTAAATTATTTCTTCTCAATAGCTAAGTTTTCTTTATTACTATTAAATATTACCTCTTGTACATTTATGTTTACTAAATTAACTATTAAGCCAGTCATAGTTTCAACTTTTTCTTTAACATTTTCTTGTACATTTGTAGCAACATCTTTTATATTTATACCATACTCAATAGCTATATTCATATCTATCACAACATCTTGTCCATCAATATCTACATCAACACCTTTTGATAAGCTCTTCATACCTAACATTTCTGTTATTTCACCAGTAATACCACCAGCTATCTTTGAAGTACCTTCTACCTCACTAGCTGCAATACTAGCTATAATAGAAATAACATCCTCAGATATATTTACGCTTCCATTCTCAAAATTACCATTGTTAATTTTATCTTTCACAACTACACCTCCAATAATATATAGCTTATTATATCAAAGCCTATATCCATTTACAACAAAGCCTATTTAGCAATTAAAAAAACTACTGATAGGAATCAGTAGTTTTAAATTAAACCCTAGATACATACTCTCCTGATCTAGTGTCAACTTTTATTACATCACCTGTATCAATAAATAAAGGAACATTTAATTTAGCACCAGTTTCTACTATTGCTGGTTTAACAGCCCCTGAAGCTGTATCACCCTTTAATCCCGGTTCAGTCTCTGTTATTTCCAATTCAACAAAGTTTTCTGGTGATACGTCTATAACTCTACCTTCATGAAATCTTACGTGTGCTATGTCATTATCTTTTATGTATAACATAGAGTTACCTAATAAATCTTCAGTTATAGGTACCTGATTATAAGTTTCCACATCCATAAAATAATAAAATTGTCCATCATTATATAGATACTGCATTTCTTTATTATCTATAATAGCTCTTTCATACCTATCTGATGGGTTTAAAGTAACCTCTTTTATAGTTCCATGTTCTACAGATTCAATCTTAGTTCTTAGAAAAGCTCCACCTCTAGCAGGCTTAACGTGTTGATATTCTATTACCTCATATATTTCTCCATCCATTATAAAGGTCATGCCTTTTTTAAAATCTCCTGCCTGTATCATTATATTTCCTCCTATACCTATATTGTAATACTTAACAATTATATCAATTTTTTTATTATTTCTCAACATTTATGAATACTTAATATCTCATCAGCTATTTCTTCCACAGTCTTTTTATCAACACCTATTTTATTATCACAGGATTTTTCATATAATTCTTTTCTATTTTGATACATATTTTTAAGTTTCTTACTTAATTCTTCCTCACCTTCTAATAAAGGCCTCACCTCTTTAGAAGTTTGTAAATTCTTTATAAGGTTATCGATGCTTGAATTTAATAAGTAAATCTTGCCTATATTTTTAAGAATTTTTACATTTTCTGTTCTTAAAATAATTCCTCCTCCTGTAGCTACAATAAGATTCTTTTTATTTTTTATTTTCTTTAAAGTTGCTGTTTCTAAATCTCTAAAATATTTTTCACCCTTGGTCTTAAAAATATCTTCTATTTCAATACCTTCAATTTTTTTAATCATATCATCTGTGTCAATTAACTTATAACTAGTTCTTTTTTCTAGCTCCTTACCTATAGTTGTCTTGCCTGAACCACTCATACCGATTAAAATTATGCTCATTTTATCCTTCCTTTACTCCGACTATTTCTGCATTAAAAAAACCTGGTAAATAACTTCCATAATATAAGACTTTTTTTTCTCTATAATTAATAGTTAAATATTTATCATTCTCAATGTTATTACACAAAATCTTGCCTTCTACATATAAATTATCCCTTAAAAATATACTTCCTGTACATATCATTATACCATTAAAATTAAAATTCGTGTCTATATATATATTTCCATCAACAAAAATAATACCATTTATATTTACACCTTCATCATCTCTTGAATTTATATATAAATTACTATTATTATATTCATTTTTAACGAATATATAATTCTCATCATCATTAAAAAAATATTCCTTATCATATAATAACCTATAATGATCTTCTACCCTATCTAAGTAAACATTTCCCTCATTATTTATTTGATAAATATTAGCAACATTTTCAAAGTTGTTTTGATATATTTCTTTAATAATATTATAAAACCCTTTGTTATCTAGACTTATATTTATAGGAATATCTTCTAAAAAGTTCTCATTTAATATAGAAAAATACAACTCATCAAAACTTGTAACTTCATCAAAACTTGTTCTTGCAAATACTCTTATATGTTTTCGACTTTTAGTTGGATCTAACTCATAGTATATAAAATCATCATTACCTTTACAACCTATACCACCACAACCTTTTTTTGAACACTCTCTATTTAGACATTTAATCATATAGTAATCATACTCTCTATACTTTTTAGATACAGGGTCAACAATTTTTTTTTGAAAATTAATCTTATCATAAATATTTAAGTATATCTTAGACTCATTATTATACTTAGATATTATTTTTCTTCTTTGATTTTTTAAATCCAATTTATAATTAGTCAATTCTTCCATAGTCGTTATAGCCTTACTAGTCATGATTAATAAAATTAATAAGATTCCTATACTTACAAATCCTTCTTCTCTTCTACACCTCATAATCTCTCCCACTTAAGTTTATAAATTTTTCTTTTATTTCATTACCTTTACTTTTTATTCTCAATATTGTATGACTTTTACACACATCTATTTCTAGACTTTCTAAATTATAAGATAAAATATTATTTCCACCATACTTTTTAAAATAATTTGGACTAGGTAATTTATTTCCTTGTATAGATAGTCTTTTTAGTTTGTTATTTTCTATTACATATGTAGTATACCTAAAATTGTTATTTAATCTCTTAACCATTATATAATTTAAATTCTTTGGAAAGTATAAGTTAAAATCTTTAATCTCTTCTGTTTTAATAATATAGTTGGATGCTAACATTTCTTTTTCTAAATAATCTAGTATAAAATCATCTTCTTTTTTTTGTAAAATTTTAATATTAATAGATGCACATTTCTTTATTTCAACATTAAAAAGTGATAAAACAGTAATGTAGGTAGACCCAACTAAAAATAGTGCCAATATAAAATCAAATAAAATATATCCTTCATTCCTTCGACATAAATACATGTATTTTTTCATCATCTATTAAAACATCTACCTCCCAATAAGAATCTATTTTTGACTTACAATTTACAATTTTTATTTCACAACCTTTAATAAATATAACTTCTTCTACGAAAATATCATCACACAATTCTTTATATAACCTTTTTAAATCAATATATTGAGATCCAATCACTTTGGTTGAAGATATGTTTTCTAACATATATATTAAGTTATTCAACTCAAAGTTAACCAAACTGCTCTCATTAATATTGGTAAAAAGTTTATAATTAATCTTAGATAGTGGAATATAATATGATAAAAAAATTGTATATAATAATAAAATTACAATTAAATAAAAGCTAATAAACCCTAGATTGTTCATCTAATCACCTCATATGTAATATAAGAAGTCACAGGTCTTACTATAACTTTTACTTCAAAATCACCTTCGTAAGATTCTATTAAGATAGTATTACCTTGATCTACTATTCCATTACTTCTAAATAAAAACCTACTGTTTCTTCTAAAATATAATCTTTTATCAAGGCTTTTACTTATTTTTATAAGCTCACCTTTTTTAATAGTTGTTATAGCATAATTCCCCGTTTTTCTCTCTATTTCTATAATATATGGATAGCCAGATATACTTGATAAGTCCCTACACCTTCTGAGATCATAGACAAAACGATCCATAGATCTTACAAACATGAAATTTTTATATGTTTTTATAGTTGGATATGTAACTTTAAATAGCATTGATAAACAAACAATAACTAGTATTAATTCTAAACTAAGATTTCCTTTATTTTTTTTATAATTATTCATAAAACTCTACTACCATTGTCAGTTTTGCCACAGATATAAACGAATCTCTTCTATATATTATTGAATCTACATTAAAATTTTTATACTTTTCTAATATTTCTTTCAAAAATTCAGCAAAATCTTCTGTGTTATATATTTGCAAATCAATACTAATCTTTACACATTCTTCTTTATCTAATAAAAGGTCTATATTTTCCAGCTTATAACTATCATTTTTTTCTAAATTAATCTGATTAATAAATTGCCATATATCTATATGTTTAATATTAATATCTTCTAAATCTTCTAACTCTTTTTGTAATTTATATTTTATATATGAATAATTTTCAACCTTCTCCATTTGATTATATAATTCTTTAGCAAATGTCAGTCTATTATCTTTAATATGAAAATAGAATATAAAAATTATTAATATAGTTAGTGGCAATAAATAAAACCTTTTTTTACCAAGAAAATTATTCATAAATTTTCACCCCTAACTTATATTTATACTCTTCCTCCTCTTCACGTAACATTACAAATCTTATATTTCCTATATTTAATTTTTCCAAGTTTTCTTTATATTTTAGCAAACTAGTTTTATTATCACTAATAACTTCTAGATCCATATCTAAATTTTCTAATCTTAAAAAACTTATAGTAACATCTGTTCCTCTTAAGCTATTCAGCTTATTATATATGTCTTTTATATTAACAGTTTTTATATTCTTCAAATATTCTTTTTTATCACCTATTTTCTTTATTTCAGCCTTTAATGCATCAATCTCATCTATTTTAGATTTATTTAAATTACTTTCTAAACTCTCAGCTTCTATTTTAAGATTATTATATATATATAATTCTCTAAACAATAGTAAACTAACTGTAAAAATTACTATTAGTAATATTAATCTAATTATATTTCTTATTCTATTTACATAAAAAAAATTTATATCATACATAAAATATCTTACCCCTATCTAAACTAGCTGCTAATGCATTTGCATAAGTAGCTAAACTAAAGTTATTATCAAATTTAATCTTTCCTAACTTTTCGAGTCTGATAGTTTGTATACCAGTAGACATACTTATTTCATTCTTTAAACCCTTAGATCCACTTAGTCCACCAATTAAAATAATCAAATCTATATTTGAGTAATTCATTATATATATTTTTATAAAATCTACTAAATTTACTGATTCTAAATCTTTAAAATCATTGAAACTTTTAACATCAATTAAATACTTTTTTTCGACATATACTAAATCTAAATAATTAGATCCTAAATCTAGTACTAAGTAATTAACTAAATCCAGTCTATAGTATTCATTAATAAGGTTAGACCAAGTCATTAGTTTGAATATATTATATCCATTATTTCCTAAAGCATTAGACTTAAAACCTAGGTCATCTATATACTTTTTATAATAATCTATAAAATCTTTTTTAATACCAAACTTATTAATTATTAGATTATTATAATTAGTTTGAACAGAATATTGATAATTATAACTTCTATCTTCCTCTAAATTATTTTTAATGAAATTTTTTAAATCTTTAGTTTTCATATTGGGTAGCTTTAAATTTCTATATTTAAAAATAAAATTTGAAAGACCAATATTAATCCTTTTTAACCTAATTTTTTCAAATTGCATGTTATTAATAAAATTAAATCTGAACTCATTATCTATTTTTAAAGTAAAAAACTTTTCTACTATTAATTCATCTCTTCTCTTTTTAACTTGTAATACTTTAACATACTCACTACCTATATCTATACATAAAGATTTATTGATAATATTAATCACTCCTTTTATTAGATATCTTTTTCTAAAAATATTATTTCTTTTCCCTCTATTCTAACTTCTGTTGGTTCTATTTTTATTTCTCCATTAATAAAAGAAATCTTAAATTTTTCACCTCCTCTGATGGGTTTTACCTCTTTATTACCACTTAAATACATTTTTAAATCTTTATACTCTATTTCCATATCATTTAATATATTATTATCTATTAAATACATTGTTGCTGCAGTTTCTAACATTCTTATATTACTATTATGTTCTAATACTCTTGCTGATTTTTGATACATATCAATTTTAGGAAGCAATATACTAGCTAATATACCTAAAATAGCTATTACTAATATAACTTCTATTAATGTAAAACCTTTATTATCCAAAAAATCACTCCTATAAAATATTATCCAAAAAATCAAAAATAGGCTTTGTTATTGAAAGTAAGATTATAATTATAAATATAGAAATAAAAAATAAAATACTTGGTTCTAAATAAGATATAAATTTATCTATATTGTTATTTATTTTTTTAAAAATATAGCTATGAATTCTATCTATGGCTATGGACAAGTCTCCAGTTTCTTCTCCTATTTTTATAAATGTTTCTATAGTATATCCCAAATTATACTTTTTAATAGAATTTAAAATCGAAGATCCTCTACTAATACTTAATATTAAATCTTCTAAAAAACACTTCACAGTTTTATCATTTTCAAATATTAAACTTAATTCAAGTAAAGCTTCATGAAAGTTAATTCCACTATAAAGTAAAAGTTTTAAATTACTAATTAACTCAATATACTTCAGTCTCATTAACTTTGAACCTAGTAATGAAAACATAAAATTTCGAATACTATTTTTAAACTTATATAAAGCACAACTTAGTATTATTAATAAAATAAAAAGTTTTAAAAAATATGTTCTTAAATAATAAGATAATCTAAATAAAATAGAGTTTAATATTGTTATTTTTATACAATTATCTATATACATATCTTCAATAATTGGTAAAAAGAATATGAAGAGAAATAATAATAAAAGAAAAGATGCTATAAGTAAAATTGCAGGGTATCTCAACTCTTTCCTTAAACGACTCTTGATAGTTATTTTCCTTTCATAATACTTATTTATATCTCTGCAGACTTTATCCAAACTACCTGTTAGTTCTCCTGCTCTTAAATTTGCAAAAATTATATGGGGATATTTATATATATTATTGTTTACTGCTTTTGAAAATGAAAATCCTTTGGATATGTTAATTTTTAAATCCTTTAAACTTTCTTTTATATAATCCTTATCCGTAGTGTTTATAATTATATCGATCGATTCAATTAATCCTATAGACGAGTTTAATAGAAAATCTAGATTTGAAAAAATATAAAAAAGATCTACCTCTTTTAGTTGATTATTACGATTAAATATATTGTTCTTTATTTTTATTATGTAATATCCTTTACTAATCATTTCTTCTTTCAATTCTTCATAAGATAAATTACTAACTCCTTTCAGTTTTTCTCCATTGTTATTTATCACTAGATATTTAGTCTTATATTTACTATTTATATACTTAAACTTACTTCTAAATAATCTTCGAAACATATTACCCCTTTCTCTAATAATTCTCTAGCCTTATCTTTTAAAGTAATTAACCCTGTTTCATTTATATAGATTTCTAATTTTTTTAAATCATAAAGTTCAAGCATCATATCTCTCACTTTACTATCAAAACTAAAGATTTCAACTAATGGAAATCTACCTACAAACCCATTTCTACATTTAGAACAACCTACTGGTTTATAAATCTTACTATCTGAATCTAAAAAACCCATTTTAAAATTATCTAAAATGTCTTCTTCTTTACATAAATCACATAATCTTCTGACTAATCTTTGTGAAATAACACCAATTAGCCCAGAAAATAATAACTCGCTATCTAAGCCCATGTTCAACAATCTAATTACAGTCGTTAAAGTATCATTAGTATGTATCGTTGATAAAACTAAATGTCCAGTTATAGCATATCTTAAAGCAAGCTTCGCTACTTCATCTTCTCTAATTTCTCCGATCATAATAACATCCGGATCTTGGCGTAAAATACTTTGTAAGGCCATATTAAAAGTGTAACCTATATCCTTATCAACTTGCGATTGGACTATACCATCTATCCTATATTCAACAGGGTCCTCTATTGTTATTATATTTTTCCTGTCTGATTTTATTTTATTTAGTATAGTATATATACTAGTAGTTTTACCGCTACCTGATGGACCTGTTAGTAATATTAATCCATATGGTTGTATTATAAGTTTTTTTATCTCTTCTAATACTCCTTGCTCCATACCTAAAGATGAAAATTCAAAATCTAAGTTATAACTATCCAAAATTCTCAAAACTATTTTTTCACCATATATTGTGGGAAAAGTTGATGCTCTAAAATCGACCTCTCTATCATCTATTTTTATTTTAAATCTACTTTGTTGTGGTATCCTTTTCTTAGCTATATTTAAGTTTGCTAATACTTTAACCCTAGTTATTATTGCCTCTTTTTCTTCTTTAGAAATTGAATAAAAATGTTTTAACGATCCATTGATTCTATATATAATTTCTAATACATTGGATGTTGGGTTTAAATGTATATCAGTCGCTTTATTGTAAATAGCTTGGCTAATTATAGTATTAACTTTCTTTGCAATATTCGATTTTTTTAATTTATCAGATTCTGAAAAAATATTACTATTCTCTCTGATAAACTCTATTTCATTTAACATTTCTCTTATATCTTCATCTTCAGCAAAATAAAATTTCACCTTGGAAGATAAGTACATATTGAAAATTGTAATATTCTCTTCCTCATTTTTTCCAATTAATAATAATAATATGCCCTCTATTTCTGCTATAGGTATGATGTTATATTTTTTATAAAAAATACTTGGTAACTTTTCATAAGCATCTACCTCTATTTTTAATTGTTCTAGTATTCTCCTTTCTAAAAAAGTAAACTCTTCTAACGCATAAATATGCTCCATATGATCCCTCCTAAATAATTTGGATTTATCATAACACTTTAAATTTTCTTTGTAAATTATTATAAAAAAATGCTATGATAATCATAGCATTAATCTATTTTTATAAAGTTGATTGGAAGTAAAAGATTTGATAAAGCCATAGCTGCTGCTATAGTACCAGTATCATTAAATATGAATATAAATATCGAAGATAAGCCAATTAAGGCTAGTCCTTTACAAATACATTTTTTCGAATTTACTAGTTTTTTTATATAATTTTTCCTTTTTACATATATATATATTACTAATAGTAACTCTATAAACAATACTATATTCCAATAGGACTTTGCAATATTCCAAAACACTTGTCTCAGCTTACTTTCTATAATCTCAAGTAGCTTAGAAATTCCTCCACCATTTACTAAAGCTTTTATAGCTTTTCCTGCATGCGTTGGATTAGGATTAAATATTATATCTATTGATGCTAATCCTAATATTAATATAGTTACTATAACTCCTAAGATAATTAGCTTTTTAACAGAAATATTTATATCTAATATTATGAAAACTGCTAATAACATTGTGAATATAGCTGCTAAAGTTCCACCCATATTAGCACCATAAAAAGGACTTAGTGCTAGTATTATAATACTTAAAAATAGAGTCGTTATAATTAACATTGTTTTTTTATCTAATTTAAAATATTCATAAAATGAAAATAAACCTAAAATGCTAGATGACAATAAAATTCCCATATAATCATTTCCTAGACCATAAAACCTTCCACCTGCTATTGCATCTGAACCAAAAGGAGATATAATCATAAGTTTATTTATAAATATACTATCTAATATTATTATGCTACTTGTTAAAATAGATATATAAGCCAAAGACTTTAGCTTGCTTTTAGTTAAACTATATATTACAAAAGCCAATAAAAATGAAGTTAATAATACATATCCTATGTCCATGAATATATTTTTATAAGATAAAAAGTTTACAGTAAGAATACTAATAGGATAGGAAGTAGTCATAAGAATAAATACATCCTTATACTTACTATTTATATTTTTAAGTTTTGGTAAATATAAGAAGCATAAACTCAAAATTATTAGTCCTATATAAATCCAATGAAAAAACTTTCTATATTTTCTTATATATATGTGTTGCCTTTGGCTTTCTATTAAATTTTCCTCTATATTATTTGCTTCTACTATTGTTATAGAGTCTCCAATAAAATTATCATCCTTTATTTCAAAGTGCTCTAAAAGAGTAGGAGCAAAATCAAAATTAGTAACCAGGCCTTCCCTTCTAGTTGTTATTGAGCTTAATAATCCTTTTTTTGTTTTATCACTTGAGACAATTATTGGAGTTAATCCAAAATTTCCTTTTTTAATCATATCCTTTGATGGATTAGGACTGATTATCATATACAAAGTATCTAATCTATCTAATCTTTTAAAAAGTTCCCCTAAAAAAAAGTCTGCTCTTTCAATAGAGTTTAATTTTTGAATATTCCTTACTTCATCTGATGCTAACCTATCCATTTTTATAATTCTACTTATATCTCCAAAATCTATAAAAAGTATATCTATATTATCTATAATTTTATCTGTTTCATCGATTAACTTGTTCAATTCTAGCCTTTTACCACCTAAAATATCACTATCTTCAACTAAAAGTTCAGTGCCTATATTACCATAAGGAATCAGTCCCTCTTCATCTATGGCTATTAATGTAGATTCTCTATAATGTTTATCTAAATCTTTATTTCCAAGAAAACCTATATTTAAATTATTATTTTTTGCAATTTCTCCTAAAAGCCCCACTCTATTATTAGGAGTTACATCATATGCAGTTCTCTTTATATCTGCTATTGCTATATTAATTATATCTTGCCTTACCTTTAATTTCTGATTATATAATTCGTAGGCTTTAAAAGCTGGGATTTCTCCTACAAGACCATGATCTTGTAAAGAAATTAACTCATCATAATTAAAAGCATATCCTCCTTGAGTAGATGCTAAAGTACGAACTCCCATTCCTAAACTTAAATAGGTACTTCCCTTATTACTTATACTAGACTTAGCTCTAGTATTCATAAGCCCAAGGCCACCGTTTTCTTTTAACTTATCTATATTAGGAGTGTTACTTAATAGTAAGTCTTCCATACTCATTTCATCTATCATTAATATAACAGCCTTTTTATCATTAACTTTTTCACCATACACATTACTACTTAATACAAATATAAATACTAAGATAAGTATTATGTATTTAAAATTTATTTTATTTTTAAAAACCAATCTACTCCTCCTCCAATTACCTATATTTTGTGTCATTATTCAATTTTGAATCAAATTATAATATATCCAAAAAACTTATCCTTTATATTTTCAATTAAATCATCATATGCATTTTTTAAAATTTCTGCCTTAGAATTATCATCCGATAATATATCATCAATTAAAAAAGGTGCCCTATTATAATTCTCTTTTAACATACAATCGACATATTTATTACTTCCTTTTACAAAGTCTAATGAACTAAAGATAACTTGATTTACTATTGGTTTATTATAGACTACATGGTCTTTAAATATTTCGCCATCTAAGAAACCTCTATTTTCATAAATCCTTACTGCCTGATATATATTATTAAGATTTATATCCTGACTAATAGGTAAATCTATATAGATCCTCTCCACTTTAGATATAAAATCATAAGTGTTTATCTTTAGAAATGCCTCTGAATTAGGAAGGTTATTCAGTTCCTCTAGATAGGATTCATCATAAAAATCAGATTTTATTTTAGTAAATTTCAAAGTAGCTGAAAGCGGAGAGTATGTATATACCTTATAATGATTTAAAGTATATATAGAATTATCATCCATTTTTTCAACTTCTTCTTTAATATCTATAGATGTTAGTCTATTTAAAATCTTCAATTTATCTTTTGTATTAGGCCCTATCAAACCTATATTTAATTTTTTCATATCTAACAACCCTCTTTCTATCCCCATCTGCTAATATATTTTACCATAGTTTACATTAGAGTATACAGTTTTTTAGAAATTTCCCTTTAAAAATATAAGGATAGGGTTTACAGGTAGTAAACCCTATCCTTATATTTATGTTAACTTTACCATCTACTACTTAAGATTTCTATAATCTATATATTTATAAGTAGCATCTATAATAGTCTTTATTAAAAAAGCGTAAACTGGTGCTTGAGTAGCCTGTTTAACAGCTGCTTTTGACATTTTTATAAAAAATGTTCCTGGAGCATATAGTTTATCTATAAAAAATGGAACTAAAAATACACTAGTTATGAATTGTCCTACAATAACTCCTACTAATACTTTCCAAAACTTGAATTTTGGATACTTATCTCCTAATAAATTCGTTACTATTACTGGTATCAATCCAGTAAGCGCTGAAGTCATTATAAATAAAGGATTAAATTCACCTGTAGTTGAAGGTCTTATTATAAACGCTACGATATCGGTAACCGCACCAACTAAAAAACCCATCCCTGGACCTAAGGCATATCCAGATAAAATAATTGGTAGACCTCCAAAACTCAAAATTCCCATTCTTAATGTGTTAATAACAACACCAATAGCTACAAATATAGCTACATAAGATATCTCTCTTGTTGAAAATTTACTACTATTTTTTTGCATAAAAAAACTCCTTTCCTAACAGTCTGCAAGGTAAGAAAGAAGATTACAAACTTACTGCAGTGAACGCGATAGTATGTCGCAGCCTTAGCTTTCGTCTTAAAACAACGTTCCATTTTTAAGCACTTCACGCATACTACCTACCCTGTTAATTATTATTTTCTAACTATCATAATATCATAACCAGTTAATTTTTCAAGCATTTTTAATAATACCCATAGAAATCAGAGTTGCATTTATTTCTGCACCTAAAATTACTAAAGTACTACTAGAATACATCCAAATTAAAAGAATAATTATACCACCAATACTTCCATATGTTTTTGAGTAATCACCAAAGTTATTTATATAAAAACTAAAAGCTTTTGAAAAAAACCAAATACCCAAAGTAGAAAATATTGCACCGTATAAATTATCCTTAAAACTAACTTCTCTTTTATCTAGAGAAATAGATATATAGTATAATAAAGTTAAACTTAGTATTATTCCAAAAAAAGGTAAAAAGATTTTTAAAATTTTTAAAGCAATTAGTAAAAAGCTATAGTTATAAAAATATTTCTCCATTAAAGGTGTAGTTGCAAGCCCTAATAATAGGATTATTATTAATAATACAAATAAAATAAATGTAAAGGCTATAGATAGTAATCTAAGTTTAATAATTCCTCTATCTTCATTCACATCATATGCCCTATTTACAGCTTTAAATATTGCTAAAATACCATTCGATGCTGACCATATAGTAAAAACTGCACCAAAGGATAAAAGGCCTATATTACTATTAGAAACTATGTCACTTATTAACCCGTATAAAAACATTTTTGATTCATATGGTAAAAACCTTAATAGTTCTATCAATACTTCTTGATCCGCTAATGGAGTAAATTTTATTAAATTAAGAAAAAATATCAAAAAAGGAAAAATTGATAATATTAAATAGTAGGTCAATTGTGCTGATAATTCTGTCACTCTATCATCTTTTACTCTATAAACTAATTCACTTACAAACTTTTTAATTTCATCAAGTTTTAGTTTATTCATTTTCTATCATTTTCTTATAAGATTTATATAGACTCATGGTAGTAATACTTCCTAATACAAATCCTGATATACTTCCAATTTTAAAACCTTTTTTAATTGCCTTATTTCCTATAAACAAACCACCTATTACAATCCCACCCATTAAAGAAGTTATTCTCTTTCTCATATAATCACCTCATATGATGCTTACCCATAAAAACATAAAAAAAAGCACCTCGTTCAAAGAGGTACTCATTTTATTTTTTTGATTCTTGTTTTTTTACTTCTTCTTTTTTACTAGAATTTTGCTTATCTGTTTTTTCTACATCCTCTATTAGGTCAGCTTCAACTCTTATTTTATGTTCAATTTCCGCAGCAATCTCTGGATTTTCTACTAAAAAATCTTTTGAATTTTCCCTTCCTTGTCCTAATCTATGGTCTCCATAGCTATACCAAGATCCGGCTTTATCTATTATTCCAAACTCTGTACCCACATCTAAAATATTACCCTCTTTAGATATTCCAGTACCATACATGATATCAAATTCAGCCTTTTTAAAAGGTGGTGCAACCTTATTCTTTACAACTCTTACTCGTGTTCTATTTCCTATCATTTGATCACCCTGTTTAAGAGTCTCTATTCTCCTTATATCAAGTCTAACACTTGAATAAAATTTAAGTGCTCTACCACCGGTTGTTGTTTCTGGACTTCCAAATATTACTCCGACTTTTTCCCTAAGTTGATTTATAAACATTATAGTAGCATTGGATTTGTTTATAGCTCCAGTAAGTTTTCTAAGTGCTTGAGACATAAGTCTTGCTTGCAAACCTACGTAACTATCTCCCATTTCACCTTCTATCTCAGCTTTTGGAACCAAAGCAGCAACAGAGTCAATAACAACTATATCAACAGCCCCACTTCTTACTAAAGCTTCTGCTATTTCTAAAGCTTGTTCTCCTGTATCAGGCTGGGACACTATTAAATTCTCTATATCTACTCCTAAGTTTTTTGCATAGCCTGGATCTAGAGCATGTTCTGCATCTATGAAAGCTGCAATGCCTCCATTTTTTTGAGCTTCTGCTATAACATGTAGTGCCACAGTGGTTTTACCAGAAGATTCAGGCCCAAAAATCTCCACAACTCTTCCTCTAGGTAATCCACCAATACCCAATGCTATATCTAAATCTAATGAACCAGTTGGAATAACTTCTAGATCTAACTTTACATCCTCACCTAATTTCATAACAGAACCTTTTCCAAATT
>JASLAT010000014.1 GCA_030146915.1 Tissierellales bacterium
ATTAGTATTATTAGAACTATTAAATATTTTTTTATCTTCATCATAATATAGTGAATCTAATAAAAATATAGTATCCTCCTCAATTATATTTTTAGCCCAATATTCATACCATATATGTCTTCTATCATCTTTACCTCTAGCTCTTAAATCTAACCTATCAATTAGTCTTTCTATACTATCAAAACTTTCAAGCCTTTTATAAGTTTTAAAAAAATTATTTATTAAATCCGATGATCTATCTTCAATTATAATATCTTTAGATAAAGACTCTATAGCCTCTATATCTTCAGTACTTTCGTAGTAAGATAAAAGTTCTATGTAATCATCATCAGTAAAAATTAATGTCAATTTATACTTATTTATAATATCTACTAAATCCTCATGTCTAGATAATAACCTATAAATTTTAGCTAAATCTTTAATTTCTTGTTCAGCTTGATAGTTTTTATTATCTATAATATCCAAAACTATTTTTTCTGCTTTCTCATATTCTCCCATATCAATATAGGTCTTATATAGGCAGCTATAGAGACCTTCAATTAATTTCGGATTTTTTATATTGTCATTTATTAAGCTTAGAGATTTTTCATAATCACCATTATCATTATATATTGATATTAGACTACTATACAAAGTAGGATCATCTGGATTTTTTTTAATTGCCTCTAGTTGCTGAGTAACAAACTCTTCATAATCACTCTGTTCATTATTTATATCATAAGGTGACTCTAAGGTAGTTTCTACACTACATCCATTTAAAAAAATACTTATTCCTAATAAAAAAATCATACAAATCTTCATTTTCTCACCTCATGTTCTAGTCTTATTAATAAAAAAACTAACATCAAGATTAAAACAGCAAAAAATCTACTTATTATTATGCCTCTTAAGTTAATATAGTTATATCCTGATATGTTAAAAACTATCTTTTCAGAAATGCTAGATAATAACTCTGGTCTCATTTTACCTATATTAATTTTTTCCCTTGTATTAATTAAATAAATTAAAGGGTTTTTATATGATAGGTTTGCTACAAACTTTGTAAATTTAATGTAAAACAATATAAAAGCTACTGTTAATAATCTAATTGTTATATAACTATTTAATCCTTCCTTACGATAATTGACTTTTAAACGTTTAGATATATTTGATTCGATTGTTATAAATAATAATACAAGACTCAATATAACTATTATTTCTGAAAAGATTACCAAGTCATTTATGAAGACTTGAGATTGAAAAAAATCTTTAATATATCCATAAATCTCACTTTTGTTTGATAGCGCTAAGAATATAAAAAGTAAAAGTTTTCCTAAGATTGCAACTATTAAACTTATAAATAAAAAAGATAAAATAAATATAAGTTTTATATAATATAATTTATAAGCTTTAACAGGAATCATATTTAATAAATAGTCCAACTCTCCAAGTGAAAATTTTCTATATCTATAAGTGAGTACTATCATGGGGATTATTATATATCTACTACTTAAAAGGCTATTGTATCCTGAAAATATACTACTTAACAATATTAGTATCAAAAATATGCCTAATTTTTTCTGACTCCTAATTTCATTTCTTATAAGTTTATAATTCATATTAATCCTCCCTCCTTAAGTTTCTAAATACTATATAAAATCCAAAAAGAACAATAATCATAAGTAGGGATATTCTTAAAAATAAAGATACATAATTTATATAATGATTCCCATTATAGGCCCTATATAAAAAAGTCAAATCTTTACCTATACCAAAAGTATTTTTTAATTCTCTTCTACTTACTATCCTTCCTATAGGCATCACTAAAGTTTTATTATAAATTCTATTAAATCCTGCAAC
Source organism: Tissierellales bacterium (assembly GCA_030146915.1). Taxonomy (GTDB): domain Bacteria; phylum Bacillota; class Clostridia; order Tissierellales; family Tissierellaceae; genus JASLAT01. The sequence continues at coordinate 1,840 of JASLAT010000014.1, forward strand.
AACAAGATAGTATATCCTAGTAAAAAACAAGCTTAATACTGATGTTATAAAAACTCCACTAGAACTAAAAGAATAATCATTTATTATAAAAAAACTGAATAAAACTAAACTTAATTCTAAAAAATAAAGGTAATAAGTAATCAAACTATAGTATTTCAAATCTTGTTCTAAATAAATAGTAGTGAAAATATAAATAGATATTAAAAAAAACAATAAATCCAAAACAATAATTAAAATGCTTGAAATTAAATACTTATACTTTTTTATTGGTATCATATTAAAAAGTAAGTTTCCTTTTCCTGAATAGTTATATATAAATTTAATAAATTCCATAGATATAAGTAAGATTATAGCTAAATTAATTATATTAGTATTTAATCCATATTTACTTAAAATAACCAGCGTTAAACTAATCAGTAAAATTTTATATTTAAAACTATGTTTAATATTATTTTTTATATATGGATACATTTAATCTTCCTCTCTAAATATATTTCTATATAAAGCTTCTGGAGACATTTTATATCTAGATCTTAAGTCTTCACTTCTACCTTCTATAGATATTTTTCCCCGATCTATAAAAGCCACCCTATCAAATATATATTCCAGCTCTCCTATCAAATGAGTAGTTATAATTAGAGCACTTTTTTCATTAAAACTATCTATTATAGTATTTAAAATTTTATCCCTAGTTATAATGTCAACTCCACCTAAAGGTTCATCTAATATATAAAGCTTACTATCTCTAGATAATGTTAAGCTAATATTTAATCTTTCTTCTAAACCTTTAGACATATTTTTAACCTTTTCTTCTAGATCAATATCCATATAAGAGGATAGTTTTTCAAACTTTTTAGTATTAAAATCTTTGAAAAAATCAATGTAGAAGTCCCTTATTTCCTCTCCTGTCATATTACCTGGTATAAATGATTCGTCTGGCATATAGGATACTACTGACTTAGTATAGACACCTGGCTCTTGTCCATCAATTAGTATACTTCCACTATCCATATTTAAATAATCTGTCATAAGTTTTAAAAGTGTTGTTTTCCCGCTAGCATTTGGCCCTAATATTCCTAAAACCTCACCTTCATATATGTCTAAATCAATCCCTCTTAATATCTCTCGACCAGATAAACTTTTATGTACATCTTTTAATTCACATATTTTTTTCATTCTTATTAACCTCACTTTTTATAATATTTTCTAATTCTTCAGGCCCTACATCTAAGGATTTCATAAATTCTATAAATTCATTAGTTTTTTCAACAATTAAATCTTCCTTTAATTTATCTATTATGTCTTGTTCTTCTATAATGAAGCTTCCTAATCCTCTTTTAGTAATTATCAAGCCTAGTGATTCTAGATATTGATAAGTATTTTGGATTGTATTAGGATTTACCTTAAACTCTTTAGCAGTATCTCTTACTGAGGGAATTTTTTCCCCTTTTTTATAAACTCTCCTTATTATTCTAGATTTAAATACATTAGCTATTTGTAAATATACGGGTATATTATCATCAAAGTTCATCATTAACCCCCTCCGTGTATTAGTTTAATAGTACAGTAATACTTGTTTCTTGTCAAGAAGCTTTATTTTCAATAAAAAAGCGCCTCACCATATTTTTTAAACATAGTAAAGCGCATATATAATATCTAATAACTATTTATAAAGTATAAAGAATTTCTTATTCTTCTTCCTCTTCCCAATCTAAAGATCTCGTAACAGCTTTTCTCCAACCTTTATAAAGATTTTCCCTTCTATCTTCTTCCATTTCAGGAGTAAACTCTCTATCTACACTCCATCTATTAGTTATTTCTTCTTTATTATCCCAAAAACCTACAGCTAAACCTGCTAAATAAGCAGCTCCTAAAGCAGTTGTTTCTATAACATCAGGCCTAAGTACTGGAACATTTAATATATCTGATTGAAATTGCATTAAAAAGTTATTTGCAACTGCTCCACCGTCAACCTTTAACTGTTTAAGTTCTATATTAGCATCCTTTGCATCATCTTCCATAGCTTTTAAAACATCTCTTGTTTGATAAGCTATAGATTCTAAAGCTGCTCTTATAATATGATCTCTATTTACTCCTCTAGTTAATCCTACCATTGTACCCCTAGCATACTGATCCCAATGTGGTGCTCCTAAACCTGTAAAAGCTGGAACAAGGTAGACACCATTTGTATCTCCTACTTTTTCTGCAAAAAACTCACTATCAGCTGCATCTCTTATAAGGCCTAATTCATCTCTTAGCCATTGAATAACAGCACCTGCAACAAAAATACTTCCTTCTAAAGCATACTCTACTTTTCCATCTACTCCCCAAGCTATAGTCGTTACAAGTCCATTATTTGATTTTATAGGCTTATCACCTGTATTCATTAGCATAAAACAACCTGTTCCATAAGTATTCTTAGCCATACCTGGTTGGAAACAAGCTTGTCCAAACAAAGCTGACTGCTGATCTCCTGCTATACCCGCTATAGGTATTTTAGCCCCTCCATATGTCCTTTCATCTGTATGTCCATAAACTTCACTAGATGGCCTTACTTCTGGTAACATCTCTATTGGTATATCAAGCTCTTTTAATATTTTCTCATCCCATTTAAGTTCCTTTATGTTAAACATCATAGTTCTGGATGCATTGGAATAATCTGTAACATGAACTTTTCCACGTGTTAAATTCCAAACCAACCAAGTATCCATTGTACCAAATAATAAATCTCCTTTTTTAGCCTTTTCTCTAGCACCCTCAACATGATCTAAAATCCATTTAACTTTGGTTGCGGAAAAATAGGCATCTACTATCAAACCTGTAGATTCTTGAATATAGTCAGCCATTCCTTTTTTTATTAATTGATCAGCAATATATGCAGTTCTTCTACATTGCCAAACTATAGCATTATAAATAGGCTTACCTGTGTTTTTATCCCAAATGACAGTTGTCTCTCTCTGATTAGTAATACCAATAGCTGCTACTTCATCTGGTCTTACTCCTCCTGATTCTAATACCTCTCTTGCAACACCTGATTGGGTACCCCATATCTCCATAGCATCATGCTCAACCCAACCTGGTTTAGGATAGTACTGTGTAAATTCATTCTGTGCAACATTTACTATATTACCATCATGGTCAAATAATATAGCTCTTGAACTAGTAGTTCCTTGGTCCAATGCCATTACATATTTCTTAGTCATGCTATTTTCCTCCTTAGTACTTATAAGCTTACATATACCAAACGTCTTGTTCACTAGTTGAAACTCCCATAGCACCTGCATTCAAGCTTTGAATAACATCTTCTTTAGATCTAATCAATCCACCTGCTATTATTGGAACCCTTGTTTCTTTATGGATTTCCTGTATAATTTTAGGCATCAATCCAGGCAGAATTTCAACCGCATCTGGTCTTATGTTTTTGATAGATTCCTTTCCTGTGACTAAAGCCAATGAGTCTAACAGGAAAAATCTTTGAATGGTAAAAATACCCAAACTTTTAGCAGCCCTGATTATACTAGATTTTGTAGATATGATTCCATCAGGAGCTATGGTTTTATTTATATATTCTAAAGCTATTGGATGCTTAGAAAAGCCTTCAATAAGATCAATATGAATACAAACAAACTTACCATTCTCCCTTAACTTATTTACAACCCACTCTAAATTCATAATATTACCTGTAAGTAAAAATACAATTTTACAAGGAGAGTCTATAACTCTATCTATTTTCTTCACATCATTTAGAGCACCTATAATAGGATTTTCCTGTATATATTTAAAAAATAACTTAGTCACATTCCAGCCTCCTTAATCTAATTATACAATGATTTTTATTATATTTACAAGTTATTGATTAAGAATATCAATTAAATAAACACTTTATTGCGGAAAATTAACTATATCTTATACACATTTTAAAGTATTTATGCTATAATATAGTTAATTAGAAAATAAGTTTTATCAACTATATATTCGGTGAGAGAAGAGAGAACCACTAGATCAGCCCATAATAGGGCTGGTTTTGTGGTTCTCTTTTTTATTCTAAAGGAGGAAAATAAATGTACGATATTATAATTATAGGTGCTGGTGTCTCAGCAGCAGCAACTGCTAGAGAACTTTCTAGATATGAAGGAAAGTTTTTAGTTTTAGAAAAAGAAAATGATGTAGCTAATGGTACTACAAAAGCTAATACTGCTTTAGTGCATGCTGGGTATGATGCTACAGAAGGTAGTAACATGGCACACTTTAACGTTAAGGGTAATGCTATGTTTGATGAAATATGTGAGGATTTATATGTTCCTTTTAAAAGAACAGGTTCTTTGGTAGTAGGATTTACTGATGAAGATAGAGAAACTATAGAGGAACTTTACCAAAGAGGTATAAATAATGGTGTACCTAATATGGAAATTATAGAAAGAGATAAGATCAAAGAGTTAGTTCCTAATATATCTGACGAGGCAAAATTTGCACTATATGCAAAAACTGGTGGAATTGTAGGTCCTTGGGAACTTGCTACTAACATGATGGAAAATGCTGTAGATAATGGTGTAGAAATTAAGTTAAATACAGAGGTAAAATCACTTGAAAAACTAGATGATCATTACATAGTAAAGACAACGAATGGTGATTTTAAATCTAAACTTGTAATAAATGCTGCAGGATTATATGCAGATAAAATAAATAATATGGTTTCTGAAGATAAATTCGAGATTCAACCTGTAAAAGGTCAATACTATTTATTAGATAAACAAGCTAATGATAGAACAGATATGGTTATTTTCCAATGTCCATCTAAAACAAGTAAAGGTATTGTAGTATCTCCTACAGTTCATGGAAATATAATTGTAGGACCTGATAGTGTTCCTGGTGATGATAAGGATAATAAATCTACAAGTAGAGATAATTTATCATATGTTAAAGAAACTGCTAAGAGAAGTATAAAAGATATTCCTTTTAATAAAAACATTACTAACTTTGCAGGCTTAAGAGCTAATCCATCTACTGGTGATTTTATTATTGGAGAAGCAAAAGATGCTAAAGGCTTTATAAATATAGCTGGAATTAAGTCTCCAGGTTTAACAGCTGCACCTGCTATTGGAGAATATATAGCAAACTTAGCTGTAGAACTTTTAGGTGGCTTAAATAAAAATGATAGCTTTAATCCAAGAATAAGAAAACCTATTAGATTTATAGAGTTGACAGACGATGAGAAGAATGAAGTAATTAAAAAAGATAAAAGATATGGAAATATAATTTGTAGATGTGAAACAGTTACAGAAGGTGAAATAGTAGATGCTATTAATAGAAATGTAGGTGCTACTAGTGTAGATGCAGTTAAAAGAAGAGTACGTGCAGGTATGGGTAGATGCCAAGGCGGATTCTGTATGCCTAAAGTAGTAGAAATTTTAGCTAGAGAACTAGGACAAGATATGACAGAAGTAGTTAAAGATGGTAAAAACTCAGAAATTTTAACTGAGAAAACAAAATAATCCGGAGGTGCTTTAAGTGAAAAAATATGATTTAGTAATTGTTGGAGGAGGCCCTGCCGGCTTAGCTTCAGCTATTAAGGCTAAAGAAAATGGAATTGATAATATTTTAGTAGTAGAGAGAGATCATCAGCTAGGTGGTATTTTAAACCAATGTATTCATAACGGATTTGGTTTACATGTTTTTAATGAGGAGTTAACAGGACCTGAATATGCTGAGATTTTTATAGAAAAACTTGTAGAAGCAGGTATAGAATATAAGCTTAATACTTTTGTTTTAGATATAACAGAAGATAAGAAAGTTAGTATAATGAATAGTGAAACAGGTTTTGAGACTATTCAAGCTAAAGCAATAATATTAGCTATGGGATGTAGAGAAAGACCTAGGGGAGCTCTTGCTATTCCTGGATCTAGACCTAGTGGAGTTATGACTGCTGGTACAGCACAAAGACTTATAAATATTGAGGGTTATAATATAGGTAAAAATATTGTAATATTAGGATCTGGAGATATAGGACTTATAATGGCTAGAAGATTTACTCTAGAAGGTGCTAATGTTAAACTAGTATCAGAAATTCAAAGTAAGCCATCAGGTCTACAAAGAAATATAACCCAATGTCTTGATGATTTTAATATACCATTAAAATTAAGTCATACTGTAACTGATATTAAGGGAAAAGATAGAGTAGAAGCAATAGTTTTATCTGAAGTTGATGAAAACTTTAATCCTATAGAAGGTACTGAAGAAATTATCGAGTGTGATACTTTAATACTTTCGGTTGGATTAATACCAGAAAATGAATTATCTGAATCTGCTGGTGTTAAGATGGATCCAAAAACAAACGGACCTGTAGTTGGAGAAAACCTTGAAACTAATATTGATGGTATTTTCGCTTGCGGAAATGTATTACATGTTCATGGACTTGTAGATAATGTTACAAAGGAAAGCTATTTAGCTGGAGAAGAAGCAGCAAAGTATATTAAATCTCTAGATTAGGAGGATACTAAATGATTATAGAAAAAACTTGTATTGTATGTCCTGTAGGATGTCAATTAAAAATAGAAAAAGATAATAAAGAAGAATCAGGTTACAAAGTTACCGGTAATAGATGTCCACGTGGTAAAAAGTATGCAATTACAGAAATGACAAACCCAACAAGAGTGGTAACGTCTACAGTTAAGATTAAAGATGTTGAAAACTTAATGTTGCCTGTAAAAACAACTGACGGTTTACCTAAAGAAAAACTTATGGATTTTATGAAAGATATAAATGAAATAGAAGTTAAACTCCCTATAAAAAGAGGGGACATATTAATAGAAAATATTTATAACACTGGTGTTAATCTAGTATCAACTAAAACAATGAACTAAAAGTAGGCCTAAGGCCTGCTTTTTTTATCCACATCTATGATAATATTTATGAATT
>JASLAT010000022.1 GCA_030146915.1 Tissierellales bacterium
AATTAATATACTAATTTCACTTTATATTCATTTGGATCTTTTATCATATTAACTGGTTTCTTAGCCTGTATATAAGCTGCATCATAGGTAGTATCTACTATATTCCAATTTTTATTATCTTCAAAATAAACTTCATTCCAGGAGTGATAGTCCGGTATATCATTTTTATATCCTGTAACCAATTTAGTGGGAACATCTACACTACGAGTCATACTGCCAAATAAACTAGCATAATCATAGCAAATTCCCTTGGAAGACTCAAAAGTTGATTCTATAGATGGGTTATAAATTTCTTTTATTCTTGATGCCTTATCAAAATCATATTTTATATTATTTACAACATATTCATATATAACTTCTACTTTTTCCCTATTTTTTTTCATACCATCTGTAAGGTTAGTTGCCATTTTTATAGGCTCCATATCCTTTGACCAATTTAGTATATCATTTGAGTTTAAAAAAGGAGTAAACTCATCCTCAATATTTAATCGTATATTTTTTTTATCCACCACTTTATAAGTTTTATTTTCAACATTCTCTAATAGGGCTATAGCATAATCACCATTTCCTAATTGTAACGGATAGGCTCCATTATCTCTTAGACTATAAGTGTATTGATTACCATCTTTTACAATTAAAACCCTATAATTTTTTAATTTTTCTTGATCACTTTCCTTAGTAACGACTCTGACTAATGCTTGGTCTAAACTAGAAGTGTCAAGAGTAGCTAGCTTTTCAGCATGCCCAGTAAAGGGGGCCGAGAGAAAAATGAAAATTATAAACAACTTTGCTATCATATAAATACCTCCTCAATAGTATACTATGATATTTGGTCAATAATGCTATAACTATCTTATAAAAACCTTAGATATCTCCTAATCTTAGATATTATAAAGATAGTACAAAATTTAATATTTTAAATCTATATTCAGTATTATATATTAAATTGTCAGAAAATTAAAGTCTTATTGCATAAAAAGTTAAAATTACTCTTTTATTTTGCCTTTAACTATCAATCTATGAGTAGACGATCCTATAGGGTGACAGGTAACCAAGGTAATTTCCCTGTTATCATCACTAGGATTTAAAACCCAAGTATCTTTTGGATATACGTAAAGTTTATCAAAAACTTCGTAAATGTATTCTTTACCATTATTATCTGTAACCTTAATTTTATCTCCTAGTTCAACCTCATCTAATCTATTAAAGTTTCTTCCATAGGTTAAGTTTCTATGTCCTGCTATACCGTAGTTACCAACCTGACCTAGCTTGCCAGTATGTTCAATACTAGCTACAGAAGTTTTCATATTTTCATGTATCGCTCCTGTAAGGATTGGGAGTTTAAGGTCTATCTTATCTATTTCCATAACACCTTCAAGATCACCTAACTTAGTTTCTTCTTCCTCTTCTAGTTCCTCTTCTGACGGTTCATCTATATATTCTAGGTTTTTCATATCTTCTTCCCACTGCTTTAAAATTTCATCTTGTTTACTATCGTTATATTTTTCTGCCATTCTAGGATATGAAATGACTAAAATACCTAATATAATTAAAATCATTGATATTATTTTATTTTTTTTCAAATTATCACCTCTTCCTAGCTATTATACCCAAAATAAGAGAAAAAATCTGTAATAACTTCTTAATAGTCATACTCTAAAAATTTGTTATAATTAATGATATAATTAATATGGAGGTGTAAATAATGAAAATGAAGAGAAAATTAGTTTTAGGAGGCTTAGCTTTAGCTCTATCACTGTCATTAGTTGCTTGTGGTGAGGAAAAGTTAGCAGAAGATGACCAGGATGAAAAATATATGGTTGAAGGTGAAGAGGAGCCGGTTGATTCAGAAAAAATAGAGGAAATTAATACTATTAATAGGGTTATAAGACTAGTAAATAATGTAGTAGAGGAGGAGTTAGAAGATGTTCATTTCCTTGATTCTAAAATAGTGCCAGAAATTGATGAGCCAGAGAAAGTTCATATAGCAGATATTTATTTATTCTTAGATGTAGAGGATAAGGATCAAGCTGAAAAACTTATAGAAGACTACAGTAAGGTTATAATGGAGAGATTTGATTCTCAAGAAGACTATGAAGAAGTTATTTTAATTTGGACTAGTCCTAACCATAATAAAGAAAATGCTATAGAGCTTGAGTATTATGAATAGGAAATATTTATTTCTAGTATTTTTATCTCTAGCCTTAGTATTATCTTCTTGTAGAGAGGAAATTAAGCAAGAGAATCTACCGGAAGTTGAAAAAGAAGAATTAGATTTAATAGAAGATGAGGAATTTTCTAATCAGGCAAAAGTGATTACAGATAAGTATTTAGATCTATTGGACCCAGAGGATAAGATAGAGTTATTATCAGTCAAATCCTACAAAGAAAAAGGTAGTGAGTCTATCTATAAGTTATCACTACAGCTTTATAAGACTATGGAGGACAAGGAAGAGTTAAAAGAATTTACAGAGAAACATAGTGAATTAATAGAAAGACAATTATATAAAAATCTAGACTATGAAAGGGTTGCTTTTTCTTGGTTAGATAGTAAAAATGAAGAGGAGTTTGAATATATTTACTACAAGTAGATAC
>JASLAT010000012.1 GCA_030146915.1 Tissierellales bacterium
ATGGTATATAACTATATTAAATCTTGTATCACTAAAAGAAACATTTATCCATATTTATTTTATATCTCTAGCTATTTTTATGCCCTTAAATTTTGTCTGATAATTTGAAAATATTTTTTCTTATATAATTTCTACTAAAATTCTTTAATTAAATAATAAAACTATAGTTTATCTTATTATTACTCACTTTTCTCATTAGCTATGTCTTTAAACAAATTTCCAATTAGAGCCTGTGCGTAATATCCACCATGTTCACCTGCTCTAATTACTAATTTATAATTTGGATCCAAAATATCAAAAATACTATTCATTTTATAATCTTCATGCCTATTAAAATTCATTAAATTAAAAATAAATTTATCATCGCTTAATTGATATACAACTCCTTCATCAAAACGTAATTTTTAAGTTTCTATATCTCTAAAAAACAAATCTGTAGAGAGGTCTCTTTTTATAAAATAAAGTCTCCAATTACCACTATATTCAAATAAATTTTCATTTAATATAAATTCAATAAAATCAAACTTTTCATTATTTGTTTCAGGCAAAGAAAGGAATTTTCCAAAAATAGCTTTAATTATTTTCATTTTAGTGTTTTTAGTAAATCCTTTAATTATTTTGGGATTCCCATTAGCATTAAAAAACTTCAAATAAGCTTCATCATACTTTCCTAAAAATGTGTTGCAATCAACACATAGACTTTTAGTTGTTCTTCCTTTAGGATAAACACTTTCAGCAGCACTACTATATAGATAGTCGTTCATTATATTTTCTACGCTTTCACCATTTTTGATTCGCTGTTTTATAATATCTTCATTTGCTATCATGTCATCTAATACTTCTACAATATTTAATTTAACAACATCAAAGTTACCAACACTCTTTGCAGGATAGTGTTCTTCACTTAATTCATTTTCATCAAATAATTTACCACACAGTTTACAATTCTTCATTACTCATTTCTTCTCAAAACTTTAAAATATAATGGTCTCAAAAGTCAATATTTAAAGATATTAATTTCTTATTTATTCAGGTAATCTTTAGTCTTAAAGAAACTGGGATTTATCTTAAAAAGAACATATTAAATTTATATGTTCTAGTAAAGGCCATTCACAAATCCTGCCTAATATATCTTCTAAATCTCTGTGCTCTTTTAACTTAAGATTATTAAAAATAATAAAATATTAGAAAAATATTTAAACGGACCAAGGCATAAACTGAAGAACTAAACCATTTATATTTTTGACCTTTTCTTTGCAATACTCAAATAGTTCCTCATCTCTATTTTTTGATATATAAGCAAATAAATTATCTTTACTTCTAAACTTTTCCTGTTTATATATAAATAATTCTGGAACCCTCTCTTCATCATGATTACTAAGTAGATAAAGATATAACAAGCCATCAGAATATCCAAGATTATAGAATGCTTGGCCATATTCTCTTTCTAATAGTCTTGTCCTGTAATAATCATAATATAATTTAATTTTAGGCTCAAAATATCCTGGGATTAAATATTCTCCATTATTTCTATGTGCTAAGCACCTCTCAAGTGAGTGAATAAATGCATCCTGATAAGCAATAGAAATTAATAGCTCTGGAAACTTTTTAATTTCCTTTATATATGTATCTGATGCAAAGATTCTATCATGCTCATAATTGATAAAATGTAGAAGTTCTTCAGCATAATCATAAATAGAATTAGAAAAAAGTTTTTTTCTTTTAATTAATTCATTATTTAGTTGATGTATGAAGTAAGTTCCATCTGTAATAATAGGAATTATTCTATTATCATCAATAGATTCCCACTTATCATCTATAGTAATTAGGTAATATTGATTACTAAAATCTCCCATTTTTACAGATAGTATATCTAATAGCTCATTAAGATCTTCATCTCCAAAAGAAAATCCTATAAATACAACAGTGTTGCTTGATAAAATTGTTTTTAGCCTATCCCCTATTAAATCTTTTGATAATCTAACATGAGATTCCTCGTAATCTTTTTCTGTCGCCACAATAGAACCGATATTATTAATTGATCCGTGTATTTTAAATACTCTTCTATCAAACGCATTCCAAAGAGTGGCATCAGTGTCATTAAGAATAGGCGTACAATCACAAAAATCTTCAAAATAAGTATCCCAATTAGTAGTAATTATAGTTTCTATATAAGGATTGGCTGAAACTTCTCTATGAAACATAGTAGCCATATTTAATAGTTGGGGAAAAGAATTAATATAATCAAACCTTGCTTTTATCTTGTTTAACAATTTTCTACGTCCATTTGGAAAGGTTTCAACAAATAGACTCATAAGCCTTGAGAAGCTGATAGAACTATCAACATCATAACCTAGTTCATTCTCTACTTCATCTAAAATACTAGAGTAAAAAGAGAAAGGTAGCACTGATTTTGACTCAGTGCTAATACCTGCTCCACAAAAAATAACCAAATCTTTATTTAAAGTTGCTTCAATTATCTCATTCGGCATATTAAATTTTTTATGGTTTTTACAAAGCATGCATTCGCAAGAATTATCAATACTCAAACTATATACCTCCTTAAATTCAATTTAATTTTAAACTTGAATCTAATCAAATTAGTGATAATATAACCAAAATTATCCCCTTATTTTCTAACTACTGTTTATTTTCCCTATAAAGATATACTCAAATTATATTTCTCTAAATAATATTATTTAGTTAAATCTATATATAATCTCAAATATATTTTATTACTTATAAAATACGACTTTTATCTAACCTACTCTTATTGCACTACAGTCTCCATATCATATATAGTACATCATTTAATATAAAATTAAATTTTATATCTAATTATTTTTAAAATACATCAAAATTAATTACTATTAAATTTCAATATATATCATTATATCAATATTATAAATAAATATCATATATACTTAGTATTTTATTAAGATTCATCTTAGTTATAATTAAATAATCTATGTATAGATCTTAAGGTTTCCCCTAAATCATTCTGATAGGATTTCTCCTAATTATGTCTACACTTACTGTGCTTTCTATTAAGGTTTTTAAATTTAAGACATAAATTTCCCTTATTAAACTTTTTTATGGAATAGGCACGGGGGAATTGTAACTATAACTTACTATTTCAAAAGTCTTCAAATAAGTCATTAGCATTTATCTTAATCTTTATAACCCCTAATATTACTCACCTTTAGTTTTTACTCGAGCAATTCAAATACTTTTAAAACTCAGTTACAAGGTTACAAAGTTACAATGTTTAATTCTCCCTTGTATCTATTTTCCTTTTGATATTCCATATATAGGTACGTTATTTCTAATTTCTAAGCCTTGCAAAAAATCATCTTATTTAAAAATACTATTAATATAAGAATATGTATAACTTTACATTATATAATAATACATAATGTCATTTACCTTAAAATTCAAACTATTAATAAGTACTTTTTTGCTATTTCTAAATAATAGGGTTCTTACAAATATTAAGGAGGAGTTTAGATGGCAAATATAAAATATATCGGTAACGATACTAAAAAATCTGAAAGAGGTAAGATACACATTAGAAAAGGTAACTATACAGCATGTGGTGCAAGAATTGATGATAATCCAGAAGATTGGATTAATACAGCTAGTAGAGTAACTTGTCAGAAGAAAGGCTGTAAATAAATAGATTAATTATCTTTATATAAGCTTTTGATTTTATCTAGGAACCCTATTCTTTTAATCATGATGCATAATCTAATTTAAATCGTCTCGAATTCAATGCCTTTAAAAATTATTTAGATTTAAAATAAATTCACACAAAAAAACACCATAGATTCCTTTCAGAATTCTATGGTGTTATATTTAATATTTATTAATAAGCAAACCTTACTCCCACTCTATTGTTGCAGGTGGTTTACTAGTTATATCATAAACTACCCTATTAACTTCCTTAACTTCATCAGTTATCCTCTTAGATATCTTCTCCAAAACATCTAAAGGAATAGGATACCACTGGCCTTCCATAGCATCTTTAGAAGCTACAGCCCTAAGAGCAATAGTGTGGCAATAGGTTCTCTTCCCATCTACTACACCTACAGACTGTATATTAGGTAAAACTGCAAAGTATTGGAAAATCTCCTTATCCAAACCAGCCTTCTTAATCTCTTCCCTATAAATCCAATCTGCATCCCTTAAAATATCCAACTTATCCTTAGTCAATTCACCTAAGCATCTTACACCAAGGCCTGGTCCTGGGAATGGTTGACGATCTACTATAATAGACTCTAGACCTAAAACCCTTCCAACCTCCCTAACTTCCTCCTTGTATAGCTCCCTTAAAGGCTCTAACAATTCAAAGTTTACATCATCAGGTAGGCCCCCAACATTATGATGGGACTTAACAGCAACCTTGCCCTTAGTTCCTGACTCAATAACATCAGATGCAATAGTTCCTTGAACTAAAAAATCTATATCAGTAAGCTTAGACTGTTCCTCTTCAAAAACCCTAATAAACTCTTCACCGATAATCATTCTTTTTTCCTCTGGATCTGTAACCCCTTCAAGCTTAGACAAAAATCTTTCCTCAGCATCAACAGTAATCAAATTAATATTGTGCCCCTTAAAGATTTCCTCAACCTCTTCCCTTTCATTCTTTCTTAAAAGACCATGGTCAACAAAAACACAAACCAAATTGTCCCCTATAGCTTCATGAACCAAAAGAGCTGCAACTGAAGAATCTACCCCTCCAGACAAACCACATAAGGCTTTCCTGTCTCCAACTGTTTCCCTAATCTTAACTATACTTTCTTCTACGAAATTCTTCACCTTAAAACCTCCTATCTTAAACTATAGTTAGGAGCTTCTTTAGTTATGTTTATATCATGTGGATGGTTCTCTACTAGTGAAGCAGAAGTTATCTTAACATATTTGGACTTTTCATGTAATTCTCTGATAGTTCTAGCACCTACATAACCCATACCAGATCTTAATCCACCTAATAATTGATAAACCACATCTCCTAAAGGTCCTTTATAAGCTACCCTTCCTTCTACACCTTCTGGAACTAACTTCTTCGTATCTTCTTGGAAATATCTATCCTTACTTCCAGCCTCCATAGCTCCTAATGAACCCATACCTCTATAAACCTTAAATCTTCTTCCTTCATAAAGTTCTTCCTCACCAGGGCTTTCATAAGTACCCGCAAACAATGATCCAATCATTACTGTATTCGCTCCTGCTGCCAATGCCTTAGTTATGTCACCAGAATACTTAATACCACCATCAGCTATAATTGGCACTCCATACTCCCTAGCTGCCTTAGCCGCTTCCATAATAGCCGTTACTTGAGGAACTCCTATACCTGTAACTACCCTTGTAGTACAAATTGAACCTGGCCCTATACCTATCTTAACCGCATCAGCACCAGCCTTAATTAAATCCTCAGTAGCCTCTCTAGTAGCCACATTACCAGCTATTACCTGTAAATCAGGATACTCTATCTTAATTCTCTTAACCGCATCAATAACACCTTGGGAATGTCCGTGAGCTGTATCTAAAACTATAACATCTACCTTAGCATCAACTAAAGCCTTAACTCTCTCTAACATATCATCAGTAACACCAACAGCCGCTCCAACTCTTAATCTTCCTGAACTGTCCCTTGATGAGTTAGGATGTTCTATAGTTTTCTCTATATCTTTAATAGTTATTAAACCAGCTAACTTATTGTCTTCATCAACTAAAGGAAGCTTCTCAATTTTATACTTTTTCATTTCCTCTAGAGCCTCATCCATAGTTGTTTCCCTAGTTCCTGTAATAAGCTTTTCCTTAGTCATAACTTCATCGATCTTCTTAGTAGTATCTGTTTCAAACCTAATGTCCCTATTAGTAATAATTCCAACTAAAGTTTTGTCTTCCTCTACAATAGGTACACCTGAAATTCTATATCTTTCCATTAACTCTAAAGCATCTGAAACTATATGATGTCTAGATAAATAAAATGGGTCAGTTATAATCCCATGCTCTGACCTCTTTACCCTATCTACCTCTGACGCTTGTTGCTCTATAGTCATATTCTTGTGAATTATTCCGATTCCACCTTCTCTTGCTATAGAAATTGCCGTTCTTGATTCAGTAACCGTATCCATACCAGCACTTACTAAAGGTATGTTTAAGTCAATTGTTTTAGTTAACTTAGTATTTAACTTAACCTCTCTTGGCAAAACTTCTGACTTTCCTGGAAGTAACAGTATATCATCAAAAGTTAACCCTTCTCCTACATACTCCACAACTATTCCTCCTTTTTTTCATTTTACTATTTTTAATAGTATACCATAAGATAAGTAAATTCTTAAGGACTTTTT
>JASLAT010000023.1 GCA_030146915.1 Tissierellales bacterium
GAAATGGTAATGCCAGGAGATAACGCTAAATTCACGATAGAATTAATAAACCCAATAGCTATAGAAGAAGGTTTAAGATTCTCAATCCGTGAAGGTGGAAGAACAGTTGGTTCAGGAGTTGTTACTAAGATATTATAATAATTTCAAATAAAAATAAGATCCCAAAGGCCACGGGATCTTATTTTTTAAAAAAATATAAAAAAGACTTGAAATTTAAGTCTCAATGATGTAAGATGTAATGGTGCTTAAATATAGACATTGCGATGACGTAGAAGGTGGCTGATAACAGGTAATTTCTACTGAGAATGTTCGATTTCAAATCGAGCGACTAGGGCTAAGGTTTAATAAAAAAACTAATAACACACCCGGAAGAGTGTATATAGGCTCTAAGTTGCATGTAAAAGGTTAGCATGCGCTAAAAGGAGGGAATTAAATGTCAAAACAACAAAAGATTAGGATAAGATTAAAAGCATATGATCATGAGCTTTTAGATACGTCTGCTCAAAAGATAGTTGAGTCAGCTAAGAGAACAGGTGCTGAGGTTTCAGGGCCAATACCCCTACCAACAGATATAGAGAGAATAACTATATTAAGATCTGTTCACGTAAACAAAAAATCAAGAGAACAATTTGAGCAAAGAACTCATAAAAGATTAATAGATATCTTAAATCCTACTCAAGAAACGATTGATTCGTTAATGAAGCTAAATTTACCAGCTGGAGTAGATATAGAGATAAAATCATAATCTATAGTTATAAGATTGCGAGGCAATCCGCTGTAATATAATAGGAGGTGCAAGTATGAAAAATATAATAGGAAGAAAAGTAGGGATGACTCAAATATTTTTAGAAAATGGTGAGGTTATTCCAGTAACGGTTATAGAGGCAGGACCTGTGGTAGTTGTTCAAAAGAAAACTGTTGAAACAGATGGATACAATGCTATTCAAGTGGGTTTTGCTGAAGTAAAAGATAAACATTTAAACAAGCCTAAAAAAGGTCATTTTGCAAAAAGTGATGTGGAGGCAAAGAAGTTCTTACAAGAATTTAGAGTGGAAAATGTTGATGAATATGAGATAGGCCAAGAAATAAAAGTAGATATATATGAAACTGGAGATAAAGTTGATATTATAGGTACTTCAAAAGGTAAAGGTACTCAAGGTGTTATCAAGAGACATGGCTTTGCAAGAGGTAGAGAAACACATGGTTCTCACTTCCATAGAAGTCCAGGTGGTATGTCTGCTGCTACTTATCCAGGTAGAGTTTTCAAAGGTCATAGAATGGGTGGAAGAATGGGTAACGAAAGAGTTACTGTTCAAAACCTAGAGGTAGTAAGAGTGGATGCAGAGAGAAACCTTCTTTTAGTAAAAGGTGCAATACCAGGACCTAAAAAAGGAATCGTAACTGTTAAAAATACAGTAAAGAATAAATAAGATAACATGAGAAAGGAGGAAATTTAATGCCGAAAGTACATGTTTTGAACATGCTTGGAGAACAAGTAGAAGAAATAGAATTAGATCAAAATGTCTTTGGAGTTGAGGTTAATGAACATGCAGTGTATGAAGTTGTAAAAAATCAACTTGCAAACAAAAGACAAGGAACTCAATCAGTTAAAACTAGAGCTGAAGTAAGAGGTGGAGGAAGAAAACCTTGGAGACAAAAAGGTACTGGTAGAGCTCGTCAAGGAAGTATTAGAGCACCGCATTTTGTTGGTGGTGGAGTTAGCTTTGCGCCAAAACCTAGAGATTATAGCTATAAACTACCTAAAAAGGTTAGAAGAATAGCTTTAAAATCAGCTTTAACATCAAAAGTTAATAATGAAGAAATAATAGTTTTAGATGAAATTAAGTTTGATGAACCTAAAACAAAAGAAATGGCTAATTTCCTGGGAAAAATTAAGGCTAACAGAAAGGCTTTAATAATATTAACAGAAAAAGATGAAAATGTTATAAAGTCAGCTAAAAATATACCAGGAGTAAAAACTGCTTTAGTTAATACTATAAATGTATATGACATAGTTAATTATGATTCTTTTATAATAACTAAAGATGCAGTAAAATTAGTGGAGGAGGTGTACGCTTAATGCTTATCTCACACGATATAATAATTAAGCCTATAATTACTGAAAAAAGTATGGATGATATGGCGGAAGGCAAATATACTTTTAAGGTAGATAAAAGAGCTAATAAAACTGAAATAAAAAGAGCGATAGAAGAGATATTTGAGGTAGAAGTAGAAAAAGTTAACACAATAAACGTACGTGGAAAACTTAAGACACAAGGCATGACTTCAGGAAGAAGGGCAGACTGGAAAAAAGCTATAATAAAGCTTAAAGAAGACTCTGAACCTATAGAATTCTTTGAAGGAATGTAGTAAAGAGGAAAGGGAGGGAAAATAATGAGTATAAAGAAATTTAAAGCGACTTCTCCTGGTCTTAGAGGAATGGCAGTTTCTACTTTTGAAGAAGTAACTAAAACAAAGCCAGAGAAAAACTTAGTAACGAAGCTAAGCAAGACTGGAGGAAGAAACGCACAAGGTAGAATAACTAGTCGTCATAGAGGCGGCGGTGCTAAGAGAAAATATAGACAAATAGATTTCAAGAGAAATAAAGATGGAATAGAAGGAAGAGTAGCTGCGATAGAATACGATCCAAATAGAACATCTTATATAGCTTTAATCAATTATGTTGATGGAGAAAAAAGATATATATTAGCTCCTAACAAACTTCAAGTAGGAGATGTTATAGAATCGGGTGTAGACGTTGATATTAAGGTAGGTAATGCTTTACCACTTAGAAATATCCCTGTAGGTACAGTGGTTCATAATATAGAGTTACAACCAGGAAAAGGTGGACAATTAGCTAGAACAGCTGGAGCTCATGCTCAACTAATTGCTAAGGAAGGTAAATATGCACAATTAAGATTACCTTCATCTGAGTTTAGGTTAGTTAGATTAGATTGTAAAGCTACTATAGGTCAAGTTGGAAATGTAGGACATGAAAACAGAACTATAGGTAAAGCGGGTAAATCTAGACACTTAGGTATAAGACCACAAACTAGAGGTACAGCGATGAATCCGGTAGACCATCCACACGGTGGAGGGGAAGGTAGAACAGGAATAGGTATGCCATCACCAGTAACACCATGGGGTCAACCAACATTAGGATATAAAACTAGAAAAGCTAAGAAATCTGATAAGTTTATCGTAAGAGGTAGACGTAGAGGTAAGCGTAGCGGTAGAAAAGATTAATAGAAGGGAGGCATTGTAATGGGTAGATCTCTTAAAAAAGGACCTTTTTGTGATGATCATTTATTAAAGAAAATAGATGAATTAAATGAAAGTGACAAAAAGAAGGTTATAAAAACATGGTCCCGTCGTTCAACTATATTTCCAGATATGGTAGGACATACTATAGCGGTTCATGATGGAAGAAAACACGTGCCAATATATATAGTAGAGGATATGGTAGGGCATAAATTAGGTGAGTTTGTTTTAACAAGAACGTTTAGATCACACTCTGCTAGAACAACGGAAAAGGCATCTCAATTAAAATAGATGAGGAGGTAATATGATGGAAGCTAGAGCGATAGCGAAACATGTAAGAGTTTCTCCTTTAAAAGTAGGTTTTATATGTACTGAAATTAGAGGTAAACAAGTAGATGAAGCTCTATCTATTTTAAAGTTCACACCTAAAAAAGGTGCAAAGGTATTAGAAGATGTGCTTAATTCAGCAATTGCTAATGCAGAGAACAACTTTGGTTTAGATAGAGAAAAGCTTTATGTATCAGAAGCTTATGCTAATGAAGGTCCACAAATGAAAAGATGGAGACCAAAAGCTAAAGGAATGGCAGATCCTATATTAAAAAGAACTAGTCATATAGGAGTAGTAGTAAAAGAGAGAGAATAGTAAAGGAGGGATATTGAATGGGTCAAAAAATAAACCCACATGGTTTTAGATTGGGAGTAATTAAAGATTGGGATTCTAAATGGTATGCTGATAAAAAAGAATTTGGAGATTTACTTGTTGAAGATTATCACATACGTAAACATGTAAAAGAGAAAATGTATGCTGCGGGAATTTCCAGCATTGAAATAGAGAGAGCTGCAAATAGAATAAAATTAACGATTAATACTGCTAAACCAGGTATGGTTATAGGTAGAGGTGGTTCTGAAGTAGAGGCACTTAGAAATGACTTAGAAAAGTTAACTGGTAAAAGAGTTGTTATTAATGTAGAGGAAGTTAAGCTTGTAGAACTAGATGCACAACTTGTTGCTGAAAATATAGCTGGACAGTTAGAAAGAAGGGTTTCTTTCAGAAGAGCTATGAAACAATCTATACAAAGAACAATGAGATTTGGTGGTAAGGGTATAAAAACTTCAGTATCAGGAAGAGTTGGTGGAGCTGATATGGCTAGAACAGAAGGATATAGTGAAGGTTCTATACCACTACAAACATTAAGGGCTGATATTGACTACGGTTTTGCTGAAGCGGATACTACTTACGGTAAAATGGGAGTTAAAGTTTGGATCTATAAGGGAGAAATACTTCCTGAAGCACCAAAGTCAGAAGAAGAGAGAAATAAATAGTATATACGCAAAAAGGGAAGGAGGAAGATATAATGTTAATGCCTAAGAGAGTTAAATTTCGTAAAGTGCATAGAGGTAGAATGAAAGGTAAGGCATATCGTGGAAACACTATAACTTATGGTGAGTTTGGTCTTCAAGCATTAGAACCTGCATGGATTACTTCTAATCAAATAGAGGCAGCTAGACGTGCTATGACTAGATATGCAAAAAGAGGCGGTAGTGTATGGATAAAAATATTTCCAGATAAATCAGTTACTGCTAAACCAGCTGAAACTCGTATGGGATCCGGTAAAGGTTCACCAGAATATTGGGTAGCGGTTGTTAAACCAGGTAGAGTTTTATTCGAAATGGGTGGTGTTTCAGAAGACGTAGCTAGAGAAGCTATGAGACTTGCTGCACACAAATTACCTATAAAAACTAAGTTTGTATCACGTGATGAAGAGGGTGGTGAATCTAATGAAAGCTAAAGAAATTCGCCAATTAACAGAAGTAGAATTAGATAGCAAATTATTAGAGTTTAAGACTGAATTATTTAACTTAAGGTTTCAATTGGCTACAGGTCAATTAGATAATCCTCAGCAAATAAAAGCAGTTAGAAAAAATATAGCTCGTGTAAAAACTATTATAAAAGAGAGAGAATTAGGAATAGGAAAGGAGGTTTAATCTTAGATGGAAAGAGGAATGCGTAAATTAAGAGTAGGAAGAGTTGTTAGCGATAAAATGGACAAGACTATAGTAGTAGCTGTTGAAACATTCGTAAAACATCCTTTATACAGTAAGCAAATGAAAAAAACCACTAAGTTTAAAGCTCATGACGAGAACAATGAGTGTAAAATTGGTGATGTAGTTAAAATTATGGAAACTAGAAAGTTAAGTAAAGATAAAAACTGGAGACTAGTTGATATAGTAGAGAAAGCAAAATAGTAGACTTATGCTAGAAGGGAGGTTAGTCAAATGATACAAGTAGAAAGCCGTATGAGAGTAGCAGATAACTCCGGAGCAAGAGAACTATTAGTTATAAGAGTTCTAGGAGGAACTAACAAAAGATATGCTAGAGTTGGAGACACGGTAGTTTGTTCAGTAAAATCAGCAACACCAGGCGGGGTTGTTAAAAAAGGTGAGGTTGTAAAGGCTGTTATTGTAAGAACTAAAAGCGGAGTAAAGAGATCTGACGGCTCATATATAAAGTTTGACGACAATGCAGCAGTAATATTAAAAGATGATGGAAGTCCGGTAGGTACACGTATATTTGGACCTGTAACAAGAGAGCTTAGAGATGGAAATTTCATGAGAATAATATCTTTAGCGCCAGAAGTATTATAATAGGAGGTGTGTAAGTTGAAAATTAAAACTGGAGACACAGTAGTTGTTATATCAGGTAATAGCAGATCTACAAAAGATAATGTAGTAAAAGGAAAAGTATTAAAAACACTACCTGATACGAATAGAGTAATAGTTGAAAATGTAAACATGCTTACAAAACATGAGAAACCTCAAGGACCAACACAGCCAGGTGGTATAGTGAAAGTTGAAGGACCTATAGATGTATCAAACGTTATGTACTTCTGTAGTAACTGTGATCACGGAAGAAAAGTAGGATATAAGGTATCTGAAGATGGTTCGAAAGTAAGAGTTTGTAAAAAATGTGGTAGTGAATTAGATAAATAACATAATGGAGAGGAGGTAAACATATGACTTCCAGATTAAGAGAGAAGTATGAAAATGAAGTTGTGGAAGCTTTAATGGAGAAATTCCAATACGATAACGTAATGGAAGTTCCAAAATTAGAAAAAGTTATTATTAATATGGGTGTAGGTGAAGCTAAAGATAACCCTAAAGTGTTAGAAGCGGCGGTTGAAGAATTAGAAATAATAGCAGGGCAAAAACCAGTTGTTACAAAAGCTAAAAAATCAATAGCTAATTTTAAACTTAGAGAAGGTATGAGCATCGGTACGAAAGTTACTTTAAGAGGTCAAAAAATGTATGATTTCTTAGATAAGCTTATGAATATTGCTTTACCAAGAGTAAGAGATTTTAGAGGTGTTAGTAGTCGTTCCTTTGATGGTAGAGGTAACTATGCTTTAGGAATCAAAGAACAATTAATATTCCCTGAGATTGAATACGATAAAGTTGAACGTATAAGAGGTTTAGATATAGTTATAGTAACTACAGCTGAAACAGATGAAGAAGCGAAAGAATTCTTAAGTCTGATGGGTATGCCTTTTAAAAAGTAGATAGAAGGAGGGAATTGTTTTGGCTAAAAAGTCAATGATTGCGAAACAAAAGAGAAAGCAAAAATTTAGTACGAGAGAGTACAATAGATGTAAGATATGTGGAAGACCACACGGTTATATAAGAAAATATGGAGTATGCCGTATATGCTTTAGAGAATTAGCTCATAAAGGTCAGATACCTGGAGTTAAAAAAGCAAGCTGGTAGTATTAATTTAAGAGAGGAGGCAATCGAATATGATGACAGATCCAATTGCAGATATGTTAACTAGAGTTAGAAATAGCAATGATGCTAAACATAGCTCAGTTGATATACCAGCATCTAATGTTAAAAAAGATTTAGCTAGAATCCTTTTAGAGGAAGGGTTTATAAATGGATATGATGTAATAGATGATGGTAAGCAAGGAATATTAAGAGTAGAATTAAAATATGGTCCTAACAATGAGAAGGTAATGTCAGGAATCAGAAAAATTTCAAAGCCAGGACTTAGAGTATATGTTAAATCTGATGAAGTACCAAAGGTGCTTGGAGGTTTAGGTATAGCTATAGTATCTACTTCAAAAGGAATAATGACTGATAAAGATGCTAGAAAAGAAGGTATTGGTGGAGAGGTAATTTGTTACGTTTGGTAGTTTATAGAAAAGTAAATTAGGGAGGTGTAATCAATGTCCAGAATTGGATTATTACCAATAGAGATACCTGCAGGTGTTGAAGTTAACATCAAAGAAGGTAACTTAGTAGAAGTTAAAGGTAAAAATGGAGCATTGGAGCAAAAAATAGATCCGGATATGGATTTAAAAATAGAAGATAATACAATCTATGTGGCAAGACCATCTGATAAGAAGAGACATAGATCAGTTCACGGCTTATCAAGAACATTAATTTCTAATATGATTATAGGTGTGACTGAAGGTTACAAAAAAGTATTAGAAATAGAAGGTACAGGATACAGAGCGGCTAAACAAGGTAATAAACTTGTTTTAACTTTAGGATTTTCTCACCCAGTAGAGTTAGAAGACCCTGAAGGAATAACAGTTGAAACACCAGAAGCTACTAAAATTGTTATATCAGGTGCTGATAAACAAAAAGTAGGTAACTATGCTGCAGTTATAAGAGATTACAGAAAACCAGAACCTTACAAAGGTAAAGGGGTTAAGTACCAAGGTGAACGTATAATTAGAAAAGTTGGTAAAGCTGGTAGTTAGAAAGGAGTGAAAAACATTGATTAAGAAAGCTAATAGAAACGTTAAAAGACAAAAAAGACATGGTAGAATCAGAATGAATGTTAAAGGAACTCCTGCTAAACCAAGACTAAGTGTTTATAGAAGTGGAAAGCATATATATGCTCAACTAATAGATGATATATCAGGAAACACATTAGTTTCAGCTTCAACATTAGATAAAGATGCTAACTTAGAATCTACTTCTAATATAGAAGCGGCTAAATATGTAGGAGAAGCCATAGGAAAAAGAGCTATAGAAAAAGAGATCAAAGAAGTGGTGTTTGATAGAAGTGGATATATATATCACGGAAGAATCAAAGCTGTAGCTGAAGGTGCAAGAGAAGCAGGTCTTAAATTTTAAGAAAAGGAGGTAAATAACAAACCATGAGAAATAAAAGAGGTCGTAAAGAATCTAATTTCAAAGAGAGAGTAGTTAGCATCAATCGTGTTGCTAAAGTTGTTAAAGGTGGTAGAAACTTCAGATTTTCAGCTCTAGTTGTAATAGGAGATGAAAAAGGTAAGGTAGGAGTAGGTATGGCTAAGGCATTAGAAATACCAGAAGCTATTAACAAAGCAATAAAAGATGCTGAGAAAAATCTAATAGAAGTTCCAATGGTAGGTACAACTATACCTCATGAAACATTAGGACACTTTGGAGCAGGAAAAGTATTATTAATGCCAGCTGCAGAAGGTACGGGAGTTGTGGCGAGTGGTCCAGTACGTGCTGTATGTGAGTTAGCTGGAATAAGAGATATAAGAACTAAACGTCTTGGTACATCAAATCCAAGAAACGTAGTTAATGCAACTTTAGAAGGTTTAGAAAAACTGAAAAGAGTAGAAGAAGTTGCTAAATTAAGAGGTAAGACTGTAGAAGAAATATTAGGATAATAGTTAAGCATTAGATAATTATTAATAAGGAGGTGTGTCTAATGAAACTAAATAACTTAAGGCCAAACAAAGGTGGAGAAACTAAAGCAAGAAAAAGAGTAGGCCGTGGAATTGGTTCAGGATTTGGTAAAACATCAGGAAAAGGTCATAAAGGACAAAATGCGAGAGCAGGAAAAGGTACTAGAGTAGGATTTGAAGGTGGACAAACACCATTATTCCAAAGATTACCAAAGAGAGGTTTTACTAATATATTCAAAAAAGAATATGCCCTTGTAAACGTTTCAGACCTAGCATTATTTGAAGAGGGAACAGTTGTAACACCTGAACTATTGTTTAGTGAAGGATTAGTTAAAAAAGGAAAAGCAATAGACGGAGTAAAAGTATTAGGTGATGGCGAATTAAATGTTAAATTAACTGTACAAGCTAATAAGTTTAGTAAATCTGCTGCTGAAAAAATAGAAGCTGCAGGAGGAAAGGTTGAGGTGATTTAGTATGCTATCAACCTTAAGGAATGCTTGGAGAGTTCCTGAGATTAGAAAGAAGATGATATATACTATATTACTTCTTTTAGTTTTTAGGTTAGGATCTAGCATACCAGTACCATTTATGAATAGCGAAGCTATAAAACTTGTATTTGAACAGTCTAAAGGTGGACTTTTAGATTTTATGGATATGATGAGTGGGGGTAACTTTAGTAGGTTTAGTATATTCGCTACTAATATTTATCCTTATATTACAGCTTCAATAGTTATACAACTATTAACTATAGCTATACCTTCTTTAGAAGAATTAGCTAAAGAGGGCGAAGAAGGAAGCAAGAAAATAGCCAGATATACAAGATATATGGCTATTGTTTTAGCGTTAATACAAGCAACAGGCTATACACTAGGATTATTCAGTGGTGCTTTGGAAGCAACTAATGGCTTACAAAAGCTTATAGTTATATTATCACTAGTAGCGGGTACGTCTTTCCTAATTTGGTTAGGAGACATGATTACAGAAAAAGGAATAGGAAATGGTATTTCTCTATTAATATTTGTAGGTATTGTTTCAAAATTACCAACAGATATAGTTTATGGCTTTAAAGCTATTAAAGCTGGAGAGTTAAGTATAGTTACAGCTTTAGCTTTCGTTATTACTATGTTAGTAATAGTAGCTTTAGTAGTAGCTCTACAAGAAGGAGAAAGAAGAATTCCTGTTCAATATGCAAAGCGTGTAGTTGGAAGAAAAATGTATGGTGGTCAAAATACACACATACCAATAAAGGTATCTATGTCTGGTGTAATGCCAGTAATATTTGCATCATCATTACTAGCTTTCCCACAAACTATAGCTATGTTTACAAAGTCTGAGTGGATAACAAAATACTTAACTCCAGCAGGCAATGTAGGAATTTGGATTTATTCTATTTCAAATATTATATTAATAATGTTTTTCACATACTTTTATACAGCTATACAATTTAATACTGTAGAGTATGCTAAAAGCTTACAACAAAATGGTGGTTTCGTACCAGGAATAAGACCTGGAAGACCAACATCAGAATATTTAAATAGAATAGTAAATAGGATCACTTTCGTAGGAGGTTTATCATTAGCGATATTAGCTTCTTTACCAATAATACTTTCAAAAGTATTTAATATGAATATAACTTTTGGAGGAACAGCTGTTATTATAGTTGTTGGGGTTGCACTTGAAACAGTACAACAATTAGAAGCACAAATGTTAATGAGACATTACAAAGGATTTTTAAATTAAACTATAGGAGATGGTAAGATGCGTTTAGTATTATTAGGGCCACCAGGAGTTGGAAAAGGAACACAGGCATCATCTATAGTTAAGAAATACGATGTGCCTCATATATCAACGGGTGACATATTAAGAAAGAATATAGCAGAAGGTACTGATTTAGGAAAACAAGCCAAATCTTTTATGGATAAAGGCTTGTTAGTTCCAGATGAATTAGTAGTTTCTTTAATAAAAGATAGATTAACAGAAGAAGATTGTAAAGATGGATTTCTATTAGATGGATTTCCAAGAAATATAGATCAAGCTGATGCTTTGGATGAAGAGTTAAAAGACTTAGGTATAGAATTAGATAAAGTTATAAATTTAAGTGCTTCCAAAGAAGTATTGCTTGAAAGAGTAGTTGGAAGAAGAATCTGTAGAACTTGTGGTGCAACTTATCATATTAAGTTTAATCCTCCAAAGGTTGAAGGAATATGTGACTTAGATCAAGGTGAATTGTACCAAAGAGAAGATGATACAGAAGAAACGGTATCTACTAGAATAGAAGTATATGGTAAAGAAACACAACCTTTAATAGATTACTATACAGACAAGAACTTAATATTGAATATAGATGGAACAAAAGAAATAGAAGATATATTCAGTGAAATAGTAGAAGCACTTTCCTAAAAGGTGGTTAAAATGGACTTGGAAAAGGGTATTCAGGTAGGACAGGTTGTAAAATCTAAATCAGGAAGAGATAAAGGAAGAGTATTTCTAGTTTATGAAATCTTAAATGAGGATTATGTCCTTATTGTTGATGGAGATTTAAGAAAGGTAGATAAGCCTAAAAAGAAAAAGATAAAGCATTTATCTTTTTACAATAAAGTTTTACCAGAAATTAACTACAGGAAAGATAATAATTTCAGCGTGAAAAATGCTTATATCAGAAAATTATTGGAACCATATAAATAGAATGTAAAGTATAATAGGAGGTTCAAGATATAATGTCTAAAGAAGAACTTATTGAAGTTGAGGGTACGGTTTTGGAAGCTTTACCAAATGCAATATTTAGAGTTGAATTGGAAAATGGTCATGAAGTATTAGGTCATATTTCTGGAAAACTTAGAATGAATTATATAAGGATATTACCTGGAGATACTGTAACAGTAGAACTTTCACCATATGATCTGACAAGAGGTAGAATTACCTGGCGTAAGAAGTAGCAAGGAGGGAACTAAATGAAAGTTAGACCATCAGTAAAAAAAATGTGTTCAAAATGTAAAATAATTAGAAGAAATGGACGAGTAATGGTAATTTGTGAAAATCCTAGACATAAACAAAGACAAGGATAGTTTGAATAAAGAACCACAGGAGGTGTAAATTATAATGGCTAGAATAGCAGGAGTGGATTTACCTAGAGATAAGAGGGTAGAGGTAGCTTTAACATATATCTACGGAATAGGAAGACCAACATCTAGAGAAATACTTGAAAGCACAGGAGTTAACTTTGATACTAAAGTTAAAGATCTTACTGAAGCAGAAGTAGCTGGAATTAGGGAAAAAATAAGTGAAATGCCTGTAGAAGGTGATTTACGTAGAGATGTAGCTATGAATATAAAAAGATTAAGAGAAATAAACTGTTATAGAGGAGTTAGACATAGAAGAGGACTTCCAGTTAGAGGTCAACAAACTAAAACTAACGCTAGAACGAGAAAAGGACCTAAAAAATAATAGGTAAGGAGGGATAAAAGTGGCTAAACAAAAATTAAAAGGACGTCGTACAAGTCGTGGTAAAAGAAGAGAACGTAAAAATGTAGAAAGAGGACAAGCGCATATAGTTTCTACATTTAACAATACAATGGTAACTTTATCAGATTTAAATGGTAATGTATTATCATGGGCAAGTGCAGGACAATTAGGATTTAGAGGTTCTAAAAAATCAACACCGTTTGCAGCTCAAGAAGCAGCTCAAGAAGCAGCGGAAAAAGCTATGATACACGGTTTAAAATATGTTGATGTTTATGTTAAAGGACCAGGTTCAGGAAGAGAAGCAGCAATTAGATCTTTACAAGCGAGTGGTTTAGAAGTAACTATGATAAAAGATGTTACTCCAATACCTCATAATGGTTGTAGACCACCAAAACGTAGAAGAGTATAATAATAGGGGGTGTGTAGAATATGTCAAGACATGTAGGTCCAGTATGTAAGTTATGTCGTAGAGAAGGGACAAAATTATATTTAAAAGGAGACAGATGTTATACAGATAACTGTGCTCTAAATAAAAGAAATTATGCTCCAGGTCAACACGGACAAGGAAGAGTAAAAGTAACTGAATACGGAAAACAGTTAAGAGAGAAGCAAAAAGTTCGTAGATATTATGGAGTTTCAGAGTCACAAATGGCTAGAAACTTTTTAATAGCTGATAAAACAAAAGGAATAACAGGTGAAAACTTATTACAAATTTTAGAACAAAGATTAGATAATGTAGTTTTCAGAATGGGATTAGCTTCTTCAAGAGCAGAAGCAAGACAATTAGTTACTCACGGACACTTCCTAGTAAATGGTAAAAAGGTAGATATACCTTCATATCAAGTTGCAGTAGGAGATGTTATAGAAGTAAAAGAAAGAAGTAGAAAAAGTGAGAAGATAAAAGACTTAGTGGCTAATCACAATGGTAATGTGGTTAAATGGATAAGCTTAGATCTTGATCAATTTAAAGGGACAATAGTATCTGAACCTTCAAGAGAAGATATAGATTTACCAATAGAAGAGCATTTAATAGTAGAGTTGTATTCAAGATAATGAGATTAAAATTGAATCAGTTACCCTCGTACTTTGTAAACCTAAATTTTAAGGGGGTTAGTGTTTAATGATAGAAATAGAAAAACCGATAATTGAAGTTTTAGAACTAAGCGATGAGGACAATTATGGGAAATTCATGGTAGAACCTTTAGAAAGAGGTTATGGGACTACTTTAGGAAACTCTCTTAGAAGAGTTTTATTATCTTCTTTACCAGGAGCAGCTGTAGCTTCAATTAAGATTGAAGGTGTAGACCATGAGTTTTCAACTATTCCTGGTATATTAGAAGATGTTCCAGAGTTGATATTAAATATCAAAGGGATAACTGCTATTATGCATACTGATGAGCCAGTAACTATGATAATTGAAGCTAAAGGTGAACAAGAAATAAAAGCTGAAGATATCATTGTAGGTCCAGATGTAGAAATAGTAAATGGAGACCACCATATAGCGACAGCTAATGAAGAAGCAGATTTATATATGGAGTTAGAATTAGTTAAAGGCCGCGGATATGTAGTGGCTGAGAAGAATAAAGAAGATGGACAACCGGCTGGAACAATACCAGTAGATTCATCCTTTACTCCAGTTAATAAGGTTAACTTCCATGTAGAAGACACAAGGGTAGGCCAAATTACAGATTATGATAGATTAATCTTAGAGGTTTGGACAGATGGAAGTATAAAGGCTGATGAAGCAACATCTTTAGGAGCTAAAATACTTAGCGAACACTTAAATCTATTTATAAATCTTAATGATCATGTAGATGATGTAGAGATAATGATAGAAGTAGAAGAAGATGAGAAAGAAAAAGTGTTAGAGATGACAGTAGAAGAATTAGATTTATCAGTTCGTAGCTATAATTGCTTAAAACGTGCATCAATAGACACAGTGGATGAGTTAATAGAAAAGACACCTGAAGAAATGATGCAGGTAAGAAATCTAGGAAAAAAATCCCTTGAGGAAATTGAAAATAAATTAGAAGAATTAGATTTAAGCCTCAAAAAATCTGAAGAATAGTATGGAGGAGGGATAAAAGTGGCTAAATTAAGAAAGTTAGGTCGTGAAACTGATCACAGATTAGCGACACTTAGAAACCAAGTAACATCTTTATTAGAAAATGGTAGAATAGAGACTACATTACACAAAGCAAAAGAAACACAAAGAATGGCTGATAAGATGATTACTCTAGGAAAAAGAGGAGATTTACACGCAAGAAGACAAGCGTTATCATATATATATAGCGAAGATGTAGTGACTAAGCTATTTGAAGAAATAGCTCCAGCTTATGAAGATAGAAATGGTGGATACACTAGAGTCTTAAAATTAGGACCTCGTCGTGGAGATGCGGCTGAGATGGCTATATTAGAATTAGTATAGTATATAAATTTATATAAATTGATATAATATAACTGGAAGGGATTAAGTGAAGCTTAGTCCCTTTTTATCAATTTATAATTCAAAGTCTATATTGAATATAATTTTTGAATTGTAAATTGGTGAGGAGGCAGAGTAATGTGAATATGATAAAAATAGAAAACTTAAGTTTTAGTTATCCTGATGCTGATAGAAAAGCAGTAAATAATTTGAATTTGCAGATAGAAAATGGAGAGTTTGTTGCTATATTAGGACATAATGGTTCAGGTAAATCAACATTAGCAAAGTTAATTAATGGACTTTTGAGTCCAACTGAAGGGAAAATATTAGTATCAGGTATGGATACTAATGAAGAAAAAAATATTTGGAAAATAAGAGAAAAAGCAGGCATGGTTTTTCAAAATCCTGATAACCAAATAGTTGCAACTATAGTAGAAGAAGATGTAGCTTTTGGACCTGAGAACTTAGGAGTTGATCCTAAAGAAATCAGAAAAAGAGTAGATAAGGCTTTAGAGTTAGTAGAAATGACTGAGTATAAAACTCATGGGCCACATTTACTTTCTGGTGGACAAAAGCAAAGAATTGCTATTGCTGGTATTTTAGCTATGCAGCCAGATTGTATAATCTTTGATGAGCCAACAGCAATGCTAGATCCAACTGGACGTAAAGAGGTCATGCATACAATTAATAAACTAAATAAATTAGAAAATAAAACCATAGTGTTAATAACACATTTTATGGACGAAGCTGTTCAAGCTGATAGAGTTATCGTTATGGCTGATGGCGGTGTTGCTCTGGAAGGATGTCCAAGAGATGTTTTTTCTAAAGTAGAAACTATAAAAAAATTAGGGTTAGATGTTCCACAGGTAACAGAATTAGCTTATGAATTGAAAAAAGAAGGATTTAATATAAAAGATGATATCTTATCTATAGAAGAGCTGGTGAATAGTATATGAATATAAAAGTAGAAAATTTAAGTTATGTATATAATCCAGAAACTCCTTTTGAAAAAAAGGCATTAGACACAATTAATTTGGAAATTCAGTCCGGTGAGTTTATAGGATTAATAGGGCACACGGGTTCTGGAAAATCAACTTTTGTACAACATTTGAATGGATTAATAAAACCAAGTGCAGGTAAAATATTCATAGGAGATATTGATATAACTAACGATGAAGTAAACATGAAAGATATAAGGGAGAAAGTTGGATTAGTATTTCAATATCCAGAATATCAGCTATTTGAAGAGACAATATATGAAGATATAGCTTTTGGTCCTAGAAATTTAAACTTAAATGAGGATGAGGTAAAGAAACGTGTTATATCAGCTATGAGATTGGTAGGATTAGATTATGAGACTATGAAAGATAGATCTCCCTTTGATTTATCTGGCGGACAAAAAAGAAGAGTAGCTATAGCAGGAGTACTTGCTATGAAGCCAAAAATTTTAATTTTAGATGAACCAACGGCAGGTTTAGATCCTAAAGGTAGAGATGATATTTTAAATCAAATTGATAAATTATATAAGCAGGGAGACGTAACAATAATATTAGTTTCTCACAGTATGGAAGATATAGCTAAGTTGGCAAGTAGAGTGATTGTATTTTCTAGAGGTAAAGTAGAACTAGATGGAGAAACTAGACAAGTATTTAAACAATCAGACAAACTTGAGAGACTTGGTTTAGGGGTACCAGAAATAACTAAGTTTATGCAAATTATGAAGAAAAAAGATAGTGAAATAAATGATGATATTTTAACTGTTGAGGAAGCTAAGCATGAGATTATGAAATATTTAAGGAGAAATAGCTATGATTAAAGATATAACAATAGGACAATATTTCCCAGGAGATACCTTAATACATAGGCTAGATCCTAGAGTAAAGATTTTGCTATCATTATTTTATATGATTAGTTTGTTCTTTATAAATTCCTTTACTCCATATTTATTGGTTCTTGCATTTATACTTATAACTATAAAAGTAGCAAAGCTACCTTTTAAGTTTATATTAAAAGGTTTAAAACCTTTGATATTTATTATTTTACTTACTTTTTCAATAAATATGTTTTTTACAAAAGGGGAACCTTTATTTAATATAGGACCATTAACAGTTACTAAAGAGGGTTTTTATCAAGCTAGTTTTATGGCATTGAGATTAATATTTTTAGTTACAGGTACCTCAATACTAACATTGACAACATCTCCAATAGCCTTAACAGATGGTATAGAACATTTATTAAATCCATTTAGAAGGTTTGGTCTCCCAGCACACGAGCTAGCTATGATGATGACTATAGCTTTAAGGTTTATACCTACACTTTTGGAGGAGACAGATAAAATTATGAAAGCTCAAATGGCTAGAGGTGCAGACTTTGAATCAGGAAACTTAGTAAAAAGAGCTAAAGCTTTAGTTCCTCTATTAGTGCCTTTATTTATTAATGCTTTCAGAAGAGCAGATGAGCTAGCAATTGCTATGGAAGCTAGGTGTTATAGAGGCGGGGAAAATAGAACTAGACTTAATACATTAAAAATAGATAGGTTGGATATTGTAACATTAATTTGTGTAAGTGTTTTCTTTTTAATAATTATAGCTACAAGGTATATATGATAAAAAATATTTTATTAGAAGTAGAATATGATGGAACTAATTTTTCAGGCTATCAAATTCAACCTAATCTTCGAACTGTTGAAGGAGAGTTAATTAAGGCTATAGAAAAAGCTGTCTCCCACAAAGTTAATCTAATCTCAGCTGGAAGGACAGATAAAGGAGTTCACAGTTTGGGTCAAATAGTCAATTTTAAAACGGAGAGTAATATTCCAGCTAGTAATTATAAAAGTCTTATGAAATTTTTATTACCTGGTGATATAAGTATAAAAAACTCTAAAGAAGTAAATATTGAATTTCACTCCAGATTTGATGCTAAATTTAGGAAATATAAATATATAGTTTACAATAGAACTTTAATAAATGCTTTGTATAGAAATTATAGTTATCATTTTCCTTATTATTTAGATGTAGAATTAATGAATAAAGCAGCAAAAAAATTTATAGGTACTCATAATTTTACTTCTTTTAAAACTACTAGTCACAACTTAGAACGGGTAAACCCTATAAGAACAATAAAATCCTTTGAAGTTTATAGAGATGGAGATTTTGTATATTTTGAAGTTGTGGGAAATGCATTTTTACACAATATGGTTAGAATAATGGTTGGCACATTACTATATATAGGTACTGGGAAATTAAGTTACAATTCATTAGATGAAATCATTAAATCAAAAGACAGGGGACAAGCGGGTATAACTGCAGGACCTCAGGGTTTGTATTTAGAAAAAGTATTTTATAAATAATGAGAAAGATATTGACATAATAGAATTTATGTAATAAAATAAACAGGAGTGTTTTGGAGAAACCCGGACTTTGAAGCACAAAACTAAGCAATATTAAACTGATACAAGGAGGGAATGTAATGAAAAGCTATATGGCTAAATCAGCTGAAATAGATAGAAAATGGTACGTTATAGATGCAGAAGGAAAAGTATTAGGTAGATTAGCATCTGAAGTTGCTACTATATTAAGTGGGAAACATAAACCAACATATACTCCACATGTAGATACTGGAGATCATGTTATAATAATAAACGCAGAAAAGGTTAAATTTACAGGTAATAAATTAAATCAAATGCACCATGTATACCATACAGGATACCCAGGTGGATTAAAAGAGGTTCCGTACTCACAATTAATTGAGAAGAATCCAGAAAGAATAATTGAAATTACTGTAAAAGGAATGTTACCTAAATCTAAATTAGGTAAGAAAATGATTAAGAAATTAAAGGTTTATAGAGGCGAAGAACATAATCACGAAGCTCAACAACCTGAAATATACGAAATATAAGGATAGAAAAGGAGGAGTTTAGGTGGCTAATATACAATATATGGGAACTGGAAGAAGAAAAACTTCTGTAGCAAGAGTTAGACTTGTACCAGGCAGCGGAAAAATAGTTGTTAATAATAGAGATTTTGATGAATACTTTACATCTGAAGTTTTGAAAAGATTATTACAAGAACCACTTGTAATTTCAGAAACAGCTGATAAATATGATGTTATAGCAAATGTTCATGGCGGTGGACATACTGGTCAAGCAGGAGCTATAAGACATGGTATTTCTAGAGCTTTACTTGAAGCGGATGCAGAATTAAGACCTATACTTAAGAAAGCAGGATTCTTAACAAGAGACTCAAGAATGAAAGAAAGAAAAAAATATGGTTTCAAAAAAGCAAGGAAATCTCCACAATTCAGCAAGAGATAATATATGTTCAAACTCCAAATTATACAATTTGGAGTTTTTTATTTATGAAAAATAGGGTATTATATACTTAATAACTTATACGAGGTGAATTATGAAAAAGAAAAACTTACAATTATTATTAACTGTTTTTATATTATCGTTTGTACTTTTTATAGGCATTAATGTACAAAGAACAGATACAGGATTTTTATTTGATACATTTATAATGGATAAAATTTATGCTAGCAGGACAGTATTAGGACTATCTATTATGAAGATATTAACTCAATTCGGATCTAAATATTTCTTTTTAGTAGCGCTTTTATTTTTAGGATATAGATATATAAGTAATATGGAAAGAGAGAAGGCTTGGATGATTATACTATCTATAGTGGGTAGCTATATGCTAAATGCTTTACTTAAATTAACATTTGCTAGAACTAGACCGATTATGTATATGGCTATAGAAAAAACTAGCTATAGTTTCCCGAGTGGACATGCTATGGTATCTATGAGTTTTTATACTACTTTAACATATATAATTGCATCGAAATTTACAGATAAGACTCATAAGATAGCAGCGTATGTTTTGAACTTTCTTATAATAGCTATAATAGGATATTCAAGATTATATTTAGGGGTACATTGGCCTACTGATGTAATAGTAGGATATTTAATGGGATTTTTAGTTTTTTATTTAAGCAAAGAGAAATTTGGAAAAAGGTGTAAGAATGAAGAATAGGAAAATAATAAGTTTTTTGCTAATAATGATATTAGTTTTAGGTTCTATATTTATTATAAATAAGAAGTTTAGAGTAAGAAATAGTGTTGAAACTTTATCAAGTAAAATTAATGAAAATATAGAGCACTTAACTGAAATTAGCACAATAAAATATAATTATACTAATTTGGTAGATTATAAAGATAGTTATAAGATAAGTGGGATAAAACTTCCTTTTACTAATAAAGGATTTCTTGTAAAATATAGTGGGTATTTAAAAGCAGGTGTGGATGAAATTGATGTAGAATTAAAGGATAATGGTAAAACAGCATTAGTAACTATTGGCAAACCCAAAATTCAAGATAATGTTATAAATGAAGAAGATGTATATTTTTTTGATGAAAAAAACTCTATATTCAATCCTTTAAAATTTGACAATTTATATGATATTTTAAAAGAGGAAAAAATAAAGATAGAGCAAGAGTCAATAGAAAAAGGGATTTTAAATGATGCAGAAGTATCAGTAAAAAATACTATAAAATCTTTTTTAGAAAGTTTAGGAGTAGAAAATATAATTTTTAAGTAAAAATAGTCTAGGTTTTATTATAAATTATCTAAAGACCTAGACATAATTTTACTTTTAGTATAAAATAATGAGTGATGGTATATAATGAATATTTATTTAAGGGGGAATTATAATGAACGCAATGACTGCTAGTAATTTAAGATCAGCATTTGGTGGAGAAAGTATGGCTCATATGAGATACAGAATTTGGGGAGAACAAGCGACAAAAGATGGATTCCCAAATGTAGGAAGATTATTCCTTTGTACATCTGATGCAGAAGAAGTGCATGCAACGTTACATTTTAATGCATTAAAAGATGAGGCAGGAGACTATGATGTAACTTCAGCTGCAGGATTTGGAAAGTCCACAACATCTGAGAACTTACAAGGAGCTATAAATGGAGAAGTTTTTGAATTCGAACAAATGTATCCAGCTTACATAGAAGTAGCAAAAATGCAAGGAGAAGATACAGCTGTAAGAGCTATGCAATTTGCGATAGAAGCTGAAAAGGTTCACGCAAAATTATTTGCAGAGGCTAAAGAAGCTGTAGATGCTGATAAAGATTTAGAAGTTGAAGTAGTAGATCTTTGCCCAGTATGTGGATATGTAACTTTATCAAAAGATGAAGACAAATGTCCAATCTGTGGTGCTAAAAGAGAATTATTCGTAGAATATTAATTAAACGATTATAAGTGTGTAAACACCTTAGGATATATCCTAAGGTGTTTATTTTTAGGAGGTTAAGATGTTTCTTGAGGTATTTATATTAGCTTTAATAGTAATTTTTATAGGTGGGGATATTAATCGATTGCATAATTTAAAAATATCTCATAAAAAACTTATAGTTTATCCTTTTATAATATATTTTTTATTTTATTTTGTTGCCATATTTTCAACATGGAGTATATCTGATATTATTCATAATAACTTTGGGTATATACATCTGGCAACATATTTTTTTGTTATACTAGCTATACTTTTAAATTATAAAATCAAGGGTTTTAAAAGTATAGCTTCTGGAATGATTTTAAATTATATTGCTATGCTATTTAATGAAGGGAAAATGCCAGTTTCTTCAGAAGCTTTATTGGATGCAGGTCTTTATGAGGAGTTTGAAATTCTAAAGAAAGGGGCAATTTTAACACATAGTTTGATAAATAATGAGTCGAAAATTAACTACTTATCAGATATAATTAAGATACCAAGGCCATATATTTTACCTAAAGTTATAAGTTTAGGAGATATATTAATAGCTGTTGGTTTGCTTTTTACATTAGTATATTATGGTTATAAAGAGGTGGATGATGGAAAAGGGTAGAAAAAAATATCTATATATAATATTTATAATTAGTTTAATACTATTTTTTATTGTAATAAAATTTAAGCTACAAGATAAGTTGTTAGTTACAGAGGAAATAAAGTCTCCTAATTTAGAATATTTATTAGAAGAAGATATAAGGGAGATTAGTATCTTAGCAGCAGGTGATGTTATGTATCATATGCCACAGGTAAATTCTGCATATGTAAGATCTGAAGGAATATATGATTTCTCAGAAAATTTTAAATATGTTAAAGATTATATATCATCTGCCGATATATCAATAGTAAATTATGAAACCGTTGCAGGACCAGAAGGTTCACGATACTCAGGTTATCCTAACTTTAATACGCCTAAGCAAAGTTTGGAGTCGTTAAAATATGCGGGGTTTGATATTATAAATACAGCAAATAATCATATTTTAGATCAAGGTAAAAATGGTTTACTATATACTATTGATGAAATAAATAGGTTAGGGCTTAAAAACTTAGGAACAAGTAATAATGGTTTTAAAGATTTTTTAATAAAAAGTGTTGATGATATAGAGCTAGGTTTTTTATCATATAGTTATGGATTTAATGGAAATGAATATAGATTAACAGAGTCTGAGTTAACTGAATATACATCTGTTATAGATGAAGAAAAAATAAAAAATGATATAAAAACTTTGAAATCCAAAGATATAGACTTTGTAATTGTAGTATTACATTGGGGCCAAGAATATAGTAAAGGGCCAAGTTTATATCAAGAAGAATTGGCTGATAAGATATTTGCATGGGGTGGTGATATTATTTTAGGTAGTCATCCTCATGTTATACATAAATCAGAAAAGAAGGAAGTTTTAGGAAGAGATAAATTTGTTGTTTATTCTTTAGGGAACTTTTTATCCAACCAAAGAAGAGAAAATTTAGGAGATGCAAGAACAGAAGATGGATTAATGGTAAAATTAATATTAGAAAAAGATTTTATAAAAAAAACTAAGAGAATAAAAGAAATAAAATTTATACCTACATGGGTTAATAAATATTATAAATCTAGAAATATATATAATATAGTTCCTGTAGAAGACGTAATAGAAGGTAAAATTAGTTTAGAAAACTATAAAGATGTGGAAGAGAAGTTAAAAGAATCGTATAATAGAAGCTCAAAATTAATAAATATTCAGTAAAGGTGTGGTGAAATTTGGATTTTATTTTAGGAATGTTCTCAAATATGAGATTAAAAGATATTATAGATATTTTATTAGTTGCTGTTATGTTTTATAAAATATTCTCTTTAATAAAAGAAACAAGAGCAGAACAATTAATAAAAGGAATTTTTGCTTTTTTTATTTTTGCTAAAATAAGTGGTTTATTAAAACTATATACAGTAAATTGGATTTTAGAAAATGCTATGACAGTTGGTGTAATAGCAATTTTAATAGTTTTTCAGCCTGAACTTAGGAGAGGTTTAGAATATATAGGTAGATCTAGATTTTTTACAAAATCATTAATGGAAATTAGAGGAGAAAATATGAGTCGTAAGGTTGATGAAATTGTCAATGCTACTGCCTCATTATCACGACAAAAAATAGGTGCACTGATGGTACTAGAAAGAGAAATAGGATTAAATGATATAGTAGAAACAGGGACGGAAATAAATGGATATGTATCTAGTGATCTTTTAATTAATATATTTATACCTAATACACCATTACATGATGGAGCTGTGATTATAAAGGATGATATAATAAAAGCAGCAGCTTGCTTTTTACCTCTTACTGAAAATATGAATTTAAGTAAGGAATTAGGAACTAGACATAGAGCTGCCATAGGAATATCTGAAAGGTCTGATACGTTATCAATTATAGTTTCAGAGGAAACGGGTGCTATATCTATAGCGGAAAATGGTGAAATTTCGAGATATATAGATATCAAAACGTTAGAACAAATTCTAATAAATATGTATAAGCCAAAAGAGGATTCAGATATACTTTTAGGAAAATGGAGGAGAAAAGAAGATGAGCAAGAAGAAGACTAATGATATAACCTTAAAAATTTTCGCCCTATTAATAGCCATTTTTCTATGGAGTTATGTGATGAATGAAGTTAACCCAGTAATAGAAAAAGAAATAAGAAATATTGATTTAGAATTTAGTAATGCAGAAGCTTTGAGTAGGGAAGGATTAAAAGTAATAGATCCTCAAGAAGCAAAAGTTTCAGTTAGGATATCAGGTAAAAAAAATGATATGGATAAATTTTCATCTGATTCAATAAAAGCTTTGGTGGACCTTAGTGGCTATAGAGAAGGGCAAATGAAAATACCTGTAAAGGTATCCTTAGAAAATGAAATGAGCAATATAAAAATTATTGATTATGAGCCTAAAGAAGTTTTGGTGACTTTTGATAAGTTTGTAACTTTAGAAAAAGAGATAACCATAAGAACAGTTGGAGAGTTACCTGAAGGGTATGTTGTAGGTGATATAGGTATAAAACCATCGACTGTATTATTGAAGGGACCAAGATCTTATATAAAAGAAGTAGCAG
Source organism: Tissierellales bacterium (assembly GCA_030146915.1). Classification (GTDB taxonomy): domain Bacteria; phylum Bacillota; class Clostridia; order Tissierellales; family Tissierellaceae; genus JASLAT01. The sequence continues at coordinate 24,254 of JASLAT010000023.1, forward strand.
AAGTAGTTGCATTTATAGACTTAGATGGTAAAACTAGTAGTCAAAAGCTAAATGCTCAAATTAGACTTTTAGATTCCCAGGGCAATGACCTTATAGGAATAGAAAAAGATCCAGGTAATGTAGATATTAACTTAGAGATATTGAGAAGTAAAAGTATACCTATTAATATAAACTTAAATAAAAATTTACCGGATGATTACGAGCTTAAAAATCTATCTCTGACCCCTAATAAGCTTAGGGTAAAAGGAGATGATGAAATTTTAAAAATTAAATCAATAGATACTATGCCTATTGATGTAGATATGCTTTTAAGCAAGAAAAAATTAGAAGTTAAATTAAATCTTCCAGACAATATAAGCCCTTTAAATCCTGAGGAAAAAATATTTGTAAGTTTGCACGAAAGTGAAATGATAGAAAAAACTCTATCTTATAAAATAGAAGATATTGAAATGTTAAATATAAAAGATAATTTAAAAGTAGAAGATGATAAAAATATAAATATAGATATTATATTGAAGGGGGATAAAGTAAAATTAGATAATGTGGGTAAGAATGATTTAAATCTACACTTAGACCTAACAGACTTAGACCCAGGGACTTATACCTTAGATTTAAAGTATAGTTTACCAGAAGGTATTAAAGTTAAGCAAGTTACTCCAGAAAGTATACGAGTAAAAATTAGTGAAGGTTAATAGGAGGTTATAAAATGGTAAGAACTTTTGAGGATGTTCTCAAGATAGCAAAAAGTGGAGAGAAAAAAGTCTTGGCAGTTGCAGCTGCTAATGACAAAGGGGTTTTAGAGGCTGTTAAAGAAGCTACTAACGAAGGATTAGTGAAACCTATACTACTAGGTCCTTCTGATGAAATAAGAAACTTAGCAGATGAAATAGAATTTAATTTATCTGACATTGAAGTTATTAATGCGGATACAGACATAGAAGCTGCTAGAGAGGCTACTAAACTTGTTAGTTCAAAAAAAGCTGATATATTAATGAAGGGATTAGTAGGAAGTGCTGATATTTTAAGACAGGTTTTAGATAAAGATATAGGGCTTAGAAGTGGAAAACCTTTATCTCAAATAGCTATATTTCAAATGGAAAGATATCCAAAGATGTTTATGGTTACAGATCCAGCTATGACTATAGCTCCAGATTTAAAGGCTAAAAAAGGTATAATTGATAATGCAGTTGAACTTGCACATGCTCTAGGAATAGAGAAACCTAAGGTTGCTGTTTTAGCTGCGATGGAGAAAGTATCAGATAGTATGCAAGCTACAGTAGATGCTAAAGAATTGACAAAAATGTGTAAAGATGGTGAGATAAAAGGATGTACAGTATATGGACCACTAGCACTGGATAATGCAGTTTCTAAATACTCTGCAAAAGTAAAGAACATAGATAGTGAAGTAGCAGGGGATGCAGACATTTTATTAGTTCCTAATATAGATGCTGGTAATATGTTGTATAAATCATTAACTTTTTTAGGTGGGGCAGATTCTGCTGGAATAATTATGGGAGCCAGTGCTCCAATGATATTAACATCTAGAGCAGATGAGCACAAAGCCAAGTTTAACTCGATAGCATTAGCAACTATTTTAGCTAATAAAAAATAGATAAAAGTCCAGTCCTTGACTGGACTTTTAAATTTATAGGAGTGAGATTTATTTTACCAGATTATGTTATTTTTGTTTTAGATAGGTTTAAAAAATATAATAAAGAGGCATATGTAGTAGGAGGGGCTGTTAGGGATTTTATTATAGGTAGGGAGATAAACGATTATGATATAGCAACTAATGCAGAGCCTTATGAAGTTAGGCAAATATTTAATGATTGTAAAATTATAGATATTGGTGAGAAATTTGGAAGTTTAATGTTAGTAATCTCTGAAAAAACTATTGAAGTAACGACTTATAGAAAAGATGGTAGTTACATAGATGGTAGGAGACCAGAAGAGGTTAATTTTACAACTTCACTTAAAGAAGATCTAAAAAGAAGAGATTTTACAATAAACTCTTTAGCCTATAGAAATAATAAAATTATAGATTATTTTGGAGGACAAAAGGATATATATAACAAGTTAATTAAAACTGTAGGAAATCCTTTTGATAGATTTAGTGAAGACTATCTTAGAGTTTTAAGGGCTGTAAGGTTTGCCAGTCAACTAAATTTTACTATAGAGGAAAATACTTATGAGGCTTGTAAAATATATGGGAGAAATTTATCTAAAGTTAGCAATGAAAGAATTAGGGATGAATTTTTTAAAATATTATTATCTGATAGACCTTCTTATGGAATAGAACTTTTAAGGAAATTAAATATATTAGATATAATTATACCTGAATTATCAAAAACTATAGGATTCAATCAATATAACCCCAATCATATATATGATATATATATTCATACATTAAAAGCTCTGGATGAGGTTCCAAATAAAATAGAAGTTAGATTAGCTACTCTTTTTCATGACTTAGGTAAGGTTAATACTTTTAGTATGGATAGTTCTGGAATAGGTCATTTTTATGGACATAATTCAGAAAGTGCTAAAATATCTGTAAGAATTTTAAAAAGATGGAATACAAATAAAACTATTATAAAAAGGGTAAAACTTTTGGTAGAAAAGCATATGGTAGATTTAAAAACTTTTAAAACCAAAGGTCTAAAGAGATTGATAAGAGATTTAGGTAATGAAGGAATAGGTGATCTTATTGAATTACAAATAGCAGATAGAAAAGCATCTAATAAAAAAGATATATCAGATATACTTAAGAAGCAAAGAGAAATAGAAGTTCTTATAAAAAATGGGTTTACTAAAAGTGAAAAACAGTTAGCAATTAGCGGAAAGCATGTGATAGAATTAGGATATAAAGAAGGTAAAATAATTGGAGAAATTTTGAGTTATTTATTAGATCAAGTTATGGAAAATGAAGAACTTAATAATGAAAATGACTTAAAGAGACTAATAAAAGAAAAATACAGATAGGGGAGATATATATGACTAAACTTTTTGGAACTGATGGAATACGAGGAATTGCCAATAAGGATTTAACTCCAGAGTTAGCCTTTAAAGTGGGACGTGCCACTGCTGAACTCTTAGGAGATGATAATGGGAGTTTTTTAATAGGAAAGGATACTAGATATTCTGGAAATCTTATAGAATGTTCATTAATATCGGGTATAATATCTGCTGGAGTAGATGTTATATTAGTAGGAGTTATACCTACACCTGCTGTAGCATATTTAACTAGAAAATATAAAGCATTAGCAGGCATTGTAATCTCTGCATCTCATAATCCAGGTGAATACAATGGTATAAAAATATTTGATAATAATGGGTTAAAGTTAAATGATGATATAGAGGAAAGTATCGAAGAAAAAGTATTAAATAATACATATAATAATTTTAGGCCGATAAAAAGCGATATAGGAAAAATTAAATATGCTAAAAATACATCTAAAGAGTATTTAGACTACTTAGTGGAAAAGATAAATGTTGATTTAAAAGGGATTAAAGTAGCTATGGACTGTGGTCATGGTGCACTTTATAAAATTGGACCAGAAGCTATAGAAAGATTAGGTGGTGAAGTAGTATCTATAAATACTGAGCCTAATGGAATGAATATAAATGATAATTGTGGATCTACTAATCCTAATATGATAAAAGAGTTGGTTATCAGAGAAAGAGCAGATATTGGAATTTCTTTTGATGGGGACGGGGATAGGATTATAGCAGTAGATGAGATGGGAGATATAATAGATGGTGACCATATATTAAGCATACTTGCATCTTATATGTACGAAAAAGGAAGACTAAAAAATAATACTGTAGTAGGAACTGTTATGACAAATATGGGCCTTGATGATTATTTATCTCAAAAAGATATAAAGGTAATAAAGACTAAAGTAGGAGATAGGTATATATTAGAAGAGATGTTAAATGGGGACTATAGTTTAGGTGGTGAACAGTCAGGTCATATTATAATTTTAGATTATAATACAACAGGCGATGGCTTAGCCACGGGGCTTGAGCTATTAAAGATAGCTAAGGAAAAGAATCAAAAGTTATCTCAGTTAAATTCTAATATGAAAAATTATCCACAAGTATTAGTTAATGCTAATGTAAATAACAAGTTAAAATATTCTTATAATGATGATTTAGAAATTCAAGAGCAAATAAAAAAAGTTGAAGATATGTTTAGTGGTAAAGGTAGGGTAGTTATAAGACCATCAGGAACAGAACCTTTGGTTAGAGTTATGATAGAAGCAAAAGATTATCCAGGTATAGAAAAAATTGCTAGAGACTTGGCTAAATTTATTGAAAGTAAGATAGGTTAATAATATTAATGAGGTGATTGTTTGTATAAGATAGTAGCAGGAAGTAGTTGTGATATGACAGAGGATATGCAAAAAGAACTAGGAGTCAGTTTAGTAGCCTTTAAAATAACAATTGATGGTGAAGAATATTTGGATGATGAAAACTTAGATGTTTTGCAAATGATAGATAGAATGAATAAAAGTAAAGAACAGACTAGAACTGCTTGTCCAGCTCCTGGAGACTTTTTAAAATCTTATGAAGGAGAAGATGATATTTTTGTAGTTACTATATCAAAACATTTAAGTGGTGCTTATAACGCTGCTAAGATTGCTAAGGATATGTATAAAGAGAAAAATCCAGAAAAGAAAATTCATATATTTGATTCAGAGTCTGCATCGGCTGGAGAGACTGCAGTAGTATTAAAGCTTAGAGAAGAAATAGAAGCAGGACACGACTTTAATACTATAGTGTCTAATGTAAATATATATATATCTGAACTTAAAACTTTTTTTATATTAGAAAGCTTAAATAATTTAATAAAGAATGGAAGAATTTCTAAAGCAGCTGGTCTTATAGCAAATGTATTAAACTTTAAACCTATAATGCAAGATAATGGCAAAGGTGAAATATCTTTATATGAAAAAGTTAGAGGAAATAAAAGAGCATTTAGGACTTTAGTAGACGCAATAGGCAAGGAAGGTATGAAGTCTGATGGAAGAAGAATGGTTATAACACACGTTAATGCTTATGAAAGAGCTAGTAAGCTTAGGGATGAAATAATTAAAAGGTATAATTTTAAAGAGATTATTTTGGTTCAGACCAAGGGACTATGTAGTGTATATGCTGATGATGGAGGAATAGTGGTTGTATATTAGTGGTATAACCTTTAATGATGAACAGTATTATAATGTTTTAATTTAAATATTGAATTTATATTTGACTAAAAAATTTAATTAATATAGGATTATAATTTACGAAATTAAATATTAGTTAATATAAAGATAAATGTAGAGAGGTAGATATTATGAGAATAGCGGTAGCTATGAGTGGTGGAGTAGATAGTTCTGTAGCAGCATATATACTAAAAAAGGAAGGCTATGATGTATTTGGTATAACTATGGAAGTAATTCCAACATATGTTGAAAATGGAAAAAATAGAAGCCAATCAATAGTAGAAGATGCAAAAAAAGTTGCAAAAAAATTAGAAATTGATCACTATACTATAGATTTAAGAGAGAAGTTTCAAAAGGAAGTAATAGATTATTTTAGCTCTGAATATAAAAAAGGGAGAACTCCAAATCCATGCGTAATGTGCAATAGAAAAATTAAATTTGGGGATCTTTTTGAAGAAGCTAAAAAATTAGGTGCAAAATATGTTGTTACTGGGCACTATGCTGAAATAACAGAAGATAGTGAAACTGGAAAAAAGCTATTAAAAAAAGCTAGTGATAGTAAAAAAGATCAGACCTATTTTTTATATAATATAAACAAAAAATATTTGGAATACATTCTAATGCCACTTAAAGATTATAGTAAAGATGAGGTAAGAGCTATAGCCGAAAAAATTGACTTGGATATTTCTGAAAAACCTGATAGTGAAGAAATTTGCTTCATACCTAGTGAGGATCATGCAAAATTTATTAAAGAAGAATTAGGTGAGGATTCTGAGCCAGGAGACTTTATAGATAAAGAAGGCAATATACTAGGTAGGCATGAAGGAATTATTAATTATACAATAGGTCAAAGGAGAGGTTTAAATATATCATTAGGAAAAAGAGTTTATGTAATTGATATTTTACCTGAAAAAAACCAAGTTGTTATAGGTGATGAACCGGATATTTTTAAAAATAAGTTATATGCTAATCATGTAAATCTTTTGTCTATAGATACACTGCCTGATAGGTTAGAAGTTAAGGCTAAGATAAGATCTACAGCGAAAGAAGCTGATGTAATAGTAACTCCATATAAAGAAGGTATGTTAATTGAATTTTTAGAAGAACAAAGAGCCATAACTCGAGGTCAATCGGTAGTATTATATGATGGAGATATTGTAGTTGGTGGTGGGATAGTAGATAAGGTTTATTAGAAAATAGTCATATTAGCAATTAAAGCAAAATATATGTATAATAGCTTAACATTGCATGATTGACAAGTTTTATAGTAATGTTATAATTAAGATTGGAATTAGACTTAGGTAAGGGAGTTCTAGAAATAGAAAGTATCTATTTTACAATCATTCTTTAGTTTGATAGCATAATCTCTATGTGCTATACTTATAAGATATGAAATATTAAATAGAAATAAATATATTAGGAGGAAATATAAATGAAGGCAGTTTTAGAAGGTAAGGAAAAAAATACGGTGAAATTTAGTTTTGAAATTTCATCAAAAGAGTTTAACAAAGCCATAAATGGGGCATACTTAAAAAACAAAAAATATTTTAATATACCAGGTTTTAGAAAGGGTAAAGCACCTAGACAAATAATAGAAATGGCATATGGTAAGGAAATATTTTATGAAGATGCCATCAACGATATTTTACCATCATTATATGAAGAAGCTATTGAAGAATTAGAGCTACTTCCAGTAGATCAACCAGAAATAGACATAGATGATATAAAATCGGGAGAACCTATAAAAGTTACTGTTGAAGTAGATGTTGAACCAGAGGTTGAACTAGGAGACTATAGTAATATAGAAATAGAAGCTGTAGATAGAGAAGTTACTGAAGAAATGGTAGAAGAAAAGTTAAAATCTGTTCAAGAAATGAATGGAAGACTTGTTGATGCTAGTGATAGACCTGTAGAAGAAGGCGATACTGTAACAATAGACTATTCAGGCTCTGTAGATGGGGAAAAATTTGAAGGTGGAACAGCAGAAGAACAACAATTAGAAATTGGTTCAGGTATGTTTATACCAGGTTTTGAAGAACAATTAGTGGGTAAGAAGGTAGATGAGGAAGTAGAAGTAAATGTTACTTTCCCAGAAGAGTATCAAGTTGAAGATTTAGCTGGAAAAGAAGCTGTTTTTCAAGTTTTAATACATGATATAAAAGCTAAAGAACTGCCAAAATTAGATGATGAGTTTGCAAAAGACGTAAGTGAATTTGATACTTTAGAAGAATATAAAGAAGAATTAAAGAAATCACTTGTTGAAGAAAAAGAAGCACAAGCTGATATGGAAGAAGAAAGTGCTATAATAGATGCTATTATTGAATCATCTGAAGTAGATATACCAGAAGGAATGATAAATAAACAAGTAGAGAATGAAGTATCAGAATTCGGACATAATTTATCTCAGCAAGGGCTTACTTTAGAGCAATATTTCCAATTGACAGGAACAACTGAAGAGAACTTACAAGATCAACTAAGACCAGTTGCTAAATCGAGAGTAAAAGGAGATTTGGTTCTTTCAGCAATTGCAGAGAAAGAAGGAATCGAAGTTACTGAAGAGGACAGAGTTGAAGAGCTAAATAGATTAGCAGAAATGTATCAACCTAATGATACTGAAAAGTTTGTAGAAACTATGAAAAAAGGAGATATAACTTTCTTAGATAAGGCTTTAATTAATGGAAAAGTTATAGAGTTTTTAAAAGAAAAAGCAACTATAAAGTAGGAGGGGTTAAATATGGCATTAGTACCTATGGTAGTGGAACAAACCGGTAGGGGTGAGAGATCATATGATATATATTCACGACTATTAAAAGAGAGAATTATATTTTTAGGATCAGAAGTAAATGATGTAACTGCTAATCTTATAGTAGCACAATTATTGTATTTAGAAGCTGAAGATCCTGATAAGGATATTCAACTATATATCAATAGTCCAGGTGGATCTATAAGTGCTGGATTTGCTATATATGATACTATGCAGTATATAAAACCAGATGTATCTACTATATGCATTGGTATGGCAGCAAGCATGGGTGCTTTTTTACTTGCAGCAGGTGCAAAAGGTAAGAGATATGCCCTACCAAATTCTGATGTAATGATACATCAGCCTTTAGGTGGTGCACAAGGTCAGGCTGAAGATATAAGAATACAGGCAGATAGAATTTTAAAACTTAGAGAAAAAATTAATAAAATTTTATCTGATAGAACTGGACAACCACTTGATAAAATATCTGTAGATACAGATAGAGACTACTATATGTCAGCTGAAGAGGCTAAGATATATGGTATAATAGATGAGGTAATAGAACACAGTAAATAAAGTGAGGTGTAACATTGGGTAATTATGAAGAAAGACAGTTACGCTGTTCTTTTTGCGGGAAACCACAAGATCAAGTTAGAAGACTTATTGCAGGACCCAATGTATATATTTGTAATGAATGTATTGAATTATGTAAGGAAATAATAGATGAAGAGTTTATTGAACAGATAGATTATGAGGTAGAAGATTTACCGAAACCAAATGAAATAAAAGATGAACTTGATAAATATGTAATTCAACAAGATAGAGCAAAAAGAGCATTGGCAGTAGCTGTATATAATCATTATAAGAGAATTAATAGAGGCGAAGAAGAAGACTCAGTTGAACTGCAAAAGAGTAATATAGTCATGCTAGGGCCTACGGGTTCCGGTAAAACTTTATTAGCACAAACACTAGCAAAAATATTAAATGTTCCGTTCACAATTGCAGATGCCACATCTTTAACAGAGGCAGGCTATGTAGGTGAGGACGTTGAAAATATAATTTTAAAATTAATTCAAGCAGCAGACTATGATATTGAACGTGCAGAAAAAGGAATTATATATATAGATGAGATAGATAAAGTAGCTAGAAAGTCAGAAAATCCATCTATAACCAGAGATGTTAGTGGTGAAGGTGTTCAACAAGCATTACTAAAAATTTTAGAAGGAACAGTAGCTAATATTCCTCCACAAGGTGGAAGAAAGCATCCTCATCAAGAATTTTTACAAATTGATACTACAAATATTCTATTTATAGTAGGCGGGGCATTTGAAGGTATAGAAGATATTATACAAAAACGAATTGGTAAAAAGTCTATAGGTTTTGGTGCTGATATAAAGACTGAAGAGGAACTAGATAATGTAGATTTACTAAAAGAACTTCAACCTGAGGATTTATTAAATTATGGATTGATCCCAGAATTTGTAGGTAGATTACCAGTTACTGTAAGTTTAGAAAAGTTAGATAAAAATGCGTTAATAGATATTTTAACTAAACCAAAAAATGCTTTGGTAAAACAATATGTAGAATTATTTAAAATTGATGATGTTAAACTAACTTTCGAAGATGAGGCTCTTGAAATTATAGCTAAAAAAGCTATAGAAAGAAAAACAGGAGCTAGAGGACTTAGAAGTATTATAGAAGAGTCTATGCTAGATATAATGTATGAGATACCTTCAAGGAAGGATGTTAAGGAATGCATTATAACTAAAGAAACTGTTGAAAGTGGAAAGAGACCGAAGCTAGTCCTTAAAGAAGAAAATGAAAATAATGAGGTATCATAAAAAAAGGCTCACTAAGGTGAGCTTTTTGTTTATAATATTATAAATTATGACTGCGAGGGATAAGATGGAAAATTACTATGAAATAAACAAAAAGGATATGGCCTTGATTCCACTAAGAGGACTATCAGTATTTCCTAATATGGTTGTTCATTTTGATGTGGGAAGAGATAAATCAATAGAGGCATTAGAATATGCTAGTCTTAAAGAATCTCAAGTATTTTTAGTATCACAGAAAAACTTTGAAACAGATGATCCGACTACTGATGATTATTACCAATATGGTACTGTTGCTGAAATTAAACAGACAATAAAATTACCAGGTGGTATTTTAAGAGTATTAGTAGAAGGGATTAATCGTGGAAAGATTATAGAAGTTAATGAAGAGCAAGAAGAGTTTATATTAGCAAAAATTGAAGAGTATATATACAAAGACGATATGGATGGGTTACCTTTAGAAGTACAGGCTGCTAAAAAATTAGTTGAAAAAAAATTCTTAAGGTATGGAGATTTAAATGATAAGATATTACAAGAAGAATTTATGCCAATTGATGAAATAAAGGATCCAAATAAGTTAGTAGATTTGATAGCTGCTTTTATGGAGCTTAGTGTTGAGAAGGCTCAGAAGTTATTAGAAATTTTTGACATCTCTGATAGGTTAGAAGCTTTAGCTATGATATTGCAAGAAGAAATAAGTATCTTAGAAATAGAAGATAGAATAAATAGAAAAGTACAAGATCAAATGAATAAAGTACAGAAGGATTACTATTTAAAAGAGCAGTTAAAGGTCATACAATCTGAGTTGGGTGATGAAGATGATATACAAAATGAAGTAGAAGAGTATATTGAGGAGATAAAATCATTAAATTTAGATCAAGAAGTAGAAGAAAAAGTTATAAAAGAGGCTGACAGATTATTAAAAATGTCACCACACTCTGCAGAAACAGGGATAATAAGAACTTATCTAGATTGGATTATAGAATTACCATGGAATAAGTTAAGTGATGAGAAAATAGATATAAAGTATGCTAAAGAAATATTGAACGAAGATCATTATGGTCTAAAAGATGTTAAAGAAAGAATATTAGAATTTCTGGCAATAAGAAAACTAACTAAAGATCTTAAAGGTCCAATTATATGCTTAGTAGGTCCTCCTGGAGTAGGAAAAACATCTATTGCTAAGTCTGTAGCTAGATCTTTAAATAGAGAGTTTGTTAGAATGTCCTTAGGCGGTGTTAGAGATGAAGCTGAGATTAGAGGACATAGAAGAACTTATGTAGGTGCAATGCCAGGAAAAATTATATCTTCTCTTAAGAAGGCTGGAACTAAGAATCCTGTTTTCTTACTTGATGAAATAGACAAAATAGGATCAGATTTTAGGGGGGATCCAGCTAGTGCATTATTAGAAGTACTAGATCCTGAACAAAATAGTACTTTCTCAGATCATTTTTTAGAAATTCCTTTTGATCTTTCAAAAGTACTGTTTATTACAACAGCTAATACAACATCAACTATACCTCCTGCTTTATTAGATAGGATGGAAATCATAGCTATAAGTAGTTATACGGAAGAAGAAAAGCTGGAAATTTTAAAAAACTTTTTGCTACCAAAGCAAATTAAAAATCATGGCTTAGATGAGAAAAATCTACAAATATCAGAAGAAGCATTAAGAATGATAATCAATTCTTATACTAGAGAAGCGGGAGTAAGATCATTAGAAAGAGAAGTTGCATCTTTATGTAGAAAAGCTGGTAAAAGAATAATTGAAGAAGATATAAAAACAGTAAGAATAAATGTTTCTAACTTAGAAAAATATCTTGGTATTAAAAAATTTAGAAGAAATGATGAAATTGGTAAAAGTGAAATAGGAGTGGCAAATGGTTTAGCTTGGACATCTGTAGGAGGAGAGACTTTATCTATAGAAGTTAATACAATGAAGGGTAAAGGTAAGATTCAGTTAACTGGTAAGCTAGGTGATGTAATGAAAGAATCTGCTATTGCAGGAATTTCATATATAAGAGCAAATACAAAAAAGTTTAATATAGATGAAGATTTTTATGAAAAATTAGATATTCATATACATGTACCGGAAGGTGCTATACCAAAAGATGGACCATCAGCAGGTGTTACCATAGCTACTGCTGTAATATCAGCTTTAACTAAGACTTATATTAATAGTGAGGTTGCTATGACTGGTGAAATAACTATAAGAGGAAGAGTATTGGCTGTTGGTGGTATAAAAGAAAAAGTATTAGCAGCACATAGACTTGGAATTAAAAAAGTAATTCTTCCTAAAGATAATGAAAAAGATCTTGAAGAAATTCCTTCTAAAATAAGAAGAAGTATGGATTTTGTATTAGCAGAATCTATAGATGATGTTTTAGAAAACGCTTTAGTGAAAGAGTGATAATATGCATATAAATAATGTAGAGTTAGAAAGAGTAGCGGTTTATGAAAGTCAATATCCTTCAAGAGATTTACCTGAGATTGCTTTTGCTGGTAGGTCTAATGTGGGAAAATCATCCTTTATAAACTCTATGATAAGAAGAAAAAGGTTAGCAAGAACATCTTCAAAACCTGGAAAAACAAGAACAATTAATTTTTATAATATAGAAAACAAATTGAGATTCGTAGATCTTCCGGGTTATGGATATGCAAAAGTTTCTAAAAGTGAAAAAGAAAAATGGGGTTTAATTATTGAAGAGTATTTAAATAATAGAGAAAATCTAGTTGAAGTTATATTAATTGTTGATATAAGGCATAAGCCAACTAAAGATGATATTTTAATGTATGAATGGATTAAGCATTTTAACTTAGGTAGCATAGTTGTAGCTACTAAATCTGATAAAATCAAAAGAAGCCAATTAGATAAACATCTAAAAGTAATACAAGAGAGCCTATCGATAGATGATAGGAATAAAATAATTCCCTATTCTTCTGAAAAGCCTTTAGAAAGGGATAAGGTTTGGGAAAGAATAGAAGAACTTATAAAATAGAAAACAGACTCTGGTGAGTCTGTTTTCTATTTATTCTACCCAAAAATTACATTTTTGAGAAATCGTCTTTTGTAGCTCCACATAGTGGACATACGAAGTCAGCTGGAACATCTTCCCAAGCTGTACCTGGCTCTATTCCACCTTCAGGGTATCCTTCAGCTGGATCATAAACCCATCCACATAAATCGCATACGTACTTATCCATAGCACATTCTCCTTTCATATATGATTAATTGCTCACATAATATTATACACTAAAATGAAATTAGATACCACTTTATAACTAAAATTTAATAAAGAAAAAAACTTATAAATAGGTTACATAAACTAATAACTGGGTATATTAAAGGTGGAAGAAATTAACTAATATATAAATCTATGGAAGTGATCAAGGTGATATATGAGTACTCGGGAAGAGTGACTAGTGATTTAAAATCTATTAAAATTTTTTTGGAAAAAATACTTTCAGATATTAAAAATTATATAGAAGATGAAAATATAATATTTGATATAAGATTGATATTGAATGAACTAGTAATAAATAGTGCTACACATGGTAATAAACTTTGTGTCAACAAGTATATTAACTTAGAGATCCTTATAAAAGGTGAGAAAGTTAGAATACTTGTGGAAGATGAAGGTTCAGGTATAGAGCATGATATTACTAGCTATGATCCTAAAGAGTTAAAATGTTGTGGGAGAGGACTACTTATAGTAAATAGTTTATCAGATCAGTGTTTGGTTGAAAAAAATAAGGTCATTGTTACCAAAACAATAATATAAAAAAATTTAGTAGAAAGCTCCTAGCTTTCTATTTTATTTTTTGGTATAAATATGATACTATAGTCATTGTATGTAAATGTTAAGGAAGAAGGTTAAATGATGAAAATAAGAGAAGATATAAGAAACATAGCGATAGTAGCCCATGTTGATCATGGAAAAACTACTTTAGTAGATAGTATGCTAAAAGGTTCAGGTATTTTTAGAGAGAACCAACAAGTAAAAGACAGGATGATGGATTCAGATGATATAGAAAGAGAGAGAGGTATCACTATATTATCAAAGAATACAGCAATAGAATATGGTGGTAAAAAAATAAATATAGTTGATACTCCAGGACACGCTGATTTTGGAGGCGAAGTAGAACGTGTTTTAAAGATGGTAAACGGAGTTATTTTAGTGGTAGATGCTTTTGAAGGACCTATGCCACAAACTAAATTTGTTTTAAGAAAAGCTTTTGATTTGGATCTACCAGTCATAGTTTGTTTAAATAAAATGGATAGACCTGGTGCAAGACCGGATGAAGTTATAGATGAAGTACTAGAATTATTTATTGAGTTAGGTGCAGATGAATCAGTATTAGATAGTCCATTTGTATTTGCTTCTGCAAGAGATGGTAAGGCAAGTGTAGAGATGGATAATTTAAAAGATAATATGGACGATTTATTTGAAACTATAATTGATTATATACCTGCTCCAGAAGGTGATATAGATTCAGATTTACAAGTTTTAATTTCTACTATAGACTATAATGAATATGTGGGTAGAATAGGAATTGGGAAAATAGAAAAAGGAAGTATAGAAAAAGGACAAGAAGTAATTCTTGTAAATAAACTCGATCCTACAATTAAAGATAAATTTAAGATAACAAAGTTATTTGAATTTGAGGGATTAGAAAGAGTAGAAGTAGATAAATCAAAAGCAGGTAGTATAATTGCTATATCAGGTGTAGAAAATATAAATATAGGTGATACTATTTGTGGTAACTTAGAAAATCCAGAAGCATTACCTTTTGTACAAATATCAGAACCAACATTATCAATGACTTTTGCTGTTAATAACAGCCCATTTGCAGGTCAAGAGGGGGACTATGTAACTTCTAGACAATTAAAAAGTAGACTATATAAAGAGTTACAGACAGATGTAGGTTTAAGAGTAGAAGAAACAGAAACAACAGATGCTTTTAAAGTATCAGGTAGAGGTGAGCTTCATTTATCCGTTTTAATAGAGAATATGAGAAGAGAAGGTTATGAATTTCAAGTTTCAAAGCCAGAAGTTTTATTTAAGAATATAGATGGTAAAAAAATGGAACCTATGGAAGAGGTAACCATTGATTTATCTAGTGAATTTGCAGGTACTGTTATAGAAAAATTAGGAAGAAGAAAAGGCGAGCTTATGAGTATGTCCGAATCACAAGGTGGCTATTCAAGGCTAGTATTCTCAATACCAGCTAGAGGGCTTATAGGATATAGACAAGAGTTTTTAACTGATACTAAAGGAAACGGAGTATTAAATTCAGTTTTTGCAGGTTATGAACCTTATAAGGGAGATATACCAAAAAGAAAAACAGGATCCTTAATATCATTTGAAACAGGTGAATCTACTGCATATGGTCTTCATTCTGCTCAAGAAAGAGGTATTTTATTTATTGGACCAGGTGTAAGAGTTTATAAAGGAATGATAGTTGGTGCGAATCCTAAAGGACTGGATATAGATGTAAATATATGTAGAAAAAAACAACAAACCAACGTTAGAGCTTCAGGTTCAGATGATGCTTTAAGATTATCACCAGTTAAGAATCTTTCATTAGAAGAATCTTTAGAGTTTATAGAGTCAGATGAGCTGATAGAGGTTACACCAGAAAACTTTAGACTTAGAAAGAAAATTTTAACTGGTAAAAGATATTAAAAAATAAAGAGGTGGTATTATGACCAAAGCTGTAGATGTACTTTTGTGGTTAATTAGAAATATTATTTGGATAAATATAGGATTAGCTGCCATAGTTGTTTTCTTTGAAAGAAGAAATCCAAAGTCTACTTGGCTTTGGATCATGGTGCTTACTTTTTTACCAGGTATAGGATTCTTACTTTATTTAGTTTTAGGTCAGGATTTATCCAAGAAAAAAATTTTTCAAGAAAAAAGAGTAGAAGATTTATTGATATCAGATTTAGCTAAATTACAATATAATGATATGTTAAATAATAGATTTGATTATAAAAATATGAGTCACAAGGAATATGAGGACTTGATGAAAATGCACCTAGTTAGCTCTCAGTCTATAGTAACCCAGGACAATAATGTTGAAATTTATTATGAGGGTAAAGAAAAGTTTCAAGCACTTATTGATGCTATAAATGCAGCAGATGAATATATTTTATTGCAATATTATATAATAAAGTCTGATTATCTAGGTATGAAAATTATAGATGCTCTGTGTAAAAAAGCAAAAGAGGGTGTAAAAGTTAAAGTTTTATATGATGGTATGGGTGGGAGAAATTTATCAAGACCGGCTATTAGAAAAATGGAGAATGCAGGGGTAGAGGTAGCAGTATTTTTTCCTCCTTTTGCATCTAAGTTAACACTTAGAATTAACTATAGAAATCATAGAAAGATATGTGTTATAGATGGTAATATAGGTTTTGTAGGTGGCTTTAATATAGGGGATGAATATATAGGTTTATATGAAAAGTTTGGTCATTGGAGAGACACTCATATTAAAATAGAGGGTTCTGCTGTAACATGGTTACAATGGAGATTTTTACTAGATTGGAGATTTTCAGTAGAAGAGTTAGACTATGGTATTTTTAAAAGTCATATAAGAGATGATACTAATATGGGAAATGTTGCTATACAAATAGTTTCCTCAGGTCCTGATTCTAGATGGCCAAGTGTAAAAGATGGGTATCTAAAAATGATATCAGAAGCTAAGGAAAAACTTTACATAGAAACCCCATATTTTATACCGGACGATGCTATATTAGAGGCCTTACGTGTATCTGCATTAGGAGGAACTGATGTTAGAATTATGATACCTAATAAGCCAGATCATCCTTTTGTATATTGGGCATCCTTAAGCTATATAGGAGAGTTGTTGAATGCAGGGGTTAGGTGTTATGCTTATGAGAGGGGATTTTTGCATTCAAAAGTTGTTATCATGGATGATGAGGTATCATCCGTAGGGACAGCTAATATGGATATAAGAAGTTTTGATTTAAACTTTGAAGTTAATGCCTTCCTATATGATAAGGAAACTAACTTTAGATTATCAGATAATTTTATAAAAGACATCGAATATTGTAGAGAGATTACCTTGGAAGATTATAATAATAGATCTAGCTTAGTTAAGGTAAAAGAATCTTTCTCTAGGTTACTGTCTCCAATTTTATAGGAGGTTATTTGTATGAAGGTAAAAATATTAACAGATAGTGGTTGTGATATATCAGAAGAAATTCTGAAAAAATATGATATAGATGTTATGGCTCTAAATGTATTAGACGGAGATTTAGAGTATTTAGATAAAGAGACTATTAAGCCTCGGGATTTGTATAAAGGTATGAGAGAAGGGAAGCTTTATCAAACTTCTCAAGTTTCTCCGGAAATTATATGGAAAACTTTCGAAAAGTATGCTAAAATGGATAAAAATCTTATATATATATGCTTTTCTTCGGGTTTATCAGGTCAATATCAAACTGCAAATTTAATATATGAAGAAATAAAAAATAAGTATCCAGATTTTAAACTTAAGATAATAGATTCTAAAGCAGCATCTATTGGAATGGGTCTTATGGTAGAAAAAGCAGGAAAAATGGCTTATTTAAACAAAAAACAAGAAGATATAGTTAAAATGTTAGAGTTTTATATAAAAAATATGGTGCATATTATATTAGTAGATAATATGAACTATCTATATAGAGGTGGCAGAATTAATAAGGTACAGGCATTAGCTGGTAATTTACTAAGTGTTAAACCCATCTTAACGATTGACTCAAGTGGTAAATTAGAGTATATAGATAAGGTTAGAGGTAGAAAAAAACTATTTAAAAAAGTTAATGAACTTATAAAAGAATATTCGGATATATCAGAGCAAAAAGTAGGCTTAGTTTGTGGAGATAATGAAGATTTAGCAGAAGATTTTATTGAACTATTAATGAAATTCAATCCTAGTTCAATAGAAAAAGAGTTAATAGGTGCTTCTGTATCAGCTCACACAGGACCTGATATGATAGGTATTACTTTTTTAAAAAATAATTATACATGTTAAGTTGAAACTATATTTTAATCATATGTAGCCCCATAGTAAGTTAGAATCTTACTATGGGGTAAAATTATATATAAAACTATATATATAATTTTATATATCATATATAATTTAAGATAATAGAGTAAGTATTAAATAAAGGAGATGATTTTAGTGAAAAATATTGCAGCTTTTTTTGATATCGATGGTACTATATTTAGAAATTCTTTGATGATAGAACATTTTAAAAAGTTGATTAAATATGAAGTTATAAATCCAGCTATATGGTATGCCGAGGTTAAACCTGTATATGAAGATTGGTATGCTAGATATGGCGAATATGAAGAATATTTAGAGCTTCTAGCTGGAGTTTATATAGATGAATTGAGAGGAGTAGATCAGTCATATATAGAGTTTATATCAAATCAAGTTATAAATGTAGAAGGGGATATGGTTTATAAATATTCTAGAGATAGAATTAAGTGGCATTTAAATCAAGGGCATAAAGTATTTTTTATATCAGGGAGTCCAGAGTTTTTAGTTAAGAAGATGGCAGAGAAGTATAAAGCTACAGATTACAAAGGGACGCATTATTTTGTGGATGAAAATAATAGATTTACAGGTGAAATAGAAAGAATGTGGGATTCGGAAAGTAAGCAAAAGACTTTAAATAATCTTATAGATAAATATGAGGTTGATTTGGAAGGAAGTTATGCTTATGGGGATACAACAGGTGATTTATCAATGCTAAAAATGGTAGGAAATCCAATAGCTATAAATCCTAATAAACCATTATTATTAGCAATTAAAGAGGATAATTATTTATCAAATAATGCAGATATAATAATTGAAAGAAAGAATGTAATTTATAAGTTAGATTCAAGTGTAGATATAATAGATTAAGCTAGGTGTTAACCTAGCTTAACTCTTTTATAAATCTAGATGGTAATATTCTCTCATTTTCTACTTTGTCAAATATAAATAGAGTTAAGAAAAACTTAGCCCTTGTTAAGGCTACATAAAACAATCTTCTCTCTTCTTCGAACTCATCATAGATACCTTGGTCTAAACTTCTAATACTTGAACCAGAAGGAAACTCTTCATCTATTAAATCAATTAGATATACTCTATCAAACTCCAATCCTTTAGCAGAATGAATAGTAGTAAGTGTTAAGCTTGAATTCATATTATTATTTTTGCATAAATTTTTTAAAGTTAATAATCTATCCTTAAAATCTTCTAATGATTCTGTTCCTTTTGCAATTAATTCTATATAATCTAATATAAGCAATAAAGACTTATAATTATAGTTAAAAAGCTCACATTGGTCTTTTAGTCTATTAACATATTCTAGATTATATTTAATATAATCTATAGCAAGGCTAGGTTTTAAAGATGAAAGTTTTTTAAAATCCAATTCTAATTCATTTAAATTTTTTAATTGATAGTTTTTTAATCCGGGATATTGTTTCATTCTTTTAAAAACACAGGTTTCAGAATTTAGCTTAGCTGCAAAATTAACTTGATTTCTCGAAATATACCCTTTCTTTTTATAAAAAATTCTATCATAGAGTTTCAGATTACTAGTATCTTGGGCAAATCTTAAGATATTTAAAATATCATATACTACCCAATGGTTAAAAAATTTTAAATTCTTATCTTTAATATTGAAATCAATATTTTCTCTTTCAAGCCTATCAATAAGACCAATAGCTGAGATATTATTTCTAAATAATACGGCAGAGCTACCATTAGAGTGTTTTTTTAAATTTTTTATTATATAATCATACTGATCCTCTACTCTACTAACTCTAACTATAGAGACAGGTTCTAAATAGTCATTATTTGTAAAAATTTTCTTATTAAACCTTTTAGAATTATTTTTAATTAAATTATTAGAGGCTTTTACAATGTTTTTACTGGATCTAAAATTCTCTTGCATAAAAAATATTTTTGCATTTTCAAAACTATTTTTAAAATCCATTAAACCTTGTGGATAGGCTCCTCTGAAACCATAAATAGACTGATCATCATCAGCTACTATAAAAAGATTATTATGTTTTTTTGCTAAAAGTTTAATGATCTCTAGCTGAATTTTAGAAGTGTCTTGTCCTTCATCTAACTGTATGAAATCATATTTATTTTGATAAAAATTGAGAATTTCATCTTTGTTTTTTAAAATTTTATAACTAAGTGTCAACATATCATCAAAATCTATATAATTATTAGATTCTTTAAACTCTTCATAATCTTTAAAGATATGATCTAATTTTGCAATATCAAACTTATCTAAAATGCTTGTAGAAGCCATCATATTTTTTACATAACCAATTGCATTTATAATAGTATCCATCTTATCCTCAGATAGAAAGCTTGAGTTATATTTATAATAAATTTCTTTTAAAATAGAGTACTTATTAACTGGGTCTTTAAAATCTTCTATTAACTTATAGCTTTTTCCCATATGTCTAGCATAATCTCTAACAATAAAAAAAGCAAAGCTATGAATTGTAGAAAATTGAACATGACCGGTTAACTGTGGAAAGCTAGAGTTGAAACGATTTTTCATATCCATAGCAGATGCCCTACTAAATGTAATAGATAAGATTCTATTAGGATTTATTTTATGATTTTTAATTAAATTTTTAATTCTATGTAGTAAAACTGTAGTTTTTCCAGCACCTGGTACTGCTAAGACTAAGGCAGGGCCTAAATAGTGTTTTACTGCTTGTTGCTGCTCTTTATTTAACAATACTACACACCCCTTTTATATCTATAGCCTATAATAACATAAAATCTATTATTTGTATTACTTATATATGTTATAATATATATGAATATTAAATGGGAGGTATTTTTATGCTAATGACAAACTTTTTAACAAACCGTAAATCGGTTAGGGAGTTTAAAGAAAAAGAATTGAACCTAGATACTCTTAATGAGATAAAGGCTACATTAAGCTCATTAGAAAGGGAAGCGAAGGAAGGAGATATAGAGTTTAGGTTATATGAGAATGGACAGGCTCTATATGATGGATTTAAAGAAACTGGTGGGTATGCTGGAATGATGATAGACAGTCCTCACTATATACTTTTAAAAACTAGCGATGATAAGATAAGTCAAATATATGGAGCTTATTATACAGAAAAACTAATCACAGAGTTACATAATTTATCTTTAGGAACTTGTTGGGTAACTTTAAGTGATGTTGCAGTAGATAAGAGGGCTGAAGTTTTAGGAGAAGAGTATAAAACAGTAGAGTACATCTTAGCTATAGGTGAAATTAAACCTAGAAATCCTTTTGAAAAAGAAACATTTAGTGAAAGAAAAGAAGTTTCAGAGTTAGTTTTTGAAGAAGAGTTAGGAAATAAAGTCGATCCAACTACTTTAGAATATAGAGGCTTATCTGATCTATTTTACTATTTAAGATTTGCTCCTTCTGCTAAAAACTTGCAACCATGGAGATTTTTATTAAAAGGAAATAAAGTGTACCTTTATCTAGAAAAAGAAAATGTAAACTTAATGGATGCTGGTATTATTATGTATTACTTTGAAGAATTAGCAAAGATGATAGGGATTGAAAGTTCATGGAAGCTACTAGATTTTGAAGAAGAAAGTGAATATGTTAAAATAGCAGAAATAGAGTTATAGTATAAAGTAAATAGTTATAGTTAAAGGAAAAGGAAGGTGAATTAACCCTCCTTTTCTTTTTTATATAGTAATAAAATTTAAGATAACTAATCCTATACTTAAGCTCAACTATTGGTTTATATATCCTTGACAAAAGAGATATAAAGTAATAGTATTATAGTTGAACATATGAACCAATAATCATATGTACATATAAAAATGGTAAATAGGAGGGGTTAAATGAATATAGAGTTAGAATTAAATGGCTTAAATTGCACAAGTTGTGCTGATAAAATAGAGTCTTTATCTAATAAATTATCAGGAGTACAAAGTTCAAGTTTTAATTTTGTTACAAAAAAACTTGATGTTATAATAAATGATAGCTCTCAATATGAAATTATCACTAAAGAGATTATTGACATAGTAAAGGATTTAGAACCAGAGGTTGATGTAGTTGATCTTACCAAAAAACCAAATAAGATGGAGTTAGAATTAAATGGTTTGAATTGTTCTGATTGTGCTAGAAATATAGAGGATACTGTTCAAGGATTACAGGAAGTAGAATCTTTAAGTTTTAACTTTGTTACAAAAAAACTAATTGTATTTTTATCAAAAAATGCAAATTATGAGAAATTATATAATGAAATAGTTTCTATAGTTAACAGATTAGAACCTGATGTAGATATTATTGACCTTAATGAGTCTTATAATATAAAAACTTTAAATTTAAAGCTTAGAGGTTTAGACTGTGTTGATTGTGCAAAAAACATAGAAAAGTTTACAAAAAGTCTTAAGGGAGTAGAGGATGCACAATTTAATTTTGTTAATTCTATATATACGGTGAAATTAAGAGAAGAAATAAATGTTTCAGAAGTAAAGATGGAAGTAGAAGATATTATTAATACTATTGAACCAGGTGTAGAGATAATAGATATGGGCAGCGGTAAATTAGAAAAAGAAAATATATCGGACAAGACAAGCAAGATAGATAAAAGACAAGTATTAACTATAATTTCTTCTGCAGTTTTAGCATCTATTCCTTGGTTATTTGGGTTTAGCGGTAAAATTAGATTTTTGTTTTATTTTTTATCATATCTAATTATAGGGAATAAAATAATAAAACAAGCTTTTAATAACATAAAAGCAGGATTATGGTTTGATGAAAACTTTCTAATGACTATAGCAACTATAAGCGCTTTTATAATTGGAGAGTATCCAGAGGCTGTTATGGTAATGTTACTTTATCAAATAGGAGAAACACTACAAGGTATGGCAGTAAATCATTCAAGAGACTCTATAACTGCCTTAATGGATATAAGACCAGATTCTGTAAACTTAGAAAAGCAAGGCGAGGTCGTAGTAGTAGACCCTAGTGAAGTTTCTATAGGGGATATAATTGTTGTTAGGCCCGGAGAAAAGGTAGCTTTAGATGGAATTATAATAGAAGGTAGTTCTTCATTAGATACTTCAAATATTACTGGAGAGTCTGTACCAAGAAAGGTAGTTGAGGGTGAAGAGGTTTTATCAGGTGTAGTTAATTTACAAGGACTTCTTAGAATTAAAGTTATGAAAAATTTTGGAGAATCTACTATTTCAAAGATACTAGATTTAGTAGAAAATGCATCTAGTAAAAAGGCAGAGACAGAGAATTTTATTACCAAATTTTCTAGATATTATACTCCAATAGTTGTATTTATAGCTATAGCTTTAGCATTTATACCTCCTTTGTTGGGTTATGGACATATTAAAGATTGGTTATATAATGCTTCTATATTCTTAGTAATTTCATGTCCGTGTGCTTTAGTTATATCAGTACCCTTAGGATTTTTTGGAGGTTTAGGAGCAGCATCTAAATCTGGTATACTTGTAAAAGGTGGAAATTATTTAGAGGCCTTAGCTGATGTAGATACTGTTGTATTTGATAAGACGGGGACAGTGACAGAGGGTATTTTTGATGTTACAGATATTGAAATTTATGGTTCTTATTCTGAGGATGAAGTTATAAAAATAGCAGCACATGGAGAGGCATTTTCAAATCATCCAATAGCTAAGTCAATAGTTAATAAATATGAAGATAATATTAACAATGATATTATATCTAATTATGAAGAAATAGCTGGAAAAGGCATTAGTGTAGACATTGACCAAAAGAAAGTTTTACTTGGAAATTATAAACTAATGAGAGATTTAAAGGTAGACTATAAAAAGTCCAATAGATTGGGAAGTCTAGTATATGTTGCTATAGATGGAGAACATATTGCGACTATAGTTGTTTCTGATAAAATAAAAGAAACTGCATATAGAGACTTGCAAGATTTAAAGAAAGTAGGGGTTAACAATACTATAATGCTATCTGGTGATAAGATAGAAACAGTTGAAGAGGTTGCTAAACTACTAAAAATAGATAAGGCTTATGGCGAGTTATTACCACAAGATAAAGTTACTATGTTTGAAGATATAATAATTCATAAATCACAAAAGTCAAAAGTAGCTTTTGTTGGTGATGGGGTTAATGATGCCCCAGTTTTAGCTAGAGCGGATGTAGGTATAGCGATGGGAGGATTAGGATCAGATGCTGCTATTGAAGCTTCTGATATAGTTATAATGACAGATGATATAGGAAAGATTGCCAGTGGAATAAAAATAGGAAGGAATACTAGAAAAATAGTAATTCAAAATATATCCTTAGCCCTAGGAGTAAAGTTAATAGTATTAACTTTAGGTGCATTTGGACAGGCTACTATGTGGCAAGCAGTTTTCGCAGATGTTGGAGTTTCAATAATAGCCATTTTAAATTCTATTAGAGCATTAAAATTAAAATAATAAAATGTATAAAAAGTAGAGCTAAGCTCTACTTTTTTACTTATAAAATATGATATAGTTATAGTGGAGTGATTGTGATGAATTACGAAAATAGAAAAAATAATTATATTATATTAGCTGAAGAATTTCATTTATCAGGTGATAAATACAAGGCTTTAAAGAAGTATAAACAAGCTCTAAAATTTAGTAAAGATAAAGATAGTAAAATTTTAATACTTTTCAGAGTTGCACTTTTAAAGGATGAACTTTCTTATTATTACGATGCTGTAGAATATTATGATAAGATTTTAGAACTTGATAGTAATCAACCAGGTGCTTATTATGGGAAAGCAATAGCTTTTGAAGAGCTATTAAATTATGATGAGGCTATATATAATTATAAAAAGGCTATAAAGTTGAATAATAAATATGACAGAGCATATTTTTATTTAGCTAATTTATATGATAAAATGGGAAACTTAGATAAAGCTATAGAATACTATTTAAAAGTTATAAATTTAGTTGATGATAATATAGCTTATAATAATATAGCTGGAATATTTGAAGAGTTGGGACTTATAAATACTTCTATGTATTTTGTAAATCAGTCTTTAAATATTGATGATTCATATTATAAGGCTTTATATAACAAAGGTGTCCTTTTATATAGTTTAAATAAACCCAAAAGTAGTATTTTATATTATAAGAAAGCTATGAGGGTTAATCCAAACTTTCTAAATATATATTTAAATCTTTCTGAAATATATTTAGATTTAGGAGATTATGTTGAGGCTATTGATATTACTAGCAAGGGTTTACAGTTGGAGAAAAATGAAGATTTATATTATAATAGGGCTTGCGCCTATACAGCTTTAAAGAACTATGACTTAGCTCTAGAAGATCTAAAGACTAGTATAGACTTAAATGAAGATATAAAAATCTATGCTAAATCAGATGTAGATTTACTGGAGTTAAAAAAGCTAGATGAGTTTGAAAAGATTATAAAATAATAGAGGAGAGATTATATGGTAGTTATAAAAACTAAAGAAGAAATAGCTAAAATGAAAGAGGCTGGTAAATTATTAGCTAATGTTCATAAAGAAATAGCTAAAATGATAAAACCAGGGGTTAGCACTTGGGAAATTGAAGAATTTGTAAGGGACTATTTAGATAAACATGGTGCAACTGCTGAACAAATTGGATACCATGGATATGAATATGCTACTTGTGCTTCTATAAATGATGAAATATGCCATGGTTTTCCAAGAAAAGAAAAGTTAAAAGAAGGAGATATAGTTACCATAGATATGGTAGTGAATTTAAATGGTTGGTTAGCCGACTCAGCTTGGAGCTATGCAGTAGGAAAAGTATCCGATGAGGCAAAAAAACTTATGGAAGTTACTAAAAAAGCTTTATATTTAGGAATAGAACAAGCTAAAGTAGGAAATAGATTGGGAGATATCGGACATGCGATTCAATCGTATGTGGAATCAGAAGGATTTTCCGTTGTTCGTGATTTTGTAGGACATGGAATTGGAAGGGATATGCATGAAGATCCTCAAGTATTACATTATGGAAATCCAGGAAGAGGTTTAAGATTATTAGAAGGTATGACCCTAACTATAGAACCTATGGTTAATACAGGAACTTATAAGTTAACCATAGATGATGATGGTTGGACTGCTAGAACATTGGATGGTGGACTTTCTGCTCAGTATGAGCATACATTAGCAATAACGGAAGATGGGCCTATAATTTTGACAGAACAGGATTAGTAGCATTTACTAAAAATATTTGATGTGGTACAATTTAAAGTTAATAATTGAATAGGAGGGAAGCTATGAATAATTTGAAAAAATATACAGTTAAAGAAGAGATATTTAATAGTGTTACCCATGGTTTAGGAGTAGTATTTGGAATAGTAGTTTTAGGTGTTTTACTTTATGGGGCCATAAGAAAAAATGATGTTAAATCCATAGTAGGCTTTAGTATATATGGCGGATCATTAATACTTATGTATTTATTTTCAACCTTATATCATAGTATTCCTAAAAAAAGTATAAAAAAGATATTAAGAGTATTTGATCATAGTGGTATCTTTATATTTATTGCTGGGACATTTACGCCTATAGCACTTTTAATTTTAAAAGGTAGGATGAGATTTTATAGCTTGTTATTTATGTGGGTAATAGCTATAGTAGGTATTATTTTTAAATTAAGAACTTATAAAAATCTAGATAAGTATAAAATTTTATCTCTAGCATTGTATATAGGTATGGGATGGATAACAGTATTTACTTTAAAAAGTATAATAAACAGAGTGGGTTTGAATTTTGTTATATATTTAGCCATTGGTGGTATAGTATATACAATAGGAACTATATTTTATGCAAATAAGAAGATACCATACAATCATGGTATTTGGCATCTATTTGTTTTAGCCGGTACTATAATACATTTTGCTGGTATATATAAATATCTGGCTTAAAAGGAGGAAAAATTAATGAAATTAGCAGAAGCTTTAATAGAAAGATCAAACCTACAGAAAGAATTGGCTGTTTTACAATACAGAATAAATGAGAATGTTAGAGTTCAAGAGGGAGATATCCCAGCAGAAGATCCAAATGAACTTTCAAGAACATATATAGAAAAACAAGGACGATTAACTTATCTTATTCAAAAAATTAATTATACTAATTCTAATACTAAGTTTGATGATGCTATGACTATTGCTGATGCTTTAGCCAAAAGAGATGGACTAGAAAGTATTAAAAGTCATTTAAGTCAAATGGTGGAAGCAGCCAGTATAGCAAATGATAGGTTTACAAGAAGTGAGGTAAAAT
This sequence comes from Tissierellales bacterium, assembly GCA_030146915.1. GTDB lineage: Bacteria > Bacillota > Clostridia > Tissierellales > Tissierellaceae > JASLAT01. The sequence goes on from JASLAT010000023.1 coordinate 51,330, forward strand.
TCATAAGAACAATAGATATTCAAAGCTATCAGAAGAAGATAGATAAAATATCTAAAGATTGGAGAGAATTAGATACAAAAATACAGTCTTTAAACTGGACTGTAGATCTTAAATAATAAAGTAGGTAGTCTAGAAGAAAGCGAATACAAAAAAATACTCAAGATTAGCCTTGGGACATGGCAATAGATAAAAGTTAGGTCCATAAAAGTTACATGAGTACAAATTAAAGTTATAAATTACTACCAAGTATTGATTCTTTTAGATGAGGGTGGGTTTGGGGAATACTTAAGGAGGAAGCATGAAAACGAGAACTAAAGACTTAACTAGAGGTGATATAACCTCTACTTTGATAAAGTTAGCAATACCTATAATGGCAACCTCTTTAGTTAATATGCTTTATAATTTAACTGACATGATGTGGCTAGGAAGGTATAGTACACAATCTGCGGCTGCTGCTGGAACAGCTGGATATTTTACATCTTTAGCAGCAGGTATTATACTAATAGTGCAAACTGGATCATCAATAGGAGTAGCACAATCTTTTGGAAAAAAAGATTATGAAGGTGTGGGAGAATATATATCAAATGGGTTAAAACTAAACTTATTATTAGCCCTTACATATTCTCTCATACTTTTTATATTTAGGGAACCGTTAGTAGATTTTTTTAAAATAGATAATTTAAGAGTGGTAGAAGAAACTCAAAGTTATCTAAAAATAATTAGTGTAGGATTATTATTTCAGTTTTTTAATCCTGTTTTTTCATCAATATTTAATGCGATGGGTAACAGTGTTACTCCTTTTAAAATCAATACGGTTGGCTTAGCACTAAACATAATATTGGACCCTATATTAATATTCGGTATAGGTCCCTTTAAAGAGTTAGGAATAGTTGGAGCAGGGCTTGCAACTTCTTTAGCACAGATTGTGGTTTTATTACTTTTTTTATTAGAGCTAGTAAGACATAGGCAGCATTTTATGAATGTTAGTATAATAAAACCTTTTAATAAAAAGTACTTAAAGAAAATTTTATCTTTAGGATTACCAGGTTTTTTAGAAGCCACATTAAGAACATCTATAGGTATGATAATGTTAAAGATATTGGCAGTTTGGGGAGATAAAGCTATAGCTGTCCAATCAGTAGGTATACAGATTGAATCAATATCGTGGATGAGTGCCCAAGGATTTTCTAGTGCTCTTTCATCCTTTTCGGGTCAAAACTATGGTGTTAGGAATATAGAAAGAGTTAATGAAGGGTACAATAAGGGAATAAAAATTGTTGGTCTGCTTGGGCTTATAGTATCTTTTGTTTTTATATTTTTAGGAGAGTTTATTTTTAGTTTGTTTTTACCAGAAGATCCTTTAGCTATACAAATGGGTGGAAACTATCTTCGGATACTAGGTTTTTCTCAGACATTTATGTGTATTGAAATAGCAACTATGGGGTGCTTTAATGGGATATCAAGGCCTATTATTCCATCAGTTATAAGTGTAGGTATGAATGGACTACGAATTCCGATTTCAAAAATATTGTCTGCAACAGGTTTAGGCTTAGATGGAATATGGTGGGCTATTAGTGGAACAAGCATAATAAAAGGCCTTCTAACATATCCATTATGTAAGTATACTTTAAATAGGTTAGATTAAAAGTATTCTTCTTAGAAGAATACTTTTATAATGATTATTTTGGTAAGGAGGTATATATGGCTAGAAGAGGTAGAGATTTAACAAAAGGAAATATAACTAGTACATTAATTAAATTAGCCCTGCCTACAATGGGTACTGGTTTAGTAAACATGCTATATAGTTTGACTGATATTATGTGGTTAGGATGGCATAGTACTAAGTCATTAGCGGCAGCAGGTGCAGCAGGGTTTTTCATATGGTTTGCTGCAGGCGTAATAATGATCTCTCAGGTAGGTGTTGGTATAGGAGTAGCGCAGTCTTATGGGAAAAATGATAAGGAGGCACTAGCTTCTTATATTTCAAATGGACTGAAATTAAATTTGTTTTTAGCTTTAAGTTATTCTTTTTTAATGTTTACATTTAGACATAATTTAATAGGATTTTATGGTATGGAAGATCCAAGTGTAGTTCAACAAGCTATATGGTATATGGAAATTATAAGTATAGGCCTTATTTTTCAGTTTTTTAACCCAGTTATATCAGCTATATTTAACTCTACTGGAAATAGTTTAACACCTTTTATTATAAATACCATAGGATTAATTGCTAATATGATATTAGACCCTCTTTTAATTTTTGGATATGGACCTTTTCCAGCTTTAGGAATTAAGGGAGCTGCTATTGCTACTACACTAGCTCAACTTACAGTACTATCGTGTTTTATAGTACTTTCTTATAGGAGTCCTGAATTATTTGAAGGAGTAAAAATATTTAAAAAACCAGATATGACTTATGTTAAAAGAATTGTGAAACTAGGATTTCCAGGTTTTTTACAAAACTCTATGCATTCTGGTATAAGTATGGTTATTGCTAAAATACTAGCGGCATGGGGTGAAACAGCAATAGCAGTTCAATCTGTAGGTGCACAAATTGAATCTATATCTTGGATGACAGCCGAGGGATTTTCTGCCGCTTTAACAGCTTTTGTTGGACAAAATTATGGTGCTAGGAATATAGACAGGGTTCAGGAAGGATATAAAAAAGGAACTTTAATAGTATCAAGCATTGGTCTATTTGCTGCTATATTATTTATATTTTTTGGTGAATCAATATTTAGTCTTTTCGTTCCTAATGATCCAGAGGCTATATCACTAGGAAAAGATTATTTAAGAATTTTAGGCTATTCACAGGTATTTATATGTATGGAGATATCTTCAATGGGAGCATTTAATGGTATAGGGAGACCTGTTATCCCAGCAGTGATAGGTATGACTTTAAATGCTTTAAGGATACCAATATCATTATTTTTATCAAAAGGTCCATTAGGATTAAATGGTATATGGTGGAGTATAGCAGGAACGAGTATAGTCAAGGGAAGTTTATCTACACCACTTTGTATATATAGTCTAAATAGGTTGGAAGAATAACAAAAAAACTGTATAATAAAGTAGAAAGAAATGGTGGTGGATATATGCTAGGCATTGAAGAAATAATATTTAAACTTATATTGGCCTCTCTTTTAGGCAGTATCATAGGAATTGAAAGAGAGATCAATAAAAGACCTGCAGGATTAAGAACCCATGTTTTAGTAACTTTAGGAGCTACTCTAATAACAATAGTTTCTATATCAGGTGCAGTTAAAACTGGTTATGGTGACCCATATAGGTTAGCAGCACAGGTTGTAAGTGGTATAGGTTTTTTAGGTGCGGGAACAATTATGCAAAGAGAAGATGAAGTAGATGGCTTAACTACAGCAGCTAGTTTGTGGGTAACTGCAGGTATAGGTATGGGTATAGGAACAGGATATTACCTAGCCTCTGTTACTACTGCCGTTATGGTGCTTATTGTTCTTATGAGTTTGGGAATATATGAAGATATAACCATATCTAGGAAATACAGTATTGTCAAATTACAGTTACTGAATAATCCGGATATTATAGAGTCAGCTAGTAAATATTTAGAACAATGTAACATAAATATTAAGGGAGTTTTCTTTCCAGATGAGCAAAAAGCTCAAGATGATTTTATAGATATTAGCTATAAGGTTAGTATTCCAAAAAGATGTGATAGAACCATACTTGTGGATGATTTAATGTCTTGTGCTGGAATAAGAAAAGTAGAAATCTTAAGATATGGAGGAGAAAAACAGTGAGAAAATATATATTCATAAGTATTTTGATAGCATCTTTAAGTACAACGCTAATGGGTTGTGAAAAGGAAGCTATAAGAGACGATGTTATTGATCAAAAAGAAGTTATTGAAGAAAATGTAGAAGAAAATGCAGAGGAAAATAATAAGGAGGAGTTAAAAATGAATCAATTAGAAATGCCAAAGCAAGGTGAAGAAGTAGCTGTATTGTCAACAAATATGGGAGATATAAAAATTAGACTTTTCCCAGAAGCTGCACCAAAAGCAGTTGAGAATTTTGAAACACATATAAAAAATGGATATTATGATGGATTAACTTTTCATAGAGTTATGGATGGATTTATGATTCAAGGTGGTGATCCAACAGGTATAGGAATTGGTGGAGAAAGTATATGGGGTAAACCATTTGAGGATGAGTTCCATAAAGATTATAGAAATTTTAGAGGGGCTTTATCAATGGCTAACTCAGGACCTAATACAAATGGAAGTCAATTTTTTATAGTTCAAGCAAAAGAAATGCCAAATCAAGTATTAGAATTACTTGAAAGTGGATCTTTTTCTGAAGAGATAAAAGAAGCTTATAAATCTTTAGGAGGAACTCCATGGTTGGATGGTGGCCATACAGTTTTTGGTCAAGTTTATGATGGCATGGAAGTAGTTGATGCTATAGCAAAAGTTAAGACAGATGGAAATGATAAACCGTTAGAAGAGATAGTAATAAAAGAAGCTAAAATAGTGACGGTAGATTAACAGGAGGATTGTGATGCATCAATATAAAGGTAGGTTAATTGTTCATACAGGCTCTATGTTTTCTGGAAAAACCTCAAGCTTAGAAAAAGATATTAGCAGATTTAAAATTGCAGGTTATAATACTTTAGCATTTAAACCTATTGTAGATAGTAGGTATTCTAAAACTGAAATTGTAACTCATAATAATACTTGTCTTCAAGCTATAGCAATTGAAGAAATTAAAGATATTGTAGAATATTGTGAAGATAAAAAGCCAGATGTTATAGGAATAGATGAGGTTCAATTTTTAAAAGGAGAAATTAGCTCAATAATAGATGGTATTATGCATTTTTTATCTAAGGGTATTACCATAGTTGTTGCTGGATTGGACATGGATTTTACAGGTAAACCCTTTGAAATTGTTAAGGAACTAATGCCTATATCTGACTACTTACATAAGCATCATGCTGTATGTGTATCTTGTGGAACAGATGCTTGGATCAGTCATAGAAAGAGCAATAAAGAAGAGAGAATAGTAATAGGAGCTGTAGAAGAGTATGAACCGCTTTGTAGAAAGTGTTTTTTAGAAACTAAATCTAAATAAAGCTGAAAGTATAGGTGGGAAAATGATAAAAACAGAAGAGTTGATTTTTAGACTTTTTTTAGCCACTATAATTGGTGGAATTATAGGTGCGGAAAGAGAAACAACTAGACGACCAGCTGGGCTAAGAACTCATACTTTAGTAACTTTAGGATCAGCTCTATATATGTTACTCTCATTATATGGACATGATAAGGCTAAAGCTTTAGGGCTAAATACAGATCCACATAGAATTGCAGCTCAGGTTGTTAGTGGAATGGGTTTTTTAGGGGCTGGTACTATAATCAGAACTCAAGGAAAAGTATATGGGTTGACCACGGCAGCTAATTTATGGGTTTGTGCAGCAATAGGACTCTGTATAGGTGGTGGATATTACTTTATATCTATAATATCTGCTTTTATAGTATTAATCACTCTAGTTACTGTAACTAGTGATGAAACTAAAAGTTTTAAAGTAGAATATAAAAAGCTAATAATAACAAGTGAGGACCGTAATGGTTTGATGAAAGATATAGGTAAGAGCTTGGCAGATAATCATATAACTATTCAAAAAGTAGGGCTACTAAAGAACCAAAATAATCTAGATATAAATATATTATTAAAATTACCATTTAATATGAATAGTGATATAATATTTTCTTCTATTGAAAAAATAGATGGAGTAAAAACAGTAAGTATAGAATAAAACGGAGGGAATACAAAATGAATTATATAAAATTTAAGCCCTCAAGAGTAGAAATATATGATAAGCAAAAAGATGACAAGTATTATATATTTAGATCAAACAAGGTTTTAATAAATAAAAAAGATTATTCTTTACCAAATAGGTCTTATGTTGAAAAGAACTTAGAGCTAAAAGATTGTCTTTGTATGGGTGGATATCAAGGCTATAATTATTATCAGGCTAATATAGACTGTAATGATATCGATAAGGATTATAAATTTGTCGACTTGAGAAAATTTATGGAAAATACAGATAAGGATATTGAATATAGAATTGCTTCAAGAGCGTCTTTAATAAATAGCTTTAAAGATAGAAATGAGAATTGTGGTTATTGTGGTGGAGAAACTATTTTAATCGACCATAGGGAGGATTGGGCTGTAAGATGTAGTGACTGTGGTATGTATAACTGGCCTACAACTTCTCCAGCTATAATAGTTGCTGTTACCAAAGAAGATAAGCTTTTAATGGGAAGTAACGTAAGATGGGCAGATGATAGGTATAGTGTAATTGCTGGATTTGTTGAAATGGGAGAAAATTTTGAGGATGCAGTAAAAAGAGAAGTACTTGAAGAAACGGGTATCAAGGTAAAAAACATTAAGTACTTTGGATCCCAAGCTTGGCCTTTTCCAAACTCTATGATGATAGGATTTACTGCAGAATATTTGTCAGGGGATATAGTTATTGAAAAAGAAGAGTTAACTGATGTAAAATGGTTTAAAAAGGAAGAAATTCCGGGTAAATTTAATAACTCAAAAAGCATAGGTTCTAAACTTATAAGATGGTTTCTAAATGAATATAAATATAAAAAATAAGGTTGCTAATATTAAAGCAACCTTATTTTTTAAAATTTTAAATTTTCTCTATGGACTGCTACACTTAATGCCAAACCTACAGATACTAAATTTACTAATTGAAATGTTCCACCATGGCTAATAAAGGGTAGTGGTATTCCTGTAATCGGCATAACTCCCAATGTCATACCTATATTTTCAAAAACATGAAAAACTAATATAGCCGCAATTCCAATAACGATCAAAGATCCAAATAAGTCTGTACTTTCTCTTGCTATTTCAATTAATCTTTTTAGGAAAATAAAATAAAGGATAATTAAAAATAGACCACCTACAAAGCCTAGTTCCTCAACAATTACTGGGAAAATAAAGTCATCTTGTTTCTGTGGGATATATTGAAATTGTGTTTGAACGCCTTTAAAAAGTCCTCTCCCCCAAAACTTACCTGACCCTATGGCTATTCTACCTTGTATAGCTTGATAATTAGTATTAGAAGCATCTCTTTCAGGATCTAAAAAGTTAAAAATTCTATCTTTTTGGTATTGATCCAGCCTAAACCAAAGTACTGGTAAACTCATTATACCAAGTACTAGTGCAGATATTATATACTTCCATCTTACTCCTGCTACAAATAACATAGCTGCTATAAAAAATATAAATACCATAGCTGTTCCAGCATCTGGTTGTCCTAGGATAAGAACAACTGGGAACATAGCAAAGGCTAAAACTTTTAGAAGGGTTATCGGCTCATTAAGCGTATGTTTATTTATATCTATATATTTTGAAAGAGATATAATAAGTCCTAGTTTAACAAACTCAGAAGGTTGAAAAACGATACCACCTATACTTAGCCATGAGTCTGCACCCCATTGTTCCCCACCTATTCCAAAAAATAAAACAAGTACTAATAAAAAATTTGATATAGCATATATATGTAGGTAAAAATCACCTAATATTTGATAATCAAAAAATAAAAAGAATATTATAGCTATTGAGCCTAAAAATGTAGCAGCTCCTTGTGCCCTTAATATTCTAAAACTTTTTTCAGGTGGGAAACTTAAAGTAGCGCTATATAGCATTATAAATCCAAAGGTGCATAAGATTAATGTTGTAAAAAACAAAGTGTAATCAAACCTTTTTCCAAATCTTTTCTTTAAGTTAATCATATAAAACTCCTTTACTAAATAACTTAGTGTATTATATCATATTATAGATGAATATATAAGTAAAACTGTCAATAATACTTATAGTGTAATATATTTTAAATATAAATATTAAGGGGGGATATTATTAAAAATTGTATAAAAAGTCTGGCTAATGATTTAGGAATAGATATATGTAGAGTTGTTAATTATAAAATAAGTGAACATAGATTAAATTGGCTAAAACAAAGAAAAGTCTTAGGCTATCAAACAGAGTTTGAAGAAAAAGACTTAGAATTAAGAACTGATCCAAAAAAAGTTATGCCAAATACTAAATCGATAATTGTAATAGGTCAATCATATAACTATCCTTCAAATAAGACAGTACGATTTAAATATAGAGGATATTTATCTAAGTCTAGTAGAGGATTAGACTATCATATTGTATTAAAAGAAAAGATGGGAAATCTTGTAAAAGAAATATTAAAATTTAAAAGTTTTAGCTATAAGATATATGTAGATACAGGTCCTCTTATTGATAGAGAATTAGCAGAAGCTGCAGGTATTGGGTATTTCGGGAAAAATTGTTCTATAATAAATGATAAGTATGGATCTTTTATAGCTATAGGATATATATTAACAGATTTAGAAATGACCTCGGATGAAACTATAAATGATGATTGTGGCAGCTGTGATTTATGCATAAGAGCCTGTCCAACCGGAGCTTTATCAGGAGATTATAAAGTAAATCCTAAAAAGTGTATATCATATTTAACCCAAACTAAAGAAGATATAGAAGAAAAATTAAGAAGAAAAATGGGTGTAAAAATATTTGGTTGTGATACTTGTCAATTAGTTTGTCCAAAGAATAAGGGGATACTTTATTCAAAGGAAGAGAAGTTTCATCCTGGTGTTGATGGTGGGCATATAGATTTACTTGAATTTTTAAAATTAACAAATAGAGATTTTAAGGATAAGTATGGTAAAATAGCAGGTAGTTGGAGAGGTAGAAATATACTAAAAAGAAATGTGATTATAGCTTTGGCTAATATTGGTAACAAGGAAGTATTGGATTATTTATATAAAGAAAGTAAGAGTGAAAGCAAAATGATTTCATATTATGCAAGGTGGGCAATTGGAGAAATTATTAGAAAAAATAATAGGTGATAAATTGATAGTATTAGTTTTTGAGGTAGACTTGATTATTTATGAGTCGAACTCATTAAAGGAAAAAAGGTCTGTTATAAATAGTTTAATAAGAAGATTACAAACTAGATTTAATGCTTCTATTGCAGAAGTGGGAAATTTAGAATTATGGTCTAAGTCAAAGTTAGGTGTTGCACTTATTTCTAATGATAAGAAACATTTACAAGCTAAATTTTCAAAAATAATAAATTTTATAGATCAGGATCATAGGGTAGAGACTATATCAATATATAAAGAATTTATTTAAAAAGAGGTGTTATATTTGTCAAAAAAAGTTTTAACTAAAGAAGAAATAAAGGAAGTATTAAGAATATTAAATGATAGATTCCCAGATGCTAGAGCTGAATTAGATCATAGTAATAGTTTTGAGTTATTATTGGCCACTATAATGTCAGCACAAACAACAGATGTCCAAGTAAATAAAGTTACTGCTAAGCTTTTTAAAGAGTTTAAAAAACCAGAAGACTATCTTAAACTTACGCAAGAAGAATTGGCTAGTAAAATTAATAGTATAGGATTTTACAACATGAAAAGTAAGCATATACTGGGAACTTGTAAGATGTTAATAGAAGATTTTGATGGTAAGGTACCAAATAATATAGATGATTTACAGAAGCTTCCAGGTGTAGGAAGAAAAACAGCAAATGTTGTTGTAAGTAATGCATTTGATATCCCAGCTATTGCTGTAGATACACATGTTTTTAGAGTTTCAAATAGGATAGGTATGGCTAATGCTAAAAATGTTGAAGAGACGGAAAAACAGTTAATGAGAAATATTGATAAAGATATGTGGACTAAATCACATAATTTACTAATATTTCATGGAAGAAGAATATGTAGAGCACAAAGTCCTAAGTGTGATGAATGTCCAATTATGAATTATTGCCTAGCATACAAAAATGGAAAAATTAAATAATACATACTATTTAGTATATAGTATGTATATTGACTTATAGTCAGATAATATAGTAAACTAATTATCTAGGAGTGATTAAATGAAATATAAATTAATTGCAATAGATATGGACGGTACTTTACTAGCTAGTGGAAATAAAATAAGCAATAGAACTATTGAAACTATTCATAAAGCAAAGTTAGCAGGTGTGAAGCCTATTTTAGCAACAGGTAGGCTATATCCTTCTGCTAAGGCTTATGCAGATAAGTTAGGATTTAAAAATCCTATAATAAGTGGTAACGGAGCTGCGTTGCATGATGAAAATGGTAAATTAATATATGAGTCTTATATTAACAACGATACCTTAAGAACCTTAATAGAAGTATTAGATAAATCTGATCTTTATTATCATTTATATTCTACAGAATCTATATATACTAATATTAATAAATTAGATTTAGAACTTTTAACTAGTTATTATGGTAATGATAGTGGTAAGCTAGATATACCAGCTTTAGACTACAGTGATTTCGAGTCTTTAGAAAAGCTTTTAAAAGAAAGAGATGAAAATATAAATAAAATTATGGCTATAGGTGAAGATTATGAGTTAAAAGAGCTTGAAAAAAATTTATCAAAAATAGATTCTATTGAAGTTACTAGCTCATGGTATAATAATTTAGAGATAATGAATCTAGGAGTATCAAAAGGAAGTACTTTAAATTATCTTTCTAAAAAAATGGGTATAGACAGTGAGCAAATTATTGCAATAGGCGATAATGAGAACGATTTACCTATGTTAAAATTAGCAGGATTAGCAATAGCTATGGGAAATGCGGTAGATTTTATAAAAGATAAGGTGGATTATATCACTGATATTAATGATAAAGATGGTGTAGCTAAGGCAATAGAAAAATTTATTTTAGAGTAGGGGATAAAATGACATTAAATATAGTTTTAGTGGAACCTGAGATTCCACAAAATACTGGAAATATATCAAGAACTTGTGCAATAACTAAGACGGTTTTACATTTAGTTAGACCTTTAGGTTTTTCATTAGAAGATAAGTACTTAAAAAGAGCTGGATTAGACTATTGGTCAATGTTGGATGTTAGATATTATGATAGTTTTGAAGAAGTTAAGGAAAAAAATCCAGATGGAAAGTTCTTTTATGCTACAACAAAAGCAGATAAATACTATACAGATGTAAAATATGAAGATAATACTTTTTTTGTATTTGGTAAGGAAACTAAAGGATTGAGCAAGGATATTTTAAAAGGTCAGAAAGAATATATGATAAAGATACCTATGAAGACCGATATAAATAGGTCGCTTAATCTAGCTAATTCTGTAAATATAATAGTGTATGAAGCCTATCGTCAACTAGGTTTTCCATTTTTAAGCGAATAGATATAGGAGGGTACATATGAATATAGCAATACCTGTTTTTGGAGGACTAGGCCTTTTTTTATATGGTATGAATATAATGGGAACTGGTCTGCAACAGGCTGCTGGAGAAAGACTTAAGAAAATAGTAGAGGTATTAACAAATAATAGATTTATGGCTGTCTTGGTAGGAGCAGCTGTAACTATGATAATACAAAGTAGTTCAGCTACTACAGTTATGGTTGTAGGATTTGTTAATGCAGGTATTATGACTTTAAGTCAAGCAGTAGGAGTTATTATGGGAGCTAATATAGGTACAACGGTTACAGCTCAATTAATAGCTTTTAATTTAACAGATTACGCGCCAGCAGCAGTTATAATAGGAATGATTGTTTTGTTTCTTTCTTCAGACAAGAAAGGAAAAGATTTATCCGATATCCTAGTAGGATTTGGTATTCTTTTTATCGGTATGGATATGATGAGTAATGGTTTGAGTCCGTTAGCTCAGAGCGAAGCTTTTACAAATATAATTGTCAAACTAAATAATCCCTACCTAGCAGCTCTAGTAGGTATGGCTTTGACTACTGTAGTTCAAAGTAGTAGTGCCTCTATAGGGGTTTTACAAGCTTTAGCTGGTCAAGGATTATTAGATATTAATATAGCTTTTCCAATATTATTTGGTGAAAATATAGGAACTACAACAACAGCTTTAATATCATCTGTTGGCGCCAATAAGACTGCAAAAAGAGCGGCAGTAATACATTTTTTATTTAACTTAGTAGGAACTATTGTTTTTATGACAATACTAAGAAGTCCTATTCAAAGGGTTGTACTTAAAATATCACCTAATAATGTGGCGAGACAGATAGCCAATGCACATACCTTGTTTAATATACTTAATGTTATTATTCAGTTTCCTTTTGCTAACTTTTTAGTAAAGGCAGCTGAAACTCTTGTAAAAGGAGACGATATTAAATTAGGAGAATCAAAGTACTTAGATGATAGAATTTTAGAAACACCATCTATTGCATTAGGATTTGCTGAGAAAGAAACCCTTAGGATGGCTAGTATAGTTGAAGAAAATGTTATAAAAGCTAAAAGAGCATTTGTAGATGATGAGTTTGACGAGATTGCTGGAGTGCTTGAAAGAGAAGCCATAGTAGATCAACTTGAAAAAGAAATAACAGAGTATGTTATAAAACTTACGAATATGCCTCTTACAGCTACTCAACATGAAAGAATAAATAGGTTAATTTATGTTATAAATGACTTAGAAAGAATTGGAGATCATGCAGAAAACTGGGCAGAGTTAGCAGAATCTAAGCAAAGAGATGGACTTTTCTTTTCTCAGGATGCTACAGATGCTATAGTATATATGTTTGATAGAGCAAATGATGTTTATTTAATGGCAATAAAAGCTTTTGAAGATGATGATAAAGATTTAGCTAGGGAAGCTTTACTTATAGAAGAAGAAGTTAACCAATTAGAAGAAATAAATAAAAATGCTCATATTGATAGATTAAATCAAGGTTCATGTACTACTGAAGCAGGAGTTATATATTTAGATGGTCTTAGTAATCTTGAGAGAATATCTGATCATGCAACTAATATTTGTAAATTAGTTTTAGATTCTGATTAAAAATAATTCTTGTATTTTAGAAGAATTTATAATATGATATCTCTACAGTGTTAAAATTATTGAGGTAGTTTTTATGTATTATTTAGTAATCTTTATAGACATGATTTAACTAAAGACTATAATAATAGCACTTTAGAGAGCAAAAAAATAGCAACATATAAAAAACAGGGTAGAAAAAAATCTATCCTGTTTTTATTTTTAAAATTTGAGTATATATAGTAATATAGTGTAAAATGTGTTATCATATATAGATATATGAACATACTTTGATATGTAAAATAAATTTATTAATAGGAGGAGTTATTATGATATATGATGTAGTAATAATTGGTGCAGGTCCAGCAGGCCTTTCAGCAGGTTTATATGCTGCTAGGGCAACTCTTAATACTTTGATAATAGAAAAGGAAGCCATAGGGGGACAAATAAAAAATACTAATGAGGTTGCTAACTATCCTGGTGCAGACTTAGATATTAGCGGAGCAGAATTAACACAAAAAATGTTAGAACAAGCTGAATCTTTTGGTGCAAAAAAAGTTAGTGATGAGATAGTAGAAGTGGATTTTTCTGGAGATATAAAGATTCTTAAAGGTAAAGATAAGGAATACAAAGCTAAGTCAGTTATAATAGCAACTGGTGCAGTTTCTAGATTGATTGGTGCTCCAGGAGAAGAAGAATTTACAGGAAGAGGTGTATCTTACTGTGTAACTTGTGATGGTGCTTTTTTCCAAGGTTTAGAAACTTTTGTTATAGGTGGTGGAGATGCTGCCATAGAAGAAGCTATGCAATTAACTAAATTTGCGAAAAAGGTAAATGTAGTTCATAGAAGAGATGAGCTAAGAGCTGCAAAATCTATTCAAGAAAAAGCATTTAAAAATGATAAAATTAACTTTATTTGGGATTCTGTAGTAAAAGAATTAAAAGGCGATATGATGTTGGATACAGTGGTTTTAGAAAATGTTAAAACAGGTGAAGAAACAGTTTATAAAGCTGATGAAAAAGATGGAGCTTTAGGAGTTTTTGTTTATATAGGTTTCTTACCAGCAACAGATATGTTTAAAGGTCAATTAGAAATGGAAAAAGGTTATATAGTTACTGATAATAATATGAAAACAAGTGTTGAAGGTGTTTTTGCAGCTGGAGATAATACAATTAAATCTTTAAGACAAGTTGTTACAGCAACCTCTGATGGAGCTGTAGCTGCAGTAGAAGCAGAAAAATATATAGACAATAACTTTTAGTTATATAAGGTAACCAAGTAAATTCAAATTGAAATTTACTTGGTTTTCTATTATAATTTACATGAGGGCAATCCTAGTAATCAATATTCATATATTGAAAAAATAAGGGAGGAAAATCAAATTGAAGAAAAGAATTACAATTTTATCATTATTACTAGCTTTAATGTTAGCACTAGTAGCATGTGGTGGAGATCAACCTGATGATGCAATTGGTGGAGCAGATGAGCAAGCTGAAGTATCTGAACTAAGAGTAGGTATGGTTACAGATGAAGGTGGAGTTAATGATCAATCTTTCAACCAATCAGCTTGGGAAGGATTACAAGAAGTTGAAAAGAACTTAGGTATTAAAGTTATGTATCAAGAATCAGAACAAGAAGCACAATATCCAGAGAACTTTGAAACTTTGTTAGATGCAGATAATGACATGATATGGGGAGTAGGATATAAATTAGCAAATGCAACTATGGATGCTGCTAAACAAAATCCTGAAATAACATATGGTATAATAGATTATGAATATGAAGATACTCCAGAAAATTTAGTAGGAGTAGTTTTTGCAGATAATGAATCTTCATTTTTAGCAGGATATATTGCAGGTCATATGACCGAAACTGATAAAGTTGGATTTATTGGTGGAAATGAAGGAGATGTTATTTGGAGATTTGATTACGGTTTTCAAGCAGGAGTTAAGTATGCTGCTAAAGAGTTAGGAAAAGATATTGAAGTAGTGTCTCAATATGCTAACTCCTTTGGAGATGCAGTAAAAGGAAAGTCAATGGCAAACAATATGTTCCAACAGGGGGCAGATATTGTAATGCATGCTGCAGGTGGAGTTGGAGACGGTGTAATAGAAGCAGCTAAAGAACAAGATAAATGGGCAATAGGTGTAGATAGAGATCAAAACTATTTAGCACCAGATCATGTTCTAACTTCAGCTATGAAGAGAGTAGATGCAGCTATTTATAAGGCTGTAGAAGATTTCAAAGATGGTAACTTTGAAGGTGGAAAAACTATAAGATATAATTTAGAAGATGGAGCTGTAGGGCTAGCACCTTCAACAGATAAAAATGTTCCACAAGAAATCATGAATAAAGTAAAAGACGTAGAAAAATTATTGATAGATGGAGAAATAGATGCTCCAGTAAATGAAGAAACATATAAAGAATTCTTATCAGAATTATAAGATTGGTAGTAAAGGCTCAGGCTTCGGTCTGAGCTTTTAATTCTAAGGGAGGTAAATCTGTGGCAAGTAATGGTAATAAATTAATTGAAATGAAAAACATTACGAAAAAATTTGGTAGCTTTACTGCCAATGATAATATAAATCTCTCAGTAGCAAAGGGAGAGGTACATGCTTTATTAGGAGAAAATGGAGCAGGAAAGTCAACTTTAATGAATATATTATATGGTTTACATCAGCCTACATCCGGTGAAATATATATCAACGGGAAGAGAGTAAACATAACAGACCCAAATGTAGCTATAGAACATGGTATAGGTATGGTACATCAACACTTTATGTTAATAGATACCTTTACTGTAGTTGAAAATATTATACTAGGGCAAGAGCTTACAAAAGGGCCAGTATTAGATAGAGACTTAGCAAGTAAAAGGGTAAAGGAGATTTCAGAGAAATATGGACTTTATGTAGATCCTGATGCAAAGATTCAAGACATATCAGTAGGAATGCAGCAAAGAGTTGAAATTTTAAAGGCATTATATAGAGGATCTGATATTTTAATCTTAGATGAGCCTACTGCAGTATTAACTCCACAGGAAATAGAGGAGTTAATGGAGATTATGAAAAGCTTATCGGAACAGGGAAAAACTATAATTATAATTACTCATAAGTTAAATGAAATAAAGTTAGCAGCTGATTATTGCACTATTATAAGAAGAGGTAAGCATATTGATACAGTAAAAGTTTCAGAAGTATCAGAACAAGATCTAGCAGAAAAAATGGTTGGGCGTGAGGTTAATTTTAAAGTAGATAAGTTAGAACAAGATACAGGAGATAAAATTTTATCTATTGAAAATTTAGTCGTTGAAGATAATAGAAAATTAAATGCAGTAGATGGTTTATCCTTAGATATATATGAGGGTGAAGTTTTAGGTATAGCTGGTATAGATGGAAATGGTCAATCAGAGTTAATAGAGGCTATAACAGGTTTAAGAAAAGTTAAAGAAGGAAAAGTTTTTATAAATAATAAAGATATAACAAACCAAACTCCATTTGATATTATTAACTCTGGAATAAGTACAATACCAGAAGATAGGCAAAGAAGAGGTTTAGTTCTAGATTTTTCAGTTGCAGAGAATATGATTTTAGAAAATTATTATAGGGAACCCTTTTCAAAGAAGGGAATTTTAAATCATCCTGAAATAGAGAGTTTTGCAAAAAGACTTATTAAAAAGTTTGATGTTCGACCGACTAACCCTGAGTACTTAGCAGGAGAACTTTCTGGGGGAAACCAACAAAAAGTTATAATAGCTAGAGAAGTTACAAATAATCCCGATCTTTTGATAGCTGCTCAGCCTACTAGAGGTTTAGATGTTGGCGCTATAGAATATGTACATCAATTTTTAGTAGATCAAAGAAATAAAGGAAAGGCAGTATTATTAATTTCATTTGAATTAGATGAGATACTTAGTGTTTCTGATAGAATAGCAGTTATATATGAAGGAAAAATAGTTAAGATATTAGATGCAAAAGAAGCAGATGAGAAAAAATTAGGACTATTAATGGCAGGAGGTGGCACTGATGAATAAGACTAAAAGTAGGCTTGTAACTACACTATTATCAATAATAGCAGGTTTCTTGGTGGGAGCTATAGCTTTAAAAATAGCTGGATTTAGTCCTATAGAAGCTTATAAGATAATATTTCAAGGAGTTTTTGGTAATCCTAGGTATATATCACATACTATAATCAGGTCAACTCCTATAATAATAACAGGTATATCTGTAGCATTTGCATTTAATACAGGACTTTTTAATATAGGTGCAGAAGGACAATTTATAATTGGAGCTTTATTTGCTACTATAGCTGGATATTTATTAAAGCTACCTCCTGTAATTCATGGGATTGTTGCTATATTAATAGGGGCCTTAGCTGGAGGTTTATGGGCAGGTATTGTAGGTTTTTTAAAGGCTAAAAGAGGAGTAAATGAAGTTATATCATCTATAATGTTAAATTGGATAGCCTTGTATTTTAATAACTATTTATTAACCAAACCATTTTTAAGAAGGCCAAATTCGGATTCATCTTATATGATTTTAGATACAGCGAAGATAAATATTTTGGGTAAATGGAAACTTAGTGAATCAGGAAAGGCTTTTTTAGCTAATAACAATTTTTTAAGAGAATTCTTAAAGCCACCAGTAAACTATGGCTTTATATTAGCTGTAATTATAGCTATAGCAACTTGGTATATACTAAAAAATACAAGCTTAGGATTTCAATTGAAATCTGTAGGTTTTAACAAAGATGCTGCTGAATATGCAGGGATAGATATAAAGAAAAATATAATTAGGTCTATGTTTATAGCAGGAGCTATAGCAGGACTTGCAGGAGCTACACAAGTTCTAGGAGTAACTAATCAGGTTAGTATTTTAATGTCACCTGAAGAATATGGATTTGACGGAATGGCAGTTTCATTGATAGGAGGAAACTCTCCTTTAGGTGCAATTCCAGCTGGACTTTTATTTGGAGGATTAAAATATGGTGGAGGTAAGTTAAATTCACTTTTAAATGCACCTTCAGAAGTTATTAACATAGTTATTGGTGTTATAATATTATTTATAGCTATGCCAAATATATTTAAAACTTTAGAAGTTTTACTTCCAAAAAAAGATAGAGGTGATAAGCATGAATAAATTAGCTATATTAATAGGAATAACTTTAATGTATGCAGCACCTCTTATATATACAGCCTTAGGCGGTGTTGTTTCAGAGAATGCAGGAGTTGTAAATATAGGATTAGAAGGTATGATGACTTTTGGTGCTTTTATGGGCACAACAGTAGGTTTTTATACTGGTAACCCTTGGTTAGGATTTTTAGCGGGTGGTCTGGCAGGAATGTTTTTAGCTCTATTACATGGAATAGCAACAATAAGTTTTGCAGCAGATCATATTATATCGGGAATTGCTATGAATTTTATAGGACCTGGACTTTCAATTTTTTTAAGTAGACTTTATTTTAAGGGGGCAGCAATGACTGAACCTATACCTATAGATAATAAGATTCCTAGAAGTTTGAATGGAATTCTACCAAAAAATAGTTTTTTATCAATAGCATTCAATCAATATGATACAGTCTATATCGCATTTATATTAGTTTTACTTGTATGGTTTTTATTATATAAAACTAAATTAGGTTTAAGAATAAGAGCAGTAGGGGAGCATCCTCGTGCAGCAGATACACTGGGTATAAATGTATATTTAGTTAAATATATAGCTGTACTAATGTCTGGATTTTTAGCAGGCTTAGGAGGTGCGTCTATGAGTATTGCGGTTGTTGCAAACTTTAGACCAAGTTTAATATCAGGTCAAGGTTTTATAGCCTTAGCAGCAATGATTTTTGGTAAATGGACTCCTCAAGGCGCTATGTGGGCAGCTTTATTATTTGGAGCTGCACAGGGATTAGGAGTACAATTAGGATCTAGTAATTTAGGTATCTCATCTAATATATTATCTATGGCTCCATACGTAATAACCTTGTTAGCACTAGTTCTTTTTGTTGGAGAAGGAACTGGTCCTAAAGCTAATGGGAAACCTTTTATAAAGTAGGATTATTTGATTTTAAATTGTCAGTATTGATATAATTAAAGTAGGTTTAGCAATGAGGGGACGGATTTTATGAAGTTAGGTTATAATTTAAACTTAGAACAACAACAGAAACTTATAATGACTCCAGAATTAAGGCAAGCTATTGAGCTTTTACAACTTAATACAGTGGAGTTAGGAGAGTATATTACAAAAGAATTAGAAGAAAACCCAATGCTAGAACCAGAAGATGACAGAAAAAAAGAAGAAGAAAGTCTTGATGATAAGGCTTTAGAAGAAGTGGATTGGGAAGAATATTTTGATAATGCTAGTAGTTATGAATATAGAACTGAAAGTGATAAAAATCAAGAACAAGTAAATTTTGAGTCCTTTATAAGACAGAAGCCAAACATGCATGAGGATCTAATTAGTCAACTTAATATATGTCAATCATCAGAGGAAGATTGTAATATAGGTAGAATATTAATACAGAGTCTTGATAAGGATGGATATTTAACAATAGATATTGAAACTTTAGCAAATGATTTACAAGTACCAGTTGATAGGATTGAAAAAATATTAAAAATCATTCAAAAACTTGAGCCTATAGGATTAGGAGCAAGAAATTTAGAAGAATGCCTACTTATTCAAGTAGAAGAGGACACAAAGGCAGCAGAGTATATAAAAGATATTATAAGATTACATTTAAAGGATATAGCATACAATAGGATAGATAAGATTTCGAAGAACTTAGGAATTACTAAAAAAGAAGTTTTAGAAGCTATAGAATATATAAGAAAGTTAGAACCTAAGCCTGGAAGGCAGTTAGACCAGCAAGAAACTGTTAAATATATTACAGCAGATGCAGAGATTAAATTGGTAGATGGAGAATTTAAAGTAATATTAAATGAAGACTCTGGACCAAGACTTAATATAAATAATTATTATAAATCTATGATGAAAACCAATAAAGATGACGGCACTAAAAACTATCTATATAATAGATTTAATAGAGCTATGTGGGTTATACAATCTATAGAGCAAAGAAAAAATACGATTAAAAAGGTGTTAGAATCCATCGTTAAATTTCAAAAAGACTTTTTACTTGAAGGAGAAAAATATTTAAAACCTTTAACTATGAAAGAAGTAGCTGAAGATATAGATATGCATGAATCAACAGTATCAAGAGTAACTACAGGAAAGTATGTTCAAACTCCTCAAGGTTTATTTGAGTTTAAGTATTTCTTTACAACAGGTTTATTAGGAATTGATGGAGATGTTTCTTCTACTAGCATAAAATCTAGTATTAAGGATATAATAGATAATGAGGACTCTAAAAAACCATTTAGTGATCAGAAAATATCTGATATACTTAAGGAAAAAGGAGTAAAGGTATCAAGAAGAACAGTAGCCAAATATAGAAATGAACTAGGCATATTATCTTCTTCTATGAGAAGAGGATTATAATATATATTTACAACTTTAAAGGAGGATTTTTTATGTCAATGAAAGTAGGTTTAAATGGGTTTGGTAGAATAGGTAGAGACGTTATGAGGATTCTTACAGAGAATGATCATGATAATATAGAGATAGTAGCTTTAAATGCTTCTGGTGATTTAGATACACTAGCACATATGTTTAAACATGATACATTATATGGAAGATTTAATGGCGAAATTGAAGT
The DNA here is from genome assembly GCA_030146915.1 of Tissierellales bacterium. GTDB lineage: Bacteria > Bacillota > Clostridia > Tissierellales > Tissierellaceae > JASLAT01. Next base: position 71,897 of record JASLAT010000023.1, read on the forward strand.
ATTAGAAGATGGTTTTATTTTTAATGGTAAAAAGATTAAAATAACTCAAGAAAGAGATCCAGAATTAATACCTTGGAAAGAAATGGGAGTAGATCTTGTTATAGACTCTACAGGTGCTTTCAGAGATAGAGAAGGATTAAGTAAACATATAAAAGCAGGAGCAAAAAAAGTAATTGTAACAGCACCTGCTACTGATGAAGATGTAACTATTGTTATGGGAGTTAATGAAGAAGACTATGATGCTGATAAGCATAATATAATTTCAAATGCATCATGTACAACTAACTGTTTAGCTCCAGTTGCTAAGGTAATTTCTGAAGAGTTTGGAGTTAAAAAAGGATTAATGACTACAATTCACTCTTACACAGGAGATCAAAAGTTATTAGATAATAGACATAAAGATCTAAGAAGAGCTAGAGCAGCAGCAGAAAACGTAGTTCCAACTACAACAGGAGCAGCAAAAGCGGTATCATTAGTTTTACCAGAATTAAAAGGTAAATTAAATGGTTTTGCTATAAGAGTTCCAGTACCAACTGTTTCTATAGTTGATGTTGTATTTGAAGTAGAAAAAGAAACTACAGTAGAAGAAGTAAATGCAGCTCTTAAAAAAGCTTCTGAAGGTAGTATGAAAGGTATATTAGGATATGCTGAAGAAGAGTTAGTATCTTCAGACTATGTTGGCGATAAACATTCATCCATAGTAGATCCATTCTTAACTATGGTTATAGATGATATGGTAAAAGTAGTATCCTGGTATGATAATGAATGGGGATACTCAGAAAGAGTTGTAGATTTAGCAAATTATGTAGCAAGTAAAGAATAAAAAACTTCACTTTAGTCGGGCCATTGGCCCGACTAAAAAACAATAAAGGCAGGGTGAATAGCTTTGGATAAAAAAACAATAAAAGATTTTGACTATAAAGATAAAAAAGTATTAGTTAGGTGTGATTTTAATGTTCCTATGGATGACAGTGGAAATATAACTGATGATAATAGGATCAAGGCTTCATTACAATCTATAAATTATTTGCTAGACAATGGTGCAAGTCTAATACTTATGTCTCACTTAGGTAGACCTAAAGGTGAGCCTAAGAAGGAGTTTTCGCTTGAGGCTGTGTCTAAGAGGTTATCTCAGCTATTAAATAAAGAAGTAAAATTTTTGGATGATGATTTTGTTGTTAGTGATAAAGTTAAAGAGAATGTTAAAAATCTAAAGTCAGGTGATATTGTATTACTACAAAATACAAGGTATAGAAAAGAAGAAGAAGCAAATGAGGAAAACTTTGCTAAAGAATTAGCAAGCCTAGCTGATATTTTTATAAATGATGCTTTTGGAACTTCTCATAGAGCTCATGCTTCTAATGTTGGAGTGTCTAAATATCTACCATCAGCTTTAGGATTTTTAGTGGAAAAAGAGTTGGAAGTTATTGGTAAGGCCTTAGATAGTCCACAGCGACCTTTCCTAGCTATATTAGGAGGGGCAAAAGTATCTGATAAAATAGGAGTTATAGATAATCTTCTCAATACAGTAGATAGTATTATAATTGGTGGAGGGATGGCTTATACTTTCCTTAAAGCTAAAGGATATGAAATAGGTCAATCTTTATTGGAAGAGGACAAAATAGAATTAGCAAAATCTTTAATGGATAAGGCTGAAGAAAAATCAGTTAAACTTTTATTACCACTAGATATAGTTGTAGCAAAAGAATTTAAAAATGATACAGACTATAAAACTGTTAATATAGATCAAATACCAAAAGACATGATGGGCCTTGATATAGGTGAGAAAACAAGAGAGTTATTTGCTGAGGAAATTAAAAATTCTAAAACTATTATTTGGAATGGACCTGTAGGAGTATTTGAAATGGAAAATTTTGCCCAGGGTACAGATTTGATTGCTAAAGCAATGGCTAATTCTGATGCTATAACCATAGTTGGTGGTGGAGATTCAGCTTCAGCAGTAGAAAAATCAGGATACAAAGATAAAATGACACATATATCAACTGGTGGTGGTGCTTCTTTGGAGTTAATGGAAGGCAAAACTTTACCGGGAATAGCAGCAGTTTCAGATAAATAAGGAGGATTTTAAGTGAGAAAACCAATAATAGCAGGAAATTGGAAGATGAATAATACTATTGAAGAAGGTAAAAATTTATTAGAATCTATAAAAGCTAAAGAATTAGCAGAAGATGTAGAAACTTTAGTTTGTGTTCCTTTTACATTTTTAGCAGAAGCTAAAAGAATATTAGATGGAAGTGAAGTTAAATTAGGAGCTCAAAATATGCATTATGCAGATTCAGGTGCTTACACAGGAGAAATATCACCTTTAATGTTAAAGGAGCTTAATGTTGAATATGTTTTAATAGGACATTCTGAGAGAAGACAGTATTTTCAAGAAGATAATAAACTTATAAATAAAAAGATTAAATCTGCTTTAGCACATGGAATAAACCCTATCTTATGTGTGGGAGAGTCTTTAGAAGAGAGAGAAGCAGGTAGAGAAGTTGAAGTTGTAAATAAACAAGTAGATGAAGCCTTAGAAGGCATTGATGATATTGAAAATATAGTTATTGCATATGAGCCAGTATGGGCAATAGGAACAGGTAAAACTGCTTCTGCAGATGATGCAAATAATATGTTAAGATCTATTAGAGAAAATCTAGAAAAAACATATAATTCTGAGGTTAGTCAAAAAATAAGATTACAATATGGTGGAAGTGTAAAACCTAATACAATAAAAGAACTTATGGATAAAGAAGAAGTTGATGGAGCTTTAGTAGGTGGAGCTAGTTTAAATGCTGATGACTTTTCTAAACTAGTAAATTACTAATGGAGGATAATATGATTAAGAAGCCTTTAATGCTTATAATATTAGATGGGTTAGGGATAGGAAGAGACTATGATGGTAATGCAGTTTTAAAATCTAATACTCCAATCTTGAATAAGATAAAAAAAGAAAATCCTTATACAGAAATAGAAGCTAGTGGTGAGTTTGTAGGACTTCCACATGGTCAGATGGGTAATTCTGAGGTAGGTCATTTAAATATAGGAGCAGGTAGGATAGTTTATCAAGAACTTACTAATATAAGTAGGTCTATAGCTTTAGGAGAATTTTTTAAAAAGAAAGAGCTACTAGATGCTATAGAGAATGCTAAAAAAAATAATAGTAAAATACATCTTATGGGTTTGCTATCTAAAGGTGGAGTTCATAGCCATATGGATCATTTATATGGACTTTTAGAATTAATGAAAAAAGAAAACTTTGACAATGTTTATATACATGCTATTTTAGATGGTCGTGATGTTTCACCAACAGTAGGCATTGAAGATGTAAGAGAACTAGAAAATAAAATGAAAGAACTTGGTGTTGGAGAGTTAGCAAGCATTACAGGAAGATATTATGCTATGGATAGAGATAAAAGATGGGACAGAACTGAAATGGCTTACGATGCTTTTACACTAGGGCTAGGTGAAAAGACTGAAAACCCTGTATTAGCTATTGAAAAATATTACTCAGAAAATATTACAGATGAATTTTTATTACCTACTGTAATAACTAAAGATGATCAACCAAGAGCATTAGTCGAGGATGGAGACTCGGTTATATTCTTTAATTTTAGGCCAGACAGGGCAAGACAAATAACTAGAGCATTTGTAGATACTGACTTTAAGGGTTTTAATAGAAGGAAAAAAGTAAAAGTTTTTTATGTAACAATGACTCAATATGATGAAACTATTGATAATGTAAATATCGTATTTAAACCAAGTAATGTAAATAATACTCTGGGTGAACTTGTAAGTAAGGAAGGATTAACTCAGTTAAGAGCAGCAGAAACTGAAAAGTATGCTCATGTGACCTTCTTTTTAAATGGTGGAAGAGAGGAAGAGTTTAAAAATGAAGATCGACTTTTAATAAATTCTCCTAAAGTTGCAACATATGATTTACAACCAGAGATGAGCGCTTTTAAATTAAAGGATGAAATAATATCTAGATTAGAAGAAGATAAATATGATTTAATAATTCTTAACTTTGCAAACTGTGATATGGTAGGTCATAGTGGAAATATGGAGGCCTCTATAAAGGCTGTAGAAACAGTGGATACTTGTTTAGGTGAGATATTAGAAACTTTAGATAAGAAAAAAGGACGAGCTTTAATAACAGCTGATCATGGAAATGTTGAGAAACTAATAGATTATGAGACTCAAAAGGTATTTACAGCACATACTACAAATAAGGTACCACTAATATATTACAATGGTAGTGGCGAGTTAGCTGAAAAGGGTAAATTAGCAGATATAAGTCCGACTATATTAGACATATTGAATATAGAGAAACCAGAAGAAATGACTGGGAAAAGCTTAATAGTAAAATAAATTAGGAGGTCTATACAATGAGTATGATAGTAGATATATATGGTAGAGAGGTATTAGATTCAAGAGGTAATCCAACTGTAGAGGTAGAAGTTTGGACAGAATCAGGAGCTTACGGAAGAGCCTTAGTTCCATCTGGAGCTTCAACTGGAAAATTTGAAGCGGTAGAATTAAGAGATGGAGAAAAAGATAGATTTTTAGGTAAGGGTACTTCTAAGGCTGTTGAAAATGTAAATGAAATAATATCAGAAGCTTTAATAGGTATGGATGTACTAGATCAAGGATATATAGATAGAACTATGATAGAATTGGATGGGACAGAAAATAAAGGTAAATTAGGAGCTAATGCTATATTAGGAGTTTCATTAGCGGTAGCATATGCAGCAGCTGATGAGCTAGGAATTCCACTGTATCAATATATAGGTGGTATAAATGCAAGATTATTACCTGTGCCTATGATGAATATTTTAAATGGTGGAGATCATGCAGATAACAATGTAGATATACAAGAGTTTATGGTTATGCCTGTAGGAGCTAAATCATTTAAAGAAGCTTTTAGAATGGGAGCAGAAATTTTTCATAATTTAAGGTCAGTACTTCAAGAGAAAGGACTAAATACTTCTGTAGGTGATGAGGGAGGATTTGCGCCTGATTTATCAAGTAATGAAGAGGCTTTACAAACTATAGTTACAGCTATAGAACAAGCAGGATATAAGCCAGGAGAAGAAGTAGTACTAGCTCTGGATGTAGCAGCTTCTGAAATATATAATGAAGATAAAAAAGTTTATGTATTATCTGGAGAAGGTAAAGAATATACAGTAGATGAAATGATAGATTATTATGAAGGACTAGTTGAAAAATATCCAGTAATATCTATAGAAGACGGTTTAGATGAGGAAGATTGGGAAGGTTGGAAAAAACTTACTGATAGACTAGGATCTAAAGTACAATTAGTAGGAGATGACCTTTTTGTTACAAATACAGAAAGATTAATAAAAGGAATAGAAACAGATACAACTAATTCTATTTTAATAAAACTTAATCAAATAGGTACTTTAACAGAGACGTTAGAAACAATAGAAATGGCTAAGTCTAATGGGATGACTTGTGTAATATCACATAGGTCAGGAGAAACTGAAGATACAACAATTGCTGACTTAGCAGTAGCGATAAATGCTGGACAAATAAAAACAGGAGCACCTTCAAGAACTGATAGAGTTGCTAAATATAACCAACTATTAAGAATTGAAGATTATTTAGGAGAAGAAGCTAGATATATAGGAAAAGATGCATTTTACAATTTAAAATAGAATTTAAATAAAAAAGCTAGATACATATGTATCTAGCTTTACTCTTGTCCTGAAAAATTTAAAATAAGAACTTTGCAACTAATATTATAAATGGTAGAACAATAATAGTTCTCTCTATAAAAATTATGAATAAATCCAATGGTGTAACTGGTATATCAGTTCCTAGTATAACAGCACCAGCTTCAGATAAATAAACTAATTGAGATACTGATAATGTAGCTATAACGAATCTAGTCATATCGCTAGGTATACTAGCAGCTAAAACAGATGGTAAGAACATATCAGCAAATCCAATCATAATAGTTTCAGAAGCTTCTACAGCATATGGTAAATTAAAAGCTTTTAAAATTGGTAGGAAAGGTTTTCCTAGCAATTGGAATACACCTGTATATTCAGCGATTATTACAGAAATTGTACCCATTGCCATTATAACTGGTAATACCGCTAACCACATATCAAATGCTGTTTCAAATCCATTTCTTATCATCATTCCTAATCCACCACTATTTTCTGCTTTTTCAACAGCTAAGTGTAATGCCCACTCCGTAGTAGTATAATTATCTGGTATAGTTTCTCCAACATCCATGCTTTCACCAGTATAGTATGTATCTGGCTTTCTAGATAGTGGAGGAATTCTTGGCATTATAATTGCCGCTATAACTCCAACTAGCAAGATTGTTAAATAATATTGGCCAAACATATGTGCAAGATCAACTTGTTGTAATACAACTAGACAGAATGTAATAGATACTGCTGAGAAAGTTGTTGAAATAACAGCTGCTTCTCTACCAGTATAATATCCATCTAGATATTGTTGGTTAGTTAAGGCAACCCCTATAGTCCCGTCCCCAACCCATGATGTAACACAGTTAACAGAAGATCTTCCTGGTAGTTTAAAAATTGGTCTCATTACAGGAGTTAATAGTACCCCAACGAACTCTAAAAGACCAAAGTCTGTTAATAATGGTAATAAAAGTCCAGCAAAGAAGAAAATTGTAAAAAGGCCTGAAAGTAGGTCGAATAAAATCAAACTACCTGTATTTTCTGACCAAATCATTTCTGGACCTAAGTGAAATAAGGTCATAACTCCTAAAATTAACCCTATTAACCTAATTATAACCCATGGTAGCGTTGTATCCGCTATACCTCTTATAAAATCATTGTTTTCAATAAAATCAGGCTTAAATAATTTATAACTTATTGTAAGTATAGATGTTATAAGCATAAAGAAAACAATAATATAAGGTAATGAATTTTCAAGTAAGCTTGTTGTTAACTCTGCTAATAAAGCTACAACAATTGTTGTTTCTCCTTGGTAATTAAAAGGAATCATAAGCAATATAACTCCTAAAATAGAAGGAAGTATAAATTTCATATAATCCTTCATTGTACGTTCTTTTTTAACACTTGTGAACTCTGACATAAACTATCCCCCTTGAAATTTGTATAGTAGTCAAAGATATATTAATTTTTCAAAGAACAGGACAAGAGTAGTCCTCAACTACTAAAGTAATATCCCCCCATAATCATTATATATGAATATTCTGAAAATGCAAACAATAATAGTAAAATTAGTAAAAATAGCAAATAATGTCCATAAAAAAACCAGGTATTAAAGAATAACCTGGTTTCTAAATATAAATTTTGCTACTAATATTATGATGGGTAAACTTATAAGGGTTCTTTCTATAAAAATAATAAACATATCTAAGGGACTTATAGGAATTTCTGTACCTAGTATAACAGCTCCAGCTTCTGATAAATAAACTAATTGTGATACAGAAAGACTAGCAATTATAAACCTAGTCATATCACTAGGTATGTTAGCAGCTAAGACAGATGGTAAAAACATATCTGAGAACCCAACCATTACAGTTTGAGAAGCTTCTTTAGCATAAGGTACTTTCATAATTTCTAAAAAAGGTAAAAATGGTTTACCCAATATTTGGAAAAAACTTGTATATTCAGCAATAATTACCGCAATACTACCAAATGCCATTATTACTGGTAATACTGCTAACCACATATCAAAAGCTGTTTTAAATCCATTTTTTATTATAAAAAAAAGACCCCTATGTTCTTTAGCTTTTTTTACAGCAAGTTGTAATCCCCATTCACTAGTTGAGAAATTTGTAGGAATTGATTCTCCAAGATCAGCTGATTTTCCAGTATAGTATGTATCTGGCTTTCTAGATAGTGGAGGAATTCTTGGCATTATAATAGCTGCAACCATACCTGTTAAAACTATTGTAAAGTAATATTGACCAAACATATTAGATAGTCCAACCTGTTCTAGTACAACTAAAGAAAATGTAATAGAAACTGCAGAAAATGTTGTTGATATTATAGAGGCTTCTTTGGCAGTATAATATCCTTGTAAATATTGTTGATTTGTTAAAGTTACACCTATAGTTCCATCTCCTACCCAAGAAGCAACACAATCGATAGAAGATCTTCCCGGTAACTTAAAAAATGGTCTCATAATAGGTGTTAATAAGACACCTATAAACTCTAGTAATCCAAAGTCTGTTAAAAATGGAAGAAAAAGTCCAGCAAACAGAAATATAGTAAATAGACCAGTTAAAAGATCATAAAGTATTAGTCCACCAGTATCTTCACTCCATATAGCTTTTGGACCTATTTTATTTATAACTAAAAAAGTCAAAATAAATCCGATAACACGTATGATAACCCATATAAAACTAACATCAAATATATTTTTTAAAAAAATATTTTCTTCAATAAACTTAGGCCTTGATATATAGTACCATATAGTTAATAAAGCTGTTACAAATGTGAACATTGTAATTATGTAAGGAATAACGTCTGAGAGCATACTTGTAACTTGACTAGATAGGAAAGCCACAACTATGGTAGTCTCACCCTTATAGCTAAAAGGAAACATTAGCATTAAGACACCAAATAAGGATGGTACTATAAAACTTAAGTATTCTTTTAAGGTAAAGTTTTCTTTTTTTACCTTCTCAAAATGTGATTGCATAATAAACCTCCTTTATTTTATTGAAAATTATTCAATATATTAAATAATTTTTCTATTTAATAAACTATTATATAATAAATAAGGATTTAAGTAAAGAATAATTTTAAAACTATTATATTAATACTATATGTGTTATAATTATAATGTTAAGAGGAGTTATATAATTTATATAATAAGAGACTTGTATATGGAGGTGTAAAAATGCAAATATTTTCAATAATATCTTTAATATCAAGTATATCTTTAATAGTTTCAGTAGCGCTACAAGAAGGTGCAGAGCAAGGAATGGGCACGATAACAGGTGAGGCAGCTCCACTTTGGGGGCAGTCTAGAGGAACTAGTAGAGAAGATGTACTTAAACGTGTAACAATCGTTTCAGCTGTTGTATTTATAGTTTCTCATTTAATACTAGCTGCATTATAATAGAAATTATTAAGTCCTTCAGTTAGAAGGGCTTTTATTTTTATAACTGGGGTATAATAAATATAGAGAGTAAGGGGTGGTAAAAATGACAATAAGAGAGTATCTACTAAATATTATAAATGATAAGAAATATAAGCCTTTATCTAAAGATGAGTTTGCTGCTATATTTAACTTTGATAGGAAAAATAGAAAAGCATTATTTAATGTCTTAGATAGTTTAGAAAAAGAAGGATTAATAGTAAGAAATAATGAAGAAAAATATGTGTTAATAAATGATAGATATTTAGTTGTTGGACATATACAGGGAAATGAAAAAGGGTTTGCTTTTTTAATTCCTTTAGATAAAGAAAAAGAAGATGTATTTATATCCAAAAGTAATTTAAAAGATGCACTTCATGGAGATAAAGTCGTTGTAAATATCTTAAGTGAACAAGAGAGTGATAGAAGACAAGAAGGAGAGGTTTTAAGAGTCTTAGAAAGAAAAAATAAGACTATAGTTGGAACTTTTACCGATAGTAAAAATTTTGGTTTTGTTATTCCAGATGAAAGTAAAATAAATTATGATATCTTTATACCTAAGTCATCTATAAATTCAGCTAAACATAATCAAAAAGTAGTTGTTGAGATAACTAAATGGCCAATAAATGGAAAAAATCCTGAAGGAAAGATTATAGAAATTTTAGGATATATGTCTGAAAAAGGTACAGATATTAGATCTGTTATAAAACAATATGATCTTGCAGAAGATTTTCCAGATGAAGTACTAGATTATGTAGATGAAATTAATCAAGAGGTAACTGAGGAAGAAATTGAAGGAAGGCTCGATCTAAGAGATGAAAATATTTTTACTATTGATGGCTTTGATGCTAAAGATTTAGATGATGCAGTTTCAATTAAAAAACTAGAGAATGGTAATTATAGGCTAGGAGTTCATATAGCAGATGTAGCACACTATGTAAAGGAAGGTTCAGTTTTAGATCAAGATGCTATGTCTAGAGGTAATTCAGTATATTTATTAGATAGAGTAGTTCCAATGTTACCAGAAGATCTATCAAATGGAATATGTTCTTTAAATCCTGGTGAAGATAGGCTATGTTTATCAATAATTATGGATATAGATAAATATGGAAATGTTAAGGATAATATAATTAAGGAAACGGTAATTAATAGTAAAAAAAGATTAGTGTATGATGATGTATCTGATTATCTTGAGTTTTCAAATGAAGAAGCGGAGAAAAAATTAGAAGGTGTTACTGAAGAGTTAGGTTTAATGCAAGAGTTAGCAGAGATTTTGAGAAGTAAAAGAGAAGAGCGAGGCAGCATAGATTTTGATTTTATTGAAACAAGAATAATTTTAGATGAAAAAGGAAAAGCTGTTAATATAGTTGAAGAAGAAAGAAGAATAGGTAATAAAATAATAGAAGAGTTTATGCTTATTTCTAATGAAACTATATCTGAACAGTTCTTTTGGGCAGAAATACCTTTTCTATATAGAATTCATGAAAATCCTGCACCAGAGAAAATTGAAGAGTTTAGTAAAGTTATTCACAACTTAGGTTATAGTTTAAAAGGAAAACAAGATATTCACCCTAAAGCACTTCAACAATTATTAGAAGAGGTTAAAGGCAAAAAAGAAGAACCTTTGATATCGACTCTTATGTTAAGATCTTTAAGAAAAGCAATTTATAGTGAAGTACCAGATATACATTTTGGGTTAGCTTCAGAATATTATTCTCATTTTACAGCACCTATAAGAAGATATCCAGATTTAGTAATTCACAGAATTATAAAGGACTATATAAATGGAAAACTTTCTAATAAAAAGATAAAAAAGCTAGAGAAAACTTTACCAGAAATTGCAGAGCATACTTCTAAGACTGAAAGAGTGGCAGAGGAAGCAGAAAGAGAAGTAGAAGATATGAAAAAAGCTGAATATATGCAAGAATATATAGGAGAAAATTTCAAAGCAGTAGTTTCATCACTAACTAGGTTTGGTATATTTGTTCAATTAGATAATACTATTGAAGGTCTAATAAGGTTTGCAGATATGAATGATGATTATTATGATTTTGATGAAGAAAATTATTTAGTAATGGGTGAAAGAACAGGAAAGGTTTATAAATTAGGGGATAAAGTATCAGTAAAGCTGATTAATGCAAGTCCAGCTAAAAGAGAAATAGATTTTAAATTTATAAGGGAGGAATAGTATGACTACGGTAGCTAGAAATAGAAAAGCAAGGCATGAATATCATATAGAAGATACTGTAGAAGCGGGAATAGTTTTAAAAGGTACAGAGGTCAAGTCTTTAAGACAAGGTAAGGCTAGTATACAAGATAGCTATGCTTATATAAATGATGGTGAAGCATTTATATCTAATTTGCATATAAGTCCTTATGAACAAGGAAATATTCATAATCAAGATCCTATAAGAACAAGAAAGTTACTATTAAAGAAGAAGGAAATTTTAAACTTACACATAGCAATGAGCCAAAAGGGATATACTTTAGTTCCTTTGTCTATATACTTTAAAAATGGTTATGCTAAAGTACAAATAGCTGTAGCAAAAGGTAAAAAGATTCACGACAGGAGACAGGACATTGCAAAGAAAGATGCTGAAAGAAGAATGAGACAACATTCATCTGAAAAGTATAATGCTTAAAACTCTGATTACTTAAATCGGAGTTTTAGTCAAATTGACAAACTATACAAAGTTATATATAATATATTAATGCATGGGGGCGAAATTTGGTTTCGACGGGAATGTGGAATCAAGAGTAGCGAGCCGTTGTTGTCACTCAACGTAAAAAAGGGCACTAAATTTAAATGCAGATAATAACAATTTTGCATTAGCAGCATAATATAAGACTGCTCATCTTGCTTAAGAGTCCTACGACTTAAGTAAAGGTGTCAACTATTTAGTAGGGAACCGAGCTTAGCAAAGCTTTGAGCTAGGAACGGAACTTATGAAGCTACCAACCATAATATCTAGTTAGTAAGAGATTATGGGAGGGAAAACTAAAATACTAACTGCGCTCGGAGAAACTCATGTGGAAGCGTTTTCGGACGTGGGTTCGACTCCCACCGCCTCCACCAGAACCATAGTCCATGAAGATAAATATCTTCATGGACTATTATTATATAAAAGGGAGTAAATTATGGATGAAATTAAGTTTAAGATTAAAGGTAGTAAAGATCCTTTGAGTATTAGAGATTTGAATATAAACTCAATAGAGTCTTCTTATTTTAAACCAGAGGCTAGATATTGCTTAGTAGATTTAAAAACTGATAGCTTAGATAATAGAAGTATAATTTTAACTTGTTTTGATGGAAGTATTAAAATTTTAGAGTTTGAACATTATAAAGAAGCTAATATTATTAACAATTATATTAGAAGAGAGTTAAATAAAAGATGTCTTTCAAGTTAACTTGAAAGACATTGATTTAAAAATAAATTATTTATTAAAAATACAAATAAAATTACAAATATTAATTTTAATATTTTCTTTCAATAAGAACTCTAATAGTTCTATAAATTCCATATAGGAATGTTGATACAACAAATAACATAGAAGCTACTTTAGCTATTCTGATTACTTTTTCTAATGTTGTTTCAAGAACACAGATTGGATCAGAATAGTTTTTCATAAATAAAAACGTAAGAAGTAGACTTATTAAATGTGCTATTTTATCTAAAGTATCCATATTATCATTGGAAGATAGGAACGATCTTATCTCTCCGTAGTAAATTTTAAGCAAAAAATATCACCTCTCTATTCATTATTATACAATATATAAAGGAGGAAGCATATGAAAAAATTAATATCAATATTCTTAATACTATTTATAATTCTTATGAATGCTAGTTTAGTAGAAGCAGCAGAGATGGGTACAATTAAGGTAAAAGGTGAAGGACATATTAAATTAAAACCAGATATATTTACTATAAACTTTATGATAGAAACTAAGGATCAAAATCAAGTAAATGCTTTAAATGAAAATAAGATAAAAAGTGCTAAAATGATAGATGGTTTAGTTAAACTTGGTCTTGATAAAAAAGATATAGTTAATAAAATTAATATTAGGCCTATGTATAAATATGAAGAAGAAAACAAATTTATTGGTTATAGCGTAAACAATACTTTTACTATAAAGGTAAGAGATATAAATAAGGTTGGACTTTATATAGAACAAATCAATAAATTAGGAGCCACTTATATATATAATATAGAGTATGAAAGTAGTATGGCTAATCAAGCTTACTATGATGCTATGATTAAGGCTTATAAAAATGCATTTAAAAAAGCAGATGTCTTAGCAAATTCTATGGGTTTTAATATTAAAGGAAGTAAACTTGTAGAGGAAATTAGTAGTAATTATTATAGTAAAGAAGCTATTAATTTAGAGTCTCTTCCTAATGTAAAACAAGTAGAGATTTATTTAGATGATATTATTGTGAATGCTTCACTAAATGTAGAATTTATATATTAAAAAAAGCTGCCTTTCTTTAGATTTAAGTCTAGGAAGGGCGGTTTTTTTAAGTTAAGTAGTTTATAGAAGTTAGATTGTATAAATTATGAATTTATTATATTATAGTATTGTTATGGATATTATTATAAGGAGTGATAATATGATGGAAGAAGGACATAGAAAAGCCACAGACCCGTTAATTTTTTCAGGTTTAAAAATAGATAGTGTAGATATGGATACAGGAGATATAGAATTAAGTTTAGAAATAACAGAGTATATGATAAATCCAAATGGTACTTTACATGGTGGGATAGGATATACACTATCGGACCTATGTGCAGGTTTATCAGCATACTATTTAGGGTATAAAGTCTCTACTATGCAAGCGAATATAAATTATGTAAGACCAGCTATATCAGGAACATTAGTAGCTAAAGGAAAAGTTATTCATAATGGTAGAACTAGTTTTGTAATTCATGTAGAGGTTTTATCAGATGAAGGTAAGCTTATTACAAACAGTACCTTTACAATGGCAAAGTTAGAAAAAAATAAGTATCACAAAGATAATAGATAAAAAAGTTTCTGAAATAGTAATCTATTTCAGAAACTTTTTTATTTTAAGAGAGGTGTTTTTTTGCAAGATAGAAAATTAATAAAAACTATAATGACATATGAATTTTTAAATGTTGAAGAACTTGAAAAATATAATTTAGGTTTAGAGATTCAAGATTTTACAGAACCTAATTTATCAGATGAAGAGATTTTAAAGGCAGTTAAAAGCTATAAACAAAAATTAAAGAATTTTAAGGGTATAAGAGCAATGCATGGACCTTTCCTGGATTTAAAGCCTGCTAGTCCTGATAAAGATATTGCAAGGTTGAGTCAAATTAAATATTTAAAAACTTTAGAAATTGCAAAAGAATTAGAGATAGATTATTTAATATTTCATAGTCAAATTAATTATCATAATATGGATGATTTTATAAAGGATATTAATTTAGATCAAAATGCTAATTTTTGGAAGGAGTTTTCTAAAAAAGCTAATGATTTTAAAGGCATATTTTTATTAGAGAATGTTTTTGAGGAAGATCCTTATATATTAAAAGAATTATTAGATAGAGTTAACCTAGATAATGTAAGACTAAATTTAGATATTGGTCATGCTAAAATTAGTAAATTTAGTATAGAAAAGTGGGTCCATGTACTAAAAGATTATTTAGTTTATAGTCATGTTCATAGTAATGATGGTCAATTTGATAAACATTATCCTATTAGCAGAGAAGAAGTTCTAGAGTATTATGGTATTTTATCTAAATTTAAAATAAATCCAATATTAAGTTTAGAGTATAACTATGAAAGGCTAGAAGATGAATTAGTTAAATTTAAATAAAGGATGATAGTAGCGTGTATAAAGATTATAAAATAATAGAAAGTTTCAAGCTATCATTAAAGAGCCTAAGGTTATCATTAATAGATATTTTTAAGTTTCAAGCTTTGTATAGAATAATATTATTACTAATACTCTATCCACTATTAAGATTATATACTAATATAATCTTAAACATCTCAGGATATTCTGTCCTTATAAATAGTGATATTAAAAATTTTTTAACAAGTTTTTTAGGTATCTTGAGTATATTAGGTTTAAGTTTTTTAGCCGTTTATATAGTTTTTTATGAGTTTAGTATAGTATTATTAATTATTGATTATAAGAATAGAGGAATTAGGCGTAAATTGACAGAGGTTATGAATGAAGGAATCTATAAAAGCAAGCTTCTTTTTAATTTTAGTTTCATGGGCTTAGCATTATATAGTTTATTTTTATTACCAGTTTTGGACTTAGGTTTGAGATCTAGTCTGATTCCTAGTTTTAGAATTCCAGATTTTATAATAGGAGAAATTAAAAAGTATCCCGCTGGGGAATACTTGGTTGTATTTATGCTTGTACTTGGAATAATAATTTTTTCTAAGCTTTTTTTAGTTTTACCTATAATGGTTTTTGAAGAACTAGATTTTGATGAGGCTGCTAAGAAAAGTTTTAATTTAACTAAAGGAAAGGTTAAGGCGTTAAGTCTTATTATAGTTATTTTTTTAAATATAGTTACTTTAGGAGGAATTTTAGGATTAAATATATTTAAACTATATAGTAATGTATTTTTAAAAGGAGTTGGAGGATTGTTGGTTATGTTTTTTACAGCATTATCTTTGATTATTCCTCCTATTATCATAAACTTTTCCTATTTTAGTTATATTGGTATATTAAAAGAGAGGGTAGACTTAACAAATGGCTTTAAAAATAACTATGTTTTAAGAATTAAAAATACAATTTATAATTTCTTTAAAAAATTACTTATATTTATTAATAAATATAAAAAAGTTTCTTTCATCTTATTATTATTTTTTACATTTTTTATTTTAAAAAATATGAGTTTAGAGATTATGTATGATTATCCTGATAAGCAGTTAATAATTGGTCATAGAGGAAGCAAGTTAGGTGTGGAGAACTCTTTAGAGTCTGTTGTTAACGCAAAACATTTAGGAGCTGATTATGCAGAGATAGATATACTTATGTCTAAAGATAATGTCCCAATGGTAATACATGATATTAATCTTTTTAGATTAACTGGTAAAAGATTAAAAATATACGATTTAACTTATGAAGAATTAAGTGAAATAAAGATGACAGAGTCAGGTTATAGTTCTAAAATATATAGTTTGGAAGAATTATTAAAAGAGATTGATGGCGAAATAGACTTGTTGATTGAACTTAAAAGTCATGGTAAGGAAAAAATTAATATAGTTGATTCAGTCTTAGATATAGTTGATAAGTATGATTACTCTTCTAATATTTTACTTCAAACGACAGAAAATAAGATATTAAAAGATTTAATTAATAAAGCTATAGATTATAAAATAGGTTATATAGTAGTTGGTAGCTTTGGTAATCTTTCTAAGTCAAATTTATCTTCAATACCTGTGGACTTTTTTGTTTTTGAACAATCTATGGTTAATAAAAAGCTAGTTAATAATATCCATAGAATTAATAAACCAATTTATGTTTGGACTGTAAATAATCAGAAACAAATTAAAAGTTTCTTAAATATGGAAGTGGATGGTATAATCACAGATTATCCTAAGTTAGCAGATGATTTAGTAAAAGAAAGGGAGGTTAAATTTGAAAAGAAATATTAAAGTTAAGTTTATATTATTTTTAGTATCTAGTTTAATTTTATTATCTGGTTGTGAAAGTGTAGATGTTTTACATGAATACACTAATATAGATGAA
Organism: Tissierellales bacterium; assembly: GCA_030146915.1. GTDB lineage: Bacteria > Bacillota > Clostridia > Tissierellales > Tissierellaceae > JASLAT01. The sequence goes on from JASLAT010000023.1 coordinate 88,756, forward strand.
ATAAGTAGTCAGGAAATAGATGGTTTAGTAGAAGAAAATGAATTTGATTTAGATCCAGATGGATATTATACGGATTTAGAGAATGTATCTTTATATATAAAGTCGTATAATAAACTACCTAACAACTATATAACTAAAAAAGAAGCTAGAGAGTTAGGATGGGATTCAAAAGAAGGAAATTTATGGGAAGTAACTGATAAAAAAAGCATAGGTGGAGATAGGTTTGGTAATAGGGAAGGGAAATTGCCTGAATTAGATGGAAGAAAGTATTATGAATGTGATATAAATTATAATGGTGGATTTAGAGGACCAGAAAGACTTGTGTACTCTAATGATGGGCTTATATACTACACATCAGATCACTATAAAACTTTTGAACTTATTTTTGGAGATGAGTTATTATGATTAATGTGATTTTAAATGGTAAAAAAATAGATAGTATTGATAATTTTTACGAGGTTTTAGATAAGTATTTAAATTTTCCTCCATATTTTGGCAAAAATTTAGATGCTTTATATGATGTTTTGTCAGAGGATAATAGGACAATAAGATTTATAATCAAAAATCACTTAGAATTAGAGAGTACCCTAGGTGAATTTTATTTTAAATTATTAGTTTTACTAGAGGACTTATCTAATGAATATTCTAATATAAGTTTAAAAATCAAATAAGGTTTGACAAAACTTTAGTTATAAGCTATTATTTACCTTAATAGAGGGAGTAACTTTCCTGAGGGAACTAAGGTCGTCATTACGGATTTAATCCCGGCTTTAGTGGCTATAAAAAGCTTAGTGAGACTCTACAGCGAGTGCTGTAGAGTCTTTTTTTATTTAATCATTATTAGGAGGATGATTTTATGGATAGTTTAATTATTATGTTTTTAGATAGTTTTCCAACTATAGGATTAGTAGTTATATTTTTTATTAGTTTATTTATATTAAGTAAGGGAGCAGATTTTTTAGTAGATGAAGCGATTATTTTATCTATCCTTTGGAAGATCCCAACTGTTATTGTAGGGGCTACTATAGTTAGCTTAGGAACTACTGTTCCGGAAGTTACTGTATCAGCAATGGCAACTTTAAAGGGAAACTCTTCATTGGCTTTAGGTAATGCAATAGGATCAATCATAACAAATACAACTTTAATATTAGGATTAACTGCTTTGATAGATAATATATCTGTAGATAAGACTATGATAAATAGGCAAGGTAGAGTAATGGTTATTGTATCTATATTGCTATCCATATTTTCTTTGCCAATTTTAAATAATGGGCAACAGGGTTTAATAACAAGATATATGGGAGCATTACTATTAACATTTTTAGCAATATATATTTACATAACAATAAAAAGCTCCAGAGAAGTGGAATCTAAAAGTGGTCCAGTTGAAAAAGGTAAGTCCATATTAATACAACTGGTTAAATTATTATTAGGAGCTTTAATAGTTATTTTATCATCTAAAATTCTTGTACCAAGTGTAGAGTTATTGGCTAGTAGAGTTGGTATACCTGATAGTGTTATAGCAGCAACGTTAGTTGCTTTTGGAACCAGTGTGCCAGAGCTTATAACAGCAATAACTGCTGTTAGAAGAGGTCATGGAGAGTTAGCTATAGGTAATGTTATAGGGGCTAATATATTGAATGTTTTATTTGTTGTAGGTCTTTCCGCTGTTTTAAGTAGGAATGGTTTATTAGTTCCAACATTTTATTTTAAGCTACAAATACCAATAATGATAGTATCTGCAGCAGCGCTGTATATTCTTGCTAAAAATAAGAAAAGTAAATTAGATAAGTTTTCAGGAGGAGTATTATTATCTATATATATAATTTATTTAGCTTTGAATTATTTACTTTAATATTGCAAGACTTAGACCTTGCATATACAATGATATTTGGAAGGTCAAAAAAACTAAAAGGAGTAATAGTATGAAAAAAATACTAGGTAAAATTATTTATAATATAAGTAGACTATTAGATCTAACCTTAGGATTTCTTATAGATATTTTAGAAACAGTTTTATCTGTAATGAAAACACTGGGACGAGCTTTTTTAGGATTAATAGCTTTTATATTTTTCTTTACTATGATGTTTATGTTTGGTGGGTTGCTTGGAATTTTATTAATCCCAACTGCTTTGAAATTGTTTTTAATATTTATAGTGATACCTTTTTTTCTAGAATATATTGTTGAAGGATTAAAATTAGTTAAGTATGGTTTAACAGAGTACTTATATGATGTATCAAACTCTTTAATAGATAATAAAAAGAAAAGATTACAAGGCTTCATATCATATTTTGAAGAATATATTAATATAAAAAGAGAGAGAAAAAGAAGAGCTGAGGAAGAAAGAATAAGGTATGAACAAGCAAGAAGGCAAGCTCAAGAAGAAGCATGGAGAAGATTTTTTGAACAAGCAACAGGAGCAGGTGGATTTAATACAAATACAGGATATGGAAATAATACTGGTGTATTTGATATAGGTTTTAAAGAAAAATATGAGGCCTCCTGTGATATATTGGGTGTTAATTATAATGCTAGTAAGGATGACATAAGAAAGGCATATAGATCTTTAGCTAAAAAATATCATCCAGATTTAAATAAATCAGAGGATGCAACAGAGAAATTTCAAGAAATAAATATGGCACATGATTTTTTAAATGAAGAGAATATTATGAAATATAGGAATTTAAAATAGAGGTGTTTAAATGAAGTTTTTAAAAAAGTTTATGAGAGGAAGAAATGGTATAGATCAACTATCATTATCACTTATAATTTTATCATTAACTTTAATAGTGCTGCATAAGTTATTTAAAGTAAATCTTTTTTATTATATCTCTTTATTAAATGTTATTTTTGCTTATTTTAGGGTTTTTTCTAAAAACCTAAGTGTTAGACAAGAGGAGAATCAAAAATTTTTAGAGTTAAGCTATCCTATTAGAAAAAAAGTTAAATTATCTTTAAGTAGACTTGCTGATTTGAAAGATTATAAATATTTTAAATGTTCAGCATGCAATCAAACTATAAGGGTTCCTAGAAAAAAAGGAAAAATTTCAATAACTTGCCCTAAGTGTAAAAATAAAATGATAAGAAGAACATAAAGCAACAAAATCGTTGCTTTGTTTTTTTAGAGAATAATGATACTTATATTGAGAAAAAAAGTTCTGTTTATGATAAAATGTAAAAGTAAAAGAAATGGAGGATGTTATATGGATTTGAAATCAACAATAAGAATTATAGAAGACTTTCCTAAGGAAGGCATAAGTTTTAAAGATATTACTACTTTAACTAAAAATGGACCAGCTTTTAAGGAGGCCGTTAAGATTATGGCTGATAACTTAAGGGATAAAGATGTCGACTATATCGCAGGACCAGAAGCTAGAGGATTTATTTTTGGTGCAGCTGTTGCTTATGAGTTAGGAGTTGGATTTGTTCAGATTAGAAAGAAAGGTAAGTTACCAGGTAAGGTAAAAGAAGCTAGTTACGATTTAGAGTATGGGTCTAATACTTTACAAGTACATGTAGATTCTATAGAAAAAGGAAAAAATGTTGCTATAGTAGATGATTTACTAGCTACAGGTGGTACAGTTTCTGCAGTATCTAAATTGATAACGGAAGAGTTTGAAGCTAATTTAGTAGGACTAGAGTTTTTAATAGAATTAACTTCTTTAGAAGGTAGAAAAAAATTAAAAGGATATGATGTTAACTCTATTGTAACGTATGATATTTAAGGCAGGTAGATTTAATTGATATCTGATGGAGCTTTTAATGATTTAAATATATTGCATTTAGATATGGATGCTTTTTATGCGTCTGTTGAAGAAGTTGATGATCCAAGTTTAAAAGGTAAACCTGTAATAGTCGGTGGATTAAGTAATCATGGTGTTGTTACTACAGCAAATTATGAAGCAAGAAAATATGGAGTACACTCTGCAATGCCTGCTTTTAAAGCTAAGGAGCTTTGTCCATATGGAATATATCTTAAACCTAGGATGAATAGATATAGGCAAGTTTCTGATGATATATTTAAAATTTTGCGTCAATTTACAAACTCAATAGAGAAGCTATCTGTGGATGAAGCTTATTTAGATATAAGTCAAGTAAAAGCAAATCGGTTAGATATTATAAAAGAAATAAAAGATAAGGTCTATAGAAATGTTGGTATAACAATGTCTATAGGCTTATCTTATAATAAGTTTCTAGCAAAAATCGCTTCAGATTGGAACAAACCAAACGGACTTAAAATAATTGATTCTAGTATGGTTCCAGAAATTTTATATAATTTGAATATAAATAAAGTTTATGGAATTGGCCCTAAGTCTTCTGAAAAATTAAATAATATAGGAGTATTTACGGTAAGAGATTTAATCAGGCTAGATGAGGAATTTCTTATTGATTTGTTTGGTAAATCAGGTAGGGAAATATATTATAGGATCAGAGGAATAGATAGCAGAGCAGTAGAGATAGGTAGGGAAAGAAAATCATTAGGAGTTGAAAGAACCTTTAATAAGTCGACATTGAATAGAGAAAAACTAGAAAACTATTTGCGGGAATATACAAAGAAGCTCTGTGAAGATTTAAAATCAAAAGGATTGAAAGCTAGGACAGTTAATATAAAAGTAAAAGACGACGAGTTTAAGACCCAAACAAGAAGTAAGACATTATCTACATACATAGAAGATTTTGATGATATCTATAAAATAGGGCTAGAGCTTCTTAAAGAAGTTAAATTGGATAGAAGTATTAGATTATTAGGTATAAGTGTATCAAATTTAATATCTATTAATCTTGAGCAATTGTCTTTATTTGAATAGGGGGATATAACGATGAAAGCTTTATTAGTAATTGATATGCTAAATGATTTTATAAGAGAAGATGGAAAACTTACAAATGGTAAACCTGGTTTAGAAATTGTTCCTTATATTAAAAATAAAATTAAGGAATATAGGGATAAAAACTATAAAATAATTTATATTTGTGATAATCATGAAGAGGATGATTTAGAGTTTAAGATGTTCCCAAAACATTGTGTTAAAGGTAGTGAAGGAAGTGCAATAATTAAAGAACTATCTCCTTTAGTGGATGATAAAATAATACTAAAGAGAAGATATAGTGCCTTTTTTGGAACAGAGTTAGATTTATATCTTAGAGAAAATAAAATTAATGAGATAGGTATTGTAGGAGTTTGTACAAATATTTGTGTGCTATATACAACAGCTGATGCTAGAAATTTATCTTATGAAGTAAGTGTATATAAAAAGGGAGTAGCATCTTTTGATGAGGCAGCGCATAAATTTGCTTTAAAAGAAATAGAGTCTACTCTTGGTGCTAAAGTTATAGAGGAATAGGGGGTTTATATGACCTGTTATAAGAAACAATTAAAAGTTCCATACTATCAATCTGATAAGGATGAGTATATGAGTCCAGTTTATATACTTAAAAATTTAGGTGAAATTTCAATTTCACACAATATCGAAGCATCTAAATCATTAGGTGATGAGTATAGTCAATATGGATGGATGTTAAATAAGTGGAAAGTTAGAATAAGTAAATATCCAAGAGTATTAGATGATATTGAGATAGTCACATGGATTTCTAAAGTAGATAGATTTTTTGTTAATAGGGAATTTTTAATAAAAGGATCTGATGGAGAATCTTTAGTTTATGCAACATCTCTTTGGATTTTTATTGACATGGAGAGAAGAAAGCCAGCTAGAATTAAGGATGATATGATAGATTCAAAATTAATATATAATAAATCGTATTTAAAATCTTATACTAGGTTTCCTAAAAAATTTAAAGTAGATAATAGTATTGATTTTAAAGTAAGGCGAGAAGATATAGATTGGAATCAACATGTAAATAATGCTAACTATCTAAGTTGGATAATAGAATCCGTTCCAGATAATATTGTTAGTAGTTATAGGTTAATAGAATTCGAGATAGATTATAGACAGGAACTAACTTATCCAAATATAATTTCAGCAAATAGTAAGTTTGTAACAGATAAAGAAATTAATTTAATACATTCTATTACTAGTAGTGAAGGTGATATTGTCCATACTTTAGGATCAACAATTTGGCAAAAAAAGTAAAAAGTAGTGGCGATATATTAAAATAAAATTAAAAGTGTTGCATTATTTAAAAAATAGTGTTATAATAACTATTGTAGCTTTAATTCGTGAGTAAGAGTAATACGCAATAATTTCTAACACTGTATTTTTAATTGTCATATAGACATGGAAATTTTATTGTTGGTATTTTTTACAACTGGATTAAAGAAATAAAATTTTCGGAGGTATATGCAATGAAAGGTACAGTAAAATGGTTTAACGCAGAAAAAGGTTTTGGATTTATAACAACTGAGGAAGGAACAGATGTTTTCGCTCATTTCTCACAAATAAACAAAGAAGGATTCAAAACTTTAGAAGAAGGACAAGAAGTAGAATTTGAAGTTGTTGAAGGCGAAAAAGGCTTACAAGCTGAAAATATAAACATATTATAATTTATAATTAGACAACTGACCTCTTAAAGATTCGTTCTTTAAGAGGTTTTCTATTTTATATTTATATAAAAATACCAATAAAGGAGAATTCAAATGAGTGATAAAGTATTAGCGAGAGTTGAAGATAAGGAAATAACAAATGAGGTTGTAGATAAGTTTTTAACAGAATTAGGACCTCAAGTATCCATGCAATTTAATAATCCTATGGGAAGAAAAAGAATTGTAGATGAGCTGGTAAGTCAAGAATTATTCTATTTAAATGCTCTAGAAGAAGGTATTGATAAGGAAGAAGGATTTTTAACAGAGTTAGAAAAATTAAAAGAAGGTTTATTAAAACAATATGTTATTGGTAAACTATTGGAAGATGTAAAAGTTGAAGATGCTGATCTTGAAGAATATTATAATGAAAATACTGAAATGTTTAAAAAACCAGAAACTGTTATGGCAAGTCATATTTTAGTAGATAGTGAAGAAAAAGCTAATGATATAGCTAAAGAAATCAAGGATGGATTAGCTTTTGAAGAAGCAGCTAAGGAATATTCTAGTTGTCCATCAAATCAACAAGGTGGTAATTTAGGAGAGTTTGGAAGAGGACAGATGGTACCAGAATTTGAAGAAGCTGCTTTTTCTTTAGAAATAGATGAACTATCTTCTCCTGTAAAAACTGACCATGGATATCACTTAATAGTTGTAAAGGAAAAGAACGAAGAAGGTATTATACCTTTCGAAGAAGTAAAAGAAAACTTAAGAATGCAATTATTAGGATTAAAACAACAAGAAAAATATTTAGCAAAAAGTGATGAATTAAAAGAAAAATATGATGTTGAAGTAAACATTTAACTAATAGTATTTAAAAAATAATACTTCCAGAGTAGAAGGTCTAATTAAAGATTAACTATCTATCTGGAAGTATTTTTTTGTAGAATTAAATATATTGTAACTAGATAAAAAATATTACTTTAAGTTAAGAATTTTATATTTAAAGTTTGTATTAGAATACATAATTATATATATTGCACTAGATATAGATGTTTGATATTATATATAGACAATATGTGGTTAGGAGGATTGGATGATAACCAAAATTAAAAAAAGAGATGGAAGGGAAGTTCCTTTTAATATAGAAAAGATATCTAATGCTATCTTTAAAGCTGCACAAGCAGTAGGAGGACAAGATTATAAGACCTCTATGGATCTTGCAGAAAAGGTAGTAAATAGAATACAGACTTTAGATTTTATAGATTTACCAACAGTTGAAGATATACAAGATTCTGTTGAAAAAGTTTTGATAGAAGAAGGGCATGCGAAAACGGCCAAAGAATATATATTATATAGGGCTGAGAGAAATAGAGTTAGAGAGATGAATACAAGGTTGATGAAAATCTTTGAAGACTTAACTTTTAATGGTGAGTCAAGTAATCTAGCAGAAACGTCAAAATCAATAATGTTTAAATATGCTAGTGAATCTTCAAAAAAATTTTATGATCTATTTGTACTTAACCCAGAGCATTCTAAGGCAGATAAAGCTGGAGAGATACATATAGATAATTTAGAGTTTTTAACTTTAACAACTAACAATTGCCAGTTAGATCTTATAGATATGTTTAAAGAAAAATTTGAATTTAATCATATTAGTTCATATTTTAATGTTATATTAACAAGCTTACAATTGAATCAAAATGATCAATATGGACATCAGTCAATTCCTAACTTTGATTATTTAATAGCTGTAGCAGTTAAGAATGTTTATAAACATCAATATAGAAAAAATCTAAAAGAGTATGTAGATCTGTTAATTAAAGATATAGACTTAGAAGAAAATCTTGAAAATATGTTTAGTACTTTAGAGATGGAATATAAATTAATCCCTTCTATAACAGATAAGAATCTATATATAATTAAAGAAAAAGAATATTTAAAAGAAATTATTTTAGATGAGGACCTTGTAGATAAATTACAACAGTTATCTCTGTCATATGCTTATAAAGAGATTGATGAACAGTTGTATATAGCGATGAAAGATTTCATATTTAGTTTAAATCTACTTAGTTCTAACATAGGTGGGAGTAATTTACTAACTACAATAAATTATGGAACAGATATATCAAGTGAGGGAAGATTAGTTATAAAAAATATAATTAAAGCTAGCTATGATTATGTGTTATTGAACAAAAAATATATATACCCAGTTCATATCTTTAAACTGAAAGATGGAACTAATCTTAGGTTTAATGACCCTAACTATGACTTATTAAAAGAATCATATAAACTTTTAGGAGCATCTAAAAGTTTAAATTATTCATTTATGGATGCAGATTATAACATAAAGTACTATGACGAAAATTTTAATAGTAGTGAAGTAGCATATACAGCAGATGGTTATAGAATAATAGATAACGTTTATGATAAAGATAAATCAGTAGTATCGGGTAGGGGTAATTTAAGTTCAACAGTTATAAATTTACCTAGATTAGCGCTGGAAAGTGAAGGGAATATAGGTGATTTTTTTAAGTTGTTAGATAGTAGGGTAAACTTAGTAATTACTCAACTATTAGAAAGGTTTGAAATTCAAGCTTCAAAAAAAGTAAAAAATTATCCTTTTCTTATGGGGAAAGGAATATGGATGGATTCACAATTTTTGGAGGATGAATCTAGTATAAGACAAGTTCTTAAACATGGAAATTTAAATTTAGGCTTTATAGGTTTAAGAGAAAGTTTAATAATACTAGAAGGTAAGGATCACTCAGAAAGCCTTGAGTCCCAAGAGTTAGGAATTAGAATTATTAAGTACTTAAGGGATAGGATGGATGATATAAGTGAACAATATTCTATGAATTTTCAAATAATGTCTTATAATGATAATGCGGTTAGTAAGAAATTTTTAAAATTAGATTATGAAAAGTTTGGTCTAATAGAAGGAGTAACAAATCAAGAACATTATAGTTTAGGATTTAATTTAGATAAAGATTCTAATATATCTCTATTAGAAAGAATAAAAATAGAAGCACCATATCATAAGCTAACAAATGGTGGACATAGAACTAAATTATACTTAGATGAAAAAAGAGCTTATTCTTGGCAAGAATTATATTTAATACTATTAACTATGATGGAAAAAGGAATCGGATTTTGTAATCTAAAACTTATTTAAAAAGACTTTTCTATAAAGTCTTTTTTTGTTGTATAATATAAGTTGATGTTTTAAGGAGGGAGAAGGTGTATAAGTTAATAGCACTTGATTTAGATGGAACATTGTTAAATGATGATAAGGTCATACCAGAAAAGAATATAAAGCTTGTAAATGATCTGCTTAAGCAAGGATATGAAGTGGTTTTTGCTACAGGAAGAAGATATTTGGCAGCTAAAGAGTTTATAGATTGTTTTGATCAAGATCTTGTAATAATAGCAAATAATGGCAATATGGTAAGACATACTTCAAATGATGGTTTAATTTATGCTGAGTATTTAAATAAAGATAGATTGGAATTTGTATTAACGGAAGGTAAAAAGTTAGGCTTACATCCGACTATACATGTAAATAAGTTTAATGAAGGTATAGATATGGTTTGTGAACTTGAAAAGGATCATCCTGTATATCATAATTATATAGAGTTAGAAGATAGATGTTTTAAAGTAGATAACTTTTTAGAGGAAGATTTAAAAATATTGTCTATAGTTTATCTAGGCGATTTTAAGAAATTAAAGTCTTTAAGAGATACTATAGTAGGAGAGTATCCTAATGATTATAAGACTTATTTAATGAGTAATATACTTTTAGCAGATGGTCTGTTAGAGGTAGTAAACCCTATAGGGAGTAAGTGGAATAGTGTATTAAACTATGCTCATAGCATGGGTATAAAATCATCAGAGATAATTGCTGTTGGAGATGATGAAAATGATCTAGAGATGATAAAAAATGCAGGTTTAGGTATTGCTATGAGAAATGCAGTTGATCCAGTAAAAAGAGTATCTGATATAATTACTCAATATAATAATAATGAAGCTGGATTAGCTTATACTTTAGAAAATGTTTTACAATTGAAGGAGGACTAGTTTGAATAAAATAGAGGTGTATAATACTTATTCATCTTATTTAGAAAACAAGTATGGTGAAAAAGTTTATAAATTACCTATTAAATTAGATTTGACATGCCCTAATAGGGATGGTTCAGTAGGCTGGGGAGGCTGTATTTTTTGTGGAGATGAGGGTGGAGCCTTTGAAAATTTATCTGCTGAGCTTAATATAAGAGAGCAATTAGAGAAAAATAAGGATTATATAGGTAGTAGATATAAGGCTAAGAAGTTTATAGCATATTTTCAAAATTATACAAACACTTATATGAGTATAGAGAAATTTAAGAAAGTTATAAAAGAGGCTATAGTTAAGGATGTAGTGGGAATATCTATATCTACAAGACCAGATTGTTTAAGAGAGGACTATCTTGAGTTTTTAAGTGATATAAAAAATAAATACAATTTAGAAATAACCATAGAGATGGGATTACAGACTGTTAATTATAAAAGTTTAAAGAAAATAAATAGAGGACATACTTTAGCAGAATATATAGATGCATCTATTATGATAAAAAAATATAATCTTAGAAACTGTACACATTTGATTTTAAATCTGCCATGGGATGATGAGATAGATGTGATAGAAAATGCTAAAATATTATCAGCTTTAAAGGTTGATGAAGTAAAATTACACTCTTTATATATAGTGAAAAATACTCCTCTTGCTAAAATGTATTTAGATAATAAAATTAAGTTAATATCTAGTGATGATTATAAAGATAGGGTTATAACCTTTTTAAGATATCTATCAGAGGACATAGTAATTCAGAGATTATTAGGTAGAGCACCTGAAGATGAAGTTTTATTTGAAAATTGGGGTCAATCTTGGTGGAAAATTAGAGATGATATAGTTAATGAGATGGAAGAAAAAGGATATAAGCAAGGTGATAAGTTTAATTATTTAAATGGGTATGGACTTAGAAAATTTTAAAGAGGTGTTTATGTGGCTAAAAAAGAAAGAATCGATAAAATAATTTCAAATATGGGATATGGGAGTAGAAAAGATGTAAAAAAATTTATAAGGGAAGGCTTAGTTAGTGTAGATGGAGAAATAATTAATGATAATAAAATTAAAGTAGACCCTTATAATAGTGAGATATTGTTTAATGGTGAAGATGTAAATTATAGAGAATATATATATTTAGTCATGAATAAACCACAAGGATATGTCTCATCTACAGATGATCCTTTATCTAGAACAATATTGGAGTTAATAGATTATGAGTACTTAATCTTTGAACCGTTTCCTGTGGGACGTTTAGACAAGGATACAGAAGGGCTTCTTTTAATAAGTAATGATGGAAAATTAGCTCATAACTTATTATCTCCTAAAAAAAGAGTAGATAAGACTTATTATGCAGAGATATCTGGTAAGGTTGAAGAGGGGCACATAGAGGTATTTAAAAAAGGTGTAGAGTTAGATGATGGATATGAAACATTACCAGCAGAGTTAGAAATACTTGAATCAGCAGATAAGTCAAAAGTAAAACTTACTATACAAGAAGGAAAATTTCATCAAGTTAAAAGGATGTTTCAATCAATAGGTATGGAGGTTGTATATCTTAAAAGACTAAGTATGGGAACTTTGAAATTAGATGAGAATTTAGAATTAGGTGAGTATAGAGAACTTACGAAAGAAGAATTAGAGCTTCTTAAAAGTATATAAATATAAAAACGAATAGGGTGTGCGGTTTGGGGTTTTATAGTAGGAATGGAGTTTTTGAAAACTTTTTTAAAAGAAGGAGTTTTCTAATAAAACAATTAGAATCAGGAAAATTAAATAAAAAGCAATTTTTAGAAGAAAATTATAATTTAGTTAGAAGATTTAATATGAGACCATTTTTAAGGATAGATAACTATGAAATGGGAATGTATAATTATCAGTATTATAATGTTTTAGCTAAGTATTTTAAAATGATGGCTAAGGAAAGTAAAGAGTATGGTAGGCCGATTAGATATTATCGTGAATACCTAAATAAAGGTAATAATTATTATGCAGAAAAAGATAAGGCTACTTTAGGAATTTTAGAATTTCTCAACTTTCAAGGTGTTGAAGCTTACTATATAGATGTTGAATCTAAAGGGCTTAGAGGTTCACTCTATGAAATAGTACTATTAGACTACGAGGAGGCTATATTTCACTCAAAGTGTAAAAATTTACTAGAGGTACTTAAAAGAAAAAAAGTATTTAAAAAAGAGATGAAAAAATCTGTAATAGATGACTATATAAATGAGACGTATTAGAGATAACCTAGGTTATCTCTTTTATATTCTTTAAAAAATTCTAAAGGAATGTTTGGGTATTGAATTATATAATTTTATTTAAAATGATCTTTACTAAGCTAAAGCTCAAAAGGTTCACAAAGAGATTAAGTTATAATATAATTGTAGTGTAGGAAGGATATAAGGTGAAAGATTTGAGAGAAATATTGGTAGGAAAAAATGATAATGAACAAAGAGCTGATAGGTTTTTATTAAAATATTTTTCTAAAGCTCCCAGAAGTTTTGTTTTCAAAATGCTTAGGAAGAAAAATATAAAGTGTAACAATAAAAGATTGCAACCAGAAGATATAATATATGAAGGTGATAAGATACAATTATATTTAAGTGATGAAACTATAGAAAAGTTTACAGAAGAAATAAGAATAAATAAATCAAATCTTGATTTAAATATAATATATGAAGACGACAATATTGTGCTGATTAATAAACAAATCGGTGTGTTATCTCATTCAGATGGTAGTAATGATGATAATATAGTGGATGCTGTTATTAACTATTTAGTAGACAATGGAGAATATCAGCCTACTGAAGAGATAAATTTTACACCTTCGATTGTAAATAGGTTGGATTATAATACTTCTGGTATAATTATAGTTGGGAAAAATTATGAAAGTTTGAAAGATTTGAATGAGTCTATGAGACAATATAATATACATAGATATTATGAGACTATAGTGAGAGGAGTGATAGAAAAAGAAATTAAATTAAGAAATTATATTATAAGAAATAACAATACTTCAAAAATTGTTGATAAATTTCAAAAGGGAGCACAGGAAGTTATAACTCATATTAGACCTTTGAAAAACAATGGAAAGTATAGTTTGCTGGAAGTAGAATTAATAACTGGTAGAACCCATCAAATAAGGGCTCACCTTAGTTCTATAGATCACCCTATTATAGGAGATAGGAAATATGGCGATAGTTCTGAAAATAACTACTTCAGGAAAAAATTTAATTTAGAAGATCAATATTTGCATAGTAATAAAGTGTATTTTTCAAAAGTTGAAGGCTCTATAAAATATTTAGAAGGAAAGGAATTTTTAGCGGGTGAAGATAAAAAATTCAAGAAAATAAAATTAAGCTTATTCTAGACTTTAAGGAGTGATAATATGTCTAAGATTGTTACAGTAAAAAACAAAGGTATAGGTAAGATTAGACTAACTGAAGATATAAAGACTATAGAAGATCTTTCTAAGTTTATATTTAAAGAAGACTATAAAAAGTACTTAGGTGTTAGGGTAAACAATAGATTATATAACTTAAGGAGAAGTTTGAAAGTTAATGAAGATGATGTATTAGAGTTTATAGATATAAATAATGTTGATGGATTTAGAATTTATACTAGAACGGTAATTGCTGTTTTTATTAAGGCTTGTAAGGACTTATATAAGGATAGGGAAGTAAGAATTGAACAATTTTTAGGTAGTGGTCTTTATGCAGGATTCGAAAATGATTACTCTATAAGTTTTAAGGATATAAGTAAAATTAAAAATAGAATGATTGAAATAGTTAAAGAAGACTATCCGCTTATAAGAACTCAATATTCAACAGAAGAGGCAATAGAGATATTTGAAAATATGAATAATATAAATAAAGTAAGGTTACTAAAAACATTAGATAGAGAAAAAGTAGATATTTATTCCCTAGATGACTATCAAGATACTTATCATGGTTATTTAGCTCCTTCAACAGGATATGTAGATTTATTCGATATTAAATACTATTATCCAGGTTTATTAATTTTATTTCCAGATCCTAAAGAACCTGGTAAGATTAAAGAGTTTAAAGAACAAAAAAAATTAGCTAGAGTGTTTGATGAATCTAAATCATGGGCAGAAATTTTAGATTTACAATATGTAGGTTCTTTAAACGAGAAGGTAATATCAGGAGACATAAAGCAAGTAATAAGGGTGGCAGAGTCCTTACATGAGAAAAAAATAGGTCAAATAGCAGATATGATTTGTATGGAAAAAGATGTTAGGATTATTTTAATAGCAGGACCTTCCTCATCTGGTAAAACTACTTTTGCAGATCGATTATCTATACATCTTAGAGTAAATGGTAAAAGACCAGTTGCTATATCAGTAGATGACTATTTTGTAAATAGAGAAGATACACCATTAAATCCTGATGGAACTTATAATTTTGAAGCTCTAGAAGCAATAGATTTAGACAAGCTTAATGAGGATTTAACAATTCTACTAGAGGGAGGAGAAATTGAATTACCAAAGTTCAATTTTATAACAGGTAAACAAGAGCCTTC
>JASLAT010000038.1 GCA_030146915.1 Tissierellales bacterium
TGCTCTCATTTAATTTGGCGGCTACCTACTCTCCCAAGACGTCACCGTCTAAGTACCATCGGCGTTAGAAGGCTTAACTTCCGTGTTCGAGATGGGTACGGGTGTATCCCTTCTGCTATCGCCACCATATTTAATTGTACCTTAACTTAATAGTGAAACATATTTCTGGTCAAACTTCCGAGTTATTAGTACCGTTTAGCTACATGCATTGCTGCACTTACACCTTCGGCCTATCTACCTTGTTTTCTACAAGGACTCTTTCAGAAATCTTATCTTGAGGGGGGCTTCGTGCTTAGATGCCTTCAGCACTTATCCCTGCCAGACTTAGCTACTCTGCACTGCCATTGGCATGACAACAGATACACCAGCGGTCTGTCCATCCCGGTCCTCTCGTACTAAGGACAGCTCCTCTCAAATTTCTTACGCCCACGCTGGATAGGGACCGAACTGTCTCGCGACGTTCTGAACCCAGCTCGCGTGCCTCTTTAATGGGCGAACAGCCCAACCCTTGGGACCTACTCCAGCCCCAGGATGAGACGAGCCGACATCGAGGTGCCAAACCTCCCCGTCGATGTGAACTCTTGGGGGAGATAAGCCTGTTATCCCCGGGGTAGCTTTTATCCGTTGAGCGATGGCCCTTCCACTCGGAACCACCGGATCACTAAGTCCTACTTTCGTATCTGCTCGAGTTGTTGCTCTCGCAGTTAAGCTCCCTTTTGCCTTTGCACTCTTAAAATGGTTTCCGTCCATTTTGAGGGAACCTTTGAACGCCTCCGTTACCTTTTAGGAGGCGACCGCCCCAGTCAAACTGCCCAACTGACAGTGTCCCAGTACCCGATTCAGGGTACCTGGTTAGAACTTTAAGATTAAAAGAGTGGTATTCCAAGGATGACTCCTCTGCAACTTGCGTTACAGGATCCCAGTCTCCCACTTATCCTATACATTTAACCTCAAAATCCAATGTCAGCCTACAGTAAAGCTCCACGGGGTCTTTCCGTCCTAGCGTGGGTAAGTCGCATCTTCACGACTAATACAATTTCACCGGATCCATTGTTGAGACAGTGCCCAAATCGTTACACCTTTCGTGCGGGTCGGAACTTACCCGACAAGGAATTTCGCTACCTTAGGACCGTTATAGTTACGGCCGCCGTTTACTGGGGCTTAAGTTCTAGCCTTCGCTTACGCTAAGCCTTCCCCTTAACCTTCCAGCACCGGGCAGGTGTCAGCACCTATACTTCATCTTGCGATTTAGCAGATACTTGTGTTTTTGGTAAACAGTCGCTTGGGCCTATTCTCTGCGGCCACCTGATTCATTTGGCGTTTAGCCTAGTCTTTCGGTGGCACCCCTTCTCCCGAAGTTACGGGGTCATTTTGCCGAGTTCCTTAACAATGGTTCTTCCGCGCGTCTTAGAATTCTCTTCCTACCTACCTGTGTCGGTTTACGGTACGG
Organism: Tissierellales bacterium; assembly: GCA_030146915.1. Taxonomy (GTDB): domain Bacteria; phylum Bacillota; class Clostridia; order Tissierellales; family Tissierellaceae; genus JASLAT01. The sequence continues at coordinate 1,451 of JASLAT010000038.1, forward strand.
GTGCTTTCAGTCTCGATAGCGTCTTTTCTTGGCAGCCTGGAGTCAGTCACTTCTCTACTTAGTTTTCGATCCTCATCAGGCCTCAGTATTAATTTGGGGGGTTTGCCTCCCAAATCTACCTACACCCTTGAACATGCTTTTCCATTCGCATGCTTGACTTATCCTTCTGCGTCAACACTTCTCTAATAACGACTGCTAGCAGTACAGGAATTTCCACCTGTTGTCCATCGCCTACGCCTTTCAGCCTCAGCTTAGGTCCCGACTTACCCTGAGGGGACGAGCCTTGCTCAGGAAACCTTGGGTTTTCGACGGGTGAGATTCTCACTCACCTTCTCGCTACTCATGCCAGCATTCTCTCTTGTATACTCTCCACAACAGGTTACCCTCTATGCTTCAACGTGTATACAATGCTCCTCTACCGATCTAAAGGCAAGAAGTAATTTATCTAAGTTGCTTCTTTATCTTTAATCAATACATTCAATTCTTTCTCACGGGAAATAAATTTTTCCTCTTTTCGTGTCGTTCGAAATTTAAAATCTCTCATTTGTTTGTTTTTACCAGATATTTCTGTCAACCTAAATTCAATTACTTCCTGCCTCTAAATCCCACGGCGTCGGTATCATATTTAGCCCCGTTTATCTTCGGCGCGATCCCACTTGACCAGTGAGCTATTACGCACTCTTTAAATGTGTGGCTGCTTCTAAGCCAACATCCTGGTTGTCTGTGTAGGATTACATCCTTCTCCACTTAATATGATTTTGGGACCTTAGCCGGTGGTCTGGGTTGTTTCCCTCTTGACTATGAAGCTTATCCCACATAGTCTGACTGCCATTAACAATTATTGGGTATTCGGAGTTTGATAGATTTCGGTAACACTATGTGCCCCTAGATCATTCAGTGCTCTACCTCCCATAATCTTTTAATGACGCTAGCCCTAAAGCTATTTCGAGGAGAACCAGCTATCTCTAAGTTCGTTTGGCTTTTCACCCCTATCCACAAGTCATCCGATACGTTTTAAACCGTACCCGGTTCGAGCCTCCATTAAATTTTACTTTAACTTCACTCTGCCCATGGATAGATCACCTAGTTTCGGGTCTATGGCATATAACTTTTGCGCTATTAACACTCGGTTTCCCTACGGCTCCCTAGCTAAACTAGTTAACCTCGCTATATACCATAACTCGCTGGCCCGTTCTACAAAAAGTACGTGGTTACGACTCTTGGCCGCTTCCACTGATTGTAAGCACAAGGTTTCAGATTCTATTTCACTCCCCTTGCGGGGTTCTTTTCACCTTTCCCTCACGGTACTTGTTCACTATCGGTCACATGGTAGTATTTAGCCTTAGGAGGTGGTCCTCCCATATTCCCACCAAATTTCTCGTGTTCGGTGGTACTCTGTCTAAGCATACATCTGTTGTTTTCGTCTACAGGACTATTACCTTTTCTAGTTAAGCTTTCCAGCTTATTCGACTAACTCTAGATATACTTGTGCTTAAGTCGGGCTCTTTCCCGTTCGCTCGCCGCTACTTAGGAAATCGAGTTTTCTTTCTTTTCCTCAGGATACTAAGATGTTTCAGTTCTCCTGGTGTTCCCTCATATAGTTATGTATTGGCTATATGATGAATATCTCTTCGATATTCGGGTTTCCCCATTCGGACACCTACGGGTCATAGCTTGTTGCAGCTTACCGTAGCTTTCGTTTGCTTACGTCCTTCATCGGCTCCATGTGCCAAGGCATCCGCCTTGTGCTCTTTTCTGTTTGACCAGAAATATCTTTCACTATTTTATTGTAAAGGTTCAATGGTGGAGGTAAAGAGATTCGAACTCTTGACCCCCTGCTTGCAAGGCAGGTGCTCTCCCAACTGAGCTATACCCCCACGACCTGGCATTATGCCAGATACATGTATAAAATTGTATCTAAACAAATTCGTAATAACTTGAGTCGTTATGATCGATAAATACTTAATTTCTCTATCAATCTTCCTTAGAAAGGAGGTGATCCAGCCGCACCTTCCGATACGGCTACCTTGTTACGACTTCACCCCAGTCATTAACCCTACCTTCGACGTCTGCCTCCTTGCGGTTAGCTCGACGGCTTCGGGTATTGCCAACTTCCATGGTGTGACGGGCGGTGTGTACAAGACCCGGGAACGCATTCACCGTGGCATTCTGATCCACGATTACTAGCAACTCCGACTTCATGCAGGCGAGTTGCAGCCTGCAATCCGAACTGAGATCTGTTTTCTGTGATTCGCTTAATATCGCTATCTTGCTTCACTTTGTAAAGACCATTGTAGCACGTGTGTAGCCCTGGACATATAGGGCATGATGATTTGACGTCATCCTCACCTTCCTCCGGTTTATCACCGGCAGTCTCTTTAGAGTCCCCAACATTACTTGATGGTAACTAAAGACAAGGGTTGCGCTCGTTGCGGGACTTAACCCAACATCTCACGACACGAGCTGACGACAACCATGCACCACCTGTATACGCGTCTCCGAAGAGACTATGTTATCTCTAACATATCCACGTATATGTCAAGCCCAGGTAAGGTTCTTCGCGTTGCTTCGAATTAAACCACATGCTCCGCTGCTTGTGCGGGTCCCCGTCAATTCCTTTGAGTTTCATGCTTGCGCACGTACTCCCCAGGCGGAATGCTTAATGTGTTAACTGCGGCACCGAGATTCGACTCCCGACACCTAGCATTCATCGTTTACAGCGTGGACTACCAGGGTATCTAATCCTGTTTGCTCCCCACGCTTTCGTACCTCAGCGTCAGTAAGATTCCAGAAAGTCGCCTTCGCCACCGGTATTCCTCCTAATATCTACGCATTTCACCGCTACACTAGGAATTCCACTTTCCCCTCATCTACTCAAGTTTACCAGTTTCTATACCATACAATGGTTAAGCCATTGCCTTTTAATATAGACTTGATAAACCGCCTACGTACCCTTTACGCCCAATAATTCCGGACAACGCTTGCCCCATACGTATTACCGCGGCTGCTGGCACGTATTTAGCCAGGGCTTGCTTCTTGGTTACTGTCACTATCTTCACCAAAGACAGAACTTTACAACCCGAAGGCCTTCATCGTTCACGCGGCGTCGCTGCATCAGAGTTTCCTCCATTGTGCAAAATTCCCCACTGCTGCCTCCCGTAGGAGTCTGGACCGTGTCTCAGTTCCAGTGTGGCCGTCCACTCTCTCAAGCCGGCTACTGATCGTCGCCTTGGTAGGCCTTTACCCTACCAACTAGCTAATCAGACGCAAGGCCATCTTTCACCGATAAATCTTTAACTAAGCTACCATGCGATAGTTTAGTTTCATAAGGTATTAATCATCGTTTCCGATGGCTATCCCTTTGTGAAAGGCAGGTTCCTCACGTGTTACTCACCCGTTCGCCACTTTCCTTCTTCAATCTTCACCCGAAGGATCTGTTAGAAGAATTCTCGTTCGACTTGCATGTGTTATGCACGCCGCCAGCGTTTGTCCTGAGCCAGGATCAAACTCTCAATAAAAAGTTTAATCTGACTCTGTATTTAAATCTGAATTATTTAACTCAAAGTTATTAACGTATTTAGTTTGTTTAGGTTCACGTCGTCGTTTTGACGACTTATTAATATTATCACCTATTGTTTATCTTGTCAAGTCTTTTTTACTTTTTCTTTGGAAAACTAGTTTCCAAAGCACTTAACTTCATAAGTGACTTTATTTATATTACCATCTTAAGCTATGGTTTGTCAAATGTTTTTACTTTCTATCATTTGAACGACCATTCATCTTTAAGACGACTTTTATATATTAACAAGTATGAAAGCTTTTGTCAAATTAAAAAAGGCCACCTGGGCCTTTCTTAATTTATCTTCTTATATATATCTATAAATTCTTCAGTTAATTTTTTCAAGAGTTCAGTCTGCATCATTTGATCCTCAGCATGCATTAGGATTAAAGAAAACTCTACCTTTTCTCCTCCCATATCCTTTTGAATCAGGTCCATATGAACCTCATGTGCCTTTAATAGACTTTCATCAGCTACTTCAACTTTCTTTGCAGCCTCTTCAAACTTTGATTCTTTAGCCAAGTCTATAGCTTCAAAAAGACTGGACTTAGCATCTCCTGCATTTGATATTATTTGAAAACAAATTAATTCTAATCCTTCCATAATTCCTCCTATTTTAACTCTAAGGGAGCAGTCCTTGTTCTAATGTAGTCATCCAACCACTCTTGACTGGCCTTGGAGTATTTAGTCTTCCCATCTTCTATTTCACATACATAAACTTGAGGCTCCTGTCCATGGCTGGCAACTGCAAAGGAGAATCCCTCTATATTAGTAGCAACACCGAAGTTTCCATCCTTGTCCATGGCAACAACCGATAAATCTCCAGCCTGGCCTCTTTTTCTTTTTAACTTGGCATCCAAGTCTATAACCGCCTTGTCACAAGCCTCTTGAGGACTTAGGCCTTTGGCCATAAGAGAAACTATCTCATAACTAATAGCCCCCTTCATAAGGTCTTCCCCCAAACCAGTTGCTGTAGCTCCACCAATTTCACTATCTACGTAAAAGCCACTACCACATACTGGAGAGTCTCCTACCCTGCCTGGTCTTTTCATAAAAAGACCGCTGGTAGATGTTCCTGCCACCATAGAATTATTTCCCAAGGCAACCATTCCAACTGTGTCATGGCCTGCATAAGGCTTAAGATCCTTTTCTTTTTCTTCCTTTACCCTATTCTTATAATGGATTAGGGCCCTGTCAGTCAACATGTTTTTTCTTTCAAAGCCTTCCTTACTGGCAAATTCCTCTGCTCCCCTTCCCACTAAAAAGTTATTAAAGTCATAAGAACTCAACTTTCTAGCTATACTTATAGGGTTGGCAAAGTCTCTAATAGAGGCTACCGCTCCAAAAGATAGGCTATCTCCATCCATATAGGCTGCGTCCAATTCTACAATTCCATTTTCATTGGGAAGACCTCCATATCCTACTGATTTAAAGTAGGGATAGTCTTCCACCTCTTTAATGGCTATCTCCAAGGCATCACCTGGATCTTTATTTTCCCTTAATAGGCTAGCGGCCTTTTCAACTCCTTCAAATCCCATTCTCCAAGTAGCTATAATTCCCCACTTCATCTTATCCCTCTTTCCTTTCTGTCATTAATTTATATAAGGCATTGGCATATATCTTAGTCATAAGTATAAGGTCATCTATAATCATCCACTCATCTGGATTGTGACCTATCCCCTTTTGACCTGGAAAAGATGGTCCAAAGGGAATAATGTTTGGAACTATTTTAGCATAGGTTCCCCCTGTTGTAGTAAGAGGACTAGAATCTAAATCTGTATTTTCTTCATAGGCCTCTGTCAATTTTTCAACTAAAAATGAATCCTTGTCAAACTTAACTGGATCAAAGTTATGGATAATCTCCACTCTTAAGTTTTTAGCCTTAAGAGCTATCTTGTCTCTTAGCTCTTCCTTACTAGTTATAGCAGGATAGCTTAAGGACATGGTAAAGGAAAGTCTTCCATCTTTTTTAGCTAATTTGTAGTTTCTCATTTCTAAAAGTCCAAACTCTTCATCTCTTATATCAATTTCCAACTTATTGCCATAGATATTACTAGATAGAATATATTCGTTCATAAAGTTAAAGAAGTCTTCATGCTGGTCCATAGTTCCACTAACTTCAACTACAGCCCTGCCCCTCTCTCCATAGATAGCTGGAAACTTATTGTCTGGAGTCCAGCCCATAAGAGGAGCCTTTTCTTTTTCTAGGAAATACTTCATATCATTAAAGCCTGTCTCCTCATTGGTTCCAAAGACAATCCTTACTGGTAGATCAGTTTCCACTCCCAATTCTTTTAAAACATAAAGGGCATATAGGTTGGAAATAATAGGTCCCTTATTATCTAGAACCCCTCTTCCATACATTTTACCCTGGTCTATTTGTCCACCATAAGGCTCATACTTCCAGCCATCTCCTTCAGGAACCACATCCAAGTGGCCAAAGATTCCTATATAGTCGCTATGGTCTCCACCCTTTCCATACTGGGCATAGCCCGCATAGTTATCAATGTTTTTAGTGGTAAAGCCTAGCTCTTCAGATAGTTTTAAGGCCTCTTCCAAGGCCAGGCGTGGTCCTTTACCAAAAGGAGAATCTTCACTGGGCTTTTCTTCTACACTTTTAATATTTACCAGACGGATAACACTGGCTATAAGATCATCTGCCAGTTCATCCACCTTCTTGTTTATTAAATCCTTCATAACTACCTCCTTAAAATAGCAAAAGTAGTCAATATTGACTACTTTGCATCCTACTAATATAGTAAATCTTTAAATGTATCCTTCTTCTTGCCTTCTGACAATTCCTTGGCTACATAAACAATATTTTCCAAGGCCTGGTTAAGTCCTATACCGCCCTTTTTAGGCATCTTTACTATACTAATCTCATCCTTATATTGGCTAATAGTATCACTGTTATCGTCTGACATGGCTGCGACAACAGCTATATCTGTTTTGTCCTGGATCATCTTGGCTGTAACGGCCGCCATGTGGGCATAGCCCGCATAGTTATAGGCAGGTCCACATATTACTGCATCAGGACCAATTTTTTTAACCATGGCAGTTAGCTTTTTAGCATTTAATTCCTGGTCGTCATGGAAGTAGCCGTCTCCACAATAAAGAGTAGCTACTACTTCTGCACCAAACTTTTCAAAATGAGGTTCCAGCATATGGGCTGCCCCCATTCCACCTTTTTCTATTCCCAAGGGTAGGTCTGGTCTTTCCTTACCGCCCAAGCCTGCTTGTACTTGATCGAAAAATAATACTATTTTCATCAATAGCTCCTTTTATAAATCATCAATAGATAAGTCATCAAAGGATAATTCATCTATTTCGTCTTTCTTGTTTTCTTCATTCTTTTCTTCTTCTATATATTTCTTATCTAAAATCTTTATAAACGGATAGTAGATAAAACATCCTATTATTATAAAGACTAGTTGAAGAAGGGCCGCCCTCCAGCTTCCCGTAGTCAGATAACCTGATATAATCGGTGGAGTTGCCCAAGGTATGGTTATTCCCGATGTCTTAGGTATAAAGTTTGTAGCAAAACCTATGTAGGAAATAACTGTATTAACTATTGGAGTAAGTATAAATGGTATGGCTATAATAGGGTTTAACACCACTGGTAAACCAAATATTAAAGGCTCATTTATACCAAATATTCCAGGTACTAGAGACAATTTACCCAACTGTCTAATTCTTTCTGATTTAGCAAACAACAACATTACTATTACTAAAGATAGGGTACTTCCCCCTCCTCCTGCTGTTTGGAAAAAGTCTACAAAGTTACCAGTAAATATATGTGGTAGTGGCAATTTTGCTTCATAGGCTGCTATATTATCTAAAGATATAGTTCTAAATATTGGTGACCATATTGAGTTTGTTACTGCTGGTCCATTTATACCAAACATCCAGAACAAGGAACTGAATAAGCTGTATAGAATCAAAGATCCTAGAGTATTACCAACGTTTACCAATGGTGCTTGTAGTACTGTGTAGATAAATTCTTGAGCTGATCCATAGGATGTGTTCAAGAAAATAATATTAACTATGAAAAATACAAGCATTACTAGTCCACTTGGAATAATTGCCGCAAATGAATCTACAACTGCTGGTGGTACTCCTGGTGGCATCTTAATTGTCCAACCCTTGTCATACACCCAGTTTAATAATTTAGCAGATAATAATGCTACAATCATAGCTAAGAATATACCGTTATTACCAATCTTTCCAAAACTCAAACCACTTACTTGACCTAAAACTTGATCGTCTTGAACAAAATCAATTTTTGTAGGTGTTAAGATTAAATAGGCAACTAAACCTGTTAAACCACTTTGAATTTGCTTGCCCCCTAGTTCCCTAGCATAGGCATAGGATACACCGATAACAGTACTTAGAGAAACAATACTAAAGGTAGCATTGGTTACTGCTCCCAGGTACTTTTCCCAACCTTCTCCAAAGAATTTAGCCCAAAATCCTGACCAACCTTCTATAGGGAAGTTTGCAAGTAATAAAAATATTGAACCGACGATTACTAATGGTGATGTAAATAAAAAACCATCTCTAATAGCTATAAGTACCTTATTTCTTCCCAATACATCAGCTACAGGCATCAACCATTTTTCTAATTTCTTAAGCATAAGCCCTCCTCTTATTTATATAGTTTTATTTGTTCTCTTCTTTAAATTTCTTCATCAACAAGATAGTCTTTTTTAAAGCTCTCTCTCCGTCCATTAGGCCATAGTCTTCACTGTCTAAAACTCCAACTGGAACCTTATATGGTTTGGCAAGTTCTTCAGTCCTGCCCAAGGTGTGCCTTACTTGAGGTCCTAATAAAACACAGTCTAGCCCCTCTTCCAACTTAGATGGTAGTAGTCTAGTACCAAAAGCCTTGATTTCAAAGGGAAGCTTGTTCTTGTCAGCAACTTCCTGCATCCTTTGAGCCATCATACTAGTACTCATTCCTGCGTCACAGAATAAATAAATTTTCTTCATACAATCCTCCTTATATTTTTTTCTATGTCATGCCTTTCTCCCTCTTCTAGAGAGCTTAGGAAGGCATCATCATCCAGGTTAATAATAATCTTTTGAATCTTTTCAATCTCCTCCTGGTCTTCCAATAAATCTCTTATAAGTACAAAGACCAAAATTTTTACGGGCTTATCATTGGTCCAAGTTAAATAATTATTTAACCTTACTATTACTATACCCGTCTTTACCAGTTTCATTGACTCTATATGGGGCAGGGCTAAATAATTTCCCAAATAAGTCGAACCCCTTTCTTCCCGGTCATAAAACTTTCTTAAAAACTCTTCCTTATCCTTCATCAGACCCTTCTTTTCCAAGTGGTTATAAACCTGGTCTAGGACATCCTTTATATTTCCAGCCTCCATATCCAATATATATTCCATGGCTAACCCACTATACTATTTACTAGATTATTAATATAGAAATAGTCCTTATATTCTAAGTAGTAGGTCTTATCGTCCCTATAGGTCTTATTATGGTTGGCTTTTTTCACTAAAATCCTCACATCTTCATCTTCAAAGATTTCTAGATAAAAATCTTCATCCTTCTTGGCCAGGTCTATTTCCACTGGCCTAAATTTTCTATTTCTTATCTCTCTTATCTTTTTTTCTATATTCATTCTATCTACATCACTTAAAAAAGCAGATACTAAAATATAGTCCACATCCTCTTCCAACTTAACTGTGGATAGGATTAAATCCATATCTTCCAAGGTTTGGGCCTGGTAGCTCTTAAAGGATATGACCTGGCTTATCTCCAACTGACTAAATTCCTTGGCCACCCTCTTGGCTAAAAACTCACTGGTTCCCACACCGCTATAGCAAATAACACAGGTCCTTATAGCACAGTCATCCTGTCCATCTTTTTTTATTAAAATATAGGACATGAGATAGGCTATTTCATCATCACTTATAAAATCAAGACCTAGCTGATCACAAACTATATAGGAGGCCAATTTAATAAGAATAAAGTCCTTCCTATAGTTTTTCTTAAAGTCATTTACCAAGGGATTTTTAATAATAATATTAAAATCCAAGCGATTTAACATGGGCCTAATATGGAGAAGCAGCCTTTTTCTTAAGTCTTCATCCACCTGATCCTTTAGGTAGTTCATCTGAATTAAGACTTCCAAGAGAAGATCAGCAAACAAGTCCTCCCTCTTAGTGGCCTCTTCCATGTTTTTTTCCTCATAGTCAATGCCTATGGAGTTTAAGTATTTATATATATAGTAGCTCTCAGCTTCTGGAACCCTTATATCACAGTGCTTTTCAATCTCCTCTATCAGATAAAAGGTGGCCTGGTAGATACTATTCTTCTTAAAATAGACCACGTCCAAGTCTTCTGATAAAACATTTCCCTGCCTTATCCTATTGGTCATAATAATAAGGTGGGTTAAAAGGTTGGTATAGTAGGGCTCATTAATAACAATCTTAAGGTCCAGCTCTATATTATTTAGGGCCCTTTCAAAAAAGGCCACCAGATCCTTGTCAAAAAAATCATCGTAGCGAATATTTTTGATCTCATCGTGTCTTAGTTCCTGGTATTCATAAATATAATTGGCATCCCTGCCTACTATATGAATAATTAAGTTTGCCAGAAGGGCCCTAATATTAACCTCATCTCCAAGAAGCCTAACCCCTTTTGGAGAAATATCAAAGGCCATATCATAGTCCTTGATTAAGTCCTCCAGGTTATTTAAGTCATTATAGATGGAGGTCCTACTGATTAAGTAGTACTTGGACAGATCGTTTATAGTGGTATAGGACTTACTATTTAGTAGAAGATAGATAAGGATTTTTATCCTCCTATCATCAAAGTTGGCCACGTCATTTTTCATAACATTTTGATCTATTATTCTTTGGACCTGGGCTTTTTTCTTGTCCACATTAAAAATTCTAATCCCCAACCCCTGCTTTCTTTCCAAGTAAACGTTTTCTTTGTTTAATATATATTCGAGAATATCCACATCTTTAGATATGGTCATTCTCGAGCAATTATATTCACTAGCTAAATCAACCATGGTTATGTATTCAATTGTCTGGTTTAATCTTTTTAAGATGTTTAATTGTCTTTCATTCATAAAAGCTCCTTACCTAATTATACAATAGACTCATTCTTTCAACTTTACATAATGGTTTACATACTTATCGTTCTTTTTATACACT
>JASLAT010000016.1 GCA_030146915.1 Tissierellales bacterium
ATCAGTTATTCTAACAGCAGGATGCGCTAAATATAGATATAATAAACTAAACTTAGGTGATATTAATGGTATACCAAGAGTGCTTGATGCAGGTCAGTGTAATGATTCATACTCATTGGTTCTTATAGCTTTAAAACTACAGGAAATCTTTGAATTAGAAGATATAAATGATCTGCCAATTATATATAATATTTCCTGGTATGAACAAAAAGCTGTAATAGTATTATTATCACTTTTATATCTAGGAGTTAAAAATATTCATTTAGGGCCAACTTTACCAGCTTTCTTATCAAGTAATGTGAAGGATATATTAATAGAAATGTTTAATATATCCCCTATATCAACTGTAGAAGAAGACTTAGAAAAATTTAACAAATAAAAAAAGCTAGATCATTTGATCTAGCTTTTACTTATATATTATTTTAAGGTTTTGGAAAGATATCATCTAAACTATAAGTTAAGATACCATCTTTATATACAAACTCTAAAATTGGAATTGTATATTTATCCTCTGGTTTCTTTGCTTCAGATGTTTTTACATAGATGTATCTAATACCATCCTTCATTTCTGACTTACTATAGCTAGCTCCTTGAACTACAAAGATGCTCTTACCAGCTTTTGCTTCTTCTTTTAAGATATCATGAAATAAATTTGCTTCAAGACTATCTGTGAAACCACCAGAACCAAATACTGGTCTAGTCATTGAAATAATAATATTATCAGTTTTAATATTTTTAATGTCTTCTTTAAAGTTTAACCATTGTTGACTATTACTAGCTCTTAAACCTCTCTTAGAAGTATTTAAATTAAGAATGGTTATATCATTAAATTTATTTATTTTATAGGCATTATTTCCATGAAATTGAGCCTTAGAAGTAATTCTATTTGTAAAGTTTTTACCTGCTCCACCTAAAAATAAGGCAGCTTGATGTTTATTTACCCTATCTACAATATCCTTACTAGCATCGTAGTTAACAAGGTTATTAAGACCTTTAGGATCTGCTACAACTCCTAGAGAGTAAGAATTTTCATCAAGTTCAACTTTTTTCCTCTTAGTATCTATTAATTTAGACTCTTTAGGCAATCTAGGGTCTGATTTATCTGGAAACTCCCTACCAGCTATAGATACCATAATATTACTTAGACCATTACCGTATCTAACAGTTATAAAACCAGATGCAGGCTTATCTGCTGCTATAAAATGTTTTCCTTCAATTTTACCAATATCCCCAACTACCTCTAAATTTAAATCTTCTGTATATATCTTGGCTTTGTTTCCGTTACCATCATAGCCATCAAAGTTTGCTATTTCAACTTTCTGACCTGGACTAGCTTTAATTTCTTTCATATAACTATCTATGTGCTCTACACGATCAAGTACATAAAGATCAATCTTATCTTCCTTATCTAAATACTTTACAGTTATAGTAGCCTTACCAGTTTCTTTAGGTCGGAAAAGATTTCCATCCATCTCAGCTTCAAGTCCTTCAACATGATAATTAATTTCTGAAGAGTTCATATCAAGTTGATTTCTATGTTTATCATAGGCCTTAACAAAGATTAATTTACCAGTATCTTTAAATACAAGTGGACTAGACTCTGGTGAAACCTCGATAGAATCTAAGTCTTCTATAGGAGTTTCTTTAGCAAATACTCCAACTCCATTTACAACTTTTCTCTCAGAACCACCAGATGGATTATTTACAACCTTAGCACTAGTACTATCTTTTTCCTTTATAGCCATAGCCGTAGATCCTCCACCATCTAGATTAAGTGCATTGTGAGCACCTAATTCTTTCATAAGTCCTCCAAATTGTTTTTGTTCCATTCCCTTATAGAATCCTCTACCATCCAGTGTAACTAATATAAGTTCAGTTTTATCTTTATTAACACCGATACCGGTTCTAGGATGGGCCCCAGAAGAATGGATATTAGTAAGAGTAGGATTACCATCTTTTAGTATTATACTACCTCCACCAATAGCGAACTGTATTTTATCTAAAGAAGGTGTAACACCAGCTTCAAGTTCAACCTCATCTCCTATTTGAAATTCAGATAAAACATCAGCATTATATCCTCTTGCTAATAAAATAAAACCATCCCTTGGTATATCTGTAGCTGGAAGGTTTTTTCTTACATCTATTACTTTTCCATTACTAACTACAACTTCTACCATATCTTTATTAAACCTGTTACCAACAGACTTATATCCCCAGTGCTTGTTAAGCAGACTGATATTTTTAAATCCATCAGCTAACTTATTTACAGTATAAGGATTTATATTTTTACCTTGACTAAGGTTTTTAACTACTATTCTTCTGTCTAAATAATCTATGAAAGCTTGATTGTCATTGTCAATATAAATAGATGGTGATGCATATGGAGCCTTCTCTATAGGATTAACTATCATTTCTCCATCATTGATCATTCCACCTACTGTATGAGGTAGGGGTGAATAGCTAAAATAGTCAGCATTTACACCAGCTACTGCTCCATTTTTTTCTACCATATTACTAACAGTGTCCCTATAAGATAGTCCACTTGGGTTCATAATTCCCCTAACGTTTGCATAGGGATTAGTAAGGTCTACCCTAACAACATTAATATTTCTCCACCCAGAAGTGGTCATCCTTTGTATATTTTCGTGAACCACTCCAGAAGATATGTGCTTGGTTTCCTTATTTTCATGTAAAATTTGTGCTTTGGCTGTTTGACTAAAGTTAATAGATAATAAAGCTGTTAGCCCAATTACTACAACCTTTTTTAAAAATTTCTTTCTCAAAATACCACCTCTTCTTTTATAAACTCCTGATTAAACTATACCCAAATGCCTATCAATACAATTATATAGTTTAAATATAAAAATTAAGTTACAGGAGTATTACATATCTATGAAAATATAGCTAAAATCGGGTATAATAGTGTAGGAAAATAAAATTCTAAGCTTTAAGGTATTATATAATATAAATAGAGGTTTAATCACTTCAAAACTAAAAGGATGTGTTTTAATGTATAATTTAGATATAGGTAAGAAGATAAAAGAATTAAGGTTAAAAGCAGGCTATACTTTAAATGATATGAGTGAAAAGACAGGTCTATCAACCGGCTACTTATCACAACTAGAAAGAGGTCTTACAACTATAGCCATAGATACCCTAATTCGGATATCGGAGATATTTCAGGTAGATATATCTTATTTTGTAGAAAAGAAAAGTGGAAACACTGGTCCTATAGTTAAAACTTATGAAAGAGATCTTATGCAGGTTTTAGGAAATAGGTTTATTTACTATAGTCTATCAAATACTTTAGATGAAGGTAGACTTTATCCTAGATATATAGAGATTTTACCTGGAGGTATAGATGAACAGATAAATGTTTATAAACATGAAGGTGAAGAGTTTGTATATGTTTTAGAAGGAATCTTAACCTTGTTATTAGATGGAGAAGAGCATAGTCTTTATCCAGGAGATACAGCTCATTATAGTTCTAAACAGGAGCATAATTGGGTAAATAAGACTAATAAGACTGTAAAGGTAATGTCTATACATGTAGCAGATGCTAGGGATTATGAAAAGGAAGAAATCTATAGAAGTTGGAAGTAGAAAGATTGCAATAATTTCTCCTTGTAGTATTATAGACTTATAAGACTAAGAAAGGGGATATTATGAATAAGAAAAGCACAACTAGGGAATTGTCATTCTATGCTATATTAATAGCACTGACAACAGTATTTACTATGTTTATAAATATTCCATCACCAGCTACTAAAGGATACGTTAATATAGGCGATATCATTGTTATATTCTCAGCAATATTAGCTGGAAGAAGAGGCGGATTTTTAATAGGTGGTCTCGGCTCTGCCTTAGCTGATTTAATTTTAGGCTATACGCATTATATACCGATAACATTTATTGTAAAAGGTTTAGAAGGTTATATAATGGGATATTTAACAGAGAAAAAAATTTTTTCTGAAAATAAACTTATACCTGCTATAATAGCTGGGGTTTGGATGAGTATAGGTTATTACTTATTTGAAATTTTTCTATATGGAGCTAAGGCAGCCTTAGCATCATTACCAGGAAACCTAGTTCAAGGTATAGTAGGAGCAGTTGGGGCTATAGCTCTTTACAAATCCATTTCAAAAATTGATTATTTTAAAGATAAATTTAATCTTTAGTTTTAAGCTTCTCCTAGGAGAAGCTTGTTTTATAAGTTAAGGAGGATCTTATGTTAAAAGTTGATAAAACTTTCATATTTATATTAATATTTATTTTTATTATATTTTTTATTTATAATAAAAGAGTTGAAATAATAGAGTTTGCTAAAAGTGAAAGAGCCCAAGCGTTAGAGTATAGGAGAGAAAGAGAAGAAATTGTAGGTAAGCCTAGGAGACAAAATAAATGTACTTTTAAAAACTCTTATCTTGATGATAAGTTAGAAATGGAAAAATCTGACTTGTAATATTCAGAAAAGTTAGTATAATAAAGTCGGAGATAGGAGGTGTGATATGAAAAAAATAACATCATTATTATTAGCCTTAGGTATAGGTGTATTTATAGGGCAAACTAGTCTTTCTTTTGCACATGGTTATGGTCATAATAGTCATAGGAAGAGACATAGAAGCAATAAACATGCTAGTTGTCAAATAAATCACCAAACTGGGCATATTGAATGTAATGGTAATAATCATCAGCATAGATTTTTTAAATAAAAAACCAAAAAACCAACCAGATTTTTATTCTGGTTGGTTTTAATTTTATTATTTAATATAGATTGAAACTTACTTAAATTTAGTTTAATAAATAGGATAGATAGATTGATATAAAAAAACTAAAAATAAGTAGGGTGTTTAAACCAAGGTATAACCAATTTTTTCTTATAAAACTTGAAACTACTCCTATTATCCCTAATATTGGATTTATAAAGATGGAAACAAGTCCAAAAGGTCTTAATCCCTCACCTAAGATAAACTCCATACTATCATAGGGAATAAAATAGGATATAAATAGAAGTGATAACCCAAGTAAAAAACTTATTTTAGGTAACTTATCTGTATTCATATAATCACCTCTTTTCAAGTTAGTTTTACTAAGGTTTGTTAGGAGTTATCTTTAAGTTCCTTATAATAATCCTTAGCAAAACTAGAACTTATATACCAGCCTAGCATCTGAGTAATTAACGCAGCTGTTCCGGCATTAATAACATTTCCCCCAAGTGGTATCCAGCCTACTAAGACTTGTGAAAGACCTCTACCAGCCAAGGTTGCAAGACCTGTACCTATAATACTTTCAGCAGAAGTCTTAGAAACCTTACGGTTAAAAGTTTTTCCTATACTTTGAATCATGGCTATTTGAAGTCCTACAATTATAGGAGCGTCACTACCTGGGATTTGTGCTAAGCCAGCACCTACACCGGCGGCAGCAAGAGAAGCTTTGTTAATAGCACTTCTTGCAGAGCTTAATTGTTCTTCAGACATAAGTGATTCTGCTTCTTTTTTATAAACTTCTATCTTATTTTTTATTTCTTTTTTCTTCATAAAATAACCCCCTAGTTATTAAGAAGACTATACCCTATTATTTTAAAATTACTTTGAGGAAATAGTTAAATCTAACTTTCTATAACCATCGTGACTTACCTTAATATCAACCTGTCTTCCATTAAAGTTTTTACTCTCATCTACTATTATAGGTTCCTCATTAATAATGTCTTGTATATTTTCGTGTATCCAAATTCTAGCGTCATCAAAATCAGGTACTTGATCTAGCATAAGTCCTAGATAAATAGAATTTAACAGGTAATCTTGTTTACCAAGGTCTACTACCTCATCTAAAAAATAAACAAAGTTTAAACTTTCAACTTCATCTGATGATTTACTTCCAACCATAGTAAAAATTGAATTTCCTTGATTGCTAGGGGAATGACCAACTGCTATGTCCTTGCCATCTTGATTTTCATCCTTTGAAAAATTAAAAGATAGATCCTCTTTAAAGTATTTCCTCGTATCTTTATAAGAAACACCTTCTATAGGATTTTCAATCTTAGTTTTTTCTCCACAAGCAGTTGTAAAAACTGCCAAGGAAATAATTAATAGTGTAAATAATAAATATTTTCTTTTTTTCATAGTAACCTCCTTTAAATAACTAGATTTATAATATCATAAGAAACTAGAAATAGTCTAGATTAGAAAAAAATTAGCAGTATTGAAAAATAGCTATATATATTATATTATAGAGTAATAGAGTAAAGGAGTGATAGCTATCATATTTTTATTTGGATTACTTGTAGTATTTTACATAGTCGATAGAAAGATTGACCTAACAGATGAAGTTAAGCTAAGGATTCTTTATTTATTGGTGAACTCCTTAGTATTTATAACTATTCAATCTTTTTACTATAAGTTAGTAACAGAAAGTATTATAGATATAGATATATTTATGAATTTTAAAAGAATCTACCTAGTCTTATCTATTTTAGCTCTATTAGGATTAGCTGGATATGAAATATATCTTTCAAAGAGTGTTAAGACTACAGTACCTATTTTCATACTAGTATTTGTTTTTATTTTAAATTTAGTTTGGCTGCCAGTAGTAATGGTATTTTTCCCTATACTAGGAGCTATTTTTATTACAAAACATTTAGTTTCTCTTTTGTATTCTAATATAAAGATAAACTATCTATCCTATTTTAAGAGGTTTAATATAAATGGGTTAGATACTTTAATATTTAAAGATCTATATAATAAGAGATTTTACAAGGGAGATTATTTTAAGTGTAAATACTTGAATATGCTATTTACCTTTTTTTCCTCAGGTTATTTAGATAAATCTGATAGTAGGATAGTGGTATATCCAACAAGAGAGATGTTAGACCATATAAATATAGATAAGATAATAAATAAGTATAAGCTTAAAGACCAGCCATCACTAATTTCTTTTAATAGCATTAATTTAAGTATACTTAATAAGTATCAAGCTAATGATATTTTTCAATTAGAGGAAGCAAGTGAGATTGCCGATGAAAAAATTTTTAGAAATTATTTAGCTGGTGAGTTATTAAAATATCCTAAGGTAGATTTTTTATATAAGTTGTATGTAATAGATTTTGATATTGTTCAGGTCACTGAAGATTTTAGATTATTTACTATAAATCACTATAAGGTTAAAGACAAAGATATTGTAAAAGATGTGAAGGTGAAAATGTGTAATCTTAAGTCTGATAATTATATAAATCAATATCTACATTCATTATCTATGAAAGATATTATTTATAATGAGATAGTAGATTACTTTTCAAGAGATGGAGATAATATATATTCGTTAAATAGAACTGAAGAATTTTTCCTAAAGTATGATATTGGCGCTAAAAGGTTTAACCTATATTCTAAGACTAAAGGTCTATTAGGATATTTAGATCCTGAGAAAATGAGAGAAGTTTCTAGTATTAACCTTCCCTTAGATGATGATCTTAGTTTAGAATTTGAAGGATATTTAAGAGGAAGATTACAGAAGTATTTATTGTGTAGTGGTGATTGTATAGATCCATATTATTTAATATGTAACTTTCTAGTTCAGGTAGATTTAACTAATGCAGAAAAACTAAAAAGGCCAGAATTTAGCCTATATAGTAATATAAAACTTAGATTAAATGTATAAGTCTTCCCATATGGGAAGACTTTTTTTGTGAATACTTTTAACTTTTGGGTAATTAATTAATAAGAGATATAGATATTAAGTTACGCTTATATTACAAGTTTATGAAAAACAAGGAATTTGTACTTTCATTTGTTACAATGTAAATAAGAAAATAAAACAATTAAGAAGGGATGATTTCATGAAAAAGAAACAAGTATTAGCTATGTCATTAGCAGCACTATTAACAGCTACTCCAGCTATAACTTTGGCAGATGCTATAGAAAAAACTGAAGGTGTGGAAAATGTGAAGCTAGTTAAAGAAGAAGTAAAAGGTGAATATCATAGCTTTGAAGGTAAGATAAAATCCGTTACTAAAACTGAGGATAAGTACACTCTATTGGTTGAAGGAAAAGAAGATGAAGATTTAATCCTTCATGTTTCAGAAGATGTATTTGTAGATGATATGACACTTACAAAAGAAAATAAAAGGATGCATTTAAAAGAAGGAGCTAATATAATAGCTTTTTATCCTAAAAATACACCAGTAGCACTTAGTTTACCTGCACAATTAACTCCTGAAGCTCTTATAGTTTTAAACTCTGAAGATCCTATGTTTGTAAAAATGGATAAATTTGATGAGGATTTAGTTAGTTCTGATAAAAAATTAAAACTAAACTATGAAAAGGAAGAAGCAGATAAATTTAAGAATGAAACTTTAATAGTTTACTATGATGTAACGACTAAAAGTATACCAGCACAAACAAGTCCTAAGCATGTTGTAATAATGCCTGAGAAAAAATTAAAAGAAACAGAAAAAGAAGATATAAAAGAAGGAGAAAAATTCATTACAGTATTAGATAGAATAAAAATTAATGGTAATGAAGTTCCTATGAGTATGTATAGAAAGTCTAAAGAAGTAGTTATGGTTCCTCTTAGAGACTTAACAGAAGCTTTAGGATATGATATTAAGTGGAATGGTAAAGAAAAACCGATTGAAATACACAAAGGTGCTCAATGGACCTCAATTATGTTAGGTAAAAATGAGTATAGCTTTGCTAGAATGGCACCTATAACATTAGAATCAGCACCGGAATTAAAAGATTCTAAAACTTATGTTCCAGCTTCATTTATTGAAAAAATATTACAAGTTGATACTTTTGATGTTAAAGATGGACTATTAATAGTAGAATAAAAGTTAATAAAATTTAACATAACTGGATTTTATAATATATTATAAAATCCAGTTTTTTTATTATAATATAGATAATATAATACTGATTGGGTATAATAAAATTGTTAATATATTGAATATATATATATATCTAATATATGAACATTTCGTCATATGTTGGAAAATCTTATTAATTATACTGCTTGTTTCTTATAAAACATATAGAATAGTAGTTAATTATAGTTTATTATCTATTATATTCTTAGAAAGGTGGGATGGTTTTGATACTAGATAATGATATGTATCCAATTTTAAGTGATGTTACAGGGGACTATATAAATAGTTCATTTCGTATCAACTACACTATCTTAGAGAATGTGGACTCTAAGAAGAAAGTAAAAGTAACATTTGAGATTAAAGATGAGATAATAGAACAGATGTTGGAGTCAGAGCAATTAATTCTATTACTGAACTTGAACTGTCCACAAATTAAGACATGTAAGCTTTTCCCCATACATAATAAAAATAGGGAGGCAATTATTGACATTCATCATAAAGAATATGGAAGTAGAGTAGAGATTAGTGGATTCATAGTTGTTAATAAAAGCATAGATTTATATAAAAATAAAAATATTAACCCATATTTCTATGGAAAAGACTACCATATGAAAAATCTTAAAAAAGGCGCACCATTAGGAGCAACATCTATAAGAGTATTCAA
>JASLAT010000007.1 GCA_030146915.1 Tissierellales bacterium
AATGTATATATATCAACCGATAAAAGTTGCTTGGCTATATCAGCCTGCATATTCATCTTTTTAATACTAACCTCTTCTCCAAACTTATATAAAAGGGCCCTGTAATATTCATTATATCTAATATAAGCCCTTATAGAGACATCATCAATAACAATAGGCTCCTTTAAGACCTTAACCTCTTCAACTATTTCATCTTCATAATTTGCTATATAGTCTCTAATACTTTGAAACTCCTTATCTGCTAGTTCTAATAAACCTGCTAAACGTGAGAAATCCCTCTTAACTTTTTGAGGTACTCCATTTTTATTTTTATATCCTAGATCATGCTCTATTTCAGCCCAGGCGTCCTGTAAGATAGATCTTATTTGAATTTCAAATTTAAGACCTTTAAATTCTCTATATTCTTCCTGGCTATAAATTATTTCTGGTAACTGAACTACATAATGTAGGGATAGGTAGCCAAACCTATCATATTCTAAGGTTTTGGCCTTATCTATTGAGTTTTGCCTATCTACAAGGAAGTGATTATTTATTATATCCTCCACCTTATAAACATCATCAGAATAATAGGTTATAACTCTAAGACCACTTAAGTCAGTTATTTGCTCTAAACTGGAATATTTATAATTTTTTGTCTCAATCTTTTTACTTAAACTAAGTAAATTTTTAGTCCTAGCATTTATAGACTTTACACTTATGCCATGCCTTTTTATAAGTCTTGAAAGATAATCTTCCATAGATACTGATAATCTATCATATAGTTCTATTTTTTCAGCATATTCCTTGCATAGCTTTTGTTTTAATTCAATATTTTCTATTCCCATACATATTCCCCTTTATTATATATAGAATATTAATGATCTTTTAAATTTCTCACCTATACTATTATATAATATTTTGTTTTAAAAAAGAATATAAACTATTTATTAGCTGCCTTTTCTTCTTTAATAATATTAACTCCACTTGATGCTCCTAGTCTACTAGCACCTGCATCGATAAATTTAAGGGCATCTTCATAAGTTCTAACACCACCACTAGCCTTAACACCTAGCTTATCTCCTACGGTATCTCTCATAAGTTTTACATCTTCAACCCTAGCTCCTCCATCAGAGAATCCTGTAGATGTTTTAACGTAATGTGCTCCTGCTTCCATAGCTATTTTACAAGCCTTTACCTTTTCCTCATCAGTTAAAAGAGAAGTTTCTATTATAACCTTTACTAACTTATCACCACTTGCCCTTACTACCCCTTCAATATCCTTCTTTACATAGTCATAATCCTTTGATTTAAGCCTTCCTATGTTTACTACCATATCTACTTCATCAGCACCATCTTCCACAGCAATTTTAGCTTCTAGGGCTTTCGTTTCTTTATTATTTGCACCTAGTGGAAATCCTATTACAGTACAAACCTTAACATCACTATCTTCTAATTGTTCTTTTACTAAACTAATCCAGTTAGGATTTATACAAACTGACATGAAGTCATATTCCTTTGCTTCCTTACATATCTCTATAATATCTTCCCTTTTAGCCTCAGGTTTTAATAATGTATGGTCTATATATTTATTTAAAGTCTTCATAATATACCTCCTATTTTACTTTCTTTTGTTTTCCTATTTCTTCTTCCCTTGCATAATAAAAAAGATACTGCTGAGCATATCCTGCCAGACTACCAAATAGTTCATGACCTATCTTACCTATTCTACTTACTGGCGTTTCCTCTTTTAAATAGAAATGTTCCATAACTCTTTTAACCCAAGTATCCACTGGGAAGGCATCTCCTTTTCTAAAGGCAAATAAAAGAGCACAATCAGAAACCTTAGGTCCAACCCCTGGTAATTTCATAAGTTCTTCCTGGGCTGACAGTCTATCTAGTTTAAAAACCTCATCTAGATCTACCAAACCTTGGTCTATCATCTTACTACTATCTATTATTCTTTGGTCCCT
Source organism: Tissierellales bacterium (assembly GCA_030146915.1). Taxonomy (GTDB): domain Bacteria; phylum Bacillota; class Clostridia; order Tissierellales; family Tissierellaceae; genus JASLAT01. The sequence continues at coordinate 1,950 of JASLAT010000007.1, forward strand.
AAAACCGACTCTCGCCTTCTCTCTAATATCAGATACATCAACCTTTGATAAGGTTTTTGCATCAGGAAATGAATAATACTTCTCTCCCTTAAACTCACCTATATAATCTCCATATTCTTTTGCTATAGTCTCTACAGATTTTTTAATTCTTGGTATTTGATTGTTAGCTGAGATTATAAAAGATATTACAGTTTCAAATGGTTCTTGATTTAATATTCTTATCCCATGGCCATATTCACTTGCTTCTTTTAGGATCTTATCTTCACTTAAAATATCCTTTATTTCACTATAATCTGTTTCTAGGTCAAAATAGTAATACCATATATCTTCAAAATCTTTCTTATTAGTAGGATAAAGTACTATATCCTTACCATCCCTACTAACATTTAAAAACTTTGAGTAAGCTACAGTAGTATAGCTACCATCTTCTTCCTTCTTCCACCTAAAAGCCTGACCACATTCAAATATATGCTCCGGCTCAAAATCCTTCATATCCCTTAAAATAACCTTATCATCTATATAATCTATCTTATATTTCATTTTTTCACCACCTATTAATATATTACCACAAGCTAGCAATGGTAACCAAAATACAATATTTAATTTTCTACATAAAAAAACACTTTAGCCAGGCTAAAGTGTGATTTTATTCTTCTTCAAATAACTCATCGAAGGCTTGAGATACAAGTTCGAACTCTTCATCATCTTCAATATTTATAAGATCTGCAGACTCTTCATCAATTTCTTCATATTGGTAAAGGAAAACATCATCTTCTTCAGAAAGTAGAGCTATATATTCCTTATCTTCAACTTCAAATATTCCTAAAACTCCACATTCTATTTCAGAATCATCGTCTAAAGTTAAAGTTATAGTTTCCATTTCCTCTCCACATCCACAGTCATCTCCACAATTGTGGTCATGTTCATGGTCATGGTTACAATTACAATTATTATCCATAGTAACCCTCCTCAATTTTAATCAAACTTTCATTTGTAGTGTAATTATACCACAATTTAGCTTTTTTAATACATATATTTAAATGATTTTTTTATTTTTAAATATATTTTTCTAT
>JASLAT010000017.1 GCA_030146915.1 Tissierellales bacterium
ATTTATAATAAATTTTATTAAGTTTTTCTAATACTTCTTTTAGTGGTTTATATAATATAAGAACCAATATAAAGTTTGAAGTACCGTGGATAAGATCAAAAGGTAAACCACTTATCCAATAAGTTAGGCCATAGGCCCAACCATAAAATATAGATTCTATAAGAGCAAAAATTAATCCAAAACTATAGCCAAAAAGTCCAGATAAAATTCCAAATGCATACTCTGATTTAAAAAATTTAGCCAGTAAATAGCTTAAGACTATAAGTAGTGGCCAAACAATATAGTATCCTAGTAGCCAGGTTGAAAAACCATATATAAAAATTTCAAAGCTAGAAAAAATAAAGGCTATAGTTAAACTTTTTTTAAGTCCAAAAACTTGGGTGTAGATTATAAAAAGAAGGCTGACAATTTCAATATTAGGCAAAAAACTAAGGGCTAATTTAGCAACAGTTAGTGAAGCCGATAATATGCCTACTAAGACAATATCCTTAGCTCTCATTTTAATATTCCATTAGTTCTAATTTATAAACATCACCATCAGTTAGAACTATGTCTTTAGCTCCTACAGTTGCATCTTCAGAGTTTATAGCTATATGATAAAACTCATTTTGCTTATCATCAGCTTTATAACCTAAAAGGCCTACAATCATAGGTCCAAAGCCTGAATCATCAACTTCTAACTTTAGCTCTTCAGCATGTTCTTCCATTAAATCGAGAAGATAGTCCTCGCTAGTCTTAAATTTAAACTCTTCATTAATATCTAATTTATCATTTACAACCAATATACTTACTGATTTTTCTCCAGGATTAACATCAGCCTTTAAATATTTATTATAAGCAAAAAACATTGCCCCAGCTAAGATAATAGCTAGAAGAATTATTAATAACTTCTTATTTGTTTTATTATTCATTTAACTCACTCCTTAAAAATATCTATAACCAGTTTTATTTGAATTTAAACTAGCCAATAAAAAAATACGATAAAAGATATCCAATTATTAAACCACCTAAATGGGCTGTAATACTTATACTAGGAACAAGAAAGGTTAAAATTAAGTTTATAACAACCAACTTAATAATCTCTTTTCTTCCATTTTCAGTTACCATTTCACCATGTTTTTGAATCAGGTAGAGAAAGGCACCAAAAATTCCAAATAAACTACCAGAAGCACCTGCTGATAGGGAGTTAAAATTGAATATAAAGGTTAGTAGGTTCCCTCCAATTCCAGTAAGCAAAAAGAAGGCTAGGTATTTTTTTGGACCTATTAATCTCTCTATTTGTGGACCAAAAATGTAAAGAGCATATCCATTAAAAAATATGTGAGATAGCCCAATATGCATAAAAATAGAAGTAATAAATCTATAATACTCCTTAAAAACTACAATAGCAGGTGGGAAAAAGGCTCCATATTTAAGTAAAACATCTGAATTAGTACTGCCCCCTGCTAGGGTTAAAACAATAAAATAAATTACCATAATTAAAAGAAAGGCAAAAGTAACCTTACTTCTAGAATATAGTCTCTTGATCTTATCCATAAATTCACTCCTTAACTGTCTATTATACTATAATACCCAATATTTTATATAAATATTATAATTTTTCTAGCTGTAATAGGGTAAAACTATTTAAAGGAGGTTATATTATGGCATTAGGATATTTAGCAATTTTATATAGTTTATTGATAGTTTTAGCCTTAGTTTTTCAATTTTTATTTTATAGTAGATTGGACAAGTTTTCCTATTTAGTTAATATGATATATTCTTTAAGCTTAACTTATCTAGTATATAGTTCGCAACCTAGTAACTATATGGTTTCAAAGTCTGTGGCTATCTTTTTTGGACTTTTATCAGTTGTATCATTTATAATAAGAGATAAGAAGAGTAAGTTATCTAGGCTCCTGATGAGTTTTTCTATTTTAGCAGGCCTAGTACAACTATTTCTTTAAAATATAGACCTAGGAGGAAGTTATGAAGTATTTTGTAATATCTGATATACACGGTTCAGAGTATTATTTAAAAAAGGTTATAAAGGAGTATGAAAAAGAGTCAGCAGACTATCTTATAATTCTAGGGGATATTCTATATCATGGAGCTAGAAATGATCTGCCAAAGGGTCATAATCCCAAGGGAGTAATAGAAATTTTAAATAAGTTTAGCGACAGGATAATAGCAGTTAGGGGAAATTGTGATTCGGAAGTTGACCAAATGGTCTTAAATTTTCCTATAATGGCTACTTATAATAATTTAATATATGGAGCTAAAAGGATGTTTATAACCCATGGGCATGTTTATAATGAGGATAATCTACCTAGTTTATCAAAAGGTGACATAGTAATATATGGGCACACCCATATATTAAGAGCAGAGAATAAAGACGGTATATATTTTTTAAATCCAGGTAGTATATCCCTACCTAAGGAGAATAATCCAGCAAGCTATGGCTTAATAGATGGGGATTATTTCTATATAAAAGACCTAGAAGGTGGATTAATAGATAAGATAAAGATAAGTTAGGCAGCTAAGGCTGCCTAATTTGCTATATAATATAATGGATGTATCCTATAAATATATATTTTTAAGAAATTTGTTTAAAAGTTATTAGCTTAAAATATATGTAAAAAATATTATATTTTAGTTATGATAAAGGTAAGAGGTTATAAGGAATATAGTAAAGTGAGAATTGAGAGGGGATTTTTTGAAATTTTTAACCTTAGGCTGGTCCGGTGTATTTTTTGGTATTATGCTTATGAATTATTATATCTATAAAAGCTACTGGAGATTGCCTTTTAAGAGCTATAGGTTACCAAAGTTATTTATCTACTTGTTTATACAACTTATTTTATTTTTAGCCACTCTTTATTACTTTTATAAGTTTTTTGATGGTGATATAGACTCTAATTCAGTTAGGAAACTATCTTACTTAGCAGCTTTTTATATATCTATTTTACATTATAGTAGTATTTTTTATCTACTGCATGATTTAGGATATCTAACTAGAAAATTTATAGATTATCCAATTAAGTTTCAGATGTTTATAGGGAGGATATTTTTTGCGGGAATAATAATTTATCTAACTGCAGGGCTTATATCGTTTTTAGGAATTTTAAATGCCAGGGACTATCAGGTTAAAAGTTATAAGCTTAATTTAGATAAAAAAGATTCTTCATTAGATAAACTATCTATAGTATATATATCAGATGGGCACTTAGGAGTGTCTTTAAGAGTGGAGGATTTAGACAAATTATTAGAAAAAATTGAAAGGTTAAATCCTGATATTCTCTTTTTAGGAGGGGACTTTTTTGATGAAGCTACTAGTCTAGAAGATAAAAAAAAATTTTCTAAAAAAATTTCTAGTTTGGATTTGCCCTATGGAGTAGTAGCGGTTGAAGGTAATCATGAATATAAAAGTGGAAATTGTATAATAGAGGAAGAGATGGGATACTTAAAAAACGAATCAATAAGAGTTTTACAAGACCAAGTCTACAAGGAAGATGGGAAATTTTATATAATTGGAAGAAAGGATAGGGCTGGTAATTATAAGACTTTAGCTTCTATAGCCAAGGAAGCCAAGGAGGAAATTATAGATAAAAATCTTCCTTTTATAGTTTTAGACCATAGACCTGGATTTAATGAAGCTTTAGATTTAGGTTATGACCTTCAATTATCAGGCCATACTCATAGTGGTCAATTTTTTCCTGTTCAAATTTTAAATAAACCAATAAATAAACTATTTAAGAGCCAAGTTTATGGATTTTTATCTAAGGGGAACTTCAATATTATAGTGAGCTCTGGATTAGGAAACTGGGGAATACCAACTAGAATTGGTAGTAGAAGAGAATTAGTTCATATAGATATAGAATTTAAATAAAGATTTAAATAAAGGAGGAAGTTATGACTTTAAAGATATTTCATACAGGAGATTTGCATTTAGGTATGAGATTTAATTCTTATGCTGAAAGTATTAGAAAAGTTTTAAGGGAAGCAAGATTTCAAAGTTTAGAAGGTATGGTAAATAAGGCTAATGAGCTTGAAACTGATCTATTTGTAGTAGCTGGAGATCTTTTTGATAATCTAACAGTAGCTAAGTCTGATATTGAAAAGACTATAAAAATATTAGATAGGTTTGCTGGAGAACTTGTATTAGTTTTACCAGGTAATCATGATTATTATAATGAAGAGAGTGATCTTTGGAAAACATTTAACTCTTATAGAAGTGAAAAGATACTTTTATTAAATGATAATAGAATTTATAGCCTAGATTCTTATGGTCTTGAGGTGGATATATATCCGGCATATTGTGAAAATAAACATTCTGCTACTAATAACCTTGGCTGGATTAAAGAATGTGAGTCTATAGAAGAAGATAGACTTAATCTAGGTTTGGCTCATGGAGCCTTGGAGGGACTTTCTGCAGATATAGAAGGTAAGTATTATTATATGACTATGGATGAGTTGGAAGCTATCCCAGTTGATCTTTGGTTACTAGGCCATACACATGTTCAGTATCCAGTGAAAGATAAGGTTTACGACCAAAAAATCTATAATGCTGGTACGCCAGAGCCAGATGGATTAAACTTTAAAAGTCATGGTGCTGCCTGGTTTATTAAAGCATCTAAAGATAGCTTAGAGGCTGAGAGTATTCATACAGGTTTATATAAATTTATGGATTTAAATATAGAGATAAGGGAAGATGAAGATATATATAGACTAAAAGATGAGCTTTTAAAAAATAATATGGATAAACATATTGTTAGGCTTAACTTATCAGGTAGACTAAGTGAAGATTTATATAGTCAGCTAAATAAGATCTATCAAGAGCTAGAAAATGAGTTGTTTTATCTTATAATTGAAGATGAAAATTTAGGAGTTAGAATTAATGAGGAGATAATAAAAAGAGAGTTTACTAAAGGATCTTTTCCTTATGAATTTTTAAATAAACTTAAGGATGATGAGGAAGCTTTACAAATTGCCTATGAAATAATAAGGAGGGATTAATATGTATATTAAATCTTATAGGACTAGAAGGTTTGCCGGACTTAAAGATTTAAGTTTAAATCTTTCTAAGGGACTAAATGTAATTTATGGGAAAAATGAGTCTGGAAAAAGTACTATAATAAATGGTATTTACTCTACTCTTTTTAAAGGCATAAGGATAACTAAAAATAGGAAGGAAGATATAGCTTTTACAGAAGCCTATAAACCTTTAACAGGTGGAGATCAAATAGATGGTATTTTAGAGCTAATAAGCCCTAGAGGAAACTACATAGTAGAGAAAATATGGGGGGAAGGCTCAGATTTATCCTTAGTGACACCAGAAGGGAATCTAATAAAAAGTCAAGAAAAAATAAAGGAGATAATGGAAGAATTACTTGAGTTTGGACCTACAACTTATAAAAATATAGTTTTTGCAAGACAAAAAGATTTAAAAAATATGCTTGGTGATATAACTGAAGATGATAAATTCAAAAGAGAGTTAGGAGACCTTTTAAGAAAATCTTTTATGGAACTAGATGGAGTATCAATTACTCATATAGAAGATGGAATAAAAGAAGAATATGATGCTATGTTTAATAGGTGGGATATTGATAAAAATTACCCTGAGAATAATAGAGGTATAAATAATCCTTATGTACAGGGACTTGGAAAAATAATTGAGTCATATTATGAAAAAGAAAAGTTAAGGATAAGACTGGATGAAGTTAGAAGGAAGGAAGAAGAATTTGAGGAAGTTTCAAAATACTTGTTTGAGAATAAAGAACTTCTAAAAGACGTAAGATTAGAAAGGGATTCCTTAGAAAAATTAGAGGAAGGATTAAATAAAAGACAAATATTAGAGCTTGAAATAAAGTCCTTAGAGTCTAGCAGTGATGAACTATTAAATATAGCAGATCTTTGGCCTAAATTAGAAGCAGGTATGGACAATTTAAAAAGAGATATAAAAGAAATATCTGAAGAAAAATTACTTATAGATGAAAAATTTGAAAATCTAGAAAAACTTAAAGTTAGGGACGCCCTAGAACAAAAGTTAAAGGAAATAGATGCTATAAATGATAAGATTTTAAATATAGAAGAAGAGCTTGAAAATATTCCTAATATAAATGAGGATGATATTTCTTATTTAGAAGATATAAACTCATCACTTCAGGATATAAGTATGAAATTAAATGCAGGTGATCTTTTAGTTAGATTAAATTCTTCTAAAGATGATGTATATATATCTAGAGATTTAGCTGAAAAAGAACTAATGAAAAAAGGAGAAATTTTATCTTGTAAAAATTCTTTAAGAATATATTATAAGGATTTAGATTTAGATTTAAAGTTAGGAGATTTAGACTATGAGGCTTTAAAAACTAAGGAAGATAAGCTTAAGTCAGAGAGAGATGAAGTTTTAAGAAAATATAAGCTAGATTCTTTAGAGGAGGTAAAATATAAATTTAAAGATAGGAAAAGGCTTGAAGATAAATTAAGTAATAATAAAGAAAAAATAGAATATATATTAGGAGAAAGGGACCTAGATGAATTAAGAGATGAATATAATAGTTTAGACCATATAGACATATCTGAAAATAAGGAAGACTTAAGAAGACAAAAACAAGAAATTGATAACTTAGAATTAGATAAGAAGGGAGAACTGATTTCTGCAGAAAATAAATTAGAAGAGTGGACAAATTCCTATGAAAGCTCTAAAAAACTTATTTTAAAATTAGCTATGATACAGTCTCAAATAAGTGAAAAGACTAAAGAACTTGATAACTTAGTTGAACTTCCAGAGGAATTTAAAAACTTGGAAGACTTTAAGTATAGATTAAATGCACTAAGGGAAAATGAAAATAGACTTATAAGCGAAGTAGAAGTTTTAAATTCTAGATATTATGAGGCTAAAAATCAGTTATCTGATGAAAGTTATGAGGAGTTAAAACTTCAGTATAGAGATAAGGAAAGAAAGTATGAGAACAACCTAAGAAGGGGAGAAAAGATTTTAAAGGTTTATAGAGCTTTTAAGGAAACTAAGGAGGAGATGGAAGGAGATCCTATGGAGGATTTACTTGAAAGTTTTATAGAAAATCTATCTATAATAACTAACAATAAATATAAAAGTGGTTCAATAGATGATAATTTTGGAATAAAATTAATATCAGAGGAACATAAAATTCCTTTTAATCTTCTCTCAGCAGGAACCTATGATACTGTATCCTTAGCTCTAAGATTAGCTTTAATTGAATATATCTTTAAGGATGGTGGCTTTTTGATACTTGATGATTGTTTAGTAGACTTAGATAAAGAAAGAAAAGATCAGGCCATAAGCTTAATTAAAGAGTTTGCAAAAACTCATCAAATAATATTTACAACTTGTGATTATAATACTGCAAAAGACTTGGGTGGAAATTTAATATCAATATAGTTAAGGAGGAGTAATGAAATATAAAAATCCATACTATAAAAAGATAAAAAATAGTTTTTTAATGTTAGTAACATGTGCGTTTTGTAAAGAAAAGATAGCTCTTTATCAAAAGGTAGGTAAGGGTGGTCTTCTTAGGATGCATATAGAGAGAATAATAGAAAGTTCTGTTGATTTAACTAGTGAAGATAAGGGACTTAGATGTCCTAATTGTAATAAGTTATTGGCTAGTAGGAGCTTTTTAAAAAGAGAAAATAACTTTGCCTACAATATGATAAGAGGTAGGTATAATACTAGTATTTTATAAGATAAGGAGAAATTATGAAAACTTTAAATAAGGGAGATAAGATAGTTTATAAAAAAATCTTTACCAAAGAAGAGGTAGAGTTTTTTGGTAAAACTATGGGTTTTATGGGTAAGCACCATGAGATTCCAAATGAAGATGGTCAGTTACTAAACCAAGGTTTATTAACAGCTATTTTAACTAATCGAATTGGTGGAGAGTATAATATACTTATGTATCATATGGATTTTAATTTTATTAAGAAAGTTTGGACTGATGAGGAAATGACTTGTACAAATGAAGTTTTAGATATTCAGGAAAAAAACTCAAAAGAACATATTAGCATACAATCTAAAATATATAATTCTAAAGAAGAATTAGTTTTAGATGCTAGATTAAAAGGTATAGTTTTAAAGTTTTAATCATCTTATAGAGGGTATTAATTTTTTAGAATAAAAAGAAGAGAGAGATTAAAATGTTTGATAATGATAATAAAAATAAAGAAGAGATATTTAAAGAAAGATTAAATGAATATGTTTATAGTTTTGGAGAGGGAAGCCAAGAGGGAGTAAAGTCTGCTCTAAGAGAATGTCAGGATATATTTTCTATGGTTTCTTCTAGTAAACAAGAAGAAATAGCTACAGCATTTAAGTTGGATTTTAATATAATCAAAAATATAATAAGATTTATGCCATCAATTAAAGAGGTAAATGTTGATTATGAAATTACCTGTTGTACTGGATCAAGATGTGCTAAGAATGGTTCTATTGATCTTATTAAAGGTGTTAGGGAGTATTGCAACTTAGATTTTGGTGAGACAAGTTCAGATGGCAAGTTTAGTTTGTCTAGTCAAAATTGTTTTAAAAAGTGTAGTCTTGGACCGAATATTAAAATAAATGATAAGTTTTATCATCAAATGAATATAGAAAAATTTAAAAATATTATGGATGATTTAGAGAAAAAGTAAAGGAGCCCTATTTTAGGGCTCTTTTTTAATCATCAACAATAATTTTTCTGTCTAACCAAGTTTTTTTATAGTACCTATAAAAAACAATTATAAACCTTAAGGCTAGATCCATCAACATACCTAACCAGGCACCTTTTAGACCTAGTTTAAAGATATTTATAAAAATATAGGCTGATATAAGTCTTACAAACCACATACCTCCTAAGGCAGCATAAAGTGGTACCTTAGTATCACCAGCGCCCCTTAGTACACCTGTTAACACAATAGTTGCATTAAAAACAGGCTGAATGAAGGCTATTATTCTAAGTGCTCCAACGCCTTCATTTATAACTTTAAGGTCATTAGAAAATAGAGACATAAGTTGCTTAGGAAAAATATACAACATAAGTCCACTAAAAACGCCTGCTAGTAAGGATAATATAAAAAATATTTGTCCATATCTTTCAGCCTCATCTTTTCTTCCTGCACCTAGGGATTGCCCTATAAGGCTAGTAGCAGCTACAGAAAACCCTGCTGCAGGCATATATGATAAAGACTCTGCAGTAGTGGCTAAATGATGTGCTGCAATTTGTATAGTTCCTAAACTAGAAACCATCTTTTGATACATTACCTGACCTAGGTTCGTAACCATATCTTGACCTGTAGCTGGAGCTCCGGTGGAGAAGATATGTCTAAGTAAATTAGATTCTAGTTTAAATAAATCTTTAAATCGTATATGAATTAATTGGGATCCATTAAATAGAAGATAAAGCATAATTATACCTCCTAAAGCATTGGATAAGCTAGTTGATATAGCTGCACCGGTGACCCCTAAATTAGCACCATATAATTTAAATTTAAAGTTTATAATAGGTAAAGTTACTATTCTTGTATCATATATAAGTAAAAAGTTTCCTATTATGTTAAGTATGTTTATAAAAAATGCTGTTATCATAGGAACCCTTGTATTTCCTATTCCCCTCAAAATGCTAGAGGCTACTCTACCTAGAAACATAGGAATTATAGCTAAAGTCCAAATTCTTAAGTAGCAAATAGCATCAGGTAAAATAATCTCTTCAGCTCCCAACCAACTTGGAACCTTAGAAGATAAGATGAATATAACTATAAAAATAAGACTAAAGGCTAAAAATCCACTAGTAAGCCCATTTATAGCTGCTCTTTTAGCTCTTGAGTAATTACCAGCACCTATGCTTTGAGCAACCTGTACAGTTGCACCTACAGCAAATAAGGTTGAAAAAGCTAATAAAAACCAAGTTACTGTTGAGTTAATACCTACAGCAGCAGTTGCTACTGTACCCAAAGAAGCAACCATAATAGTATCTGCAAATCCTACTATAACATTAGCAATATGTTCTACTATACTAGGTATAGCGACTCTAAAAGTATTTTTTAAATAATAACTTAGATCTTTTTCTTTCATTATTACCTCCTTAATTTATTTTGTTTTGCTAATATATTATATAATAAACTTTGAATCTTTGCTTATAAAGGAACTTGTTCATTAATGTAAAGAAAAAACAAGCAAATAGGCTTATAAATTTATAAGTTTGAAAAGTTAAGCATTAATTTTATAATCTTTTATTTATTGCTTTATTTATCTAAGATTATGTTGTATTATATAATCTAAATATTATAAAAAGGAGTTTTAAAATGGATAAAAAAGAAAGAAGAGACATAGTATTTTTAAGTGCAACCTTGTTTTCCATGTTTTTTGGAGCAGGGAACTTAATTTTCCCGCCTTTCGTAGGCTTCTTTAGTGGGAAAAAGTGGATTCTAGCTTTAATTGGATTCTTTCTAACTGGGACAGGACTACCTCTTTTAGGAGTGGCTGCCTCTGCAAAATCAGAAGGAGATATCAATAAGCTAGGTGAGAAGGTTTCTAAACCATTTTCTCTTGCATTAGGATTAATAATAATACTATCAATAGGACCGTTAATGGCTATACCAAGAACAGGAGCAACAACTTATGAGATGTCAATATTACCTTTGTTTCCTAACTTTAGCCCTGTGATCTTTGCAATTTTATATTTTTCTTTGGCTTACATACTAGTTATTAATCCATCAGAAATTGTAAATAGGGTTGGTAAGGTATTAACACCATCCTTAATAATATTATTACTTTTGATAATTGTTATGGGCATAGTAAATCCTATTGGAGAAATAGTTGATACTAATCCAGGCAATGCTTTTACGGAAGGTTTTGAAATAGGATATCAAACCATGGATGCATTTGCCGCCTTATTATTTGGTGGTGTAATAATATTTGCAATTAATGATATGGGATATAAGTCTGTTGATAAACAAATATCTATGACTTTAAAATCTGGAATTATTGCCGCATTAGGATTAACCATAATTTATGGTGGTTTAGGTTATTTAGGAGCAACAGCTACATCAGTTCTAGGAGAGGTACAAAAAGTTGAATTGGTAGTTAAACTAGCAGAGAACTCTTTGAAATCTTTTGGTAAAATAGGCTTAGCTATAGTAGTTGCATTAGCTTGCTTAACAACAACTATAGGTTTAATAACAACAGTTGGGCAGTATTTTGAAAATATAAGTAAGGGAAAACTTGGCTATAGATTTGTAGTTACTATAACAACAATCGTAGGGGGAGTTTTATCAGTTGTAGGTGTAGATAATATAGTAAGATTTTCAGGTCCTGTATTATCACTTATGTATCCTATAGTTATAGTTTTAATATTTTTGACTATTTTATTAAAGAAGGATGCAGATAAGCTTATTTTTCAAATATCCATACTTTTGACTGGTCTTGTAAGCTTAGCCCAACTTCTAATAGATTATAAATTGTTAGGAGATGGAGTAATTTCTTGGTTACCTTTTTTCAACTTAAAGTTGGCTTGGATATTACCAGCTATAATTGGAGCAGGCCTAGGTAGGATTTTATCTAAAAATAAAATAAGAGATTAAAATAAGAAGGATCTTCATAGTAGTATGAGGTCCTTTTTTTATGGAGGTTTTTATGAAAGATATATTAATAGTATCAATTTATTCATATGTAATTGGAAGTTTTCAGACCGCTTATATTGTAGCTAAACTTTTTAAAGGTTTAGATATAAGAGAGTTAGGAAATAAAAATGCCGGTGCATCTAATGTAACATCTACTTTAGGCTGGTCTTATGGAATTATAGTAGCTCTAGTAGATATACTAAAGGCTTTTATAGCTATAAAAATAAGTCAAAACTTGTTTCAAAGAGCAGATTTTAATTTATCATATATAAGTGGTTTATTTGTAATACTAGGACATAACTATCCCTTTTATCTTTCTTTTAGAGGTGGAAAAGGAACGGCTAGTCTCATAGGTATGATTCTAGCATTAAATATAAAACTTGCTATATTTGAAATTGTATCCATGCTTATTATAACTATATTTACAGGATATATAGCTTTAGGAACTATATTTTTACTTATATCTTTTGTAATATATACTATATATTTTAGGCTAGGTATAATCCCTATTTTAATAAGTTTCATAATAACTTTTTTAGGGATATATAAACATAGAATCAATATAAAGAACATAAAAGAATCTAAGGAAATAAGTCTGTACGATACTATAAGAAAGTCTAGGAAAAAATCCTAGACTAAATTTCTATTGATGTTATTTTTCTATTAGTAAATATACTAACTTCTTTAAAGCCTTTCTCCTTTAGTAGCTGTATAGCTTCTAGAAAATTAATTTTAAAATTATTTGTATAGTGAGCATCAGAGCCAAGACTTATAAGCTCACCGCCTAAGGATTTATAAAGGTCTAAAATATAGCTATAAAAATGTAACCCTCCAAATTGGTACATACTCCTAGTATTAACTTCTAGTGCTATTTCTCTTTTTATAAGTTTATTTAAAATCCTTTTAAATTTACTTTCTAGTTTTTTCAAATCTTTTAAATTATATTTTTCATTTCTTAAACAGTAGTCTATATGACCAAGAATATCAAAGTCTATATTGGAATTTAGAGCTGAAAGTAAATTGTCATAGTAATTGTTTACTACTTCTAGTAAGTTTTGATTTTTATCTATTTTTTTCATATAGTCGATCTTATGATTTTGGTGTATGCTCAGTATTATTAAATCAAAGCTTTTATTTTCCATATAATCTATTATTTTAGACTCTGTTTCAACTGTATATCCAATCTCAATTCCGATTTTTATTCTATTACTATATATCCTATTAAGGTTATCAATTTCTGATTTATAAGCTTTATAATCTAGTAAACTGTCTTCTCCATTATTATTTATATCTTTAAAATCCAAGTGTTCAGTTATTACAATATCTCCCTTAGTAAGTTTTAAATAATTTTCCATCCTCTCTTTTGAATCGGGTGAGAAGTGACTATGTGTATGCTGATCTACTATTTTATCTAATATATTCAAAGTAATCTCTCCTTATAATTGTTAAGTTAATTATAGTATAAATATTCTATAAATGTAAAATATGTAAATAAATCTTTACAAAAAGTGTACTAAGATATATAATACACTTAGTACAATGAAAGGAGGCCCATATGTTTAGAATAGATATAACTAGTAATAAAGCTTTATACGAACAGGTAATAGATGGTATAAAAGAATTATCGATGAAAGGAATATTAAAAGAAGGGGATAAGCTTCCTTCTGTTAGAAAAATGGCTAAAATGCTTGAAATCAATCCAAATACAGTAAGTAGAGCCTACAAGGAACTAGAACAACAAGGTTTTATACATACAGTAGTTGGAAGGGGGAGCTTTCTAACAGACTATAAAAATATTCCTATAGATAAGAATCGATTAGAAGAAGTATTAAAAGAGTTAAGAGAGGTTTATCTTGAATTTATTCATTTAGGCTATGATTTAGAAAAAGTAAAAGTAGAATTAGAAAAAATAGACAGGGCTTTAAAAAAGGAGGTATAGAATGATAGAAATTACAAATGTAGCTAAGAAATTTGGAGGTTTTACTGCTCTAGATAATATAAACTTAAAGTTAGATCAGGGGAAAGTTCATGGAATAATTGGAGAAAATGGAGCGGGAAAAACTACTCTTTTACAAATGATAGCAGGCATTTATAAAACAGAGATAGGCAGTATTAAAGTATTAGGCGAGGATGTTTATGAAAATGTAGATGTGAAGTCTCAAATAGGATATGTAGCTGATAGAAATAGATACTTTAAAAATTATAAAATATCACAAATGGTTGATTTTTATGAGGGTATATATAAAGATTTTTCAAGAGAAGAGTTCGCTAGATTAAATGAGATTTTTAATTTAGATGAGTCAAAAGAAATTTCTCAACTATCAAAAGGTATGGAAATGAGATTATCTTTAATGTTAAATCTTTCTAGTAATCCTAAACTTTTAGTTTTAGATGAGCCAAGTTCTGGCTTAGATGCTCTTGCTAAAAAGAATTTATGGGAGATTTTAATAAATAAACTAGAACAAGATAATGTTACTATAATAATATCTTCTCATCATATAAAAGATTTAGAAAAAATATGCGATAGTGTAACAATCTTAAAAAAGGGAAGGATAAAATACCAAGCAGATGTAGATCAATTAAAGGAAAAAGTAAAGAAGTTTCAAGTTGTTTTTCAAAGTGATGTTATGGAGAGGCTTAAAACGAAAGATTATATTCTTAATTTAGATAGAATAGCTAGTGTTTATTATATTGTGGTTGAAGGCGATGAGCATTTTATAATAGAAGACCTAAAAAATATGGGAGCTAGTTTAGTTGAAAATGTAGGGATAAGTTTGGAAGAAATATTTATATACAGTCAAAATGAAAGGAGGAAAGAACTTGAATAAATCAATATTAAAGCATGAGTTAAGATCTACAAGGTATGTAAGATTACTATTTATAGTATTAGGCTTGTTAATAGGATTTGCCTACCACGTAAATTTAAATATGGCCTATGAAAATATAATTACATTTGGAGTAGAATCAAATAAAGAGTTTTTAGCTAATAATTCTACTTTAGGAAGTGTGGTAGGCTATATGATGTTACTATTTTCTATTCTATCTATAGTTCAGATTTATATACAGTTTAGACTAGAAAAGTCTGGAGATGTGGCTATGTTTTTATCTGCCCTTCCAATTAAGAAAGAAAGTTTTTTAATAGTTAAATTATTTGTTGGTATATTAAATTTAACTTTGGGATTTTTAGTAATTTTAATATCTGTTCTTATAATAAGGAATAACAATATATTTTGGATTGAAGATTTATACAGAGCATTTATATCTAGCGAGAGTTATTTTAAAGCAGCTAGTATTCCTAGTATATTACTTAAATTAGGATTAGGATTTTTATTTAATATATGGCTATATAGTTTTTTCTTTATGATTCAATATAGTTTTTCTAACGTTGTAGCTGGTATTGTGACAGCCTTTTTTGTTAGCTTAGCCCCAGTATTCATTATAGTTACTATAAAGCCAACTTTACAAATATTTGGTTTAGAATTAGATATTTTAAATAATATAAATACATCATATTTAATGTTCTTTAGTTATCCTTTAGATTCTGATCTAAAGATTATAGCTGAAAGAGGAAATTATATATATAGTATTGAATATATTTATAATATAGGTTATAAATATTTAATACTTATAGTGAATATATTAATAAATATATTATTAGCTTTTAGATTAAGGATAAAGTTTAATATAGAAGATAGTGGAAAGATAATTATGCCAGATCTATTTAAAAATATATTTATATTTGGAGTTACTCTTTGTAGTGTACTTTTAATTTCAACTTTAATTATATACGTATTTTCTATATCATTTAGTCCATTAATATTTGCAGTAATACTTGCAGCTGCTGGCTTAATTGGATTTATGATAAGTAGTAAGATTGGAAGGGTGGGAAGAGAATGAAAAAGACAATTAAATATATAGTCATAATTTCCTTTTTTATCTTTTTAGTAGCTTGTAATGGTAATAATAATACAGATTATAGTGCTGCTACCGTTTATGAGAAGTTAGAGGTAAAGAATGATAAGGACATTCAAAGTACTATAAATAAAATAAATAAGCTGGCTGAAAATCTATCTGATAATGAAATGGCTTATATTACTCTGAATTGGGAAGATGTAAAAGAAAATATGAAAAGTTCAAATTTAGTTTTAAATAAAAATATTTATGATGAAGCCTATTTAAAAGAAGTAATTGAAATATTAGATTCAAATATAGCTAAGGGGTTATCCTCTTATTTAACTGAGAATCCAGAGCCTTTAGAAAATGGTGACTTAAGAAAATTTGGAAAGGTATTTCTTACCTCGATAGAAATGGATGGGCAAAGATTTCATAATATAATATTTGATTTTTTTAGACCTAGTGATGAAAAATTATCTAGTTTAATTGAAAGTTTAACATTGAATAAATACTTATTTAATGATTATATAAGAGGGGATCAACTTGATCTACTTCAGTTACAAAATTATACTTCACAATTAGATATGTTTTCAAGAGAATATCCTTTGATTAGGTATAATATATTTTTAAAGGAAGATAGTATATATAAGATAAACTTTCTTATGGAAAGTGAAGAATATATAGACTTATCCCATCATGATATTGAAGTATTTCTAAATATATTGGAGAAAATGGACTTAAGTAGTTCTGATAAAAAAATCTTATTGGATGGATTAAAGGCTTTAACAAGTGGAGAAGAAATAAACTCAGTTAAAGGTTTGGATAGCTCTAAGGCTAATGTAGTTAGGAATAAAGGTAACTATTACAGTAAGGCAAGTTTTAAATCTAACTATGATTATTTATATTATTCTATTGAAAAAAAATAAGTAAAAAACCAGCTAAATTTTAGCTGGTTTTTTGTAATTATGATGAAAAATTAATATATGATTATAAATAGCATAAAATAGCTAGTTTCATAGATTTCTGAAAGATACAAGTACTGGTAAAAAATATATTCTGTGATACAATATGTGGTAGATTATGGAGTATAGGAGGAATATTATGAGAAAGGTAACCAAAAGAGATGGTAGGGAAGTCGCATTTGATAAATCTAAGATTGTAGATGCGATTAATAAAGCTATGAAATTTGGAAGTGGTATTTTTAAGCCAGAAATATCAAAAGAGATAGCTGATGAAATAGAACTTGTAGAAGATGAGGTAAAAAAGTTATCCATCTATCAGATAGAAAATATGGTATATCATAAACTTATCGAAAAGGGTGAAGTAGAAACAGCTAAAGCATATGAAGGATATAGGGCAATACAGGAGTATAAAAGGGAAGAAAATACAACAGATGATAGTATATTAGGTCTTTTAGACTTTACAAATGAAGAGGTTATGAAAGAAAATTCTAATAAAAATGCAACCATTACTTCAACACAAAGAGATCTAATTGCAGGAGAGGTAAGTAAGGATATTGCTAGAAGAAAGCTTATACCTTCTCATTTAGTTCAAGCACATGATAAAGGTTCAATTCATATTCATGATTTAGATTACATAATGCAACCTATGTTTAACTGTTGTTTACCAGACATAGAGGATATGTTAAAAAATGGAACTGTCATAAATGGTAAGATGGTAGAAACCCCAAAATCATTTCAGGTAGCTTGTACAGTTATGACTCAAATTGTAGCTCAGGTAGCTAGTAATCAATATGGTGGTCAAAGTATATCAAGTGTTGATAGAATCTTGGCCCCATATGTAAGAGTTTCTTTTGAAAAAAATATAAAGAGAATAAAAGAAGAAGCAGACCTTGTTGGTCTTGAAATAGATAAAGAACAGTTAGAAAAAATTGCTTGGAAGAGAACTAAAAGGGAAGTTAAGGATGGTGTTCAAACTATCCAGTATCAAATAAATACTTTGATGACTACTAATGGACAGGCACCATTTTTATCGTTATTGTTACATTTTGAAGAGGATTATGAGTATGCTTATGAAGCTAGTTTAATCCAAGAAGAGATTCTTAAACAAAGAATTGAAGGGATAAAGAATGAAAAGGGTGTTGCAATAACACCAGCTTTCCCAAAGTTAATCTATGTTTTAGATAATCATAATATTGAACCGGATAGTCCTTATTATTACCTTACTGAGCTAGCTGCTAAATGTAGTGCTAAAAGAATGTATCCAGACTATATCTCAGCTAAAAAAATGAGGCAGATGTATAAGGGAAATATATTTGCACCTATGGGATGTAGAGCGTTTTTAACTCCTTTTAAAGATGAAGAAGGAGATTATAAATTTAATGGTAGATTCAATATAGGTGTTACCACTATTAATTTACCACAAATAGCTTTAATGGCTAATGGAGATATGGATCTTTTTTGGAATATCTTTAGTGAAAGAATGGAACTAATAAAAGAGATGAGTTTAGTAAGATATAATTTATTAAAGGATGTAACTAGTGATGTATCACCTATTCATTGGCAGCATGGAGCAATTGCTAGATTAGAAAAAGGAGAAAAGATCGATAAGTTCTTAAAGGGTGGATACTCAACAATAACTATAGGTTATATAGGAATATATGAGACAGTTAAACATATGCTAGGGGTAGCTCATACAAGTGAAGAAGGGGAAAAATTTGCCCTTGAAATTATGAGATATATGGAGACTAAAAAAGATGAGTGGACTAAGGAGACTAATTTACAATTTGCTCTTTATGGAACTCCTAGTGAGAACACAGCTGGAAGGTTATGTGAGATAGATAGAAGTATCTTTGGAGATGTGAAAGATGTTACGGATAAAGGTTTTTATATAAATTCCTATCATGTTGATACTAGGGAAGAGATTGATGCTTTTAGTAAATTAAAATTTGAATCTCAATTTCAGGAAATATCTACTGGAGGTAGTATATCTTATATAGAAATACCTAATATGCAACATAATATAGAGGCTATTTTAGAAGTTATGAAGTATATGTATGATAATATTCTTTATGCTGAATTTAACACAAAATCAGATTTTTGTCATGTTTGTAACTATGATGGAGAAATAATTATTAATGATGATCTTGAATGGGAGTGTCCACAATGTCATAATAAAAATACTGATAAAATGAATGTTGTAAGAAGAACTTGTGGATATTTAGGTGAGAACTTCTGGGGTGAAGGTAGAACTAAAGATATAAAATCAAGAGTATTACACTTGTAATTGGGGGTAATTCTTTGAGATATGGTCAAATAAGAGAGTTTGATGTTGCTAATGGACCGGGAATTAGAGTATCTATATTTGTAACCGGATGCAGTCATAATTGTTATAATTGTTTTAATAAAGAATATCAAGATTTTAATTATGGTAATGTTTGGACTGATGAAACTACAGAAGTACTTTTATCTTATTTAAAGAAGGATCAAATTAAGGGATTATCTGTTTTAGGTGGAGAACCTATGGAAAATGCTAAGGAACTTTCACCTATTATAGATATTGTAAGAAAAAATATCGATAAGTCTATTTGGTTATGGAGCGGTTATACCTTTGAAGAAATAATTAAAGATGAGGATATGAAAAATCTATTAGAAAAAGTAGATATTTTAGTAGATGGAAAGTTTATAGAAAGGCTTAAAAATTTAAAGCTAAAATTTAGAGGTAGTAGTAATCAAAGGATAATAGATGTAAAAAAATCCTTATATCTTGATAAAGTAGTAGAATATAAAATATAAAAAAGCAGGCCATTTGGCCTGCTTTTATAGTTTATTTTACATCTTTAAATATTCTTTCTAGATCTTTTTGATACTGTTCTTCATCCATACCATACATTTCTTGAAGTTTACCTTGTAATCTTTTTTCATCACCATTTATCATATCAAGATCATCATCAGTTAACTTTCCCCATTCTTTTTGTATAATACCTTTAACTTGTTCCCATTTACCTTCTATAATATTTTTATTCATATAATCATCTCCTAATTTACCTTTAGAGTTTACTCGTCTAATTTAAATTTCTTTATTAAGGCTCTAACTCCTAAAAATGATAAAATTAATGTGAACCAACCTTTTTTATTAGTTTTATTTTTTCTAGCCATATTAATACCTCTTTTCTATTTCTTAGTAATAGCTTTATATATTGCTAATAGGATTACAGATCCTAAAAGAGCAACTCCTAGAGAGTAAAGGTTTAAACTATTAACCCCTGCTCTATTGAAAAAGTTCATTACATATCCACCAATTAAAGCTCCAATTACTCCAACTCCTATATTGGCGAAAGCTCCCATACTTTCATTTGTATTCATAATCATACTGGATATCCATCCAGCTAAAGCTCCTAAAATAATCCATGATATAATTCCCATAATCAGTACCTCCTTAAATATAATATTTAAATATTATACTGAAATAACTTTCAATCTTCTTAAGTTAAATATACCCAGAACTTGGTAATTAATCATTTTAATTTTAAAAATATGAAAAAAAGTTATTAAGATTTCTTCATTATAAAAAATACTACATTATATATATGGATATTTTATAAAAGTAAAAAATTAAAAAAATAGAAATTGGTTATAAGTTAAGTAAGGAATAAGAAAGGATGATTATATGAAAAATAAGAAAAAATTATTTACCTTGTTAGCCTTATCCTTAATTATATTTTTAGTAAGTTGTAATGGGGATGACAACACTGATAAAGTTAAGCCTGTAGGAGAAGGTAACAGTGTAGAAGATAATCGAGTAGAGGATGACAATACAAATAAGCAACCAGCTGTAGAAGGTGAAAAAGGTCATATACTAGCAGCAGATTTTATTTATGATAAGTTTTTAGATCATTATAAAGCTGAAAGTTCAGATATAAAGATTTCCAAAATGAAGTATAAGGCAAAAAAGAATATTTACGAGCTTGAAGGCTTTGATAATAAAAGTAAAGAATACGAGCTTTATATAGATGGAGAATCAGGGGAGATATTAAAAGATAAGGTGGAAAGCAGTGATGATAGGGAGATGGAGATTTTAAAATCAGACCTAGATATAATACCATCTTTAATAGAAAAAACTTTAGAGGATGCTCCTAATGCTTATGATTTAAAACAATGGTCTATAGAATATGATGATGGGGTTAGAGAAGTTGAGATAGAAGTATATAATAAATCAGGTGATGATTTAGAGTATAAGTATAATGCTGAGAACGGGGCCTTAATAAAATTAGATGATTAATTTTAAAAATTAAAATAAATAGAGTAATGTTTTAACATTACTCTATTTTTATAGGAGGAAACAAGTTGGGGAAGTATGAAAAACTTATATATAAAAGGAGAAATATATCGATTTATGAAGATATAAAAGATGAGAATGTTAAGCTTTTTCTAATAAATGATGGAGATATGTTTACTAGATTGGAGAATAATATTGTCGGAAAGTTAGAAGATAGATTAGAAAATATTATTGTTATAGCTATAGAACCTTTAGATAGATTTGCAGAATATACACCATGGTTTCAGGAAAGTATGGTAAGTTGGGTTGAATATTTTGAGGGAAGCGGAGACTTTTATTTAAGTTTTCTAATTGAGGATTTGTTTCCATATTTAGAAGAAAGGTATGATATTAAGTTTAAAAATAAATACTTAGCAGGTGCATCTTTAGGTGGATTAATATCTTCTTATGGAATTTTTAAGTATCCAGATTATTTTAAGGGGGGAATTTTTGTATCTGCATCTTTTTGGTATGAGGGCTTTATAAATTATTTAAAAACCTTAGAATATGTTGGTCCTAGGTTTAAAATATACATGGATGTAGGAAGTGAAGAAAAGCCTGGAAGAATAAGTCTATTTAAAGATGTAGTAGAAGAGACTAAACTTGTTTATGAAATTTTTCTAGAACTAGGACTTAATCCAAATGACATTAGATTTTTAATAAAAAAAGACATGCCACATAAAGAAAGTTTTTTTATAGATAGGATATATGATGGTATCGAATGGATAGTATCTAAGGAGTAGACTATGTTATAATAGTATATTGGAAGAATATATTTTTGTTATAACAATAGTTGAAAGGTGGTGAGTCTGGTTTAATAATTAAACCAGAAGCTAATGGAAAGACCTTATGAAAAAATATATAATTGGGAAGAAGTTTCAAGAGTAATTCAAGAAATAGCTCCAGATTTATTTAAGGAGCAGAAAAATGTAGGAGAACAAACTGTAATTGATAGTTTGCCTGAAGATAATAGGGCCTATATTAAGTCTATAGGTATACCTAATAGTCCTAGAGATACAAAAGAGGTAGTTGAGGAGTTAATAGAGAATGTTTATCCATATAGAATGAAGGGAAATCATCCTAGATATTTTTGCTTTATTCCAAACGATGTAACACCTTATTCTATTTTAGGGGACTTTATAAATTCTGTTTATAATCCCTATGGTGGGGGATACGAAATAAGTGAAGGAACAGCTAATATAGAGATGCAAACTATTAATTGGATGGGTTCTCAAGCAGGTTATCCAGTTAAAAATTTAGGTGGACAGTTTGTATCAGGAGGTTCAATGGCTAATTTAACTGCTAGTATAATAGCTAGAGATGATAAATTAAAGCCTGAAGACTTTATAAAAGCAACTGTATATGTTTCAGATCAAACTCATAGTTCTGTTGCTAAAGGTATTCATATAATGGGAATAAGTTCTGAAAATGTTAGAAAGGTTACTACTGATGAAAACTTTAGAATGAAGACTGATATATTAAGAGTGATGATAGAAGAAGATTTGAAAGATGGGTATAAGCCTTTTTTATTAGTTGGAACTGCTGGTACTACAAATACAGGATCAATAGATCCACTAGATGATTTGGCTGATATAGCTCAAGAGTATGATATGTGGTATCATGTTGACGGTGCTTACGGTGCATCTGCTCTTATTTCAAGTAATAGGGATAAACTTAAAGGTATTGAAAGGTCAGACTCTTTTAGTTGGGATGGTCACAAATGGCTGTATCAAACTTATGGATGTGCAGCTATAATATGTAAGGACAAAAATAAGATGCTAAATAGCTTTCATGTAAATCCAGAATACTTAAAGGATGTTGAATCTAGTAAAGATAAATTGAACTTTTGGGATTTAGGTATAGAGTTAACTAAGCCAGCTAGAGCAATTAGACTTTGGTTTACCCTACAGACTGTAGGAGTTGATGCTATGGCAAGTGCAATAGATCAAAGTAGCAAGGTTGCTCAGTGGATAGAAGAAGAGATAAGTAAGTATGATGATTTTGAAATAGTTTCTCATGCACAGATGGGTATTATTAACTTTAGGTATTATGATAAGGAAAAGACAGAAGCTGAGTTAGATAATATAAATAGACTTATCTCACAAAAAGCATTAGAAAAAAACTATGCAGCTTTTTTAACTACAGAGTTAAGAGGAAAGATAGTCCTAAGATTTTGCACTACAAATCCTTTGACAACTAGGGAAGAAATAAAGAAGATTATAGATGATATAAGATTATGGATAGAAGAGTTAGAATAAGTAGGAGGTAATGTTAAACATTACCTCTTTATTTTTTAAATTAAGCATATATAACCACCTATATAACACTAAACTTAAATAAAAATTAAGAATAATTAGTCAATTTTTATTTAAAATATTCTAATGGGGTAGAAGTAAAGAAAGAGGAGGAATATTATGAAAGAGTTAAATCTAGGTGATAAGGTTAAAGATTTCAAGTTAAAAGATCAAGAAGGTAAAGAAGTTTCATTGTCAGATTTTAAGGGTAAAAAAGTTTTAGTATCATTTCATCCATTTGCATGGACGTCAGTTTGTACTGATCAAATGAGAGCTTTAGAAAGAAATGCAGAGACTTTAAAAGACAATAATGTTGTAGCTTTAGGTCTTAGCGTTGATCCACAGCCTTCTAAAGCAGCATGGGCAAATATTTTAGGGTTGGAAGAGTTAAGAATTTTATCTGATTTTTCTCCAGTTGGAGAAGTTGCTAAAGAATTTGGAGTTTTTGTAGAAAAAATGAACTCATCAGGTAGGGCTAATTTCCTTATAGATGAAGAAGGAAAACTTATTTGGAAAAAGATTTATGAAATATCAGAACTTCCAGATATTCATGAAATATTAAAAGAAATAAAAAAATAAATATTATATACAAAACCCTCTAGATTCTAATAGGAATCAAGAGGGTTTTAAAATTTATAAAAAAATTAGCTAAACTTCTTAATTAAAAGGGTAATAGTAGTTTAGTTAACATGTATGTAAGATAGATTTAAGGAGGGATTGATATAGTAGGATATGCAGCCAATACTTTAGGCATATATGATGCTAAGTTTAAAAAGTATAATTTAAATAACTGGTCCGAAAAAGCTTATGAGGTTATAAATTGGAATTTAAATTCTTTAGATAGGATAATTTCTTATAATATTAGTAATGGAATAACTAGATTTAGAATTTCTTCAGATATAATCCCTCTAGCTTCTCATAAGGAGATGACTTATAATTGGCAGGAAATATTTAGAGATAAAATTCAAGCGATAGGCGATAAAGCTAAAAAAGCAGGAATGGTACTTTCAATGCATCCAGGCCAATACACAGTTTTAAACTCTTTAGATGAGAAAGTTATAGAACGGTCAGTAGAAGATCTTAATTACCACTTAGAATTTCTAGAATTATTAAATACTGGTAGAGAAGCAAAAATAGTAGTTCATATCGGAGGAGTTTATGGAAATAAGCAAGAAGCTATTAATAGATTTATAAAAAACTATGAAAAATTAAATAGTAGCTTAAAAGAAAGACTTGTAATTGAAAATGACCATAAGAGTTATCATATAGATGATGTATTATATATATCTAGTTTAACTCAAATTCCTGTAGTATATGATGTTTTGCATAATAAGGTTTTAAATGCTCCCAGTGCTAGGACAGATAGAGATTATATTATAGAAGCTGGTAGGAGTTGGAAAAAACATGATGGTAAGCAAAAAATTCACTACTCTCAGCAGGATATAAAAAAGAGTCCAGGCAGTCACTCTTTAACAATTAACTTATTAGAATTTAAAATATTTTATGAAAAAATAATGGACTTAGATATAGATATTATATTAGAGGTTAAAGATAAAAACCTATCTGCAATAAAGGTTAATAATTTTATTTATAATGACCATATAAAATATTTAGAGAAAGAGTGGGCAATTTATAAATATTCTGTATTAGAGAAGTCTAATAAAATTTATAATGAAATAAGGAAGATATTAAAGGATAAAAAATCATATCCTGTTATAGAGTTTTATAAATTGATAGATCAGTCTAGGTATGAGAATGAAAATATTAAATCCTCGGTTAATGCTTTAGAGCATGTTTGGGGATATTTTAAAAACAAAGCTGAGTTAAAAGAATATGATAAATTTCAAAGTTATATAAAAAGATATAAGAATCATGTCTATAGTATAAAACCTATTAAAAATTATCTTTATAAGTTAAGTCTAAAATATGATGAAAACTATTTGTTAAGTAGTTTATTTTTTGAAAGTATAGATTAGGGAGCTAAGCTCCTTAATCTAAAAGTAGTCTATAACCTTAATTATCTTATCTTCACTCATATATATTTTAGCCAATCTTTTAGATAGAAAAGATAAGGATTTTGCATTTAGAAATTTAACTGACTGGTCATTTAAAACAGTTACTTGCTGTCCAGTTTCAACATCTAATCCAGTAACGTCTATAATTGTTTGGTCCATACATACTCTACCTAAAACATTGACTTTTTTACCATTTATGAACATACCTACTTTTTCTGCTAATTCTTGATAATATCCATCACCATATCCGATTGGAATAATGGCTATCTTAGTATCAGATTTAGTTTTATAGGTATTGTTATAGCTTATGTAGCTCCCTTTTTTAATAGTTTTTATTTGACTTATTTCTGACATGATTGTAAAGCTTAATTTTAGGTCTAATTTATTTTTTTGTTTTTTATAGTTAGGATATAAGCCAAAGATACTTATTCCGTGCCTTACAAAGTCTAGATTATATTCTGGTAGATCTATAGCCCCAGCTGCATTAGATA
This sequence comes from Tissierellales bacterium, assembly GCA_030146915.1. Taxonomy (GTDB): domain Bacteria; phylum Bacillota; class Clostridia; order Tissierellales; family Tissierellaceae; genus JASLAT01. Next base: position 25,588 of record JASLAT010000017.1, read on the forward strand.
TATGTTTATATTTAAAAATTACTCCCTTTGATTCTAAATGAGTTAAAAAGTTTATAAACTCTTCAAATTGATAATGACTATATGATTTATCCTCAATTTCGGATTGAGAAAAATGTGAAAAGGCAGCTTCAAGTTTTAAGTTTTTTAATTTGTTTTTTATATATAAAATTTCTTTTATAGAAGTTTCATTTGTCAAAAAACCTAAGCGTGACATACCTGTATCAATCTTTATATGACATTTTACTTTTTTATTTAAATCTATAGCAGTAGTATTTAAATTAATAGCATCTTCTAAAGAAAAAATAGTAGGTATTATATTAGCTTTTATTAAGGACTCGAATAAATAATTAGGTGTGTATCCTAAGATTAAAATATCACATTTTATTCCAGATTTTCTTAATTCTAAAGCTTCATTTATTCTAGCAACAGCTAGGATATCAAATCCTTCTTCTTCTATTATTTTAGCAATCTCGATTGCTCCATGTCTATATGCATCATTCTTTATAACCGGCATAACAACTGTATCTGGACTATAGTTCTTTAGAGCTTTTAAGTTTTTCTTTATATTTTCTATATGTATAAGCATATAGCTTGGGTGTAAAGTTTTAAGTTTGATCATAATATCCCTCCTAAATAATTAGATTAATTATAAGTAAAAGATTTATAAAAATCAAATAATATATAAGATTATGGTATAGTTTCACTATAATTTACTTAGAAAAAAATTAAATTAAGTTAAAAAAATGCTTTAATTATTTTTTAAAAGGTAATTAATATATAAGGACAGTTAAATGTTTAAAGTAGCAAAATAATTTATTTAGGAGGAAATATGAAAAAAATAGGAATATTATCTTTAATTTTAATTTTATTTGTCACATCTTGTGGTACAAAAGATGAAGCTACAGTAGCAGTTAGACCAGAGTTTTCTGAAGGGTTTGGAGAGATTGATGAGGAATTAATAAAAGAATATAGTAACTCTAGTAAGGAAAAAGATGAGTTGGTTACTTTCTCTTTTGACCCGGATAAATATCAAGAGTTTAATGAAAAAACTAAAACTATAGTTATAGATTTTTTTAAAGCCTTGGTAGAAAGTGATGAAGAAGACTATATTAAGGACATAGAATACGAGGATGATTTTTCGCAGGTTAGAGTATTTGTAGATAAAAGTTTGTATGGGCAAGAAGAAGATTATAGTTCTCTTGTGATAGGTATGTATGCTTCTACATATAGATCATTTGCTGATATGAATCTTAATTCAGAAATAATTTATATTGATTTTGAAGGTGGAGAAATTATAGAAAAAATTCTTTTCCCAGATATGTAAAAACATACAAAAAAGGAAGCCGGGGGTGGCTTCCTTTTTGTTTAATTTTATTTATTATTTAATGCTACTTGGACAAATATAGCGGCAGCATTTATAAACTCTGATTCATCTAGAGCAAACTTAGGATGATGGTGGGGATAGATTTTACCATCTATTTCCATCATATTCTCTAAAAACATAAAGCTACCAGGTATTATTTGTAAATACTCGGCAAAGTCTTCTCCACCCATTACTGGTGTATTAGTTAAAACTAATTTCTCTTCGCCAAGGGCTTGTCCTATTGTTTTAGCTAGTTCTTCTGTAACTTCTTTATCATTAATTAAAGGAGGTGCTCCAAAATAATAATCATATTCAACTTCACATCTAAAAGCTTCTCCTATGGATTTTGCCACTTCACCTATCCTCTTAGATATATATTGTCTTTCTTCTTCAGTTACTGCTCTTGCAGTTCCTTCAATTTCAACATCATTTGGTATAACATTATAGGTTGAACCCCCATGGAAACTACCTATACTGATAACACCGGGACTAGTTGGTGATATCTCACGGCTTATTATTTCTTGGAGTCCTGTTACTATATATGAAGATGCAGTTATTGGGTCAATACTTTGATTTGGATAGGCACCATGAGAACCCTTTCCTTTTATATTTAGTTTAAAACTGTCTAAGCAGGCCATCATAGAACCTGGATTTAAAAATACTTTTCCCTTATTTTTACCTCCTGCAATTCCACCTAAATGTAAACCGTATATTTTTTCAACTTGAAGCTTTTGTAATATTCCAGACTCAACTATAGGTCTTGCTCCTCTAGAAATCTCTTCAGCAGTTTGGAAAATAAGTATTACTTTTCCTTTAAACTTATCTCTATTATTTTGTAAAATCTTAGCAACACCTAGCATAATAGCAGTATGTGCATCGTGTCCACAAGCATGCATATTACCATTTGTAGACTGAAAACTTAGCTCAGTTTCTTCTTGAACCGGTAGTGCATCCATATCAGCTCTAAAGGCAATAGTACTACCCTTTTTATAACCTTCAATACTAGCTAATATAGTGTGTTCTGTACCTATTCCTTTTTTATAATTAACAGAAAAAGAGTCTAATTTGCTAGCGACAAACTTGCTAGTTTCGACTAAATCTAAACCAACTTCTGGAATTTGATGTAGATGTCTTCTCATTTCTATAATTTCTTGTTCATAATCTTTAATTAAATCTAATACTTTCATAAGCTCCTCCTAGTATGTTTTAATTTTTTCTTGAGCTGTCTTTGTTCTCCTTATAGACAGAGCTATGGATGAAAAGACAGCTATAGGTATCATAAAATATGTTGGTATAAAATCTAAAAAGAATAGCATAAACATTGTTATACCTATAGCATATGATCCTATAAATAAATCTTTTACAATAAACATTGCAAACATAGAACCATATATTGCTGCTGATACATAATTTAATCCTTCTTTGACAACTTCTGGTACTATAGCCATAATTTTAGCTCCAGTTATAGCGGCTATGCTAACTATAATTAAATTAGTGATTATAGAACCAGCAATGCCAATGGTGGATACTAATTCTGCCTTTTTACTACCAAATTCAACACCAACAGCCTCTTGTGCAACAGCTGCACTTGGTATTCTCATATTGGCTATATTACCTGCTAAAGATACCATATATATTCCTGGTAAGCCTACTACAGGAAAGTAAGATGTAGGCTCGACTACATAGTAAACTCCATATATTGATGCTATTAAAAACCAGCCTTTCATTATTTCAGAGAAGCTAGGAAGCTCCTTATAAAAAATCCATATAAAAATTGCAGGTAAAAAACTAAGTGCTGCTGCTAATAAGTTTGTAGCACTACCAACTTTAATAATAGGCTTAGTAAAGCCTTGTAAATATTTATCTTCCACTGTTTAACCTCCTAAAAAACTCTATTAAAAATTACAGCTCCGATCATTCCGAAAATCATAGCGATTCCTAAATTATATTCCTTTAGTTTAGGCTTATCTTCTGTTAGCTTAATTAAAAGAACCATTGATGCACCAGCTACTAAAGCAGAAACTGCATGACCATCTAATTTTACTAGGTTTTGCCCTAATAAATAGGCCATAGCTCCACATGTTGCTGCAGTACCAATAGCACTTGTAAGCTCTTGATTATCACCTGCTAACCTTTCATTTATAAAGCCAAGTTTGTGAGCGAAAAGTCCAGTAAATACTAACCAGCCAGAACCATTTAAGGCCATAATCCAAGCAGCTCCAGCAAAATGTCTTACTGAATAATCACTTGAACCAATACTTGTACCCATACTTTCAGCTGCCATTTGAGCTGCAGTTAATTCTGTAGGGGCAGCGCCTATAACAGATAGTCTCATCCAAGCTAAGGGTCCACCTATTACAGACATCAGCCCTAGCATAACTAGGAAAACTCCTAAAGCAGGACCTATTGAAGATATAGCACCAGCGCGAAAGGCTGTTTTAACATCTTCCTTTTCAAGTCCGACTAACTTAATATTTTCCTTAGCTCTTTTAGTAAAAACAATAGCTTGAAAAGCAACTATAAGTACTACTGGTAAGGCTGCTAACCAAAGTTTTTTAGAATTTGCAACATTATAAACATCTAAATTCATTATTATTCCTCCTTGTAAAGAAGAAAATAATCTATGTACATAAAAAATTTTCTACTAGCATATTTATTATAATACTTGAGATTATTATAAAAGTATATGTTAGTAGAAAACGAGTATAAGTATATTTATTTGTAGTAAGAACACAAGATGCTTATTTCCATAGTTTATTTTTTGAACATTCCTTTGTTAAAATCAATATGTTTTTCAACCTCTAGCATCATAACTGTTAGCGTTATAATAAGCTTTTGGTAAAATTCATCTAGTTCCATAGCCAGTAGTTTTTTTAGTTTTTCAAAACGGTAAAGTATAGTATTGTAATGTATAAATAAATCCTTTGAACTTTCTTTTAAATTCCAATCATTTTTTATTATAGATCTTAAGGTTATAAAGTATTCTGTCTTATTTTTTTTATCTAGTTCGATTATATTTTCAATTAGGTCTGTATATATTGAGTGATAGTCTTTTCTGGTCATAACTTCCATTAAATCTTTAAAAATTAAAACATCCTTATAGCAACTAATGTCATCTACTTCTTTAAAAATTCTACTTATATTAATAGCCTCTATAGCTTCGTTATAACTTCTATAGGCTTGCATAATATCTTCGTAATATGTTCCTATACCAATTGTAAGTGTAAAGCTTAAACCTTTCTTTTTCATTAAGTCGTGTATAGGTTTTATATTCAAGTTCACAAACTTATCTAGAGCAGACAAATTATTTTCTAAATCTAAATTGACTAAGAAAATTATACTGTCTGATTTTTGATAATAGTAAGAAGTATAATTAATCTTTTCCATTTCCTTTATGATTAACTTATAAATTATTTGTTTTTCCTCTTCTAATTCTTTTATATCTTTGTTGGAATGTAGCATACTATGTTTAAATTCATCAATATCAAATATAATAGCTAGAATACCTGAAGATTGAATTCTCCAGCCTTGTAGATTAGCACGGAATATAACCTCTTCTCTAGACTTTATATTATTCATACAAAGGTCTGCTATTAAGTCAGAGCGTACTATTTCTTTAGACTTATCTATAGCGATTTGATTTTGAATTTTTAATAGAATCATACTAGAACTATATTTTATAAGGAGTTTATCCTTGTTATTAACATTTGTTTTTCTATCATTTATAATTAAATATGCATAGACATTATTATTCTTTTCTATTCTTTCTATAAAAAGATCATTATCTACAAGTTTTATATTTTCAATTTCTTCATCCTCTAAAAATTTCTCACCATAAAAGTAAGTAGCATGATCTAATTTTCCATGATAGATTATATCTTTATTTAAAATTTGTCCTAAAAAATCCACATAATCTTCAACATTTGCCTGTTCCACATTCATTTTCATAAACGCATTATTAATTATTTCGTTCTCTTCAAGAAGATAAGTTTGTTCTTCTGATATTTTATTCATCCATGATAATAGAAGTTTAGGTAGGTTAATTTTAGGATTTATTAAAATATAGGGATCTTTATAATCTATTTCTTTATCATGAATCAAGGCTAAAATTTTAAAATCTATATCATTATTTTTCAAACTTTTAAAATCTTCATATCTAATTACTAAAAGATCAGTAGTAGATAAATTCTCATCAAAAACATCAATTTTATTAATGTTGATAGACTTGAAGATATTAAACTTTTTAATATCGTAGTCTTTAATAAGTTGATTAATATCCATAAATAATTCCTCCTCTTAATATGTTTGATTATAACATTAAAATTCTTGTTAAGATAAAAATAGATTTAAGACCCCCTAAAAATTATCAGAAAATTAGGAATTGTTTTATTTTTAACAAATACCAAGTTTTTCCTAAAAAGGGGTTTAAATATAAAATAAGTATGTTATAATATAATCAAAGATAGTTAATAAATAAACAAACTATTTAAAAATAAGGAGGGAGAGTCATGAAGAAAGTAGTATTAGTGAATGAATCTAAAAATGATAGGGTGGAGGTAAAGACGGGTTACAGTTTTAGAACCTTGCTATTATGGTTTTTAGATCCATTGTTTAGGGAGGATATAACAGGATTTCTTGTTATGGGTGGGTATGCTTTATTAGTTGCACTATTTAGAGCTACTTTCCCAACTCTACCCTATGGATTATTAGGACTAGTAGTTTTTCCAGCAGTTTACAACAAGTTTTATATTAGAAAGCTTATGGATGAAGGCTATGAACCAGATTGTTGTGAAGAAGCTTTAGAAGAATTAAAGTCTTATATAAGTTTATAAGTCAAACTATAAATACCTAAAAGGAAAAGCCCCTGCAAGGGCTTTTTTTATTTGTTTTTTAAAATTGTAAAAAAAGATATGATTATAAAAAATCCAATAGCTAATAGAAAGTTTAAAATTAAGTAATCGTATTTTTTATTTTTAAAGCTTAAAAAGACACCACTAAATCCTACTATAGGATTTACAACCATAAGTACCAGGCCCAAAAGTGTGTTTTTACTAATATTTTCTGGAGAGCTTAGTAAGCTTATAATAAGTGATAGAAGAGTTATGCCTATGATAATCTTAGGTGTTTTTTCTTCAAATTTATCTATTTTCATTTAATCATCCTTTCAGGAATTTTATTATTATAAATAAGATCTAACCATAAGTTTAACAGGATTTAGAAAAATTTACTATTTTAAATTAAATATATTTTTTAAACCTAGATTTGTTATAAAGAAAGACTCATATCAAAATAAGATGATGAACTCTAAATTTAAGAAGGTTAGTAAATGTTAATTAAAAATTAAATAGAGTAAAACTCAACTTAATAAGTTTACTATGCTATAATTTATTTAAGAAAGGTTGTGATCTTAATGAAGTATGCTATTATAGGCGGTACAGGAGTTTATGACTTTGGAAATATAAAGGATGAAAAAATTATTGAGACACCTTATGGTGAAGCACTAGCATATATAATGGAGTATGAAAATCTTGAGGTAGTTTTTCTAGCTAGACACGGAAGAGGTCATACTTATCCTCCTCATAAAATTAATTATAGAGCTAATATATATGCTCTTAAAAAATTAGGTGTAGAATATATATATACTACAGCTGCTGTGGGCTCTTTAAATAAAGAGTTTTCACCAGGTGATGTTGTTATAATTAAGGATTTTTTAGATTTTACTAAGTCTAGAATTTCAACTTTCTATGCTGGAGGAGAAAAGGGAGTAAGGCATGTTGATATGTCAGATCCTTATTGTAAAAATTTAAGAAAAAATTTTAGAGAACATAGTGAAGACATATTAGAAATTAAGGGTGAGGCTGTCTATGTTACAACAGAAGGACCAAGATTTGAATCATCAGCAGAAATAAATATGTTTAAAATTTTGGGTGGTGATGTTGTAGGTATGACTTCTAATCCAGAAGTAGTTTTAGCTAAAGAACTAGGTATGTGTTATAGTACAATTGGAATAATTACTAACTGGTGTACAGGTATTGAAAAAGGGAAGATTAGTCACAATATCTCAAACATTGTTGATAGCTTAAGAGAGGATATTTTTAAGGTTATTTTTAAGGTCTTTAATAAATCTTTAAATAAAAGTAGTTGCAATTGTAAAGAAAATATAGTAGAGTTATAATTGTTAACAGATGAATACATAAAAAGCTCGGAATTCGTTAATATACTGGGCTTAGTAGCGGTTTTATAAATATGATTAAGCTTGGGCTTGACAGATATAAAAACTACTGCTACTCTAAATATAGATGAATAGTGTAGCTCATATAATTCCTAAAATATGGTTAGGGAGTTTCTACAAATGACCGTAAATCATTTACTATGGGCGAAAGTGTACCTAGGGATCCACATTAATTTGCAGGACCGAGCGGTACAAATACTTTAAAGTATTACACCGAAGGGATAGAAGCCCAGACGGGTAGGTTTCGCTTAGCCTACCCATCTGGGCTTTTTGTATTGTTTAAAATAAGTTTTTTAAAACTCAAGGAGGCTTAAATGAACTATAAAAGATTATTTATTGAAAAGAAAAAAGACTTTGATTCACAGGCTAGTTTAATGGAGAAGGAAATAAGAGAGTATTTGAAGATTGAGCTTGGAGCTTTGAGACTGGTTAATATTTATGACGTTATAGGTGCAAGTGAAGAAGAAATAGAAATAATAAAAGATAAGATATTATGTAATTCTAATTTACTAAACTGTTCTGAAAGCTTAGATATAGCTGAAGATGCTAGTTTTTTTAGAGTTAAGTTTCTAGAAAGTCAATTTAATCAAGCAGAGGATTCAGCAAATAAACTTGTAGAACTTATTATTGGAAATGAGGAAATTCATATATCCAATACATTGCTTTATATCCTAGAAGGTGTTAATGAAGATGAATTAAAAACTATAAAGAAATATTTCATAAATCCTGTAGAAGTTAGTGAAATACCTATGGATAAGGTATTAGCTAAAAAAGAACTTATAAAAACTGACAAGGTTGAAACTATAGATGATTTTTATAACTTATCAGAAGTTGAGTTAGAAGCAATTAAAGATGAATATGGCATAGGATTAGACATAGAAGATTTACAATTTTGCCAAGATTATTTTAAATCTGAAAAAAGAAATCCTACAATCACAGAGTTAAAATTAATAGATACTTACTGGTCAGATCATTGCAGACATACAACTTTCATGACTGAAATTACTAACATAGCTATTGAGGAAGGAAGATATGAAAAATTATTCCAAGAAACGCTAGAAGAATACTTAAACTCAAGGTCATATGTCTATGAAAACAGAGATAGGGCAATATGCCTTATGGATCTTGCAACCATTAATCAAAAAGAGATAAAAAAGAAAGGACTTTTATCTGATAAAGAAGAAACAGATGAAGTTAATGCTGCCAGTATAGAAATTGATGTAGATGTAGATGGCGAAAATGAAAAATGGTTACTTATGTTTAAAAATGAAACTCATAATCATCCTACAGAAATTGAACCTTTTGGTGGAGCGGCAACTTGTCTTGGTGGTGCAATTAGAGACCCTTTATCTGGTAGATCATATGTTTATCAAGCAATGAGAATTACTGGAGCAGCAGATCCAAGAAGTCCATTTGAAGAAACTATGGATGGGAAATTACCACAAAGAAAGATAGTACAAACTGCAAGAGATGGATATAGTTCATACGGTTATGAAATAGGAGCTGCTACTGGATATGTAGAGGAAATTTATCATCCAGGCTATATGGCTAAAAGGATGGAAGTAGGAGCACTAGTAGCTGCAGCACCTAAAGAAAATGTATATAGAGGAGAGGCTGAAGCTGGGGATGTAATAGTATTAGTAGGTGGAAGAACAGGTAGAGATGGTGTAGGTGGAGCTGTAGGTTCTTCTAAAAAGCATACTGAAGAATCCTTAGAAGAATCAGGATCTGAAGTTCAAAAAGGTAACGCTAAGGTAGAGAGAAAGATATTAAGATTATTTAGAAAAAAAGAAGTTGCAGAAATGATAAAAGTTTGTAATGACTTTGGAGCTGGTGGTGTATCTGTAGCTATAGGTGAGTTAGCAGATGGAGTTAAGATTGATCTTGATAAAGTTCCTTTAAAATACAAAGGCTTAGATGGTACTGAAATTGCTCTTTCAGAGTCACAAGAGAGAATGGCCGCAGTTATAGATAGGGAAAACTTAGATAAATTTTTGAAATATTCTGAAGAAGAGGACCTAGAAGCTACTTTAGTGGCAGAGGTAACTGAAGAAAAAGTATTAAAGATGTTCTGGAGAGGCGATGAAATAGTAAGTATAGACAGAGTTTTTCTAGATACAAACGGAATTAGAAAGAAAAATGAAGTAGAAATAACTCAACCAGAAGAAAATGGCTTTTTCCAAGAAAATTGGGATAGGGACTTTTTAGCTAACTTAAAGGATATTAATGTTTCAAGTCAAAAAGGATTGATAGAAAGCTTTGATTCAACAGTAGGAAAATCAAGTGTATTATCACCTTTAGGTGGAGAAAAACAAATAACACCTGCAGAATCTATGGTTGCTAAAATACCAGTATTGAATGGACAAACTAATACTTGTTCTCTTATGAGTTATGGATTTGATCCTAAAATAACTAGTTGGAGCTGTTATCACGGGGGATATTTTGCAGTTATAGAATCAGTTGCTAGAATAGTTGCTAGTGGTGGATCATATGAAAATATAAGACTTAGTTTTCAGGAGTATTTTGAAAGAATTGGGGAGGATCCTAAAAAGTGGGGTAAACCTTTTGCAGCTTTACTTGGTGCCTATAAAGTTCAAAAAGAATTAGATATTCCAGCTATAGGTGGAAAAGATAGTATGAGTGGTAGCTTTGAAGATTTACATGTACCTCCAACAATTATAAGTTTTGCTGTTACAACAGACAAGGCAGATAATATTATAAGTCCAGAATTTAAAAACTTTGGTTCTAGAGTAGGGCTTATCAAACTGAATATAGACGAAGATAATCTAGTAGATTTAAATGAATTAAAATCAGTTTATAAAAAGGTTAAAGAATATATAGATAAAAAAGATATAATTTCAGCTTCTACTGTTAAATACGGCGGTGTAGCTAGATCAATAGGAGAAATGTCTCTAGGTAACCAAATAGGTTTTAAATTTGAATCAGATAAAAGTATATATGAGCCATTTTACGGATCATTAGTGGTTGAATTAAGAGAAGGATTAGATAGTTTAGAAGGAGTAAACTTCCAACCTATAGGTTTAACTACAGAAAATAAAGAGATTAACTTATCAGATAAAAATTATAGTTTAGAGGAAGTATATAACTCATATATAGAAACTTTAGATGAGGTTTATCCAGTAGTAGAGTCAGAAGATACAATAGATAGTGAAGGTTTTAGAGAAAATATTTATAGAACAGATGAAAAGGTTGATAAAGTAAAAGTATTAATACCTGTAGTAACAGGAACTCATGGTGAATATGATATGGAAAAATCTTTCACAAAAGTAGGAGCAGAAGTTGATACTTTTGTTATTAAAACTTTTGATAAAGAGGTTTTTGACTCTTCAATTGAGCAATTAGCAAACAAATTGAAAGATTATCATATTTTAGCACTACCAGATGGACAAATATTAGGTGGAGAACCAGGAGGAAGCTACAAGTTAACTAGTTATATACTATCAATGCCAGCAATGAAAGAGGCAATAGAAGATCATTTAGCTAAAAAAAGATTAATAATTGGTATTGGTGCAGGTTGTGAAACTCTTATAAAGACAGGTTTGATAGAGCACTCTAAAGTAACTGATAAGAATTTAAATTTAGATATAACTTATAACAAAGATCTAGATTTTATTTCTAGAATTATAGATGTAAAAGTAGTAGCAAAAAACTCTGCTTGGTTATCAAAAGCTAATTTAGGTGAAAATTATAAATCAGCATTAGCTAGCAAAAGAGCTAGAATTTTGGTAGATGACTATGAAAAGGTTAAAGATCTAGTATCTACAGTATCTTTAGATAATATAGCATCATCAAGTTATGCAATTGATAGCTTAAGTAGTAGATGTGGTCTAATTTATGCAAGTGTTAGTTCGCCTGAGAGAATGGATGATGACTTAGTAAAAAATATAAAAGGAAATAAGAACTTAAATCTATTCCAAGCTGCAGTTAGTTATTTTAAATAAGGAGGAAGTATTATGAAAGTAAGTGTTATTATGGGAAGTATTTCAGATAAACCAATAGGAGATGCAGTAGTAGAAAAGTTAGAAAAATTTAATGTATCCTATGAAGTAAAAGTAATATCTGCACACAGAACTCCGTATAAAGCGGTTGAATATATGGAAAATGCAGAAAAAAATGGAATTGGTGTAGTAGTAGCTATAGCAGGTAAGGCAGCACATTTAGCAGGAGTATTAGCAGGATTAACTACACTACCAGTTATAGGAGTACCAGCTAAATCTTCAACAATGGATGGCCTAGATTCATTATTATCTGTAGTGCAAATGCCAACAGGTGTACCAGTTGCAACAGTTACTATCAATGGAGGAGCAAATGCTGGAATTTTAGCAGCTCAGATACTTTCACTGCAAGATAAAGATGTTAAGGAAAGATTACTAGCTTATAAAAAAGAATTGGTAGAAGATGTTAATGAGATGAATGAAGAATTAGACTACTAAAAGAGGTGTCAAATGAGCGGAATAGTTGGAGTTTATAGTAAAAATAGAAGCGATGTTTCTATGATGATATATTATGGCCTTTATGCTTTACAGCATAGAGGTCAAGTAAGTGCGGGAATTGCAATAAATAATAATGGATTTATTGACTACTTTAAAGATTTAGGTTTAGTACATGAAGCCTTTCCACAACAAGCTATGGATAGGTTAAGAGGCAATATAGGTATAGGACATGTTAGATATTCTAAAGGTGAAAAAACAGATATAAATAATGCACAACCACTTGTTGTAGGATATAAAAGAGGTGCACTAGCTTTAGTTCATGATGGAGCAGTAGTTAACTTTAAAAGTTTAAAAAGAGATCTGGAGAACTCAGGATCTGTTTTTCAAACAGAGTTAGATAGTGAAGTTATTGCAAATTTAATAGCTAAACATCATAAGGATGATCTTAAAGAAGCTATTATAAAAAGTTTAAATGATATAAAAGGTAGCTATGGATTAATAATAATGACATCTAGTAGATTAATAGGTGCAAGAGACCCACATGGTATAAAACCTTTGGTATTAGGTAAATTAGATGGTGATTATGTTTTAGCATCGGAAACCTGTGCCTTTGATACTATGGGAGCTGAATTTATTAGAGACTTAGAACCAGGAGAACTTGTTTTTATAGATGAAAATGGCTTAGAATCAGTAAAATTAGAATCGAAAGATAGAAAATTATGCGCTTTTGAAACTATATATTTTGCAAGGCCAGATAGTCAGCTAGATGGAAATAGTATTTATTTATCAAGAATAGAGGCAGGTAGGCAGTTAGCTAGAGAACATGCTGTAGAGGCAGATATAGTAATAGGAGCACCTGATTCAGGTACAGTAGCGGCGATAGGTTATGCAGAAGAATCTGGCATTCCTTATGCAGAGGGCATTATAAAAAATAGATACGTAGGAAGGACTTTTATAGCACCTAGTCAAGAGCTTAGAGAGCTTGGTGTTAGAATAAAATTAAACCCACTAAAAGAAAATATTGAGAACAAAAGAATAATCTTAGTAGATGACTCTATAATAAGAGGTACTACTATAAAAAGAACGGTGCAAATGCTAAGAGATGCAGGAGCAAAAGAGGTGCATGTAAGAGTAGCAGCACCACCAGTAAAATATTCTTGTCATCTATGGATGGATACAAGATCTAGAGAAAATCTAATTGCTGCAGAAATGGCAGTAGAAGAAATAGAAAGAGTGTCTAAGGCAGACTCTTTAAAATATATATCGATAGAAGGATTATTAAATTCAATGGATAGGAAGGATGGATTTTGTACAGGTTGTTTAAATGGTATTTATCCTATTCCTAAATATGAAGAATTACTATAAAACTGGAGGTATAAGATTATGGGCTTAACATATAAAGATTCAGGTGTGGACGTAGAGGCAGGACAAAAGCAGGTAAAACTTATTAAAAATTTAGTTAAAAAAACTCACAGACCAGGAGTTTTATCAGATATAGGAGGCTTTGCGGGATTATTTCAACCGGATGTATCTTCAATGGAAGAACCTGTATTAGTTTCAGGAACTGATGGTGTAGGTACAAAGCTAAAGTTAGCTTTTATGACTGACAAGCATAATACTATAGGTGAAGATTGTGTAGCTATGTGTGTGAATGATATTTTATGTCAAGGAGCAAAACCACTATTCTTTTTAGATTATATAGCTACTGGTAACTTAGAACCTGAAAAAATGGCTGAGGTTGTAGAAGGTGTTGCAAATGGATGTATAAAAGGAAAGTGTTCTCTAATAGGTGGAGAAACTGCTGAAATGCCTGGTTTTTATAAGAGTGAAGAATATGATATTGCTGGATTTGCAGTAGGAATAGTAGATAAAAAAGATATAATTGACGGAAGTAAGATAAAAGAGAATGACTATATAATAGGTCTACCTTCTTCCGGTCTTCATAGTAATGGCTATTCTTTAGTTAGAAAAGTGGTTTTTGACAGGATGGAAATGTCGCACGATACTTATATTAAAGAGCTTAACAAAACTATAGGTGAAGAACTTTTAACAGCTACTAGAATATATACAGATCCGGTTCATCCTTTGATTCAAAAATTTAATATAAAGGGGATCTCTCATATAACAGGTGGAGGATTTTATGAAAATATACCTAGAATGCTTCCTGATAATTTAAGGGCAGAGATAAATGTTAAAGATGTTAACAAAGGAAAAATATTTGACCTAATTCAAAAATGGGGAAATATTACTGATGAAGAAATGTATAGTACTTTTAATATGGGTGTAGGTTTAGTAATGGTTATAGATGAAAATGAATTAGATGATGTGAAGTCTTATTTAGAATCTATAGATGAAGAGTATTACCTTTTAGGAAAAATTGTAAAAGGAGAGAAGGGATTAGATCTATGCTTCCAGTAAAAATAGGAGTTTTAATATCTGGCGGTGGGACAAATCTTCAAGCTGTTATAGATAGCTTAGAAAAAAATGAAATAAAAGCTAATATAGAGCTTGTTATTTCTAATAAAGAAGAAGCTTATGGATTAACTAGGGCTAAAAATCACGGTATAGAGGCTAAATTTATAGATATAAAAGATTTTGAAGATGAAGAATCCTACAATCTTAAATTAATAAAAGAATTTAAAGAAGCGGGTGTAGAGCTAGTATTACTAGCAGGTTATCTTAGAGTTTTATCAAGTAGTTTTATAGATGCTTTTAGAAATAAAATTATAAATATCCATCCATCATTAATACCTAGTTTTTGTGGAAAGGGATATTATGGTAAGAAAGTTCATCAGGCTGCGATTGATTATGGTGTTAAACTAACTGGTGCTACTGTACATTTTGTAGATGAAGGTACTGATACTGGACCTATAATTTTACAAGATGTTGTTAGAGTTTATCCTGAAGATAATGCTGATGACTTACAAAAGAGAGTTTTAAATCTAGAGCATAAACTTTTAGTTGAAGCAGTTAGATTATATTGCGAAGGTAGAATAAAGGTTGATGGTAGAAAGGTTAGTATTAAGGAGGGTTAAGATGAAGACGGCACTAATTAGTGTTTATGATAAAGATAATATAGTAGAATTTTCAAAAGAACTAATAAATTTAGGTTGGAATATAGTATCAACAGGTGGAACTTTTAAACTATTAAAAGAAAACTCAATAGACGTTATGGAAGTTTCTGATTTAACAGATTTTCCTGAAATCCTTGGTGGTAGGGTTAAAACTTTAAATCCTAAAATTCATGGTGGAATACTACATAGGAGAGATTCAAAGGAAGATTTAGCTACAATAGAGAATTTAGGTATAAGATCTATTGATTTAGTGGTAAATAATCTTTATCCTTTTGAGGAAAAGTTAAATTCTTCAGCTAGCCAAGAAGAGATAATTGAAAATATTGATATAGGTGGACCAACAATGATTAGGGCAGCTGCTAAGAATTTTAAGGATGTAACTGTAGTAATAGATCCTGAAGATTACTCTATGGTATTAGAAGAATTAAAAAATGGAGATACAAGCTTAGAAACTAGATTGTACTTAGCTGGAAAAGTTTATAATTATATAGCATATTATGATAGTTTAATTGCTAATTATTTTAATAAATTAAATGAAGTTAAATTCCCTAAATACTTAAGTTTAGCATTTAAAGACGGTAAAACTTTAAGGTATGGTGAAAATCCACACCAAGATGCAGCATTCTATATAGAGGCTGGAGATAAAACAGGTACTATAGCTGCTGGAAAACAATTACACGGAAAAGAATTATCATTTAATAATATAAATGATTCTAATGGGGCTTTAGAGGCTTTAAAAGAATTTGATGAGCCTACAGTTGTTGCAGTAAAACATGCTAATCCATGTGGAATAGCTAGTGCTAGTAATATAGTTGAGGCATATGAAAAAGCTTATGCTTGTGACCCAATTTCTATTTTCGGGGGTATAATTGCAGCTAATAGAGAAGTAGGAAGTGAATTGGCTAAAAAAATAAATGAGATATTTATAGAAGTAGTTATGGCACCAAGCTTCACAGAAGAAGCTTTAGAAATTCTTACAAGTAAGAAAAATATAAGATTAATAGAAATACCAGAAATAATGAATAGGGATATTCCTAGTTTAGATATGAAGAAGGTAATGGGAGGTTTCCTTGTTCAAGATAGGGATCAACTACTTTTTAAAGATGAGCTAGAACTAGTTACTGATAGGGAGCCTAGTGAAGAAGAGTTAAAAGATTTAGAGTTTGCATGGAAGGCTGCTAAAGCAGTTAAGTCTAACGGGGTTTTATTAGTAAAAGATAGAGCTACTATAGGTATAGGCTTAGGAGAAGTTAATAGGGTTTGGGCAGTAGCTAATGCAATAGAAAGAGCAGGAGAAAAAGCAAAGGGAGCAGTTTTAGCTTCAGACGGATTCTTCCCTTTTAAAGATTCAATTGAAGAATTAGCTAAAGCTGAGGTAGCGGCAGTAATACAACCAGGAGGCTCTATAAGAGATGAAGAAGTTATAGAGGAAGCTAATAAAAACAATATGACAATGTTATTAACTGGTATGAGACATTTCAAACATTAATTAGGAGGGTAAGTATGAAGCTTTTAATTGTAGGTAATGGTGGTAGAGAGCATACTCTTGCTTGGAAGTTATCACAGAGTAAAAAAGTAGAAAAAATATATACAGCTCCAGGTAATGCAGGTAGTTTACAGTTAGGTGAAAATTTAGATATAAAAGCAGATGATCTAGATGGTTTATTGGATTTTGCTAAGAAGGAAAAAATAGATCTTACTATTGTAGGTCCAGAAGTTCCACTTGCATTAGGAATAGTTGATAAGTTTAGACAAGAAGGTCTTAGAATTTTTGGAGTTGGAAAACATCCAGCTCAACTAGAAGGTAGTAAAGATTTTTCTAAGGCATTTATGATTAGAAATAATATACCGACAGCTAGATATGAAACTTACACTGATTCTAGTTTAGCTAAAAAAGCTTTAAAGAACTTTAATTATCCTCTTGTTATAAAGGCTGATGGACTATGTTATGGTAAGGGTGTAATAATATGTGAAGATGAGGCTATGGCAATAGAAACTATAGATGAAATATTAGAAGATAAAGTCTTTGGTGATGAAGGTAATAAGATAGTTATAGAAGAGTTTTTAGATGGAATAGAAGCATCTTTACTTTGTTTAGTAAGTGATAATAAAATTTTTCCACTAGAACCAGCTGAGGATTATAAGCAAATCTATGATGGAGATAAGGGACCAAATACTGGTGGAGTTGGATGTTACTCACCTAGTAGTCTATTAAATGAAAATATATACAAGCAAGTTAAAGAAGATATTATAAAAAATATAGAAATAGGTTTTGAGAAAGAAGATATGAACTTTACAGGCCTATTATTTATAGGACTTATGGTTGTAGGAGATAAACCTTATGTATTAGAATTTAACGTAAGATTTGGAGATCCTGAAACTCAGGTAGTATTACCTAGGTTAGAGTCAGATCTTTTAGATTTAATTGAAAAAACTATAGATGGAAGTTTAAAAAGGGAAGACATAAAATGGAAGCAAGAAAAATCTCTTACTGTTATTTTAACATCAGGAGGATATCCAGGAGACTATAAAACGGGATATGAAATAACTGGTTTAGATAAGCTTGATGAGGACATATTAGTTTTCCATAATGGTACAAAAGAAAAAGAAGGAAAAATTTATACTGATGGTGGAAGAGTACTTTCTATAACTTGTTTAGATTCAGATTTATCTACAGCTAGAGAGAAAGTATATACTAATATTGAAAAAATTAAATTTAAAGATATGTATTATAGAAAAGACATAGGAAAGAATATAGAGTACTAGGAGGTATAAAATGAAAACTGATGTACAGATAGCTCAATCAGCTAAAATGGATTCTATAGATAATGTAGCTAAAAAATTAGAAATACCTGAGCAACACTTGGTTAATTATGGAAAATATAAGGCGAAGTTATCAATAGACTTATTAAAAGAAAAGTCACAAGCTAAGGACGGAAAGTTAATTTTAGTTACAGCTATAAACCCAACTCCAGCGGGAGAAGGTAAGACTACTACTAATATAGGCTTGGCTATGGGATTAAACAAAATAGGTAAAAAAGCCATAACTACTTTAAGAGAACCTTCTTTAGGGCCAAGTTTTGGAATAAAAGGTGGGGCAGCAGGAGGAGGACACTCCCAAGTAGTTCCTATGGAAGATATTAATCTACACTTTACAGGTGATTTCCATGCTATAACCTCAGCTCATAACTTAATATCAGCCTTACTTGATAATCATATACATCAAGGAAATGAGTTGAAAATAGATCCTAGAAGGGTTGTATGGAAAAGAGTTTTAGATATGAATGATAGGGCCTTAAGAAATATAGTTGTTGGCCTAGGTGGAAAGACTAACGGCATGCCTAGAGAAGATGGATTTGATATAACAGTTGCTTCTGAAATTATGGCTATTTTCTGTCTAGCTAGTGACTTAGAAGATTTTAAGTCTAGAGTTGGAGATATAGTTGTAGCTTATAATTTCGATGGAGAACCGGTATATGTAAAGGACCTAAAAGCTCAAGGAGCTGTAACTTTGCTTATGAGGGATGCGATTAATCCTAATTTAGTTCAAACTTTAGAAAACACACCAGCTATAATTCATGGAGGACCTTTTGCTAATATAGCTCATGGATGTAACTCTGTACTAGCAACTCAAATGTCTATGAAGTTAGCAGACTATACAGTTACAGAGGCAGGTTTTGGAGCTGATTTAGGAGCTGAAAAATTCTTTAATATAAAGTCTAGATATGCTAAGTTAAAGCCTGATGCTGCAGTTATAGTGGCAACAGTAAGGGCTCTTAAATACAATGGTGGGGTTAATGTTAAAGAGTTATCTGAAGAAAACTTAGAAGCCTTAGAAAAGGGATTTGCTAATTTAGAGAAACATATTGAAAATATAGCTAAGTTTAAGTTACCAGCTGTTGTTGCAATTAATAGATTTCCAACAGATACGGAAAAAGAGCTAGAATTTCTGATGAAAAAGTGTGAAGATTTAGGAGTTAAGGCAGTTCTTTCTGAAGTATGGGCTAAGGGAGGAGAAGGAGCTTTAGATCTTGCACATGCTGTAGTTGAAATTTGTGAAAATGAAAAGTCAGACTTTGAACCTCTATATGAACTAGATAAGAGTATAGAAGAGAAAATAAGTACAATAGCTAAGGAAATTTACGGAGCTAGGTCAGTTAATTTTACAAAATCTGCTCTAAAAGATATTGCTAATTTAGAAAAATTAAACTACGATAAACTACCTATTTGTATGGCAAAAACTCAATACTCACTTTCAGATGATCCTAACTTATTAGGAAGACCAGAAGACTTTGATATAACTGTAAGAGAACTTAAAGTATCAAATGGTGCTGGATTTATAGTAGCATTAACAGGAGATGTTATGACTATGCCTGGCTTGTCTAAAAAACCAGCAGCTGTAAGTATGGACATAAAAGAAGATGGTGAAATAGTAGGTTTATTTTAAAATATAAATAAGAAATTTAAAGACTCTAGAAAATAATCTAGGGTCTTTTTAAATTATATACTATTTTTTTAAATATGAAACTTTACATTGCTAGAATACTTTACTTATAGTTTTAAATCTATTAGTATAATAATTGAAAGTGATAATCACTATCAATTGAAAGGAGGTAGACTATGAATATTAAAATAATTTATTGGAGTGGAACTGGCAATACTAAAGAAATTGCTGAATTTATAGAAAAAGGTGCTAGAGAAACTTATTCTAAAGTAAAATGTTTAGAAGTTTCAAAAGCTAATCTAGAAGATGTGGAATCAGCAGATATACTAGTGTTAGGTTGCCCATCTATGGGAGATGAAGTATTAGAAGAAAGTCAGATGGAACCTTTTATGGAATCTATAGAGGATAAAATAAAAGGTAAGAAACTTGCTCTTTTTGGATCCTATGGATGGGGAGATGGAAAGTGGATGCGAGATTGGGAAGCTAGAGTTAAAGATAAGGGAGCTCAATTGGTAAAAGAATCGCTTATTATCAACTATTCACCTGATGGACTGGAAGATGATTGTA
This sequence comes from Tissierellales bacterium, assembly GCA_030146915.1. Taxonomy (GTDB): domain Bacteria; phylum Bacillota; class Clostridia; order Tissierellales; family Tissierellaceae; genus JASLAT01. The sequence continues at coordinate 45,722 of JASLAT010000017.1, forward strand.
TTGAGTTTGGTAAGAGCTTATAGGGATGTGATTAATTGAAACCCTGTTTGATATCTTATATGGATAGAATAAATAAACTAGATAGAAGATATTACTTATTAAATTTAATTAGATTTACAATATCTCCTTGTCTAGATGAGTTAAAACCATCAAGTTTAATGATTTTTAAAGATAACTCAAAATTTAAATTAAAGAGAGATTGGAAAAAATATAGCACATTTATAGAAGATAGATTAAAAATTAATTCCTATACATTAAAAGAAACAAAAAATAGTATACACATAATTTTTTATAAGCCAAAATTGTTGAGTCATTGCTTAAATAGTAAAGAATGTAGAACTTTTTTAAAAAGATTCGGATATAATAGTTTTTCAAACTTAGAGAAATGTTTAGAGAAATTAAAGGATAGATATAACTATTTCTGCCCCCATGAAATAGGTGTATTTTTAGGATATCCTGTAGATGATGTACTAGACTTTATAAATCCATCAAATAATAAAGAGTGTTTAATGAAAGGCTATTGGAAAGTATATAATGATCTTGATAGGGCGAAAATGATATTTAACCTCTACGATAGATCTAAATTAAGAGTATATAATAAGATAGTAAAATAAGATAGTAAAAAACCATTTTAAATCCAAATAATCAAGTTACCCTACCAGACTGGACACTGGTAGGGATTTTTATGGTAATTTTTCCTTGCTTAATATATAATAGAGTGGAAAAGGACTAAATAGGAAAGTGGTGTATAAATTGAGAAAGTTTTTAAAGTCTTTTATAATCTCTATTCTCTGTTTTGGATTGATTTTCGTAGGAGTAGATAGATTCTTACTTGGGAATTTAGAGAAGACAGCTGATGGAGAAGTTATAGAGAATAAGGTTAAGGGTGAGTTATTAGTACTCTTATTAGGTGTGGATGATGACTTAGGTACAGGAGAGTCTGCTTTGACTGCTGAAAAGGGTCATAGGACTGATACAATGATGCTAGCAAAGGCTAACTTTGATACAGGAGCTATAGAAATACTTTCCATACCAAGAGATACTAGAGTTAATGTAAATGGAAGACCTGATAAGATAAATCACGCTCACTCATATGGTGGTGTTGATCTAGCTATGAGCACTGTTGAAGACTTCTTAAATATAGATATAGACTATTATGTTAAGGTAGACTTTACAGGAATAAAAGAGATAGTGGATGCTATAGGTGGTGTGACTCTGGACGTTCCTGTTAAAATGAGACATGATCTTCCAAAGATACATCTAGATCCAGGGATTCAAACTTTAGATGGGCAAAAGGCTCACGATTTTTTAAGATTTAGAGGTTATCCTGATGGAGATATAGGTAGAGTAAAAGCTCAACAATATTTTATGAAAGAGCTAGCAAAGCAAATGTTAAATCCTAAAAATTTACTTAGATTAGATAAATTAATAAAAACTTATTACGACTATGTTGATACTAATATAAGTTTGAGTACAATGTTAAAGTATGGACTTATGGCTAATAAGCTTGATGTTGATAATATGAGAACAGAAATGGTACCAGGACATGATGAAATATTATATCCAAATGGTAGAAAAACTTCTTATTGGATATATGATACCCTATCAACAGCAGAATTAGTTGAGGATATGTTTGGAGAGTATTCAACAGCTTATTAAAGTTTAATTTATTTGTAACTAATTTTTGATTATCTGTACTATAATATGATAGAATAGTTGATATGGTAAAAGGCGGTGTAGTAAATGAAGAGAAAGTTTTTTCTATCATTTCTTATATCTACAGTCTGCTTTATGTTAATATTCACTGGTGTAGATAGATACATAACTGATATATCTGGAGATATAGGCGTGGAAGCTAATGCTCCAGGAAGCGACGAGAAGCCAGTAAATAAAGAACCTAAGGTGGATAAATCTGTATTAGTACTTCTACTAGGAGTAGATGGTACAGATATAAAGCAAGAAAAAGGTTTAAGAACTGATACGATGATGTTAGGAAAAGCAGATTTTGAAACTGGGGAAATACAATTACTTTCAATCCCAAGAGATACTAGAGTTAAGGTTAGAGGTAGAGAAGATAAAATAAATCATGCACATTCATATGGTGGGCCTGAGTTAGCTTTAAAAACAGTAGAAGAGTTTTTAGGACTGGATATAGACTACTATGTTAAAGTTGACTTTACAGGAATAAAAGAAATTGTTGATGCCATTGGAGGAGTAAAAATAGATGTACCTCAAAGAATGAGATATACAGATCCAGTAGCTAAACCACCTTTAAGAATAGACTTACAACCAGGTCTACAGACTTTAGATGGTCAAAAAGCTCATGATTTTCTAAGATTTAGAAGGTATCCAGAAGGAGATATTGGTAGAGTAAGGGCTCAGCAATACTTTATGAAAGAGCTAGTAAAACAGACTTTAAAGCCAGCTAATATATTTAAAATGGATAAGTTAATAAAAACATACTATGATTATGTAGATACAAACATAAGTTTACCAAATATGATGAAGTATGCCCTATCAGCTAATAAATTACAAGTTGATAATATGAGAACAGAAATGGTACCAGGTTATGCTAAAGAATTATATCCAAATGGACAAAAAGTTTCTTATTGGATTTATGATAGGGAAAAAACAGATGAATTAATTGAAGATATGTTTGGTGAATATAAGAAATAAAAGCAACTATTATAGTTGCTTTTTTTATATTATAATGTATAAGGAGCTATTTTATATAGCAGAAGTTTTAGAAAGGAGATAACAATGACGTATCTTGAAGAATTAAATGAGGAACAAAAAAGAGCAGTTTTAGAGACAGAAGGACCATCATTAATATTGGCAGGTGCTGGCTCTGGAAAAACTAGAGTTATAACTAGTAAGATTGCTCATATAATAGATAATTTAAAGGTTGCGCCTTGGAATATTTTAGCTATTACCTTTACTAATAAAGCAGCAAATGAAATGAGAGAAAGAGTTGAAAAAATATTAGAGATAGATGCAGACTCTCTTTGGATAGGAACGTTTCACTCTATATGTGTTAGAATATTAAGAATGAATATTGAAAAGATAGGTTATGAATCTAACTTTACTATATATGATAGGGCAGATCAAATAACCTTAGAGAAAGAATGTATTGCTGATTTAGATATAAATAAGGATATGTTTGATGAGTCCTACATACTAGGACAAATTAATAATTTAAAAAATCAAATGATTTCTCCAGAAGACTACGAAAAAGAAACTACAGGAGATTTTTATAAGGAGATTATATTTAAAACCTATAAACTTTATCAAGAAAAGCTAAAAGAGTACAATGCTTTAGATTTTGATAACTTGTTAATAAAGACTGTTGAGTTATTTAATAAGAATGAAGATGTTTTAAATTTCTATCAAGATAAATTTAAATATGTTTTTGTAGATGAATATCAGGATACTAATAGAGTTCAATATGAGTTAATTTCTTTAATCTCATCTAAAAATAGAAATCTTTCAGTAATAGGAGATTCAGACCAATCAATTTATGGTTGGAGAGGAGCAGATATTAAAAATATACAAAGCTTTGAAAAAGATTATCCTGACGCAAAAATAATTTTACTTGAGAGAAACTATAGATCAACTCAAGAAATACTAGAGTTAGCCAATCATGTGATAAGTAAAAATCCAAATAGGAAGGATAAAAATCTTTGGACTGATAGATCTAGTGGTAATAAACCTAAATATATTCAATTATCAGATGAAAGAGATGAGGCTAATTATGTTGTAAAACAAATAGCTAGTTTAGTTGATAGAGGTGATAAATATTCAGATAATGCTATATTATATCGAACAAATGCTCAGTCTCGTACTTTCGAGGAAGCTTTAATTAGAAGATCTATACCTTATAAAATAGTTGGCGGACTAAAGTTTTATGATAGGATGGAGATTAAAGATCTGATTGCCTACTTAAGACTTATAAGTAATCCGGTAGATAATGTATCTTTTAAAAGGATAGTAAATACTCCAAGGAGGGGTATTGGCCAAGCAACAATAGATAAGCTAGAAAATTATTCTCAAAGTTTAAACTTATCATTGTATGAGGGTATATTAATGTTAGATACAATGGATATAGGACCTAGAGCTAGAAAGAGTCTAGAAGGATTTAAATATATAATAGAAGATTTAGTTGTTAAGAAAGAAGAATTATCTTTATCAGAATATATAAGATATGTACTAGAAAGAACAGGATATATTGAAGATTTAGAAAAGGAAAATAGTGTAGAGTCCAGAACTAGAATTGAAAATATTGAGGAGTTTATAACTGTTGCTATTGATTTTGAAAGAAATAATAAGGATATAAAATTAGAAGAATTCTTAAATGATTTAGCACTTTTATCTGATGTGGATAAGACTGAAGATACAGATAATGCAGTTACTCTAATGACTATACATTCATCTAAGGGTTTAGAGTTTAAAAATGTATTTTTAGTAGGAATGGAAGATGGTTTATTTCCAAGTTATAGATCTATAGATAGTGAGGATCCTTTAGAGTTAGAGGAAGAAAGAAGACTTTGTTATGTAGCAATAACAAGAGCTGAAGAAAATTTGTTTATAACTAATGCTAAGGTTAGGACTCTTTATGGTAAAACGAACTATACTATGGAGTCTAGGTATATTGCTGATATGGAAGATTATATAGAAAAAGATTTAAATATAGAGAAAAGTAGTCCAACTAGTTTCAAAGATTTAAGGAGAAGTTCTTTTAGAGCTAAGCAAAAATTAATACAAGATGCTAGAAAAGGCGGAGAAATAATTTTTTCAGAAGGCGATAGGATAGAACATAAAAAGTTTGGACTAGGAAGGATTGTACAAATTGAAAAACTATCAGGTAATGATAGTCAATTAACTATAATCTTTGATGATCATGGATTGAAAATATTACTTCAATCAATTTCCCCAATAGAACTAGTGAGGTGATTTTTTGCAAAGTAAAATATCTAGAATGCAAGAGTTAATAGATAGAATAAATGAATTGAATTACTATTACTATACAATGGATCAGCCTATAGTAAGTGATAAGGAATATGATGAGTTATATGATGAATTATCTCATTTAGAGATAAATACCAATAAAATCCTAAAAAACTCCCCAACACAACAAGTAGGGGGAGTGGTATTAGAAGAGTTTAAAAAGCATAGGCATATAAATAAACTATGGAGTTTGGATAAATCTCAATCTTTTCAAGAATTGAGAGATTGGAAGGATAGGATAGGGAATTTAATTAAGAAATATAATAATGAAAATGAAGATAAACTACCTAAACCTAGCTATATTTTAGAGTATAAGTTTGATGGATTAAGTATAAACTTAACCTATGAGAATGGAGAACTTGTTCAAGCTGCTACACGAGGTAATGGAGAAATAGGTGAGTCAATTTTAGATCAGGCTAGAGTTATAAAAAATATTCCTCACCATATTAAATTTCAGGGTAAAATGGAGGTCCAAGGAGAGGGGTTAATGCCTTTATCTACATTGGACGAGTATAATAAAACTGCTGAGGAACCTTTAAAAAATGCAAGGAATGCCGCTGCAGGCGCTTTAAGAAATTTAGATACAAATATAACTAGAGATAGAGGACTAGTAGCGTATTTTTACAATATAGGTTATATAGAGGATAAGGTTTTTACAGATCATTTAGAAGCATTGAGCTTTTTAGAAAATAATTTTATACCAGTATTTCCTTATAGAAAGGAATTTTCAAATATTGAAGATCTAATTAAGGAGATTGAAAATCAGGAAAATCAAAGAAAAAATCTAGATTTATTAACTGATGGAATGGTTATTAAGGTTAAGGATATTAAAACCAGAAAAATATTAGGATACACTAACAAGTTCCCACGTTGGGCTATTGCCTATAAATTTGAGGCTGAGGAAGTTACAACAAAATTACTAGATGTCAACTGGAACGTAGGTAGAACTGGTAAACTAACACCAACGGCTATTTTAGACCCTGTAGAAATTGGAGGGGCTAATATATCTAGAGCTACTTTAAATAATTATGATGATATATTAAGAAAAAAACTAAAAATAAATGCAAGAGTACTACTTAGAAGATCCAATGATGTTATACCAGAGATATTAGGTGTAGTAGAGGAAGGCAAAAATGTAAAAATTATTGAAAAACCAGAACTTTGTCCAGCTTGTGGAACTAAGCTGGTTCAAGATGGAGTTCATATTTTTTGTAAAAACTCCTATGCTTGTAAACCACAGTTAGTAGCAAAATTAGTACATTTTGCTAGCAGGGATGCAATGAATATTGAAGGATTTAGTGAAAAAACAGCAGAGCAATTACTAAGAGAATTAGATCTTAAACAACTTACAGACCTTTATAAATTAGAGTATGGGGATTTGTTAGAACTTGAAGGTTTTAAGGAGAAAAAAAGTCAGAATTTAATAAATGCCATAGAATCTAGTAAAAATATTGATCTTTCTAATTTTATTTATGCACTAGGTATTGAGAATGTTGGAATAAAAACAGCAACTGATCTGGCAGATTACTATGGAAGCTTAGATAAAATAAGGGTAGCTAATGTAGATGAACTTATAGAGGTTGGAGAAATTGGAGAAATTATAGCTAAAAGTATTACAGATTTTTTCCAAAACGAAAAAAATATAAAACTTTTAGATGAGCTTTTAGAATTAGGAGTATCGCCTAAGCATGATAAAAATAGTGTGGAAGATAGTATTTTTACTGATAAAAGAGTTGTTATAACAGGATCTATCGAAGGTTATAATCGTAAAGAATTAAAAGAAATACTGGAAGCATTAGGTGCTAATGTAACAGGATCTGTTAGTGGTAAAACAGACTTTTTATTGGCAGGAGAATCAGCAGGTTCAAAATATAATAGAGCTATTGAACTAGGGGTAGAGATTATAGATGAAGATCAATTTAAAGAAATAATTTCAGAATATAATTTTTAATGTGATAGAAATTTCGAAAATAGAGTATATATATATTGGAAGGATTATACTTAATTTTTTGAAAGTGGTGATACAATGGATAAGGAAAAAATATTAGAGCAAGCTGTAGAAAATTATGCCAAGGGTTTTAAAGATTCCTTTAAAGGATCAGGACTTAGGATAGTAAATATTACATCAGATAAATGTTATGAAGGGGATAACCTTTGTTTAGATTTAAATATTATGTATCCAGATGCTACTGTTAAAAAAATAAGAAAAGCTTTCTATTTAAATGATGATTTAGAGGTAGAGAGTAAAGATATATTAGAAGTTTAGATTTTATAGCCTACGAATGTAGGCTTTTTTTATGTATAATTTTAGTAGGGTAAAATAGGTAATATATATATATTATAAATTTCATTTAACTTTCTTTTATAAAAAGACTTGGGTTATTTGATTTATAATATAGATTAGTGATAAAATAGACAGGAATGTAAAAATAGGAGGAAGCGTTATGATTTCTAAAGAAGATATTAAACAAATAGCTAGAATTGCGAAACTTAGGCTATCAGAAGAAGAATTAGATAAGATGGAAAAAAAGTTAAATCAATCTCTAGCTAGCATAAAAGTATTGGAAGAAGTGGATACAAATGATGTAGAGCCTCTTTATCATGTTTTAGAAGATAGGGAAATATTTAGAGAAGATGAAGTTATAGAAAGTAATCTATTAACTAGGGATGAGGCTTTAAAGAATACTAAAGAAAAACAATATGGATATTTTAAGTTATTAAATATAATGGATTAGGGGTGTGTCATAGATGAATATCGATAAACTATCAGCATATCAGATTCCAACAATTATTGAAGAGGGAAAAATCAGTGCTGAAGAACTTATTAAAGTTTTTATAGATAGGTTAAAATCTAAAGAAGATGATATAAATGCCTATATAAGCTTTGATGAGAAATATGTTTTAGAACAAGCAAGAGCTATAGATGAAAAATTAAAAAATGGTGTGAAACTAGGTAAATTAGCAGGTATACCTATATCTATAAAAGATAATATATCAACAAAAGACATAAAGACTAGCTGCGGATCAAAAATGTTAGATAACTATATAGCAACTTATGATGCTAGTTTGATAAGTTATATAAAAGAAGAAGATGGTATTATAATGGGAAAAGTTAATCTAGATGAGTTTGCCATAGGTGGAAGTACCGAGACTTCTTATTACGGACCAAGTAAAAATCCAATAAATACAGAATTGGTTCCTGGTGGTTCTTCTGGAGGATCAGCTGCTTCAGTAAAGTCAGGTTCAGCATTAATTTCAGTAGGAAGCGATACCGGTGGATCTGTTAGACAACCTGCATCGTTTTCAGGTTTAGTAGGTATTAAGCCTAGTTATGGAACTATATCAAGATACGGTCTTGTTGCTATGGCAAGTTCTTTAGATCAAGCTGGAGTTATAACTAAAGACGTAAAAGATGCTTACTTAATGTTAGATACAATAATGAAACATGATATTAGAGATTCTAGTTCATATAAGGAAGCTAGCGGTATACTTGATAATGTGGATTTAGAAAAAAGAGATTTTTCAAATCTTAAAATAGCTTATATAAAAGACTTCAATTCTTATGAGATAGATAATGATGTTAAAGAGGTCTATTGTAGGGCTATAGATAAAATTAGGTCAGCTGGAGGAAATCTGGAAGAAATAAAAATGGAGACTTTAAAATATGCTCCTGCATGTTACCATGTAATATCTACAGCAGAAACTAGTTCTAGTTTAGCTAGGTATGACGGTATAATTTATGGACATAGAAGTGATGAATACGAGGACTTAGATGAACTTTATATAAATTCTAGATCAGAATCTTTATCAAGTGAAGTGAAAAGAAGGATAATATTCGGAAGTTATATATTAACAGGGAAAAATAGAGATAAGTATTATATACAAGCCTTAAAAGTTAGAAGATTAATAAAAGATGAGTTTAATAAAATCTTTAATAATTATGATCTTATTTTAACTCCAACAGCTCCTTGTAGAGCATTTAAGTTGGGTAAACATGCAGATGATACAGAAAAACAATATAGAAGTGACATATTTACAGTAGCAGCTAATCTAGCTGGTTTAGGTGCTATAACACTTCCAATAGAAGAATCAGAAGGCTTACCAGTTGGCTTACAATTTACTTGTGATAGTTTTGAGGATTATAAATTAATTGAAGCTGGTTTAGCCTATGAAGGAGGAAATTTAAATGAGTTATAGAACTATTGTAGGTCTTGAGATTCATACAGAGTTAATGACTGCCAGTAAGATGTTTTGTTCTTGTCCTAATGAATATGGAAGTGAGGCTAACACACAAGTTTGCCCAGTTTGCTTAGGTCTTCCAGGTAGTTTACCGAGAATAAATAAAAGAGCGATAGAGTATGCAATTAGAGCTGGCTTAGCTTTTGACTGTAAGATTAATTTAGATAGTAGAATGGATAGAAAACACTACTTTTATGTAGATTTACCTAAAGGATATCAGATATCTCAAGATGATAATCCTTTGTGCTCAGATGGTTATATTTATATGGAATCTTTAGATAAGAAGGTTAGGATAGAGAGGATTCATATAGAAGAAGATACTGGTAAACTGAATCATACTGAATCTGGCGAAACTTTAATTGATTATAATAGAGCTGGAGTTCCATTAATTGAAATTGTTACTAGACCAGATATATCATCATCAGAAGAAGCTAGAATATTTTTAGAAGATTTAAGGTCAAGACTTAAATATATAGGTGTATCAGATGTTAGAATGGACCAAGGTTCATTAAGATGTGATGTTAATATTAATATTATTAATGATGATACAGGAGAAAAAACAAATATATCTGAAATTAAAAACTTAAACTCATTTAGAGCAGTGGAAAGAGCTATAGAGTTTGAGGAAAAAAGACATAAAGAATTATTAAGTTTAGGTAAAAATACAGTAAAGGATACTAGAAGATGGGATGAAACACTTGGAGAAACTATTTCAATGAGAGAAAAGGGCCAAGAGTCAGATTATAGATATTTGGTTGAGTCAGATATTCAATCTATAAAAATAGATCAAGACTGGATTAACGAAATATCAGATCAGATGCCGGAATTACCTAGAGAAAAAAGAGATAGATTTATAGAGCAATACGATTTATCTAAATATGATGCAGAGGTATTAACTCAATCAAGGGAGCTAGCTAGTTTCTTTGAAGATACGGCAAAATTAATTGATGACTATGAAATGGTTAGTAATTGGGTTATGGGAGATGTTTTAAGAAGACTTAATGATGAGGAAGAAGAAATCCAAGAAACTAACTTAAGCTCTGATAAACTAGCTGAATTATTAAACCTTATATCTGATGGAAAGATTAGTAATAATATTGGTAAAAAAGTCCTTAGAAAGGTTTTTGAAACGGGAGAGAATCCTAGCAAAATAGTTAAGGATGAAGGGTTAATTCAGATAAATGATGAAGATGCTCTTATAGAAATGATAGATAAAGTTTTAAGTGAAAATCAACAATCTGTAGAAGATTATAGAGCAGGTAAAGATAGAGCGTTAGGCTTTTTAGTAGGACAAGTTATGAAAATATCCAGAGGAAAAGCAAATCCTCAAATGGTTAATGAAAAATTAAAGGAAAAATTAGATAGCTAGAAAAGAGCCGAAAGGCTCTTTAGCTATGTAAGGAGGTATTAGTTGAAAAACTTAAAGAATATAGGACTTTCATTACTAGGAATTATTTTAATATTAGCCTTAGTAAGGTATAATTCTACAATAGAAAGAGGTAGCAGGATTCTTAAAAAGACTTTATTAAAAAATGAGGTTGAATTTGGAAGTGTATCAGAGTTGATAGATATACCTTTTGATAAGCTTATGTTTATTCCATCAAATACTGAAAAAAGTGAAGTGGAAAAACTTCTAGGACATAAGTTTTTAGCATATAAAAAAGATGGTGAAAGAAAGGATTGTTTAGTTTTCTTTTTAGATAAAAGACCTACTGCTTATATCTATAATGAAGATTCAAAGTTAAATATATCTAAATTAGGGTCTGAAATAGAGTTAATAAAAAAGCAAGATTTTTCAAAATTTACTTATTCTATGGAAACTATAAATAATAAGAAAGTGTATGTATTGGAAAAATAGTCCTTGACAAGGAATTCTTTTTCCAATACAATAGTAGCAATATAAAATTTTAGAGAAAGAAGGTGTAAGGATGACAATTAAAGAAAAAATGAAAGAAATGAGTATAACAACTAAAGTTTTGATAGGGCTTGCTTTAGGAGTTATAGTAGGAATTGTTACATACCAGTTACCGGAGAGTGGATTTAGGAATAATTTCTTAATAGACGGAGTTTATCAATTACTAGGTCAGGTATTTTTAAGAGGAATAATGATGCTTGTAGTTCCTTTAGTATTTATATCTTTAGTAAATGGTGCTGCAAGTATAGGCGATGTTAAAAAATTAGGTAGAATAGGAATTAAGACAGTGGCTTTTTATCTTTCAACCACTGCTATAGCAATAGTTATAGCTTTATCTTTAGGATACATACTAAAACCAGGAATAGGTTTACCTCTGGATGCAGTAGAGTTAGTTGAACCTACTATTAATGAGGCAACACCTTTAGTGCAGATTATATACGAAATGATACCGAATAATCCTATTAATGCTATGGCTGAAGGAAATATGCTACAAATTATAGTTTTTGCTATAATGACAGGAATAGGAATTTCCTTATTAGAAGAAAAAGGTGAGTTTTTATTAACATTATTCGAGTCACTAAATGATCTTGTTATGAAGTTAGTTGAAATTATTATGCAAGCAGCTCCAATTGGAGTTTTTGGATTAATAGCTAGGACTATGAGCACTGTTGGAATTAAAGCTGTTATACCATTAGCTAAGTATATAGGATCGGTTTATATAGGACTTTTTATTCATATGTTCCTAGTATATGGACTATTACTTAAAATATTTACAGACTTCGATATAAAAAGATTTTATAGAAAATTTTCACCTGCTATGTCAATAGCTTTCTCAACAGCAAGTAGTAGTGCAACGGTACCAATATCACTAGATATATTGGAAAATGAAATGGGGATATCTAAAGATATATCTTCTTTTACAATTCCATTAGGAGCTACTATTAATATGGATGGTACAGCTATAATGCAAGGTATAGCAGTTTTCTTTATATCGCAAGTTTACGGTATACCTTTAACATTTAAGATGATTTTAACTGTTGTTCTAACAGCAACACTAGCATCAATAGGTACAGCAGGAGTTCCTGGTGCAGGTACAATTATGCTTTCTATGGTTTTACAGTCAATCGGCTTACCTTTAGATGGTATAGGTTTAATAATGGGAATTGACAGGTTAGTAGATATGGGAAGAACTACAACTAATATAACTGGAGATGCTGTTTGTACAGCAGTAATAGCTCATAAAGAAGGGGCTATTGATGAAGATGTATTTGGTAAATACTAAATAAATATTTAGATAAAAAAGTAGGCTAAGGCCTACTTTTTTTATATATTTTCTACATTTATTATCCTTTCTTGTGATACAATAATATAGGATAAAGGGGGATAATTTGTGAATATTGGAAAATTACCTAATGAAGTTTTACAAAAAATAGTTATTGAAAATATAAAGAATAAAAGAGATGAAGTATTGGTAGGTTCAGGTGTTGGAAAAGATAATGCACTTATAGATTTTGGTGATGAAGTTTGTGTATTAAGTACAGATCCAATAACAGGAGCCAGTAAAGGACTAGGAAAATTAGCTATTAATATATCTTGTAATGATGTTGCAGCAAGTGGTGGAGAAGTATTAGCTGTTTTACTTACAATATTAGCTCCAGAAAATTCAAAAGTAGAAGATATTGAAAATATAATGAAAGAGGCTGGGGAAGAGGCCGAAAAGTTAAATATAGAAATTGCAGGTGGTCATACTGAGGTTACTGATGCTGTTAATAGATTTGTAGTTACAACTACAGCTATTGGGAAACAAACTAAAGAGGATATGTTAGATTTTTCTAAAGTTATCGAAGGAGATAGAATTTTTGTTAGTAAGAGCCTGGCTATAGAGGGTACTTCAATACTAGCATATGAATTAGAAGAAAAATTAATTAAAGACCTTACAGAAGACGAGTTATTAAAGGCAAAAAATATGGATAAGTATCTTAGTGTAACGAAAGAAGGAAGGTTAGCGGGAAAATATGCCAAATATATGCATGATATAACCGAAGGAGGACTTTTAGGTGCAGTTTGGGAAGCTTCTATGGCGCTTAAAAAAGGAGTACTAATAAATAAAGATAATCTACCTATAGATGAAATTACTATAAAGATATGTAACTTATTAAAAATAGATCCACTAAAGCTTATATCTAGTGGAAGTATGTTAATAGTCGTAGGAGAAGATGATGTAGAAAAGTTAAAAGTTGACTTTGAAAAAGAAAATATAAGGTTAACGGAGATTGGCATTATTAAAGGTGAAGAGCTTTTAATACAAGATGGTGAATTTATAAAAGAAACTATTGAATCTCCAGGAACTGATGAGTTATACAAGGTTTTAGAGTTTTAGTATTACATTATAGTGACAAAAAGTTCTTTTAATTGACACTATAAAATATTAAGTGATATATTAGGTTGTACGAAGAAGTTATTAAAGAGAGTTTTTAGTCAATGGAGGTTAAGTTATGAGAGGGAAGAGGATCAATGTAGTTTTATTCATCCTACTTATATGTATGTTATTCTCTACAACCACATATGCAGTTAGTAATAATATGTTGAATATAACAATGAATGGTGAAAAACTTCAAGTAAGAGAAGTTCCGATTATATTAAATGGTAAAATAATAAAATCAGATAGCCCATCTTTTTTGTATGTTGATAGGACGTTAGTTCCTGCTAGATTAATAGCAGAAAACTATGGTGCTAAAGTTTATTGGGATAAGCCAACTGAAACAGCTACTATAATGCATGAAGGGAATATTGTAGCATTAACGATTAATAGCAATAAGGCAAGAATTAATGGTAAGGAAGTTAGCTTAGATAAGTATTCAATCCCGAGATTAGTAAATTTTGGTGGAAGCAGTGCTAAAACTATGGTTCCTTTAAGTTTTTTAGCTGATGTTTTAGGCTATAGGGCTGATTGGGATTATAAAGAGAAAGCTGCTTATTTAGTTAAAAAAGAGGATCCAAA
>JASLAT010000027.1 GCA_030146915.1 Tissierellales bacterium
TGCACCTGGACAGGCCTTTGGTATTGCGGCATCTACACTTGTAGGTAGGTCACTTGGGGAAAAAAGAATAGATAGAGCAGAAAATTTTATTAAGGAAAGTAATAGACTGGCACTTTTATCTTCCATATTTTTTGCATCTGTCTTTTATTTTTTTGGCCCTAGTTTAGTTGAGTTCTATACTGAAGATGTTGAAATTATAAATATGTCAGCTAATGTTATGAAAATAATCGCCTTGATTCAACCCTTTCAAGCTTCGGCCTTTGCAATATCTGGTGGACTTAGAGGAGCTGGAGATACGGTATCTACATTAATTGTTACAATTATAGGTGTGTTTATAATTAGGTTAAGCCTAGCTCATATTTTTATAAATATAGTTGGCTTAGGTGTAGCTGGTGCATGGTTAGCTATGCTATTTGATCAGATTGTAAGATGGCTTGGTATAGTCTTAAGATATAAAACTGGCAAGTGGAAAGATATTGATCTAGCCTAAGTAGTTGCTTAATTAATAAATTTAAATATTAAAAATGCCCTAATAAAAGGGCATTTTTTTTAGATTATGTATTTATACTATCTTTAGTAAATCTGTAGTACTAACTTATATTCCTAAGCTTAAATATAAATATACTTAAGTATCTATAATTTTTATAACCTACTAACAATTTATTGTTAATATTAATCTATAAATTTAAATCTAATAATTAATTGAAAATCTATTTATCCAAATAGAAATAGTTTATTTATATTAATATATTTTTTTATAAAGGAAGCTAGATCATAAGATAAACTGTCCTTACCTATCATATATCCAACAAATAAATATTCTTTATTATTAGAATCTATAATTTCAACTTCCCAAAGACTCATATCAGTAACCATAAGATTTTCATATTTATTTAATAAAAACTGCTTTTCAAATAAACCTAAAATCTCTTTAGCCTCTTTTTCTCCAATTTTTAATTGCTTATTTCTTCCTAGAACAAGTCTCTCTGGTTGAAAGTAATCAGCCTTATAGTTATAAGCTTGAAAATATACACGACCATTCTTATCTAATTTAAGTTCTTGTTCTATTTCTGTTCCATCTTTTGGAAAAGGTCCAAAATGCATATTATTAGACTTAATTTTAATACTATCTATACTCATAATACATCTCCTTAAAATTTAAAGTAATTTCCATCTAAATAGCTCAGTCCTTCTTTCTAAATAAATAAGGGATACTATTAAGATAAATTGCAGCCAATAACCCTCCAAAAGATATACTTAACCAGCTTTCCTTACCATATATTTCATATAATGATTGTTTAACATACTCTAGCATAAACATAAAAAGAAAATATATGAAAATTAATATTATCTTATAATAGTTGTTTTTTCTAGATTTTATCAAAATTTTATCAGGTAGTTTTACACCTTTTAATACCTGATCAAATAAAAAATATGAAATCATAAATATTAGAATTTTTATAATAAAGTTAATAAGATCACCCTCTTTAAAATTATACTTTAGTAAATTTAAATCTTAATGTTAATAGACTCTTTTATCAATCTTATATAAACTATATAAAATATTTTAACTATAAGTTTATATATTAATCTATTATAAAGTACATTATATCTCTGAGACTCTAATTATATATTAATATATAATTAGAGTCTCCTTAAAGTTTTTATTAATTGTATTAAAATTATAATTTACTTTACAAATATCTGTAATCATTAATACTTATTATCTATCTCTCATTAAGGCTCCATTTTTTTCTGGTAATGAATCAATATCTACACCATGTATCTTTGAAAAATAATTTAAAAATTCCTCAGCTAGCTTCTCATCAGCTGTTCCTCTTTTTAATATAGCTATATCTTTTAGGATTTGAACAGCCTGCTCATCTTTAAAATATCTATGCAGTCCTGAACCCCACCTTGCTATCTCTGGCTGACTTTTATTTGAGTAATAATTCCAAAACAACATTTTTTCCGCTTCCTTTGGAGATAGCTTAATCCTATATTTAGACTTAGTCGATACAAAGCCTTCTTCATAATTATCTCCTTGGTATGAATCATCTACTAAAAATACTCCAAATATAAATCTATCTATTTCCTTAGAATTTGGTAACCTTGTTGTTAAGATACATAAACTATTATTTTTAACTTTATTTAGTCTCATAGGTTGACCTGCTCTAGACCCACTATGTACTATACCAGCCATAGCCTTCCAATCTCTTAACATTTGACTCTCATAACATACATAGCCACCACTACTATGAATATAATCTAACTCTCTCCTAGTTATATCTCCTTTTAAATAAGATGAACATTCACATTCTTCTGATGAGCACCATACTCTATTTTCTACTAGTATATTATTTTTTATTATTTCATCACTACAAACGCCATTAAATCCTACCTCCCTATCAGACTTACCTCCATCACAGTAATTACATTTGAAGGCTACATTTTCTCTATTAGTTTTCTCCCTTTTACTTTTTCTATCATTATCAAAACTTTTAATAATCCTTAGTTTTCTTTTTTCTTCCTCTTCCTTTCTACTCTTTTCCAGCTCATTCTTTTTAATAATTTTCTTTTTCTCAATATCCTTTTTAATCTTACTATAAACTTCTTTATTATCTATACTTAAAAACCTTTCAAAAGAATCAGGATATGTAAATGTCTTTTCTTCATCACCAAATTTAACTACCAAGTAATTCCCATCTTGTTTTATAATCTTTCCCAGTCCAAAACTTTTATGATTTACTTCCATATCAATTAAATTCATATCCAACACCCCTTTAAGTTTCTTTTGTTATTTAACCTTATATTTATAATACCAGTATTCATACTTTATTCAAATTATGTCATATATATCTGGTTTCTTTATTATATTAATAAACCAACTTTTAAAAAATTTTTAATAAATTTAAAAAACACCATGGTATCTAAAATATCCATGGCGTTCTTTATTAAGAATAATACTATTAAGTTAACTATATTATTTAATACAATAAATTAGGTACAAACATAACTATTTGTGGAATATAAGTTAATATAAGAAGTACTATTAATAATGCAATTATAAATGGTACTGACTCCCTCATAAAATCTGTTAAATCACATCCAGTTATAGAACAAACTGTAAACATCATTGATCCAAAAGGAGGAGTTATACCACCAATCATAATATTTATTATAACAATAATTCCAAAGTGAATAGGATCTACTCCTAGGTCCATTACAACTGGAACTAAAAGCGGTGCTATAATTATCATAGCAGCTCCACCCTCTAAAAACATTCCAAGCAATAATAGTAATATATTTATCATAAAAAGCATTATATATTTATTTTGAGTTATTCCTAATAATCCATCTGCTAACATTTGTGGAATTCTTTCCCAGTTCATATAATAACCAAATACTGAAGCTGCAACTATTATTAAAACTACTCCACTTGTACCATAGATAGTCTCCTTCATTATAGGTATAAAATGCTCAATTTTTAATTTCTTATATATAAAAATTCCTACAATAAGTGTATATAAAACTGCAATAGCTCCTGCTTCTGATGCAGTAAATAAACCACCTCTTAGACCTGCTATAATTCCAAATGGAAATAATAAGGCCCAGATAGAATCTAATCCTTGAGTTAATATTTCTTTAGCTGTTGCTTTAGTTTCTCTAGATGGTAAATAATTTCTTTTTTTAGATATTATATGTACTGCTATCATTAAACTTAAAGCCATTAATATTCCAGGCACATATGCTGCTAAAAAGATTTTTCCTGTCGACACACTTGCTATTAATGAATATATTATTAAATTAATTCCAGGTGGAATAACAGGAGTTACTGCTGATGATGCTGCTGTAATAGCAGAAGAGAAGTCCTTATCATAACCACGTTTTTCCATTTCTGGTACTAACATCTTACTTTGCATTGCTGCATCCGCATTTGCTGATCCAGAAACTCCACCCATTAATAAACTAAGAACAATATTAACTTGTCCTAGTCCACCAGGTAAGTGTCCAGTTAAAACATCTGCAAACTTCATTAGCTTCTCACTAATTCCTGAATAGTTCATTATAGATCCTGCCATTATGAAAAAAGGTATTGCCAGTAAAGAGAAACTCTGAGCACTTGTTATATATTTTTGAAACATTAAGTCTGCAGGTGAACCTGTATTTATAAATGAAAAATATGTTAAAGTAGATGCAAATAATGCATAGGCTATAGGTATACTTGAAAAATATAAAACAAAAACTAAAATTATTGGTAAATAAGCCATTTATAGCACTCCTTTTTTACTATATTGTTTAATGCTATCATATAAAAATATTATTGAGTATATTGTCATTAAACTAAAACTAACTGTCAATGCTGAACTTATGTAGGCTGATGAAATTCCTAAAACCGGTGTTGGTTTTACATATGAATTTGATAGGTAAACTACACTTAGATAAGCTAGATATCCATTAACTATAAGTAAAATTATATTTATTATGACTTTTACAAATCTTTTTATATTCTCTGGTAACTTCTCAATTATAAAATCTACGCCTATATGTTGATTTTTCTTATAACTAGCTGCTGCTCCTATAAATACTGCCCAAACAAAACAACCTGTAGCAACTTCTTCAGACCAATAAAGTCCTGTTTTCATGAAATATCTAAGAAATACATTGATAATTACTAGTATAGTAGTTATAATAATGAAAATTCCTGAGATAATCTCATCTAAATTACTTATTATAAGCCTTAGCTTATTTTTTTCTTTCATCTAATCCCTCTCTATTCTAATTTATTATTAATACATTAAATAGAAGAGTTTCAATAACTGAAACTCTTCTAGATATAGCTTACTTCATTTTCTTAAGTTCTTCTTGTAAGTCTTCATAAATTCCATCTGAAACACCTTGCATTTTGTCATAAACTGGCTTTGTAGCTTTTACAAAAGCTTCTCTGTCTACTTGGTTAAACTCAACACCATTATCTTTTAATTCCTTTACTGTCTCTTCATATGATTCTTTTATTATTTCTATCATCTCTTTACCACCATAGGCAAATTCTTCTTCGATAATTTTTTGGTATTCTTCTGGTATATCATTCCAAACTTCTGTACTTATATATACACCACAAGTACCTAAAAAGTGTTTAGTTTCTGCAACATTTTTTGCAACTTCATACATTTTTGTTCCTAGGTTAGAAAACTCTGATCCTTCTAATCCATCAACAACACCTTGTTGAACACCTGATAAAGTTTCAGCAAAAGGTATTGGACTTGCTGTTGCTCCCATAGAGTTTATAGTATCTATAAATAGTTGACTACCTGGTACTCTTAGTTTTAGACCCTTTAAATCTTCTGGTTTTTCAATAACTTCGTTTGTAACTAAATTACGGAATCCAAATACATAATCAAGTCCTAATATTTTTATTCCTTTTTCTTCAGCTTCTTTTATCATATCTTTAACTAAATCTGTTTCTAACATTTGAGTATACTCATCTATATCTTCATATAACATTGGTCCAACTAATGCTTGAAAATCTGGAACATAGTCTCCTAAGTAAGATGGGTCCTCTACAGATATAAATTCTGCTCCTCTAACAACTTGCTCTAATCCGTCTTTATATGTAGCTAATTGAGCCTGTGGAAAAGTTTGTATCTCTATTGCACCATTAGTTTTTTCTTTTATTCTGTCTGCAACTAGATCCATCGACTTAGTTAATTGTTCATCTGGTGAAAAAACATGACTTAACTTTAATACTAATTTATAGTCATCACCATTTCCAGCTGACTTCTTGTCCCCACATGCTGTAGCAAGTAAACTTAAAACTAATAACATGACTATAAGTAAATTCTTTGATTTAATATTTTTCATACTTATCCCCCTCAAATTAAAATATACTATCTATTTAGTACCTTATTTACTTCAGTTGTGTAATCACTTATTATTCCATCTACCCCATACTCTTTTAGTCTTTCTAGTGAAAATGGTATTTCTCCTGTCCAAGCATTAACCTCTATACCGTATTTATGTAACTCTTTCACTTTTTCTACACTTAGACTATATGCTGTTGGATGATAGGCTTCAATACCTAATTCTTTAACATACTTTCCTGGATTTATAATACAAGAAGCTGTTAATAGTCCACACTTAATATTTTTATCTAACTCTTTAGCCTTTAACATACTTTCATGGTTAAATGACGATAACATTACCTTATCAATTAGATCAAACTCATGAACTAAATCAATAACTTTCTTCTCTAAGCCTGGGTATTCAAAAATACTATTTTTAAGTTCAATATTAGTTATAATATCCTTGTCTTTAATATATTCTAAATACTCTCTTAAAGTAGGTATTGCATTAAATCCAAACTCATCCTCTTCATTCTTAGAGGCATTTAATTTTCTTAACTCATCAAGAGTAAAGTCTTTAACATAACCATCAACACCTGTTACTCTATTTAGTGTTTCATCATGGATTATTACGACCTCACCATCTTTACTTAATTGAGTATCAAATTCAATTCCATCTGCACCTGCTTCAACAGCCTTTTTAAAAGCTAACATAGTGTTTTCAGGATAACTCCCTTTAAATCCTCTATGTGCAAAGTTTTTAATCATATATTCCCCTCCTTCTATGTAAATTTAAGTTAAATTAGCTATATTGTTATAAGATGATTTCGTCTTTTTATTAACATAAGTTTACAAAAATTGTTAATGCACCATACTTTTAAATATTGTGTATCATATATAAGCAAACTTAACAATATAGTATAGTTTATATCTTAACACAGGATAAATCCCTATTCAATAAATTATTTTTAAATTTTTTACATTAAATCTATAATATTGGATAATATTTCAATTAATTACCATTAAAAAAAGACCAGCTCTTAGTAAAATCCTAATATAATTTAGGAATTTACTAAGAACTAGTCTCATATTGTTAGACCTTAAACCAGGTCTCTTTTTTTATAAATATTTGTTGAAATTTTAATTGATACAAAATACATAAAGATCCAAATTAATAAAACTATACCCAATGATAAATAAGGATTATGAATAATAAAATCTACAAATCCTTGTAACTTATCTTTAAAATGACTAAGGGCAAATATAATAATCATAACTGAGATAAACATACTAGAAATAATTGTTTTAGCCTTCTTATAACCATACTTAAAATATAAAGGGTATTGAATTGAAATAATAATACTAAGAGATATAAAGTTAGCTAGTATAGAAAGTAAATTCTCTAATAGATTAAAGTCCTCCTTTATTAAAATTGTAGTTATAAAAGCTAATATAAATCCTACTACTAAGCCTATAAGAGTAAGTATAAGTCCCCATATATATCTACCTAGAACAACGTCTTCCTTTTTTATACCGAAAGTAGCATACAAGGTATCTATACCTGATTCTTCTCCTACCATAAACGGGTAAGAAGAAAATAACATAATAAACATTGATGCAACTCCATAACTAAAAAATACACTTTTAGTGATACTAGCATAAAAAATACCTAATCCAAGTAAAATCAAAAGATTTTTTAAAGTATAGTATGGACGAACAGATATTAAATCTAGTTTTATTATTTTAGCTATATCTTTCATTATCCTTCCCTCCCATAAAGCACCATAATTTTTTCAATATTAGGTTTTTCTATGATAACTGTAGATAAAACTTCATCTTTATTTTTAATACTTATAAGAGCTTCAAAACCAATGGAGGTTTTCTTATATCCTAGTAAAAGGTCTGAATTAATTTTTTCTAAGTCTTCTAAACTTCCCTTAATTATTATATATGAACTAATAAAATCATCCTTAGTTGAAAACTGAACAAGCTTACCACCATCTATAAAAATAATATAGTCTGCTATGGCCTCTAAATCCTGGGTTATATGTGTAGAGAATAGGACTGTATTTTCCTCATCTTCCATAAACTCCTGAATAATATCTGTAAATTCATCACGGGTACTAGGATCAAGTCCACTTGTTGGCTCATCTAAAATAAGCAAATTAGCAGCATGTGATAGGGCAATAGATAACATAAGTTTTATTTTCATACCCCTTGATAGCTCCTTAACCTTTGAACTTAAAGGTATGTTAAAGTTCCTTACTAAGTTAAAGAATTTATCCTCATCCCAATTTTCATATCCTACCTTCATAGCCTTATTAACTAAGTTTATTGACCAATCCTTAGCTAAAAATGGCTCATCCATAATAATACCTGTTTTTTGAAGGAAATCTAAGTCTTTATTTTTCTTTTTATCAACTAAAATTTCACCTTCGAAATTAATAAAGGATAGTATTGATCTAAGAGTTGTTGTTTTCCCCTGGCCATTTTTTCCAATAAACCCTGTTATATATCCTTTTGGAATAGAAAGTGATATCTCTCCTAACTGAAAATTTTCATATTCTTTTTTTACATTATTTAAAACAATTTTATTAGTCATCTAATCCACCCTCATATATATAATTTATTAAATCTTCAAGCTCTTCTTTAGGCATTTTTATTGATTTTGCTATATTTACTGCCTCTATAATCTTTTCTTCTAATGCTTTAATAAGTTCCTCTTTTCTTAAGTTAGAGTTATTCTCCATAACAAAGGAACCTAAGCCCTGCCTTGTCTCTATAAATCCTTCATCTACTAATTCATCATAGGCTTTTTTTACAGTTAATATACTCACTTTTAAATCTCTGGATAAGGATCTTACAGAAGGAAGCTTCTCACCCTCCTTAATATTCCCTTTAATAATTTCTGATTTTAATGAGTCCTTTATCTGCTCATAAATTGGAATACTAATATCATTTGATATTATTATCTTCAAAACCTCCACCCCTTTTATGTATAACAGTA